>NZ_WHLY01000002.1:1370000-2055000 GCF_009296315.1 Salmonirosea aquatica
CTGGGATACGGACAGCCTAAGTTAAAACAATATGTACAACAAGAGACTAAAGATATCCCCTCCCTGATCACTGATAATTCAGACGACCTACTTCCAATCCGGCAGGCAGTGGGAGATTCCAGAGTAGTAATGCTGGGAGAGCAGTCGCATGGGGATGGAACCACCTTTCTGGCCAAAACCAAACTAATAAAATATCTCCACGAGCAAATGGGATTTAACGTTCTCGCTTTTGAAAGTGATTTCTTCGCTCTGACCGAAGGCTGGAAACACACAAGCCATGATTCAGCCACTGTTTCCCGGTTTTTTAAAGAGAATTTATACCCTGTCTGGTCATATAGTGAAGAATGCAGCCTTTTACTTTATAACTATATACCTGATTCCTACCGATCGACTCATCCTCTAATCATTGCGGGTTTCGACAATCAAATGCATGGTCGATTCACTACTGATTCGTTGAAAAAATCGCTCGACGAATTTTTATCAACAAACCATAGCGAATACTATGAATCAGACGATTACAAATCACTTTTTCTTCCTTTTATTGATACACTGCTGCCATCAAATTATAAGACTACTCTTTATTTGGATAGCCTGGTGAATACCGATTTCATCAAACAACTTGAAAAATTTCAAACTGCGGTCGAGGGAATAGAGAAAGAACTACCAAACAGCCAAAAAAGAGAAGCCCCCTACCTGGCCCTGGAAAACCTGAAAGAGTTTGCCATTGAGATCTGCAACCAGGGAAAATCGGCTTCTCACAACACAAGGGAAGCCAGAATGGCAAAAAACCTAAAATGGCTGGTTGAGGAAAGGTACCCTAATGAAAAAATTATTGTGTGGGCGGCAAATCTTCATATTATGAAAAATGGGGAAACGTCCTTCAAAAATCCTCACCTTGGCATTGCCTCGATGGGGCATTATTTCTCGACGGATAGTGCTCTACACCAACAAACCTACATGCTGGGATTCACCTCCAATTATGGCCAATCACAGACAGCCCCGAAAGCCTCCCTAAACCAGCCCTTATTTCTTATTAAAAAAAGCAGAAGAAACGATTTTGAAAACTGGATAGATCAAGAACTGGATTACGCCTTCATTGATTTTCAGGCTTTCAAAAAGAAGTACCCTGACTATGCCGACTACTTCAAACTAAAAGCAAGAGGACACAGTGCGATTGAAGCCCGCTGGACCGAGGTCTTTGACGGGATATTTTATATCAAAGAAATGCAGCCAAGTCATTTTTTGAAGAGTAAGAGACCGTAAACTAGTGATCATGGGTACTTGAAATATTTTCAGGTGCAACTAATTAACCGATCCTATGCTGTGAACAAGATCTTTACAAGATAAGATTGAAGTGCTTTCTTTGCATGAATAGATAAGAAAGTACACATCAAGTCCAGTAGATCAATACACCTTGTCCGTCATCTGCTGCGCCAGTTTTTCCAGATCAATTCCCAGCTGATTTTTGCATACTTCCCGCACAAGTTTGGATTGGGCTTGGGGTAGGCGATCGGCTCCCCAATAGGCGCCCAGGATCGCACCCGCCACGGCACCTACGGTATCGTTGTCGCGGCCGTAATTGATGATGAAAGCCATACTCTTTTCAAAATCAAACTGATGGCAGAGCAGGGCCGTCTGCGTAATCAATATGATTTCGGCCGCGTGGAAAGGCAGGTCCTCGTTCAGCTTGTCCAGTTGGGCGTAGGCCTGCGTGATGCGGTAATGCTCCAGCGGCGAAAGCGCGGTCCAGGCGGCAGGTACCAGGTACCCCCCGGCAAGTCCGACGGCTGGGTTTTCTGAAAATCGTAGGCGATGTTCTGGGCAACCTGCTAGAAAGCATAGGCACGCCGACCTACCAACCGGCTTTTGAAATACCCTTTGGGGTCCACCGTCCTGACCACGTTCATCACGCTTTGGGGGTAGCGCGCGGCTCGAAAGCGGCGGAGGTCATGGCGGCCGCCAGAGCCGTGAGGTCACGGGCGTAACCGATATCGAAGAAAGAAAGCGCATAGCCCTGTTCGTAAGCCTGCAGCGGATTGCCGGGTACGGCCGCCCCCACTACCGGCGCGTACAGCAGGCCCGCGCACACCATTTCACCGCCGTAGAATTTACTGAGCGCATCGGCGTAGGCTTTAAGATCGTTGTTCCGGAAAGGCTCCGCTACTTTGGCCCATTCCTGCAGCCACGCCATCCGCATGATCGCCTCCTCGTAAGGTTCGGGGTCAAATCCTTCGGTGTTTTTCAGGTTTTTGATGTCGTCTTTATAACGCCCGATCATGTGGTCAGCGAAAGCTTTGGAATTGAGTTGGGGTAGCTTTTGCGTCAGTACGTAGTCAACCGTCAGTTTTTTCCAGCGGGTATCGTCGGTGGTACCGCCGGCGGGCAGATTGTACTTCCAGGTACCCTCGGGCGACGGGGCACGCACCATCGAGTCCAGCTTGTGAACCCGGCCGTATTCCACCTCGATATCCCGACGCTGCCACATTTCGGTCGGCGCGCCCATTGCATCGCCGATGGCCGAGCCAACCAGTAAGCCCAGTATTTTGTTGTAGTATTCCTGTTTGGACAATCGGGTCGAAACCTGCGCCAGCGCAGCCGATGTACTCACCAACCAAGCCAGAACCAGTAGCTTTCCAAAACCGACAGTCCGGCTGTTCATGCAAAAAAATCTCATTCTTTCTTATCGATTGAAGGTACCGAATCTTTTTCCGGCAAGCCAGTAAGGTAGGGATTGGTTTCGGGATTCAGTACCGACGCGGCCGCCCACAGCAGCAGATGCTCTTTCTCTTCCAGGGTCAGATCCAGCGGCAGCTGGGCCAGGCCGATGATGCGCCGCAGAATCTCGGCCCCGCAGAACCCGGCAAACAGGGCATGGTCGAAGGTACGGGTCGTAAGGTCATAGGCCTCCAAACCGGCACGGATGACCGCATCGTCGGTTTGGGCCATTCTGAGATGCGCCACCAGCACCCCCAGATCAAATTCCGCACAGCCCACGTAGGCGAATTCCGGATCGATGATCCGGGTACCCTTCGCCGTTCTCAGCCAGCTACCGGGATAATAATCGCCATGAAGTAGGGTACCCCCTTCGCCCAAATATACCTCACCCAATTTTTGGATCTTCTTTTTCAGTGTTTCATCTTTCTTATACGTGGTGGCCAGGGTTTGCAAGCCCGGTTGTACCGTATCGAGGTCGAAGCCATTATCTTCCAGGTAGGGGTAGTTGAAAATATGCTCCGCGTTCAGGGTTTTCAAGGCCTGGTTGTCGGGGAAGGGGACTTGCAGCTGCCCGATCGATACCTGATGCAACCCCGAAATAAATTGTATCAGGTCGGCCAGTTCGGCCGGAGTGATCTGCTCCGATTTCTTATAATTATTCGTAAAGTCCGAAGCTTCGCCCAAGTCCTCCACCGCCATCATGAAGTGCTGCGCCTTAAAGCCTTTCAGCGCCGGAATGTAAGATTGTAATCCTGCCACTTCCGACAAAGCATCATAAAACTGGGCCTCTACGATAATCCGCTCAATGGGCGCGTCGAGCTGGGGGTACTTTTCCACCCAGGGCCGCGACTGCTTCACGATGAAAGATTGGCGGTCGGTACCTACCCGAAGTACGTAATTCATATTGCCCTCACCCGGTTTTTCGATACGCTGCACGGCTTCATCGGCAACAATCCAGCCGCACTGCCGCAGAAAATCAGCCAATTGAGTGGGTTGTTCCGAAGTAAGAAAGAATACATCGGGATGTAATTCTTCAAAGCGCTGTTGTTTGTCAATCATTTTTTGATTCTTGATGGGAAGCTAAAATCAGGTACAGGTACTTTGGAAGCTAAACTTTTCTCAGAGGGGAATGTTTCCGTGCTTCTTTTTGGGCAAAGTGTCTACTTTATTTTCCAGCATGGCGAAGGCCCGAATCAGCTTTTCGCGGGTTTGCTCGGGATAAATCACCTCATCCACGTAGCCCCGGTGGGCAGCGCGGTAGGGGTTGGCAAACTTGTGGGTGTACTCCTGCACTTTTTCACGCAGTTTCTCCGCCGGATCGTCCGCCTCCGCAATCTCGCGCTTGAAAATAATCTCGGCCGCGCCGCTGGCCCCCATCACCGCGATTTCGGCCGTTGGCCAGGCGTAGTTCATGTCGGCCCCAATGTGCTTGGAATTCATTACATCATAGGCCCCCCATAGGCTTTGCGGGTGATGACCGTGATGCGGGGTACCGTGGCCTCGCAAAAAGCATAGAGCAATTTAGCGCCGTTGGTAATGATGGCGTTCCATTCCTGATCGGTGCCGGGCAGGAAGCCGGGTACGTCTTCGAGCACCAGCAGCGGAATATTGAAGCTGTCGCAGAAACGAACGAAGCGGGCCGCCTTCTGACTGGCGTGGATATCAAGTACCCCGGCCAGCACGGCGGGCTGATTGGCCACGATGCCAATGCTCCGCCCGGCCAGGCGCGCGAAACCCACGACGATGTTTTCGGCAAAATGACAGTGTACCTCAAAAAAACTATCGGCGTCAGCCAGTTCATCAATCACTTCCCGGATGTCGTAGGGTTGGTTGGGGTTCGCCGGAATGATGTCTTTCAATTTGGGACGCTGCTCGTCGGTACCTTCGTAAGGCTGGCGCGGGGCTTCGTCCTCACAATTCTGGGGCATATAGCTCAACAGCTTTTTTAGGTATTCGATGCACTGCACTTCATTGGCGGCCACAAAGTGCGTTACGCCCGACTTGGTGGCGTGGGTCATGGCACCGCCGAGCTCTTCGGAAGTCACGTCTTCGTGGGTCACGGTCTTCACCACGTTAGGCCCCGTCACGAACATATAGCTGGTATTTTCCACCATCAGGATAAAGTCCGTGATGGCTGGAGAGTACACCGCCCCGCCCGCACAGGGACCCATCACGGCCGATATCTGGGGAATGACGCCCGAGGCCAGGGTGTTTTTATAAAATATATCGGCATAGCCGGCGAGCGAAAGCACCCCCTCCTGAATACGCGCGCCGCCCGAATCGTTGAGGCCCACGATAGGGGCGCCATTTTTCATGGCCAGGTCCATAATCCGGATGATCTTCTCGGCGTGGGTTTCAGAAAGCGAGCCGCCAAACACCGTAAAATCCTGGGCGAATACGTAGGTAAGCCGCCCCGCTACAGTACCATAACCCGTCACGACGCCATCGCCGAGGTAGTGTTCCTTGTCCAGCCCGAAATCTTTGCTGCGGTGCATGACAAATTTACCGATCTCTTCGAAGGTACCCTCGTCCATCAACAGCTCCACGCGCTCGCGGGCCGTCAGTTTTCCTTTTTTGTGCTGGGAGGCAATCCGCTTTTCACCGCCTCCCAACAGGGCCTCGGCGTTTTTTTTATCCAATATTTCGGTTCGACCCGTCGTTGAATCCGGCGTTTTCATGTTGTTTCGCTCGTTTGTTTGTGAGGGTGTTGGTTTGGGATAGGTTGGTTTTTTCATTGTACTTTTACTTTTCAACCAACCGGCAAATAACGGGCAATTTACGGAATCAATACTTTTATGCAACAACGTACCGGACGGGGGTACCTAGGGAGCCAACCTTTGTTCCTACTGCTTTTGCTCAGCATTGGATCAGGGCTGGCCGCCCAGCCCACAGGCGGGAGAGCGGGTCTTACTTTCCTACAGCTCCCCCCACTGCACGCCTCACGGCGCTGGGGGCGCGCCATGTTACGCTGTCGGGCGCCGATGCTACTTTATTCATGCAAAATCCGGCTCTGCTGGATACGGCCAAAGTTGACCAACTCTCGATGACATATATGCCCTACCTGGCTGACACCCGCTTTGTGAGCATGGCCTTTGCCCACGAATTCGGGGAAATGCGGGGTGTATGGGCGGGTGGTATTCAGTATTTCAACTACGGTACGATGGTAGAAACGGATGATCTGGGCAATCCGGTGGGCGAATTCCGGGCGGCCGACTACTCACTGTCGGTAGGCTATGGCAACACGATTCAGAACATTACCATCGGCGGCGCGCTAAAACTAGTGGGCTCCTCGCTGGCCAGTTACCAACTATGGGGGCTGGCGCTGGATTGGGGGGCCGTGTTCAGGCATCCTACCCGTGACCTGACTGCCGGTTTTGTAGTGAAAAACCTGGGGTTCCTGAAACAAAACTACGCCGGCGGCGAGGTACCTCCCCTGCCCTTCGACCTGCGGATAGGCGTTACTTTCAAGCCTGAGTATGCACCTCTGCGCCTTTCACTCACCGCCCACCACCTCAACTCCTTCGACATGGTATATAATGATCCGGCTCTATTTTATGATTTCGATGCGAATGGCAATCGTATTCCACGCAAAACCAACCTACCCGAAAAATTCCTGCGGCACCTCACGCTGGGTACCGAAATCCTGATTCATCCTACCTTTCGGCTTATGCTGGGCTACGACCACCTGCTCCGGCAGGAGTTGCGCCTACAGGATATGGGCGGTTTTTCGGGCTTTTCATTTGGTGCCTGGCTACGGATCAAACGGTTTGAACTCGCTTACGGACGCGCCCAGTACCATGCAGGAATGGCTGCCAATACCTTCAGTTTTAATCTAAATCTGAAAAAATGACCGTTTTTTCCAAACGGGAACGGTTGTTTGGGTGTTAATTTCTTTCAACCCGTCCTCACCTATCGTTCCGGCTCCCTTTATTTATTACCAAATTATAGTTTTTTTTCCGGCGGCCTGCCGCCCTTTTTTAATCTATACAATATAAAGATGGCAATCGGCTACTGGCTGTCCGCCATCAGCTAACCTATATGACTGAACACTTAGATCGACTTACCCCCCGGCAAATTGTAGCCGAATTGGACCAATATATTATCGGCCAGCACGATGCCAAGCGCCACGTGGCCATTGCCCTGCGCAACCGCTGGCGTCGCATGAATAGCCCCGAAGAAATCCAGGGCGAAATTATCCCTAACAATATTCTCATGATTGGCGCGACGGGCGTAGGGAAAACCGAAATCGCCCGCCGTCTGGCCAAAATTGCCGACGCTCCCTTTGTCAAAGTTGAAGCTTCCAAATTTACCGAAGTAGGCTACGTGGGTCGCGACGTGGAAAGCATGGTGCGCGACCTGGTGGAGCAGGCAGTGGGCATGGTGAAAGCTCAGAAAAAAGAAGAAGTGAAAATCAGGGCCGAGCAGATGGTCGAGGATGCGATCCTGGATATTCTTATTCCGCCCATGCACGCCTCTTCGACCGCCGGAGTCGGCTTTGGAAATGATAACGGTAATGGTAGCTCTACCTCCGAATCCATGCCCGACAGCGATCAGGAACTGAATCAGCGTACCCGGGAGCGTTTCCGGGAGAAAATCCGCAACGGTGAACTCGACAGCCGGAAAATTGAAATCGAAATCCAGCAGAGTTCTGGCCCCAACGTGGGCATGATTGGCGGTGCGATTGACGATGTTTCGATGATGAACATTCAGGAAATGATCGGCAATATGATGCCCCGGCGTGGCAAAAAGCGGAAGGTTACCGTGGAAGAGGCCAAGAAATTATTGTTGGAAGAAGAGGCCTCCAAGCTCATCGATATGGACGAGGTGAAGTCCGAAGCCATTCAGAAAGCAGAAAACCTGGGCATTATCTTCATCGACGAAATTGACAAGGTGGCCTCCAGCCGTTCGGGTGGTAGCGGCGGTCCTGATGTCAGCCGTGAAGGCGTGCAACGTGACCTGCTCCCTATTGTGGAAGGCAGTGCAGTCAACACCAAGCACGGTATTATCAATACCGACCACATTCTGTTCATTGCGGCTGGAGCCTTCCACGTGGCCAAACCCTCCGATTTGATTCCGGAATTGCAGGGACGCTTCCCAATCCGGGTGGAACTACAGAGCCTGACGCAGGATGATTTTTACCAGATCCTGAAAGAACCCAAAAATGCCCTGACCAAGCAGTACGAAGCGATGATGCAGTCGGAACAGGTAGAATTGCGGTTTCAGGAGGAAGCAATCCGGGAAATTGCCAAAATTGCTTTCGAAGTGAACAGTGAAGTAGAGAACATCGGAGCCCGTCGTCTGCAAACGGTCATGAGTTCACTCCTCAACGATTTCATGTTCGATATCCCGGATGTGATCGGACCGAACGCCCACGTGGTAGTCACGAAGGAAATGGTGGATGAAAAGCTTTCCAAGCTAGTCCAGAACCGCGACCTCAGCCAGTTTATTTTATAAGTAAAAGCTACTGGCTATTGGTCAATATCAATAGCCAGTAGCTTTTCAATAATATAGCCACTCCAACGCCTTAGGAAATTCTTCGCCCCAGCGGGCTTCATTGTGTTTGCCTTGTGGATCAACTTCCAGCTTGACTTTTACCCGATCATAGCCATAGCCTTGTTTCTCGATGGTTTCGTGCAGGCTTTTCAGGTTCTTGACCATATTGGCCCCTTCACGATTACCTCCGTACAAATAAATTCGGGTTTCGAACGGCTCGAAGAAGTGGATGGCGTCGAAATGGATGCGGGGCGATATCCATAAAGAGGGCGAGAAAATCATCAACCGACCGAACACATCAGGATGCATCAGTCCGGCGTACGTAGCCAGCAGTCCTCCCAGCGAGCTACCTCCGATCCCCGTGTGCAGACGGTGCGGTTTGGTGCGGTATTTGGCATCGATAGCCGGTTTCAGCGTATTGATTATAAAACGCAGAAATTCCCGTCCTTTACCTTTTCCATTGCGGGGAGTATCATAGGGCGAAAATTCATTGATCCGCTCTTTGTCACCATGATCAATGGCCACAATAATCACATCGGCCCGGTCACGGGCAGCCAATACTGCCAATTTGCGATCGATGCCCCAGTTACCATAGGCCGAGCCCGCCCCAAACAGATTCTGGGCGTCGGTCAGGTACAGCACCGGATAGCGCCGGTCGGGGTGCTCGTGGTAGTTGTGAGGTAGCAGTACCTGAATTTTACGTTTAACCTTGAGTTCAGGTACGTCGTATGCCTCGGCCAAAAGTTCGACGATAGGAAACAGCGCCGAGTCGAGCGAAACACCGTTGCGTCTCCAGTGAGGTACGAAATCCTTGATCCGCTTACGGTCCAGGGGTGCAAAACGGTTCAGGGGCGCATTTCCGTTACTATCGAGTTCCACCTGATCCCAGCCGCCGCGGGTATATTTATACTCGATTTCGTCGGGCAGTTCAAGGTCTTTCGGAAAGACAAATTGGTAATGTCCGGGTGCTAGGCACTCCATTTTCAGTTCATCGAGATCGGGCGACCAGTTGCAGAAATTCCCAGAGACATAGACCGGACGGTCATCCAGTATGGGCGTGATGAGTTCTAGTTTTAGCGTGCGTGTTGGGGATTGTACAGCTATTTCCATAGTTCGCTGTTTAGGTCAAAAAAAATTAAGAGTCGGGTTAACTTATCTTTGTGATAAAGATTATATAACATCTCTTATACTATAATTGTTGAAAGAAAAGGCTATTGGATGGCGTTCATCTACGTCATGAAATTCCTCACTGACCAGCTGCCATTTTGCCTCATCTAAAACCTCAAAAAAAGTATCTCCTTCAATATCAGCCAGTACTCTTGTGATGTAGAGGCGATCTGCTAATTTTTTTTCCTGAACCTGCCGATATATTTCACCTCCTCCGATGATAAAGGCTTCTTCGCTGTGGTGCTGCCGGGCTACGGTCAGGGCCTCCTCCAGGGAATTTACCACGTAGGTACCCTCTGCAATATAGCCGGGCGAACGGGTGATGACGATGGACGTGCGACCGGGCAGCGGCTTACCGATGGACTCGAAGGTTTTACGGCCCATGATGATCGGGTGGCCCTGGGTCAATTGTTTGAATCGCTTCAGATCGTCAGGGAGCCGCCACAATAATTGGTTGTCACGGCCGATCACTCCGTTATTGGATACGGCAACAAGAATAGAAACAAGCATGTCGTTAGATTGATTTGTCGATAGCACCAGGCTATCCTTTCAGAATCGGAAACCCCGCAGGAGGTCCTCGGTTTTCATCCGTTTTTTTCCTTCCACCTGAATGTCATGAACGGCTACCCAGGCATCGGCCGCCCGAAAGTATAGGAAAGTCTTTTGATCGGACCAGTAGTCACCGGGTTCGGCGTTTGGTTCTGGATCAGGTTTCACTACGCTCACATGGTATAGTTTACAAAATTGACCGTTCAGGGTCGTCCAGGCGGCTGGGTAGGGCGATAATCCCCGTACAAAATTCCGAATCTCAGCTGCCGGGCGGTTCCAGTCGATTTCACACGTTTCCCGAAAAAGTTTAGGTGCCTCCTTGCCTTCCCGCCCGGCGGGCTGAGGAATCTGCGGATAGGTACCCGCTTCGATGGCCCGTACCGTGCGTAGCACCAATTGGGCACCCTGTTTCATCAGGCGCTCATAGAGGGTACCTGCCGTGTCGTCGGACGCAATAGCTTCTTTCTCCTGAAAAATGATCTTGCCCGTATCAATTTCTTTTTCTATAAAAAAAGTGGTCACGCCGGTTTCCGTTTCCCCGTTCATGATGGCCCAGTTGATCGGCGCCGCTCCCCGGTAGTCGGGCAGCAGCGAGGCGTGTAAGTTGAAGGTACCTAGTCGTGGCATGGCCCACACTACTTCGGGCAGCATACGGAATGCCACGACGACCTGCAGATCGGCCTCAAACGAGCGCAGTGTAGCCAGAAATTCGGGATTTTTAAGTTTTTCGGGTTGCAGCACCGGTATACCCCGGGCTACCGCACACTGCTTCACGGGCGATTCGGTCAGTTTTTGCCCACGGCCAGCCGGTCGGTCGGGGGCGGTGATAACCGCTACGACCTCACATTGGTTATCCAGGAGTAGTTGCAAGCTGGAAACGGCAAATTCGGGCGTTCCCATAAATATGATTTTCAACGGTTTTGACATAGACGATCTTCCAGCTGTTTAAAAACTGCAATCCACTTATTCCAAGCATTTTACAATTTTTTGAATTTATTTTTCAATTTTTTACAACGTTGCCTTGGTCCATTTTCAACCATTCTGTTGGCAAGGTTTGCAAATATTGTTAAATTTGTCGTCCAAGATTGGACTATGAAACAATATTTCCGATACGGCTTCCCAACCGAAGAGACCTGAAAATCACTCCTGCGAGTGATTTTTTATTCTCCATGAACGGTCGGCACGCCGTTCTTTTTTGTTATAAAGCCCCTAGTAAATAAACGATATTTTTAATTTTCAAACGACTGTCTGACCCCATGGCAAAGATTTCATACTACACCGAAGAAGGCCTCAACCGCCTGAAAAATGAATTAAATGACATGAAAACAAAGGGGCGCACCGAAATCGCCCGCCAGATTGCCGAAGCCCGCGACAAGGGGGACCTGAGTGAAAACGCCGAGTATGATGCCGCTAAGGATGCCCAGGGCCTGCATGAGATGAAAATCGCCAAGCTGGAGGAAATCCTCTCCAATGCCCGGGTCTTGGACGAATCGTCCATCGACACCTCCCTGGTGGCGGTGCTGTCTACGGTCAAGTTGAAAAACAAGAAAAACGGTGCTGTAATGAGCTACACCCTGGTTTCGGAAGAAGAAGCGGATCTGAAAACGGGCAAGATTTCGGTAGGATCGCCCATCGGGAAAGGGCTACTGGGCAAAAAAGTAGGCGAAGCGGCCGAGATCAAGATCCCGGCCGGTACCGTCGAATTTGAAATACTGGAAATCAGCCGAGGCTGAGTGTGATGAACAATGAATGGTGAAAAGTCGCCAATTTCGATTCCACTATTTCATGATTCATTGTTCATTTCCACTATTTGATCTTGAACTGCTTATCGTCGATTCCCTTATTTAGTTTGATCGACTGCGTTTCCATAGTCATTTCGAATTGCCCCAGTTTCTGACTCCTCGTGAAAGGGAACTTGATACCGTTCACTTCTTTGTAGTTTCCAAACCGTATATCTGTCTCGACTTTACCCCGGGGTGATTCATTCGTAGCGGATCGCTTCACCTTCAGGCCGGTTTGTTTATCGAAGTAATCGTACCATTCTTTGCCATCGACTGTATACTGAATCTTGTAGGCATCCTTGTCATCTACTTTCTCCACGCCCACCAGCTTTTTCTCCACCCCCAGTGTATCGTAGTATAGCTCGGGAAAAGGATGGCCCTGCAAAAATTCCATGAAAGCTTCCTTCCCATCCTTGGTGGTCTGCTGCCCCCGCATCGAGCGCGACAGGGTAGTACCGTCAAAGGTAGCGCCTCCAGCTTCGTTTCCCATCATATAAGACACCTGTTTGTATTTATTGGGCATTTTCATTTTTGTTTCCATTTCCAGTGTGCGACCTTGGATATCGGCTGTCGCGCTGGCGGTCATATCCTGTAGTGAACGGAGTTTTTCGAGGCCGCCAATAGCCGTCAGGTATTTGCTAACTACCGCATCAGCCGTGGTCAGATCCTGGCCCTGAGCCGAGAAACCCAGCAGCCATGCCACCAGGAGTCCGGAGAACATTTTGATTTTCATAATAAGCGAAATTTTGATTTCAGGTAAATGTATAAAATCAGAAAATTATAGTTTGATACTTTCAGTTTGGAATTAGCTCACAAACTCCACTCAGTTAGCACAATTTACTGTTTTCAAGCGGCTTACGCACTAATTCCTGTCTTTTCTTTTCACTTCTTTTCAAGGAAGCACACCATTCAATTGGGATGGATACATACCTCCTATCTCTACCAATACAAAGAAAATACAAAAGATTTCGCTCAGCTATCCATACTTAGTTTGGGATTCGATAAAAATACTTTCACCCCCGCGCTACATCAGTTTGGCAGGCCCGACTTCCACATACAGTACTAAAAAAATCAAAAAAAGTGACAAAAAAGTATTTTACAGGTAGGGGTGTTTACTGAAGGCAGACGTCAAGTCAAATGGACACCCCAGTTGACCTCCTCGTCTACTGAGAGGTACCCTACTTCATAATCAACTGAGTATAGTATTGTACATTTCTTATACCGATATTCATAAGTGTATAGTCTTTTAAGAAATAATTCAATTATTAATCATTTATCAGTTGCATGCATAGGTAAACAATCCCCTTTGTCTACTTACTCTTGATGATTTATTTCCATGTAGTTCAAAAACGGACCTTCTGAAAAAAAGTCCGCCTAATCCTGAAGACAGGTTTTACCGCATCCCCTGTATGGTGGATAGCCATTCTAAAATGACTGGCATTCAGAAGCATATATAAAATAATACACAACGAACCTAAACCTTTATCCCATGCTACGCAATACGAGTTGAGTTCTCTCAAGCCGGGTCCAGCCGTACCCCGCTTCGAGCGCAAACACGGTCAATCAAGACAACTTTGCAAAACATAACTCACTTGATTATGCCATTAAAACTACCCAATTACATCCCGGCTATTGCGCGGCAGATGGCTACCGGAGTCTTGCTTCAGTTTCTGTTTGTGGGGCTAGTGGCCGCTTCCGATGGAAGAAAACCGGAAGACCTCAAAGTAGGTAACGATTCACAAACCCTAGCTGCCGTGGCGGTTTCGGGGACGGTAAAAGGTGACGACGGAGCGATAATCCCAGGCGTCAACGTCGTGGAGAAAGGTACCATGAACGGTATTTCCACCGATACGAAAGGCCAATACAAACTTGTAGTCGCCAGTGAGAAATCAATCCTGGTATTCAGCTACATTGGCTACAAATCTCAGGAAGTCCTGGTAGGAACACAAACCACTATCAATGTGACGCTGGTGTCAGAAAACCAGGCACTCGAGGAAGTGGTAGTGGTAGGATACGGTACGCAGCGCAAGGAAAGCGTAGTGGGGGCCATTACGCAGGTGGACAACAAGCAGCTCATGCGTTCGGGGACTTCCAATATTACCAACGCCATCGCGGGCAAGCTGTCGGGAGTACTCACGATGCAAGACAGCGGTGAACCCGGCAACGACCACTCCGAAATTATCATCCGGGGTTTGTCGAGTTGGAACGGGTCGCAGCCCCTTATCATGGTGGATGGCGTCGAGCGCGATTTTAAGGATATGGATCCCAACGAAATCGCTACCATCTCGGTGTTGAAAGACGCGTCAGCTACGGCAGTTTTCGGAGCCAAAGGAGCTAATGGCGTGGTGTTGGTCACTACCAAAAGAGGCGCGTTCGGCAAGCCTAAACTTGATTTTACGGCCTCGTACGGTATGTCACGGGCCACCCGGATTCCGGCTCATATCAGCTCGTATCAGACGATGAGCATGTATAATGTAGCTTTAATGAACGGCCAGCAATTTACGGAATTGATTCCGCAGAATGTCCTGAACGAATACCAGAACCCTTCGACACCGCTGAATGCCTTGCGCTATCCGAACGTCAACTGGTTCGATACGATGATCAAACCCTTTGCGGCCAATGCCAACGCCAACTTCAACGTGTCGGGGGGTACTGAATTTATCAAGTACTTCGCGTCGGTGGGCTACACCCACCAGGGAGATTTTTTCAAGGCATATCATAACGGCTACGACGATACCCGCTTCTGGTACGACCGCTTCAACTACCGCACCAACATCGATTTCAATCTTACCCAAAGTACCGTCCTCTCGCTAAATGTAGGCGGCGAAACGGGTGTTAAGAATCAGCCCAATGGTACCCCCTGGCGTAATTTGTACTCCACTGGTCCGTCGCGCTACCCGGCGTATTTCCCCGAATGGGTGCTTGAGCAGGTTCCCGATCCCGACTACCCCGACGACCAGGGACGGCGGCTGGCCATGAACTTCGGTGAGTACACGGGCAACCCCTACACATCCTTCAACCAGGGTTCTTTCAACCGTTATCTGGACTCCAAACTATTTTCGGATTTGATCCTAAACCAAAGTCTGGACTTCATTACCAAGGGCCTTTCCGCCAAAGGCAAGGTATCCATGAGTACCTATTACCGCAACCGTACCTTAACGGCCTCCTATTCTTTCCCCGACTACCAGTTGAATTACGACAAGATCGGCAGCGAAGAAAACCCCTGGTTCCGCAACGGGCAGGGCAACGAGATTTTCAAGCAGGGACCACTGGACATCAACGTAGGTAGTTTGGAAAACGACTATTACAAGGATATGTACTACGAGCTTTCCATGAGCTATAACCGTAGCTTCGGGAAGCACACCGTGTCCGGTCTGGCTCTGGCCAACCGTCAGCAAAAGAACAAAGACACTCAATTCCCCTACTACAACCAGGCGTTGGTCGGTCGGGCTACCTACGACTTCGCTAATAAGTATCTGGTAGAAGTTAACGTGGGACTTACGGGTTCAGAACGTTTCGCGCCCGGCAACCGCTACGGTTTTTTCCCGTCGGGAGCCGTGGGCTATATGCTTTCGGAGGAGCGATTCATCAAAGACAACCTACCCTGGATCAGCAAATTAAAGGTTCGCTATTCCGACGGTATCGTGGGCAGCGACATCGCAGACAACCGCTGGCTGTATCTCAGCAATTATTTCAAGGATAGCCGGGGGTACATTCATGAAGATCTGGGAGCCAACTCAACCGCCCAGTGGGAAGAAGCGCGGAAGCGGGATATCGGCCTGGAACTGGGACTTTGGAACGATAGCTTTACGTTCAGCGTCGATGTGTTCGACGAGCAGCGTGACAAAATGCTGTTGGTACCCCGCACCGTCACGATGCTGGTGGGTAACTCGTTCAAGGAACTCAACCTGGGTAGTCTTAAGAAGCACGGGATAGAACTCGAAACCGAATACCGCAAGAACACGGCGTCGGGCATCAACTTTTTCGTCCGGGGAATCTTTGGATTCAACGAAAACCGCATCCTCTACAAAGATGACCTTCCCTTTGCCGCCGACTACCAGAAGAATCAGGGTAAACCGCTGGGGGCACAACTCAGCGGCGTGGAACTTACCGGCACCGGGTACTACACTTCCGTCGATGACATTCACAACAACGTGTCGGCCATCGACGTGAGCCGGCTCAATGTGGGGGACTACAAGTACCTGGATTTCAACGGCGACGGTAAAATTACAAGTCTTGACAAGTACCCCATTCGCGGCTCCGACTACGCGCCACTCACGTATTCGTTCTCTTCGGGATTCTCCTACAAAAAGTTCGATTTCAACTTCCTCTTCACGGGTAACATCGGCAAGTACGTTGAATTCAACCAACCCTACGAAGTAGAGTTTATCAAAGGCGACTGGCGGGTACACGCCTCGCAACTCGACTACTGGACGCCCACCAATGGTGCGACTAACCACGCCACGCTGCATTACTCAGCGGGTGGTAGTACCGAAAACCTTTTCTGGGGTGGAGGTGAAGCCGACCGGGGTTTTGACATCATGGTCGAGAACCGCTTCTGGCGCAATGCCGACTACCTGCGGTTGAAGGAGGTTTATGCGGCCTACACCTTCAATTCCAAAACCCTGAAAAGAGTGTTGGGAACCAATAACCTGCTCTTCTTCGTGACCGCCAACAACCTCTGGACCAAAACCAGGCTGATCGAAGGCGACCCTGAGCGCAAGGACTTCAACCAGGGCTTTTATCCCCAAATGACCGCAATCAAATTTGCCGTTCGGGCCTTATTCTAAACATGACTCCTATGAAAATCAAAAAATTAAGTACGCTGTTACTGGCTTCAGCGCTGGTAACCGTACTCATGGCAGCCTGTAAAGAGGACTTTCTGGACAAATCGCCGGAATCGGGGCTGGATACCGAGGAAGTGTTCAGTAAGTACGACAACTTCAAGCGGTTTTTCGATACCATTTACGAAGGCACCAAACTGGATGGTACCACTTGGCGGGACTACAATATCAAGACCGCTTTTTCGCTCTACTTCAATTTTTGGGATCAAAAATACACCCTGGAATCACTCACCGACATGAGTGATATGGGCCGGTCGATGGACGCGCAGGTCGTCAAAGCGGGTTCAGTTTCGGCGGTAATTAACAAGATGACCTACGATCAGGCCCGGCGACCCGTCCTGGGGTCAATGTTTCAGATTATCCGTATCTGTAATATGTCGTTGGCCAACATCGATAAGTTGACGGGTGTGAACGCCGAGGATATCAACGATTTCAAAGGGCAGTCACATTTTATCCGTGCCTTTGCCCATTTCACACTGTTCCGGCTTTGGGGCGCCATGCCGTACCTAACCACCGTAATTGGCCCTGACGACCAGTGGGATGTTGCCCGGCTGTCCAAGCGCGAGACCCTGCTGCGGATCGCGGCGGATATGGACTCAGCGGCCACTTTCTTCGCAAAGGCCGACCTGATGCGCCGCGACCCAGGTCCTGGCGTGGCGGGTCACCTGAATAGTCCCAATCAGTTCCGGCCCGGCGGCGTCGCGGCCAAAGCCATGAAAGGACGCGCGCTACTGTATGCCGCCAGTCCGCTTAACAACGAACAGGGGATTAAGGACTGGGAAGCAGCCGCCGCTGCCAACTGGGAGGCTATCAAAATCGCCGAGAGCTTCGGCTTCGATCTGCTGTCCCTGGCCGACTATAAGAAAAACTACATCGGTACCACCTATTCCAACGAACAGCTTTGGGCCTGGTACGCTGGTACCAAAACGTACAATACCGGTGATTTGGCAGGCTTAAATAACGGAATATTTGGCGCTTCGAAGACCAGTTTCTCCGGCGAATCACCCACGCAGAATACTGTGGACAAGTTCGAAACCAAGTGGGGGGAACCCCTCAATACGGCCGCTGACCGGCAGGCCGCTATTGCTGCAGGGCACTACAACGACCAAGACCCTTACGCAAACCGCGACCCCCGCTTCTATATCGATATCATTTATAATACGGCACCGGTGCCGGGCTATGGCAAAGCCCAGATCTATTACGAAACCGTCAATGGGGCTGCCAACTATGGCCAGTTGCTGGATCAATCCTACGCCGGAATCACCAAGACGGGCTACTACCTGCGTAAGACCTGGGGCGAGCAGAGTGTCAACAACAAGACTACGCCCCAGTACACCGATCCGATCATCCGATTGGGCGAATTGTATCTCAACTACGCCGAAGCCGCCAACGAAGCCTACGGTCCCAACGGTATGGCACCCGGCGCGAGCATGACAGCCCTTCAGGCCCTCAACAAAATCAGGAAACGGGCGGAAATGCCTGACGTATTGGACGCTTATACAGGTTCAAAGGATGCACTCCGGGAGCGCATCAAGAACGAGCGGACGATCGAACTGTGCTTCGAAGGGTCACACTACTACCACGACATCCGTCGCTGGAAGGACGCCCCGGAAGTGATGACGAGTACGCTCATCGGGATGGACATCGAGAAAGTTCCGGTTAGCAAGACCTACCCTACCGGCTTCAAGTATATCCGGCAGCCTTTGCCAGCGACGCGTCAGGTGAAGTGGAAAGACGCCATGTACTACTTTCCGTTCAATACCGACGACACGTACAAAATGAAAAACTTTACTCCCAACGTCGTTTGGTAGTCCCAACTCTCTAAACAGACCATCATGAGATTAATTTTCCCGTACACTCTGCGTTGTGTGTTGGCACTGCTGGTACTTTGCCTCGGAGCGACTTCCGAACTCAGCGCCCAGAACAACGCAAAAAAAGCCAAGCCCGTTACTATCAGTCTGAAAGTAACCGACGAACAGGGCAACCCCATTCCTAACGCTGCCGTTGTGGTAGGTGAAGGCAACATTCATGCTGAAACGGATGAAACAGGTACCTTCTCCTTCCAGGCATTGCCTGAGAACTTCGTTACGGTCAGTTCCTATGGCTTCCACAAGTCAGTTTCATTGGTAGGTACCCTGGTAGCCAACAATGTGCTGGAGCTTAAAAGGTCCAAGCTGTTCAACACTTCGGAGGATGAGGTACCCCTACCCTTTATGGATTTCAAACGGCGCAAACTCTCGGGTGCCTATAGCGTACTGCGAACCTCCGATTTGGAAAAATATCCCACTAATGACCTGCGGAATGCTTTTACCGGACTGGTACCTGGCCTCGAAGTTATCGAGCGCGATGGTTCAACGGGACTGAATGCCGAGGAAGAACTGGGAAATTTTCGGGTAACTGAGAAAATCAGCCTCGCCACCCGGGGGCGCAGTCCGATTTTCATCATAGACGACGTCCCAACCGACATCACCGAGATGCCCCTCGACCCGCAGGAAATTGAATCGGTCACGGTTATTAAAGATATTGTAGGTAAAGCCATGCTCGGTCCCCGGGGTGCGGACGGCATCATTTACATCAAGACCAAGCGCGGCAAGGCCAACGAGCGCGTCCTAACCGTCAACGCCGAGCAGGGCGTCAGCCGGGTAGACCGTTTTCCTGGCTGGGCCTCCGGGGCCGATTACGCCCGGCTGAACAACCAGGCCCGCACGAATAGCGGCCTGGCGCCTTTGTACGACGATACGGCCATTAGCGAATATGCCAAAAACGATCCGTACAGTTTCAAGTACCCCAGCGTGGATTTCCGGCAGTTGATGCTGAAAGATTCCAAATCGTTCCGCCGGGTCAACCTTTCCTCAACGGGCGGTAACGAAACCGTGCAGTATGGCGCGTACCTGGGCTACAACGGGGAGGGCGACATTTTCAACTTGGGCAAGATATCGGATTACAACCGTATCAACGTCCGTTCGAACATCGACGTTAAAATAAATGATTTGATTAAAGTGAAAGTCGATTTCTTCGGAGGCCTGAACATCCGCCGTTCACCCAACTACGGCTATAATTCTAACTTCACCAGCGACGATGGCAATGTTAACACGGCCCTTGATCTGGTCGAATTCAACTCAGCCATCGGCGATATTACCGACACGCCGCCCATCGCTTTCCCGATCTACGCGGCCTTCGGCGACAACGCTCAGGCTCCCTGGTATGCGGTGAGTGCCAATACCGCTTACCGCGACAATCCCATCGGGAATCTGGTCCACAATGGCTACTACAATGAAACCGGACGCACAGGGGCATCCAATCTGACGTTCGATTATGATTTGAAGGAAGTTATACCGGGTTTGAAATCCAAAACCTTCGTGGGCTTCAACATTTTCAACAGTGTACGTATCGGCAAGGCTGAAAACTACATCGCCTACATCGTCACACCGGGCGTAACCGCTTCGGGTGCCGATACGATCAGCCTTTCCAAGGTACACGACGGAACCGACCTGGCCGAGCAAGCCAAGCTCCACGATTACTACTCGCAACGTTTCGTGGTATACGAAAATCTGAGCTACGAAAAGCAATGGGGCAATCATGATGTCCAGGTTGGGGCAACCTATTACTTGGGTAAGGTATCCAAAAACGGTATCGAGGAACCCCAGCGCCAGCAAAATGCCGTAATGACGGGCGTTTATTCATTGAAAGACAAGTACTTTGTGCAGGGTGTGCTCAACTACGCAGGTACCTATAGTTTTGCCAAGAGTAAGCGCTACGCCATGTTTCCGTCGGCGGGCTTGGGCTGGGTGATTTCGGAAGAAAGCTTTCTCTCGAATGTAAAAGCGATCAACTATCTAAAACTCCGCGCTGAGGCGGGTATCATAGGTTACGAAAGCTTCCTGACGCCTTTCCTCTACCTGGATCGCTGGGGCGTCAATTCTTCGGGTTCAGCCTTTGGCCCCTACTCTACCAACCAGTGGTTTGGCACCAACACCGACAACGCCGTGTACCGTACCACCGCCAATCGCATTGGCAATCCCGACCTGACCTGGGAAAAGCGCAAGGAAGTCAGCATTGGCCTGGATGCTTTGCTCTTTAACCGTAAGATATCGGTTGAAGCCAATTACTACAACAATCTTCGCGATGGCATGGTGAGCCAATTGTTCAACACCGTTCCCTATACGGCAGGAATCTCTAACGCCCGGCCCTGGTTCAACTACAACAAAATCAGGTACTACGGGTTGGAAACGTCTCTCCAGTATACAGACAAAATCGGGGCCTTGCGGTTTTCGATCGGGGCCAATGCCACGGTGCAGAACAGCAAAATCCTGAAATTCGATCAGCCCAACTATCGCTTCGATTACCAGTCGCGCATCGGTCAGCCCGTCGACGCCTACTACGGTCAGACCTACCTGGGTAAATTTGCCAGTGATGCCGAAACCCAGGCCGTACCCCAGATTTATGACGAGACGCTGCAACAAGGCGACCTCAAGTACCTGGATAAAAACGGCGATGGCGTCGTGGACGACAACGATCAAAGTCAGATCGGCCACACCACGCCCCGTCTCTTCTACGGGCTTAACCTGCGCCTCGGCTACCGGAATTTCGATCTGACGGTCATTGGTGCCGGACGGGCGGGTTACGATATTCCTATGACCAACAAGTACTTCTGGAACGGCTGGGGCGACAATAATTTCTCCAACTTCACCCGCGACAACATCGGCGGAGACTATCCCCGCCTGACCTACTACAAAGTGAATAACAACTTTGTGGCATCGGATTTCTGGTTGAAAAGCGGTGGTTTCTTCAAGGTTCAAAACGTGGAACTGGCCTACACCGTCCCCCTGAGCGCGGGCAATCTCATGGGTATTCGCGGCCTGCGGGTATATGTGCGCGGGGCCAACCTGCTGACACTTTCCAAAATCAAAGATGTCGATCCCGAATCCATTAACTCGGGTGTGACGGTCAATCCCTTGTTCAGGACTTTTTCCACGGGTCTTAAACTTACTTTTTAACGTAACTCGCTATGAAATCAATGTATAAGAGTGCACGAAGCACCGCTTTCCTTCTTCTGATTGGTACATTGCTGGCTTCCTGCGTCGATTATCTCGACCCCTACCCCAATGGCAATCGCGATTCGGAAGATCTCTGGCAGTATCAGGACATGGTGCAGGGCCTGGTGGGTCAATGCTACGACTTCATGCCCCGCAACTACAACGACAACGAAGGGGTGTACCTCGACGGTGCCTCCGACGATGTAGTCATCACCAGTACTACCAACAACATAACGCGCCTGGCGGTCGGTTCTTTACCTACCAGCCAGGACCCCTTCCGCACTTACTGGGACCGCGACTACCGGGCCATTTATTCGGTCAATCTGTTCCTGAAAGACCGCCGGGGCTACAACACCCGTTTCCTGGTCGATATCCATTTGGACAGCTTGGTCAAGAATCGCTTACAGGGCGAAGCCTTTGCGCTGCGGGCCTGGTTTCAGTGGGATTTGTTACAAAAATTTGGCGGCAAAGGCATGGACGGCCAGATGTTGGGGTACCCCATCGTGCTCGAACCGGTCGATATTGGAAAGGAAGTCAACTTTGCCCGCAGCCCCTACGACGAATGCGTGAAGCAGATTCTGGCCGATTGCGATTCTGCCTACAAGTACCTGCCTATCGCCCACCGTGACTTCCTGGTACCCAACATCAACGACCGCGCCTACGCCGGCGCAAGGTACTGGGGCCGCTTCGACGGCATCACCACGCGGGCTATCAAGGCCCAGGTGTACCTGACCTGGGCAAGTCCCCGGTTCAATCCCGGCAATGACCTGACCCGCTGGGACATGGCCGCGAAGTATGCCAAGGAAGTGATGGACTTCAAAATGAACACCGACGCTGTGAGCAAGGGCTTTACCAAAAACAAGGCCGTCAACTGGTTCGATCCCAATTTTCCGGGTATAATTTTCAGCTCACGTTACCAGAACGCCAACGACGCCATGGAGAGGATGTTCTACCCGGGAGGCTTCCAGGGTACCGGCTCGGTGGGTGCCACGCAGGAACTGGTCGATGCGTTTCCGATGAAGAACGGCTACCCGATCACCGATCCCAAAAGCGGATACGATCCTACCAAGCCTTACGAAAACCGCGATCCACGTTTTTACAGCACCATCTTCTACAATAATGCCAAAGCGGTGAAGATCAATACGTCCAACGTCATGTATACGTTCGAGAACTGGCTCAATGGCAAAGATGCCGCCGGTCCACCCGTAAACAGCCGCACCAATTACCATATCAAAAAGATGGTTTTCATGGGCCTCAACTTCTCTGACAACTCCATCAACCGGCAGCCGCACGCCAAGTTCTTCCTTCGCTGGTCGCACATGGTACTGGCCTTTGCTGAGGCAGCCAATCAGGTGGAAGGGCCCAACGGTAGCAAGTACGGCCTTTCGGCCAAGGAGGCCATGGGGTACCTTCGCTCCCGCGACACACCCGACGGAGGGAAAGGATTCACCACTGACCCCTACCTGACCGAAGTAGCCGATGCCGGGAAAGCGGCCTTTACGGAGTTCATCCATAACGAACGTCGGCTCGAACTTTGTTTCGAGGGGCAGCGCTTTTATGACCTGCGCCGCTGGTCTACCAGCCTGGATGTCCTCAACAAACCGGTACACATGGCCCGAATCACTAAAAATGACGACAACACCTTCACGTACGATCTGACGGTACCCGTCGAAACGCGCTCGTTCAAATCGGCCTACCTACCCATTCCTTACGATGAAGTGCTGCGGATGAGTAATCTGGTGCAAAACGAAGGCTGGGACGCCTGGAAATAATTGACTGATACAAAAAAATCAAGAATTCATTGGCGTATCCTTAAACCGCTCAATTCAACATGAAAAAGAAAATTATCCCGTTTTTGTTCCTTCTGGTAGCCCTCAGCTCATGCTACAAAGACTACATCGAGGATTTCGACTACACCGCCATCTATTTCCCGTACCAAACCGACGTCCGTACGTTTGTGGTGGGGGAAGGTATGACCATTGAGATAGGCGCGGCCCTGGCCGGAGTACGTGACAATACCCGCGATCGGCTGGTCAATTTTACGATGGACAATAAGCTGATTACCAACGAAATCCTGGAAACGATGAAGGTAGGTACCGCTTATATCAAAAATGCGGTGGCCTCGGTAACCGCGTTGAAACCGCTTCCGGCCAACTATTTCACCATATCCAGCAACAACCAGCTGGTTATTCAGAAAGGCTCGTATTCGGGTTCGGTGGTCGTCAAGGCTGATTCGGCGGCTTTTCTGGCCGATCCGGCTACCCTTACTGCCACCTATGCGCTGCCGTTTTATATCAATTCAGCCGACGCCGATTCCGTGGCTATGGAGAAGCGTTATGCCGTAATTGGGTTGAAATACGAAAACATGCTGTTTGGCAACTACTGGCACGGAGGCGTGACCACCGTGAAAGATTCGACGGGAAAAGTGGTGAAAACAACAAACTACTACACGACTATTCCCTCTCCCGAAGTGAAGGTGATGAATCTGACGACCGTGGCCCCCAATGCCCTAGTGACCAACCTGATTAGCGATCAGAAGGGCTCCTTCCAGATCACGCTGGACGGCAATAAAGTCATTGTCAGCCAGGCACCCGGTTCCAAAGTGAACGTGCTGCCCGATGGCGAAAGTACCTTCAACCGCCCCAAGCTGCTACAGGATCGGAAGCTGTTCCTGAAATACAAATATTCCAATGCCGACGGTACCACCTCCTACGCCACCGACACGCTCACGTTCCGCAACCGCATCCGCGACGGCGTCAACGAATGGCAGGACGAGAATCCCTCGCATTATTGATGGGTTTGCAGCATTGCTGGAAAATTATAAAAGCAGGGGCCGGCAAGTTTAATGCCGGCCCCTGCTTTTTTATGATAAAGGAAGATATTCTGGATTCGTCTCCATCACGATTCAAAACAGCAACAAATACACTCCCGCTCCCGCAAGGTATCCTAGCAGAGCCAGCAAAGTAATGCGCTTGAGGTACCAGATGAAGTCCAGTTTTTCGATACCCATCACAGCCACGCCCGCAGCTGAGCCGATCACCAGCATACTACCACCCGTTCCCGCACAGTAGGCCATGAACTCCCATAGCTTGTGGTCGGTCGGGTAGGTACCTAAATCATACATACCCATCGCCGCCGCCACGATGGGTACATTGTCGACGATGGCCGAAACAACGCCGATGATGACTATGATCACATCCAGGTTTCCAACCAGATCATCCAGTTGAGTGGCCAGGTCGCTCAGTACGTGGGTCGATTCCAGCACGCCCACGGCGGCCAGAATCCCTAGAAAGAACAAGATGCTGGGTACGTCGATCTTGCTCAGCGCGTAAGCCGGGGTGTAGGGCAGGCGGTCTTCTTCGTCCTTATCCTTATGCAGGATTTCGGAAAGTACCCAGAGTGAACCCAACGACAGCAACATCCCCATGTAGGGGGTAGGTGCGTGACGGTTTTGAAAAAAGGAACGAACAAAAGTCCAATTACCCCCGCTACCAGCATCAGCCTTCCCTGATTACGCGAAACACCATTCTCGGCGTCGAAACTAGGCGCGGCACTCTCACCCGATAAGACCGGAAGTGCTTTCAGACTACCTTTCATGGCAAAGGTCATGTACAGCAGCGGCGCGGCCAGCGATACCATGCTGGGCAGGATCAGATTAGTAATAAGAGCCGTAGTGGTCACCTGCCCGCCGATCCAGAGCATCGTCGTGGACACATCCCCGATGGGCGACCACGCGCCCCCGGAGTTGGCCGCGATGATGATCATCCCCGCCATCAGCTTGCGCTGCTCCGATTCGGGCATGATTTTCCGCAAGAGCGATACCATCACGATCGAGGTAGTCAGGTTGTCGAGCAGGGCCGACAGGAAGAAGGTGAGGATACAGATGATCCAGAGCAGGTACACCGGATTCCGCGTTTTGATGCGCTCGGTAATAATGGCGAAGCCTTCGTGAGCATCGATCAACTCGACGATCGTCATGGCTCCGAGCAGGAAAAACAGGATTTCGGAGATGGAGCCCAGATGTTCCGACAGGGCATCCACGACGTGTTCGGTATCAGAACTATATAGTACGTAGGCCGTCCAGCAAAGTACCCCTGTGATGAGGGCGGAAGCGGTTTTATTTACGCGGAGGGGTTCTTCAAGGGCAATGGCAAGGTATCCGACAACAAAAATAATGACAATAGTAGTGAGCATAAAGGAATTAAAAGTTTTGAATTTAGAGTTGTAAGTTATTGGAAGAAAAAAAGTTTATTGGTTACTAATCGAATTCAATCCGTTGGAGTTTACCAAGCTTAGTGGGTATATTCGAAGGCAGGAAGCAAGGAGCAGGCCGCTCTATCCGCTTGAAGTTTCAAACAAAGTCCAGAATCTATAATCTGGAATTCAGTCATCTTTATGGCATTTAAAGGCTTTGTCGTACGGGTATCGTTTTTATGGGTAGAAGGCATGGCGCTCTTTCCGTTAGTACTCGTGAAAAGCGACCGCCCCGGTTGGATATTGCTCAATCACGAGCGCATCCATTTGCGGCAGCAGCTTGAGATGGGTTTTATTCTGTTTTATGTCTGGTATCTGACCGAGTACCTTATTCATTTACTCCATTACCGGAATCACTACCGCGCCTACCGCGCCATTTCGTTTGAGCGTGAGGCTTTCCGGCATGAAACCTCCGCTGATTACTTGCGACTACGCCCCAATTGGGCATTTTTACAGTACATCTAATTCCTCATGTTCTTCCTCCTCGACGGGTTTGCGGTAGCTCATTACGGCTACCATCATCGTCAGGGCGGTCATGATGACTGTGATCATCAGAATACCCTCCCGGAATCCCTTTACCATGTACTGGGGCGGGATGGTCAGGAAGAGCAAAACGGTAATCAGTCCTCGGGGGGCGATGTACAGCAGCGGGCTCAAATTCCCCTTGAAGGTAGTGGCGAGTGTCAGGTAACGGGTACCGAGAATGGCCAGCAAAATAAGGCCGCTCACGATCCAGGCGTCAAAATCGAGCAGTTCGTTGATATTGGTGGCGTAGCCGAAAATCAGGAAAAAAAACGTACGGATGATAAAGGCGCTCTCGGCGGTCAGGTTCTTGAATTGTTCGAGTTCTTCTTCGAACAGATCGTTTTTGAAGAAATTGTCAAGTTTTCCCCGCACAAAAAGTTCGGTATTGTTCAGAAACAGGCCAAAGACCAAAATGGCCAGCAATGACGAAAGGTGGTAGATTTTGCCGACGGCATAAATAATAAACAAGGCCGAAATGATGGGCAGGTACTTGACGTGGTGGCTGATGCGGCTGATCAGGTACAGAAGCACGAAACAGCAGATGACCGATATGACGACAATCAGCAGGGTACTTTGAAAAAATTTTCCGGCCGACTCCCAGCCCGAACCACTCGGGATGACCAGGATATTAAATAGCATCAGCCCCAGAATATCCGACAGCGACGACTCGTACACCATGTATTCGCGCCGCCGGTTGTCAAGCCCCCGCACGCTGGGAATCGCCACGGCGCTACTGATGATGGCAAAAGGCGTAGCGGTAACCATCGCATTGTAAAAGCTCTCGCCCAGCAGTAAATAGAAAATCCCCGCAATGACCAGCATGCTGAGCACCAGCCCCAGCAGGGCCGAAACAAAGGTACGGGCAATGAGCTTGTGCTTGCCGCCACTCAACTCCAGGTCGAGCCCCCCTTCCAGTACGATGAGGATCAGACCGATGGTACCTAGCGTAGGCAACAGTACATCTACATACGGAATGGTAATGTTGAAGTATTGGGTGACCTGGCGGGCCACCATCCCCGTAGCCAGCAGCAGCACCACCGAGGGGAGCTTTGTCCGGCTGCTGATCAGGTCGAACGCGTACGATAACAGTACCGAACAACTGAGGATAATAATTAATATGGAAATATCCATAAATACGGACTGTGGTTTAGCGGGTAGAGTGCAATAATACGAAAATTGGCCCTAAAACGGGCGTTTGTATGGCACTCACCGATAAAATCTACCAACCCATAGGAGGGCAATAAACAGCGGCTCGGTTGTTGAACCGGAAGCCTAGTAGGACTTCGTGGCTTCCGGTCGAAACCGAGCTAATGGATGATAGGGGATATTCGTAGGCGTAGCTGAGCGTGAGGTCGCTCGTGAGGGCCATACCCAGCACGCCGCCCAGGCTATCTTTGTGACGATACTGGAGGCCTCCCCACACGCGGTCGGCATACTGTAGGCGTACCTGTGCATCCAGCGAAGGAGATGCGGGACCGGCTTTTTTGAACCATAGCTGCTGAAACATGACCCACTCCTCCGCCAGTTCGAGGCGGTAGGCGGCGGTGAGGTAGTAGTGGGGAACAAGTTTGCCGGCAGCCTTACCCCCGACGGGGTAGCATAGGATAAGGAAACGGCCGTGGGTGAAAGCACCGAGGCACCACCCCAGAAATTCCCTTTCCGGGCCAGCAAGCCCGCCGAAAAATAGGGTTTCAATTGTGATACACGACCCGCGGGCAAAATGGGATCGGAAGGATTGGCCGTTTGAATACGGTCAAACCGCAGGACATACTGCAATACGCCCGCGCCGAGCCCCACCGAGAGTTGCCACTCCCCGGGCAGGCTAACGTGGGCCGCCCCCGTGAGTTGGCCGATGTTGCGCTCGGTGGGTCCGGTCCGGTCGGCCAGCAGCACCATTCCTGCCCCCCAGCGCCAGGTACCTACGGGCGGGGCAGGAAACCGGGTGGTTCCTCCGGCGTAGCGGGGAGTGCGCGCCGCACCCGTTATTTTATCACCAAAACCAACGGGGGTATGGGCAGTGATATACGCTGTGTTGGGAGCATCGTCCAGCCCCTGCCACTGGCGACGGTAGCTGAGCCGGACATCGGCAAAATCATAGGCTCCCGACAGGGCGGGATTTACCACATAAGGGTTCATGGTGTATAAGGTACCCTGCGGCAACTGCTGAGCTTGCATCACTCCACCCATTAACCCACTACATCCCAGCACCAACCAGACCCTAACCCTAATTCCAACTCTATTTTTTCCCATGCACTAAAATCAGCTACATGGAATGGAGAGCAAAAACCAAGCCGAGTCGGAATGACAAACGCACTTTTGTTAGAGTCGAAGCGTTTTCAGGAAAGTCTGTATTTCACCTCGCCTTTTTCTGTCCCGTTCATGCGCTTTCCCCTGCTTTTGTCAACCTACCTCATTCTGTTAATTTCTCCCGAGCCCGCCTGCCGGCCAAAGTCAATGGACGATTCAGGTACTATAGAAAACATCCGCCTTACCGAATTCACCCGGGGTACCAACCGGAGTATCGAGGTGACGCCCACCCAAACGACGGTGCGGATCAACGATGCCCAAGAAACTACCCCTACCCCATCTAAAAGCTGGCAAGACTTGACGCAGCAGCTACAAAATCTGCCTGTGTCCAGCCTGGCTGAAATTCCCATTCTGAGCAAGAAACACCAGGTCGATGCCGCCCTGCACGCAACGTTGACTGTCGTGACGAGCGACACGACGTATACCTCCGATACTTTCGACCATAATGCGCCCCCCGAATTACTGCGGTCCATTGTGGACAGTCTATATCGTCGTATTCCGGCAACTTTACAAGACCGGTTTCAGCATTAGTCAGGGGGTACCTTCTACTTTACCGGCGCACTAATGACACCCAGGTAGCGGCCCATCCAGTAGGGTAGCAGCCAAATATCACCCGCGCTGTGCTCGGAGGTACCATTGCCACCCGTGCGGTCCAGCGTGAAGGTGTTGCCATTGTGCCGTTGAATAGGCCGTTCGTCGGGAGGCAGCACTTCGGTGGTGGTCTGGTTGCGGAAGTTGGGTTTCATAAGCTCAATATCTTTCCGGTGGCTGTTTTTTACAGCCCAATCGATCAGATCCAGCGGATATTCCTTCAGGTACCATACCGCTTCATTCAGGTCGAAATTCTGTACGCCGGTCAGGGCTGTAAAAATATTCCACGCACCCTCTTTTTCGGGGCGTTCGGCCTGCCAGTGGTCCAGGATCGCCTGCTTGTACTTGGCTTTCAGGGTATCGTTGAAGGCATAGCGGTACAGGCCCCAGTAGCCTACGAAGTACATTTCGTCGTCGGAGTGGTTCCAGCCTTCCGATAGCATCTTGCTGTACGCATCGGCCCCTTCGGGCGCTTTCCCGATCTGTTCCATGGGGCGCATCAGGTTTTCGAGGTACCCATGCTGCTGCATCAGTTCAAACGCCTTTTTCTTATATTTTTCTTTTTTGGTAAAATGATAGGCCGTTTGCAGCATGGCAATAATGTTGGACGAATTCAGCTTACGGTCACCTACGTCGGTCGGAAAATTATTTACATAGGCCGGATTCCACTTGCCCCATTGCGTGGGCTTGCCGTTATAATCGATCAGGTAGAGATCGTGGACCACGATATGGTCCATCAGGGTATCCATCAGGGCAATGGCGCGTTTTTTCAGATCGGGCGCATCCACCAGCTCGGCCATGGCACCGAAGGCGAACATGTGGCCGATCACCTCGTCGCTGCTCGTGGTAGCTTTCCAGTCCCACTCGGGATTGTCGGAGTGCTGCCAGCGATCGGGATCGGACAATTGATCGATGTAGCCGCGCCGCTCAAAGGAGCGCGAAGGAAAACCCGGGATTGGATTGACGGTGTAAAGCCGCTCCATCGCATCCAGCGCTTCGCGGCAATTTTGCAGGGCCTCGGCGGATTTGGTGACCTTGTAGCGGAAAATTTCACCCCCCAGGTACATGCTCGTCCACAGACCGTCGTTGTCGGAGTCCGAGAGGTACCCCGTGGCTAGGTTCCCTTTTTCCATGCGCGAGAGCGAGGCATTGAAGCCGTCGCGAATGTGGCGCGTACGCACCTGCTGGTCGTAGAATTTTGCTTTATCGGCCAGGGTCATGGATTTGAAAATCAATTCGCTCAACCCTGCCTTCGTCAGGATGAAGACGGAATTATCGGTACCCTTGGCAATGTCCACCACCTCATTGCCCGGCAGCCAGCGTTCGCCGTAGTAGTAATCGATTTTCCCCTTGGCATCCACGGCAAAGGCACCCTGCGAGGTACCGAACCAGGTTTTGTCCCCAATCACCTCCACGGTCGTGATGTCGGTGGCGGGCAGTTTGGTCTTAACCGTCGATTTTTTGGTGGCCGGATTCCATTCCAGGTACCCCTCGGAGGTACCTATGACGATCCGGGAATCGCTAGCCACATCGAAGGCCGTGAAATTTTTTCCATCCAGTACTTTGGTGAGTTTCTGAGAAGTAGTCGAGAAGGTAAACAGGCCGGTTTTGCCCAGTATAAAAAACTGCTTCCCGGATGGTTGGTACCTGATTTCCTGAACCTCATCCCTATCCAGTTTGCCTTCCCACACGTTCTTTTCTCTCGATACAAGCACCAGTTGGCTACCATCCGACACCAGAAACGTAAAATCCGCCCCAGCGGCCAGGTGGTCGGCTTTGGCCAGGTCGTGACTCTGGTACAACGAACCCGCCCAGGCATCGCTCAGCACGGCCTTGTCGCTCAGAAAAACAAACTGGTTTTCTGAGAGTGTCATATCCGTAAGTTTTTTATCCTTGATAAAACGGTACCTTCCGTCGGGTACCAATGTACCCGGATACAAGAACTGGCCGCCATGCGGCATCATGAGTCCCTTGGACGAAAGTACCTTGACCACGCCATTGCGATCGACACCGACCGCTTTCAAATCCGCTTTGGGAGAATCTAGGTAGTATTTGACGCTGTACTCCTGCAGAAAGGGTTTGTCCTGATAGACGCGCTGGGCGCAGGAATTGGCGTGATTCAAGCACAACAAAGTGAAGGTAAGGCAAATCGTGAGAAGTGTCTTTTGCATGAGGATTGGGGAAGAGTGATGTAAAAGGAGGTTTTGAGATTTTATGAAATCAGGCTCAACGTGCTGTAATCGCCTTCGGATTCACTACGACATACTTGATGGATTTACGGTTCTTTTCGGCGTGCCAGGAATAGGTGATATGCAGCAGACCATCGTCCGACTGGATCAGACAGGGGTAGGAGTACCCTCCCTGATCTTTGGCTTTGTCCTCGAGGTAGGTCTTCCAACGCCACGATTTACCCTCATCGTCCGACATCCACAGCGCCAGCCGATAGCGGCCGTCGTGGATGTCATTTCCTACAAAGGCCCAGTTCCCGTCCTGCATGGCCAACAGCTCCACACTCGCCGTGTTTGGAATATCCGTCTTCGTAGCCGCCGACCAGGATTGACCATTGTCAGTCGACTCGCTCGTTTGCACCTGCGGCGGCCAGTCGCCACTATCGCGCAGGTAGGCCACCAGGGTACCGTTTTTCTTGCGCGCCAATGCGGGTTGAATCGGCCCACGCCCCACCAGGGGTAGGCTCGGCTGCCAGGTAGCGCCATCATCGTCCGAAATCGCCATCAGAGAAAGGTTAAACCCATCCGAGTAGAGCGGCAGGATAATACGCCTGTTTTCCAACAGCATCGGTTTGATGCGGGTCATCCAGCCGATGCTGCGCTTGGCCGGGTCCGCGGAAGCTTCCTTGATCATATTGTCGTATTTGGGCGCATAGCCAGCCCAGCCGATTCCGTGCTCAGGCAGGGCGTCGAGCCTGGCTTTCACTTCCCGGGCGAAGGCATCGTCGGGTTTGAGCAAAATATTGTTCTGCCAGTCCCAGGCCGGAGCAGCATCGCCGCCGTAGTTGGTGGCCGTGCGTACCCGCAGGATGGACTGTTCCCACTGATTGGCCTGCACGGCAATCCACACCAGGAAAAGTTTCTTTTCATGATTGAGGAAAAGTACCGGGTTACAGTCGGGCAGGTGGGGCGTGTCGGCCATCAGGAAGGGACTGCTCCACTGCCGGGTACCTTTTTTGAGTCGCGCGCCCATGATGCGTACATCGTCGGCGGTGCGTTCGCCGCTCCCCTGAAACCAAGCCGCCAGCATGTCGCCGTTGGGTAGTTGCACCAGGCTACTGCCGTGGGTATGGTCGGGCTGTTCGGGAAAAATAAGCGTTTCGGATACTTTGGGGGTAGGTAGGCGGCCGGATTGGGCCATTACTCCCGAAACGCTGAGTAAAAGCAGAAACACTCCACGCAGTGGGTGCCTATAAGTACGGGTATTGAATAGGGTTGGAAATAACACAGGGATTGAAATTGATGGTCTCACTAGGCTAATTACTCATCCGCTTCTGATTTGGGCTATTGTGCGGCCTGATCGGAGTCGGCATACGACCATTTTATCCACCATTGTTACCCCATCGTAAAATTTGGTACCCTTGATTATTAACCTTTTATTGTTTTTTCAAACATTTACGCAAATTGAAGATAGATTAACGCAAAATGCGACGAATCTGTTGAAAAAAGCTGGTAAGTTTATGATTGCAATGGTACTGGATTGTACTTTTCCATGACTGTTGTGTACCCTCTTTCGTTCCATAACCTATCGTTCCAAACCCTTTTCGACTATGAATCAGCCCAGTGAACTTTTGCTCCGTAATGTGGTTGAGGGAGACCAGGAAGCTTTTGCCGAATTGTACAACTACTACCGGGTACCCGCCCTGAAATTTTGTTTCGCCTTGCTGAAAGACCAGGAAGAAGCGGAGAACGCCCTGCATGAGGTTTTCATAAAAATATGGGAGAAACGGGCGCACATCAGGCCCGACCTGAACTTCAATTCTTACCTGTTCACGTGCCTGCGTAATTTCGTTTTCGATCATTTCAAGCGAATGGAAAAAGACCAGCGGCTACGGGAAGCCTACGTGAACCGCATGGAACACAGCACGGAATCCGATGAGGCAATACGACACGATGAGCGCGATCAGTTTGTACAGAACGTCATTGCCCGACTTTCGGAAAAACGTAAGAAAATAATCCTCCTCAATATCTATGAGGGCAAATCGTACCAGGAGATTGCGGAACTGATGAAAATATCGAAGAATACGGTCAAAAATCAGCTGGTGAAAGCCAAGCAAATTCTCAGAGACCAGCTTATCGTGGTCTATAATTAAACAAATTCGCCCAAATACCTAACCCAACTGACCTGGTTACGATCTACGTTCCACACGGACGCTAGGGCTTTTCCGGCCGGCCTCCTGAGATCTGTACGAAACTTCTTTTTAAGAAAAAGTCCGGCCCTCTCTTCACCCCTCCTCTTTAATCCAGTTAGCGCTGCACTATTCACCCGCCTTGTACCTTACAGGGCGGGCGGTGCAGTTTGACAGAACAGGCAAAAAACCGCCCGATAAGCTCCTAGGAATCATCCGATTAAAATTAACATAAATAAAATCGGAACGTGATAGTACGATGGCCCACTCAGTCAGTATCATAGGTAAGTCAACCTATACCGTCCGAGGGAATGTCTAATTCGAGAGCTCACTATTTAATTGATCGGTTGATCAAAAATAGCTTATCGGAGGATGAATTGAGCGAACTGCTTGCGGCGATTGGCCGCGAACAAATGACCGAGGAGTACTCGGAATTGCTGGAAAATTATTTCAGCGAGTTGCTCCAAGACCGGAAATCCGTGCAAAACTGAGTGTATCACCTTTTGTAAGTCAAACCAAAAACCAATACGTATTCAACTAAAATTTCACCTTTATCCCAATCCTTATGAATGCAATACGTTTACTTCGACGCCAGCTGAGTGCCGGGTTCCTGGCCCTTCTACTGGTCATGCTGGAGACCTCGGTGGCCGGAGCAAATCCGCTGCTTCCTACCGCGCGTACAGTGACTGGCACCATTACCTCGCAGGCCGATGGCTCTTCATTGGCCGGGGTCAATATTGTGGTAAAGGGTACCCAAACCGGTACCTCAAGCGATGCCTCAGGTGCTTTCTCCGTGTCGGTTCCTGACAATCAGGCCGTGCTGGTTTTCTCCTTTATCGGGTATGTGTCCCAGGAGGTACCCGTCGGCAACAGGAGTGTGATCAACATCGCCCTGGCCGAAAGCGCTGAGAATCTGAATGAGGTGGTCGTCACCGCGCTGGGCATCAAGCGTGAAGAGCGCTCACTGGGCTACTCGGTAGGCAAAGTAGACGGCAAGGACCTGAGCCGCGTGGCGCAGGAGAACGTGCTGAACGGCCTGGCGGGTAAGGTACCGGGCGTGACCATCAGCAGTACGGGCGGTGCGGGCTCTTCGGTGAGCATGGTGATCCGGGGGGCTACCTCGCTGAGCAACGACAACCAGCCTTTGTTTGTGATCGATGGGGTACCCATTACTAACACGCTCAACAACGTAAGCCAGATCGGCAGCGACAACCGGGTGGACTACGGAAACGCGATTTCGGATTTGAACCCCGACGATGTGGAAAGTGTGTCGATTCTGAAGGGTCCCAGCGCGGCGGCGCTTTACGGTTCCCGGGCGGGCAACGGCGTTGTACTGATCACGACCAAGAACGGCTCGAAGGCCAAGAAAATGACGGTCAACATTTCGTCAAATACGGTTTTTGAAAAACCCTACAAGTTCCTTGATTTCCATTCCAAGTTCGCGACCGGCGTACTACCCTTCACGCCCGACAACAACCCCTATCCCGGTGGAGTGCTGATGATCGACGAAGGCTCGGCGGGTGGATCAGGTCCCGAACTGGACAGAGGCTACAAGGCCATTCAGTGGAATAGCCCGAAGGATGCCAGCGGAAAACCCATCCCAACGGAACTGGTGTCGCATCCCAACAACGTACGCAACTTCGTGCAGACGGGCATTACGACGACCAACGGCGTGTCGATTTCCAATAGCAACGATGTGATCTCGTACCGCTTGTCCTACTCCAACCTGCAGAACAAGGGGATCATACCCAATTCGGACCTGTTCAAGAACTCGCTGGCGTTGAATTCTACGTTGAAGCTTAGCAACAAACTCCAGTTGAGCACGATGGTGGATGTCAGCCGCAACAACTCCAACAACCGTCCGGCGGGCAACCGGGGTACCAACCCCATGCAGTGGGCCTACGCGGTATCGCCCCATATTGACATCCTGGAATTGAAAGATTACTGGATTCCCGGTCAAGAGGGCATACAGCAGAGATCTCAGGATATCAAAAACTACAACAACCCCTATTTCCTGGCTTACGAAGTCAACAATAGCTTTGTCCGCGACCGGGTATTTGGCAACATGAAGGCCGATTACCAGATTACCCCCGAGTTTAGCCTGATGGGGCGTATCTCACTGGATACCTACAACGAACAGCGCGAAACCAAAATCGGCAACAGCTACACGGGTGAGCCACGCGGTGCGTACGGAGTCATCGACCTGCAACGCTTCGAGCGCAACGCCGACTTCCTGGCTACCTACGCCAAACCGCTGGGTGATTTCCACATATCGGTATCCGCCGGGGGGAACAGCCGCTACCAGAAGACATCGGATGTCAACAACGCCAGCAAAACCAAGTCGGGCCTGGTAATTCCGGGACTGTTCACGTTGCAGAATATTTCGCAGGCCAACATTCAATACAGCAGCTACAAAACCCAACGCGCCGTATATAGCGTGTATGGACTGGCTAACTTCGGTTATAAGGACATGGTGTACCTGGACGTAACTGCCCGCAACGACTGGTCGAGTACGCTGCCCAAGGAGAACCGCTCGTACTTCTATCCCTCGGCTTCGCTGAGTGTGCTGCTCAACGAGATGATTCCGTTTTCCAACTCGATCAATCTTCTGAAAATTCGGGGCGGCGTAGCGCAGGTAGGTAACGACACCAGCCCCTACTCCCTGCTGAATACGCTCGGTAACGCCGAAGCCTGGGGCGATATCACGCGGTTGTCGAAATCGGGCAATATCCTGCTGCCCGACCTGAAGCCCGAAATTGCCACCTCCTACGAAGCAGGCGTCGACCTGGCGATGTTCCGCAACCGACTGCGCGTATCGGGTACCTACTACATGGTCGAGAACCGCAACCAGATTATCCCCACGAAGCTACCTCCGTCTACCGGCTTTACGACCAAGAATATCAACGCCGGCTTGCTGGTCAGCAAGGGAGTTGAACTGGCCGTAGGGGGTACCCCCGTCGACAAAAACGGGTGGCGGCTCGACATCAATACCAACATTTCGCGCAACACGACCACCATCAAGGAGCTCTCGGATGGCCTGAATTTCTACACCCTCTGGACCGACGCCAAGGGTGGTGCCTGGACCTACGTGGGTGAAAAAATCGGCGATATCTACGATTCAGAACTCGTGACGGTGACGGACAAAACTTCTCCCTACTATGGGTACCCCATCCTGGACGAAAACGGTTCGTGGCAGAGCATTAGCGCCAGTAACACGCGGAATAAGATTGGCAACTTCAACCCCAAATTCATCATGGGCGGTCAGGTAGCCTTGTCTTACAAAGCGTTCACACTGAACATGTCCTTCGACTGGCGCAACGGCGGCGACTTCGTTTCGCAAACCTACCGTTACGCCGAGTCGGATCTGAAGACGCAGCGTTTTCTCGACAACCTGATCAACCCCAATGGCCTGACCGGCGACGCGCTGGTGAGCTACCTGAAAGCCAATGCGGATGAGCTGATTAAGGTCAACGGCAACCATTTCAACATTGTGGGCGGGCCTACGGAAGAGTACGGCGGGTACCCCTTCGAATACGGCGGCAACACCTACCCCTACGCGGTGTTCAATCCGGGCGTTATTGCCCAATACAACGCCGAAGGGCAGATCGTGGGCTACACCGAGAACCTCGGTGGTGCCGACACCAAGTATATCCCCTACGGCGACAACTACCCCTGGGACTTTACGCGGGCCGCTACTTTCGATGCCTCTTTTGTAAAGATGCGCGAGATTTCGCTGGCTTACAGCCTACCCAATTCGCTGACTAAAAAGCTCAAAATGCAGAATGCCAGCATTGCCGTGTACAGCCGTAACATCATTCTGTGGACGAAGGCCAAAATCGGGGTTGACCCCGAGATGGCTTTCCAGCAGGAATCCGGCGCGCAGGCAGGTACGCAGTTCAAGCAGGGGATCGAGCGTTACAATGTAATTCCCTGGGTGATTCCCGTAGGTGTGAAGCTGAATCTAACGTTTTGAGTAGCAGATGGCTATTGGCTGATGGCCGGGCGGCGTTCCGCTGATAGCTCTCTCTGCTTCCCTAAGGAATCTTGACCACTATTTATCAAAAAGGCTACTAGCGATCAGCTAACAGCCATAAGCTCTAAAGAAATGAAAACATCCAACAAAAAATACCTCGTTTTTCTGGTGTTGCTCACTTCGTTTTTTTCCTGTAAAGACCTTACGGAACTCAACGAAAACCCGAACGGCGTGGAATCCAGCCAGGTGAACCCCAACCTGATTATGCCCACGGTACTTACCGAAGCGGCAAAACTATACACCAACCTGGGCTACCAGGACATCGCGGGCGTGGTACAGCATACCCAAAAGGACGCCTGGTCGAGCGGACACAACGACTACGACTGGTCGAACCAGAGCTGGAGCGGCTATTATGACATCCTGCGCAACAACGACCTGCTGTACCAGCGGGCCGTGGAAACCAATTTTGAGTTTCACCAGGGCGTGGCACTGGTCATGCGGGCATTCATGTTCGGCCTCATCACCGACCTGTGGGGCGACGCCCCCTATTCCAGTGCGCTGAATGGCGAATTGGGCGGAACCGAAAATATCCTACCCGCCTTCGACAGCCAGGAAGCGATTTATACCGGTATCCTGGCCGATCTGGAAAAAGCCAATGGTTTGCTCGCCAAGCCCAAGAGTGAGTATTCGGGAATCGTGGACAATGTGGACGTGTACTATGCCGGTAACCCGGCGGCCTGGCAAAAGTTCGCCAATTCGCTGGCCCTGCGCTATTTCATGCGCATCTCGGCCAAAAAGGCCGATGTAGCCAAAGCGGGCATTGAGAAAATTGTTTCTGATGCTGCCAAGTACCCCATCATTACCAAGAGCACCGAGGACGCCACCATGGCATTCCCCGGCACGAGCGACGGTACGTCCTGGCCTGCCAACTCCGTATTTGACGCAAGCGGCAGCAACTACCGCCGCATCAAAATGGCGTCTACCTTAGTCGAGTCGCTGCAAGCCAAAAATGATCCCCGGTTGGGTGTTTGGGCAAATAAAGTAGAAGTACCCCTGGTGGTGGATGCTACCCTACCCGCCGGAACTGATAAGATCGTAAATGGCAAGCGGATGCTTTCGCCTGATAAAGTGGGCAATACGGTAATAGACACCGACCCTGAATACGTGGGGCTGCCACCAAGTTTTTCGGCGTTACCTTCGGCCTATAACCTCAACCCAACGCCCGGTCAGACTTCCTTCAACCCGCATGTATCGTTCCTGAACGACATCTACAAGCAAGCCAAAGGTCCTTTGCTGAAAGCCCGGTTGATTTCCGCCGCCGAGGTACATTTCATCCTGGCCGAAGCCGCTCTGAAAGGCTGGGCCGCTGGCGATGCCAAAGCCCACTACGAAGCCGGTATCCAGAACTCCCTCACGACCTGGGGTGTCGGAGGGAAATATGCCGAGTACATCGCCCAGCCCAACGTAGCCTACAAGGGTACCCTACAGCAAATCATGGAACAAAAGTGGATCGCCAGCTGGACGGCTGCCACCGAGGCGTGGTTCGATTTCCGGCGCACCGGCTTCCCGGCCCTGAAGGCAGGCCCCGCGGCCAAACGCTCCGTGCTACCCGTTCGTTTCTACTACATGCAGGACGAATTGAACATCAATAAAGCCAATGCCACTGCCGCCCTGGACAAGCTGGAAGTGACAAACTATTCTCAGGCGGATAACAAAAACAGTGCCTGGTCGAAGCCCTGGCTCATTCAAGGTACGGGCAAGCCCTGGTAATTCGATAGGTTAGTGGTTAAATGGGTGGGAGAAATCTCCCGCCCATTTTTTTGACTGCAAGGTACTTTCTTCCTAGCTATGATGAGATCAATAAGGTTATTTCTTGCCGTACTTCTGTTCCTGCCTGTGGGTTTGGCCGCCCAGGGCCTGAGCGCCGGTGCCGCCAAACGCGTCATTACGCCCGATCCGCTCCTGCCCGTTTCGGGTGGCATCGGAACACCCAAAAAGTCCCTCGAAAAAAAGGGGGATTTGTTCGTGCGGGCCATGGTACTGGAGAAGGGCGATGTGCGGGTAGCTTTCGTGAGCATCGACAACCTCGGCTGGCCCTCCGTGTTGGGCGATAAATCGCGTGCGCTGGTGAAGGGCATCAAGCCCGAGAATATTCTCATTGCCGCCACCCATACCCACAGCGCGCCCGATGCCTACGGCTTTCCCAATGAAAAGGGCGAATCGTTCGCCGATTTGAAGTACCTCGATTGGTGCGTGCAGCAAACCGCCGATGCCATCAATGAAGCCGTTCAGAAACTGGAGCCCGCCGCGTTGAAAGTCACGACGGGCGAAGCGAAGGGCAAAATCGCTTACAACTACTACGCTCCCGACCTGTATGATCCACGGTGTGGTGTCATTCAAGCCATCGCCAGCGGGGGTACCCGCAAGGGGCAAATCCTTGCTACCCTGGTCAACTACGCCGTGCATCCCGAAGTGCTGGGCTCGGGACAGGGTATTCTGAGTCCTGATCTATGTGGTCCACTCTACGACCAGATCGAGGCGAAGGTAGGGGGTGTGGCGATGTTCATCAATGGTGCGCAGGGCGGCATGGTGACTGCCGATGTACGGCGCGACAATGGGCAGGAGGCCAACACCTGGGAAGAGTGCCACCGCATCGGCGAATTGCTGGCCGACGAAGCATTGCGTTTGGTAGCGGCCGCTCCGGTGCTTGACAACCCTGATTTATATTGTACCTCACGACGGTTGGAATTTCCCATCGACTCCGACATCATGAAATACATTTTGCAAAAATCGCCGCTGAACTATAAGATGGCCAAGCCCAATACGGTGGCCACCCAGCTCAACCTCGTCAACGTAGGTCCTGCCCAAATCCTGACCATTCCGGGTGAAGCCCTGCCCAACATAGGGTACTACGTGAAGCGTAACATGCCCACCGAGCATCCTTTTCTGTTCGGGCTTACCAATGATGCCTTCGGCTACATGCTCACGAAAGTGGACTTTACCAGTTTCAAGCGCTACGACTACGTGAGCCGTACCAGCCTGGGCGAGATGACCGGAGAAATTTATATGGAGAAAGCTTTACAATTGGTCAAGGAGAGCCCAAAACCCACCCATTAATCATTTATAAACATCAATTATTTCATTCATGAAGTACCTTTTTCTATTCGTAACTCTTGTTTGTCTTATGTGCACGCAAGGCCGGGCGCAGGAAACCGTTACACCCGAAACAGCTCTTGAAGCCTACCTGAAAAATGGCGATGATTCGTACCAGTGGTCGGTGCGGGATTCGTTTCAACTCGGCACGGTGAAAGCTTATAACCTGGCCCTTACCTCGCAAAAGTGGCGCAAGTACACCTGGCGGCATCAGCTGACCATCCTGGTTCCCGCCCAAATCGAACATGACGGCGCTCTGCTCTTCATCACGGGCGGCTCCAATACCAACGAACAACCCAATTGGAAGAGAAACAACGACGGGCTGGTGGCGAGTCTGGCTCAGACGGCTAACCAGAACAAGGCGATCGTAGCGGCCCTGAACCAAACGCCCAACCAGCCCCTTTATGGCGAGCTGAAAGAGGACGAGCTGATTTCCTACACGCTCCATCAATTCAAAAACGACCACGACTACTCCTGGCCGCTGCTGTTTCCGATGGTCAAGAGTGCCGTGCGGGGCATGGACGCCGTGCAGGAGTTTGCCAAAGGTACCCTGAAGCATCCCGTCAACCGCTTCGTAGTATCCGGTGCTTCCAAGCGCGGCTGGACCACCTGGCTCACCGGCTCGCAGGACAAGCGCGTGGCGGCCATCGGACCGATGGTGATCGATGTACTGAACATGCCCGTGAGCCTGAACTATCAGATCGAGGTGTGGCACGATTACAGCGTGCAGATCGAGGATTATGTAAAGCTGGGTATCCCGCAGGGTGCCGAAACCGAAGACGGAAAAGCGCTCAATCAAATGATCGACCCCTACTCCTATCGTAAAGCGCTCACCATGCCCAAGATGATTTTCATCGGCACCAACGACGAATACTGGCCCGTGGATGCGATCAAGAACTACTACGACGATATTCCCGGTAAAAACCTGATTCACTATGTACCCAACGCCGGGCACGACCTGGGCGATGGCAAGCAGGCCATTACCGCCCTGGGGGCGTTTTTCGGCACCACGCTACTCAACAAGCCCTACCCGGAGTGTAAATGGGAGTTTTCTAAAAAAGGCAATAGTATCACACTCAGTGTGAAAGCCAGTTCAGATCAGTTGCTGGACGCAATCCTGTGGTCGGCTGACTCGGTGGAGGATCGGGATTTCAGAAATGAAGTCTTTTCCAGTAAAAGTTTGGGCAAAAACCACGTAGGTACCATCACCGCCACCCAGCCCCTACCCGAAAAGGGGTACCGCGCTTTTTATATGGATTTGAAATACCAATCGCCCACCGGAGGTACCTACACCGTCAGTACCCGCATGTTTGTAGCCGATTCCACGGGTGTGTTGTGATTTCCTTCAGATCTGATTCGTGAGCTGACCGACCGGAAGGTACCCTTTACCAGACCCAAGATTACTCCTATGCATGTTACCCAACGCTGTTTTCTCCTTCTGCTTACCCTTGTTCCATCTATACACACATATGCCCAATCGCCGTCGCCCCGCGCGACGGCGTTGGCGCAACGATTGGCCCTGAACCCGAAAATAGACCAACGCCTCCTGTTCCCCACGGCTGTTCCCGACCGTGTGATCCTGAACGTGACTGAAACCCCCGAGACGTCAGTGGCGGTCAATTGGCGTACCGATCCTGGCCAGGCGCAGGGCGAAGTGCAATGGGCCGTGAGCACGGCGGGACCGCAGTTTCTGAAAACATTTCATACGGTTTCGGCCCAAACTGAGTTCCTTTCCGTGCAGAATGGCGAGGCTACCATCGAGGCCAATTACCACGCCGCCCGGATCGACTCCTTACAACCGGGGCAGACCTACGTGTACCGGGTAGGCTTCGGTGAACACTGGAGCGAATGGTACCAGTTCAAGACGCCCGATTCGGGTAAAACCCTTTCGTTCCTGTACTTTGGCGACGCCCAGAATGATGTAAAATCCATGTGGTCGCGGGTAATCCGGGAAGCTTATAAACAAATGCCGCAGGTAGACTTCCTGCTCCACGCGGGCGATCTCATCAACCGTTCCAACGAGGACATCGAGTGGGGCGAATGGTTCCACGCGGGATCGTTCATCCACGCCACCGTACCCGGCCTCATGACGCCCGGCAACCACGAGTACGCCAAAGGCGTCATTCTGACCCCGCAGTGGAAAAAGCAGTTCAACCTACCCACCAACGGCCCCACAGGATTGGACGAAACCTGTTACCAGATTAACTACGGAAACTTGAAAGTGGTGTCGCTCGACGCCGAGCAGATTGACGAATCGGAGCGGTACGCCACACAGCAAGCCGCCTGGCTGGATTCCATCCTCACGCATGATCCCCGCCCCTGGACGGTCGTTACGCTGCACTACCCGTTTTTCTCCACCAGCCCGAAGCGTGACAATGCCAAGCTCCGGGAACGCTTCAAACCTATCATTGACAAACACCGGGTGGATCTGGTGCTACAGGGCCATGACCACGCCTACGGGCGCGGCAGCGTGACCAACGCTCCGGCCACGGCCGACACCCGAAAAAAAGCCTCCGAAACCGTCTATGTCGTTTCCGTTTCCGGTCCCAAAATGTACGAGGTTTCTGATGACCCGTGGATGGATCGCCGCGCGCAGAACACACAGCTTTTTCAGCTCATCACGCTGGAAGGAAAGCAGTTGCGCTACCGTGCGTTTACTGCCGCCGGTGAATTATACGATTCGTTTGTTCTGGAAAAAGGCAAGAATGGTCTAAATAAGCTAACGAACGCCATTCCTGCCACCGCCGAGAGACTGGACTGATCGACCTATCTATCACGCTCAACCCTTCATTCCCATGCAATCCAACGTACTGACCGAGGTTTTCTTACCGCTGGCTTTGGCCATCATTATGCTGGGGATGGGTCTGTCGCTGGTGGTAGATGACTTCAAACGAATTCTGCTGTATCCCAAAGCCATCACCGTCGGCATCGTCAATCAGATTGTATTGCTACCCCTCATCGCTTTCGCCATAATCATGGTACTGGAGTTAAAAACCGAACTCGCCGTGGGGCTGGTGATTCTGGCGGCTTGTCCGGGCGGACCTACCTCCAATCTGATCTCTCATTTGTCGCGGGGCGATGTGGCGCTTTCCATTTCGCTTACCGTGGTTTCCAGCCTGATTACGGTGTTCACCATTCCCTTTCTGGTCAATTTCGCCATCGTCGAGTTTATGCCCAATGGTCAGGAACAGGCACTGCCCATTTTCAAAACCATTATTTCGGTCCTCGTCATCACACTCATTCCGGTCGCGATTGGCATGGTGATCCGCCGCATGAAACCTACCCTGGCTACGCGGCTCGACCGCCCGGTCAAGCTGCTTTCCGGCATTTTCCTGTTCATCATCATTGCGGGCGCTTTGTTTAAAGAAAAGGAAAACCTGGTTGGTTTTTTTGTATTGATCGGCCCCGCCGCCCTCCTTCTCAACCTGCTCACGATGGGCGTCGGCTACGGTACCTCCCGCTGGACGGGCCACAGCCTCAAACAAAGCATCACCATTGCCATTGAAGCGGGAATCCAGAATGGTACCCTGGGCATCGCCATTGCGGCCACCCTGCTGCAAAATGCTGCCATGTCTATTCCCTCGGCCATTTACGGCCTGCTGATGTTCGTAACTTCTGTTGGGATTATCTGGTGGGGGAATCGGACGATTCCGCAGGTGAAGGGAGAGGTATAGGGAAGGGGGGTTCTGTTTCGTGGACAGTGGATTAGAATCGGCATAGCATGGCCGCTAACGGATTAGATTTTTCGATGGTGCGGATTTGAAACATTAAACTGTCTACCCGCACAAAGTTCATTAAATGCACTACTGTTCATATTCGCACGTCCACCTCCATAACGCAAAACTGCTATTAGCTGCTGATTATTTTTACATTTTTCGCACAAATCCCTTTATTATTATGTCCTTCTTCAAATGAAACAAGCTGTCCATTTTTAACTTTTTTTAATTCGTTTGTGTTTTTAATTTCAGAAAAATCTGTGCAATGAGCAAAATATCTTTCGTTTTCCGAATCAATGAATACAAATGAGTCATTCGAGCCTTTCATTATATTTCCAATTTTAGTACCCTCTTCAATTTGGCTATCCAGTAAGTAGTTTAGAGAATCATCATCAAATTTTTCGGAAAATTTTAAAACAACTTTTCTATTAAGGTATATTAAGCTTATTTGATTTTTATTTTTTTCAATTATTGTTTTTATATATAAATGGTTCTTTTCAATTTCTGTTGAAGGTAACATTTGCATAAATATATAAAGGGCTTCACAGAAATTCTTTATCATTTTAATGTCTACAATTTCCTTCTTTACACAAATGTGAAAAACATCAAAAGCTTTTTTAAAATGGCCTACTCCATTATCAATATCATTTTCTATTTTCAAATAGCTTTGCCCACTATGATTGTATAAACTAAGAAGCTCTGTATATGCAACTCTTAGATTTAAAGGATCTAATTCTTTATCGGAAATTAAGTTTTTTATGATTTGTATTGCCTTATTAAATTCTTTCATCACATTGTAACAACGTGCAAATAGAAATGAAGAATTTGGATGGTCTGGTTTTAATTTAAAAACTTTTTCAGCACATTCTAAAGCTTTTTCTGTGTCCTCAAGATGGAAAAGTAAAAATTGTGCATAAAAGTATAGTAATCTTGGATTTTCGGGAGCGATTTCTAAACCTAAGATATAATCATCTTCTGCACTTAGCGTATCGCCATTAGTTGCTTTCATAAAAGCACTTACCCTATATACTTCATAATAATTAGGGTCTACATTTTTAGCTTCGGTAACTTTTTGAAAGGCTTTAGTATAATTATTAGCTTTCGAAAAACTTAAAGCTTCTGATAGTAATTTTGCTGCAATTCTTTGATTGGGGGTCTCGCAAGCCAAAGCATTTATTGAGAACTCATTATAGTTATTTATCTTTTTAATTTCTTGAATGCCCGAAGTTAACTCACGTGATTTTGATGTTATTCTTTTTACATATGCTTGGTCAACAGGGTGTTTTTGTGATAAATATTCTTTGGCAAAATCTGGAATATAGTAGTAGACTTCTTCAATATTCGTCGCATCTACTATCTCTCTGCTAATTAAAGTAGTTTTAAATAATTCAATTAAATATTTTCGTGCATCTAATGTTTCATAATCTGAAAGATACAGTATCTCCGCACTACTAAGTTTTCTTCTAGATGCTCTTATTGAATTTAGAACAGAAATTGCGCCCTCACTTAATTTTTCATAAACATTAGTCAAACAAAAATTCAATAAATTATCCTTGTTGTTCAATACTTCTTGTGGTGAGATTCCTGTTTCAACTGTACTTACGAACCATTTTAAAGCCAAGGGATTGTAATATAATTTAGAAGCTATGTCAATTAATGTGCTTTGTGGTAGTTTCATTAAAATATCACTATTCCTTATTCGTGCTATTTCTCTAATTAGTTTCGCACATTCATTTTCTGTTAAACCGCTTAAAGTTCTTGGGTATTCCAATTCACCTAAACCTATCCTTGACGTAATAACTATGTTGCATTTTGTTTGAGCATTTCGAATAAAATTTCGCACTTCTTCACTTTGTATAGTTTCTAAATTATCAATGATTATTAAAGTTTTAAATAATTCTAAGTATTCAATAACTGCATCAAATTTATTGATTGTTATAGATTTGTCTAATGAATCTGATATTACAGAAATTAGTCCGGTATAGTCAGTTATTGCTGTATAAATATCTTCAATACCTTTTGATGTCAGCATAGTTGTTTTAGCAGAAGTCCAAATGATAAGTTCAAATGGACACTTATCTCCCATATCAACTAAGTCATAAGCCACTTTTACTGCTAACGCTGTTTTTCCAATACCTCCATCTCCTAAAATACTAACTACTTTATTTGAAAATATTAATTTTTTAATCTCATCTACATCTTTTGTGCGACCAATAAAACCCGTATCGTCAAAATCTGGAGCCGGCAAATTATGCGTTACTTTACTAGGTGTCCCGTAAGTTACAATGGTAGGAAGGCGCAGAGTAAGCAAATATGTTGGATCTTTATCGATTAATTCTCTGGTTTCAATTGCATACTTCCAATCGATTGGCAAATTACTTTTTAGCTTTTGCACAAAGTCATATACTGTTGAAAAGTCTCCACCTAACAATGGTCTTGTATGCATTACTCGATTTCTAATTGGAGTTAAATCGCTAAGTTCTCCAAATATTTGTGACAAATATTCAGATGTTTTTTTTGGCAAAAAAACATCGTTTTTCTTTAGAATATTAAACGAATCAAAAAAATCAACAAAATCTAAAACATCATCAATGTTATTTTTATAGTCAACGCCTGGGTTATCCTTTTTAAATCGGTCGATTATTTTTGATTCAAGTTCGGAGTCTTTAAAAAATCCTACGTCCTCTTGAAAGGGTGTTACATATCTTTTAAGAACGTTTTTTATGTCTATTTCTATTCCATAAAGGAATGCTGCGAGTGTTAATCTTATTTCAGTTATTCTTGCCATTTTTCTATTGTTGATTTTTCCTGTAATTTGCAGCTAAGGGTCGAGTATTTGCGAAGGCAGGGAATTCTTTTCACCATGCTCTGTGTCCCCACAGACCTTAGCCCAGCGCTGCTAAATATATTCAAACCTGTCCATATAATGGGTCAGAATGCCAAACTCATCAACGCCCGTTTCGTAAAGACGCGCCGAAGCCCAACAGTAGTTCTTAGGCCGGGCTGCGTTCCGATCTCTTTACCGTTCGGCTCTTTCATTTCCCTAACTACGTGCAGGTGGTTCGGCATAATTACCAACCCTTACCCCATCATTATTTTCCTTTCAGTCAACTCTTGCGAGGAAGAAATGATGACCTCCTTGTACTTATCCGGTTTTAGTAATCGCTTCCAATCCTTGATCGTCCCCGACTAGGCGTCCCCGACTAGGCGTCCCCGACTAGGCGTCCCCGACTAGGCGCCCCCGACTAGGCGCCCCCGACCAATAATCAACATGGTCGAACTCCATTCTAGAATTTCGGTATCTGCTTTCCTGGTATTCCATATTTTAGCAGGGTACCCAAAAGGGCTGTGGGGACGCAACCCACAGTAAAGGTGGGCAGCTGGGCTTTTTAGCAAAAGTAACCGTCTAAGCAAGCTATGCAAGGTTTCTACCCAATTTCCCTCCCAGCTTTCAAGAAAGTTATCTAACGGTAAAAAGCACTTCTCCCAGCCCACCGGTTAAAAGCAGCCCGACCGCTGCTTTTAGTGTTGAATAACCAACCGACAAGCCCGCATGCCTGCTTCTTCCAACAGCTTTTCCCAGAAAATCGTACTAGCGGTTCTGATATTCATGCAGGCTGCCCTGAGTATCCGGGCAGGTGTGCCGAAGCAGCCTTTTTTTGACTATTCAGAAAAAGGGAGTGACTCCCCTACTACCCTTCTCCTCTCACGGCTGAACCTGAACGCCCCTGGCCTTGAGAAAGTCAAAGCCTCGGCAGAAAGTAATCCCGCCCAGGCCGTGGCTCATCTACTCACCTACTATCGCAACCGTACTTCCGTAAAACACCCGGCCGACGCTTCGGGCTCAGGTTATGACGAGCAGGCTACCCCAAAAGACATGCAGGTAGCCAACGACGCCCTGAAGCATGTGTTCGTGGGGCAGCCCGCCTATCCGTCGCATTTTTGTGGGGAAGACATCCATTGGGCCAACAACCCCTACCCCGACAAGGAATGGGTGTGGCAGTTGAACCGCATGAGTTTCTGGGACGCCATGGGGAAAGTCTACCGGCAGACGGGCGACGAAAAGTACGCCAGGGAATGGTGCGCCCAGTTCGTGGACTGGACCAGAAAAAATCCGCGCGACGACCAGCACGCCTACGCCTGGCGTTCCATCGAAGCGGGTATCCGGGGCTACCGCTGGACGGGACTGTTCCATTCTTTTCTCGACTCACCTGCTTTTGCGCCTGAGGTATTGGTTGCGTTTCTCAATAGCTGTTATGACCACTCGGCTTTTCTGATGACCCAATACCGGAAAGGCAGCAACTGGGCCCTGATGGAAGCCGAGGGCATGGCCTTCATCGCGCTAACATTTCCGGAATTTCAGGATTCAGAAAAATGGAGCGATGAGGCCATTGGGCGGTTGAACAAAGAAATCACCAACCAGGTGTACCCCGACGGCCACCAGCGCGAACTCGCCTTCGGCTACCACATGGGCTGCATCGGCTGGTTTATGCGGACCTACGAGCTGGCGCAGCTGAATGGCCGTCAGGATGCTTTTCCGGCCTCCTACATCCGACGGATTGAGAAAATGTGCGAGGTACCCCTGAAACTGGCCTTCCCCGACGGCTCCACACCGCAGTTTGGCGACTCGTGGTCGGGTCAGCCCGGTCAGCACTACCATCAACTAAAAGAATGGGCGAAGCTGTTCGACCGCCCCGATTTCCTGTACGCCGCCACCGAAGGGCAGCAGGGTACCCCACCTGACTCCACGGCCTACGCCTTGCCGTACAGCGGGCTGTATTCCCTGCGGAGTAGCTGGGACCCGGCGGCCATCAGCCTGGTCCTGAAATGCGGGCCTGATGGCGGCGGCCACTGCCAGCCCGACAATGGTACCTTTGAGCTTTACGCGGGTGGACGCCACCTGATGCCCGACGCGGGCAGCTTCATTTACAGCGGTGATCCAGAAGGCCGGGCGTGGTTCCGGCAAACCAAAGTCCACCAAACCCTCACGCTAAACGGCGCCAACTCGGCCTATGCCCCCAAGCTGCTCCTCTGGCAACCGGGGCAGAATCTGGATGTACTGGTGGTGGAAAATCAAAGCTACCCTACCCTGGCGCACCGGCGGGCGGTGTTGTTTGTCGATAAGAAGTATTTTGTGATCGTCGACGAAGCGATTGGCGAAGGTACCGGCGACGTGGATCTTCATTTTCAGCTCGCGCCGGGAAAGGCCCTTTTTACGCCCGATCAACAACAGGTACGTACCGATTTGGGCGAAGGCTGGAACGTGCTGGTGCAAACCATGCCGCAGCCGGGCCTCACGCTGCAAGAAGAGGAAGGACAGGTCTCGTTTGTCTATACCAAAAAGGAACCCCGCCCTGCCTTCCGGTACCGGCTACCTAAAACCGCCCAAGAATCAGGTACCCGTTTCGTAACGGTCGTGGCTCCTTTCAATGCCGCGCCGCCAGTGGTCAGTGCCCGCATTCTGGGACAACCCGCCGTGGGTACCTCGCGGATGGAGCTGGAGGTAATTGTGGGCGGGATAGCGAAGCGGCTTTCGTACCAGCTACCTCATTAATTGATATATCCATTATCGGGCCGTCAGGCTCCCCAAAAACTCCCGCATTTTCCTGGTATTGTAGTTGGCCATGCCCTCCTGCCGCGCCACCAGGGTACCTTCGGGCGATAGAATAAACGTGGTAGGAATCGCGCTGGACTGAAACGCCGGGGGAATTCCAGTCAGCGGCGTGTACACCGGAAAGGTGTACCCCTTCCGATCGATAAATTTCTTGACTTTCTCCCGTCCTGCTTCATCGACCGACAGCATGACGAAAGCGATCCGGCTGGTATCCACGGAATCATACAATTTCTGGATGCCGGGCATCTCGGCGAGGCAGGGCGGGCACCAGGTAGCCCATACATTCATAAAGACGACCTTGCCCCGCAGACTTCCAAAAGGTACCCTTTTACCATCCAAACCGGCTAATTCAAAGCTTGCGCCCAGCGGGCCCGATGTCGCCTCACTTCCGCGCGATTCGGAATCAGGTACGTCCGCATTTTTAATGCCTGTAACCAGTATGAGCCGTTGTACCTGCCCGATGGCCTCCGTATGCAATCCGGTGGCGTAGAGTACCCCGAAGATCACCAGCATCACCACCCAACCAGGTATATCTTTATAGGAAAACCGTCGCTTCGTCATGCGGTTTGGGGCATAAAGTCCTTGACGGCCTCACCCAGATCAATCACTGGTGTGCCGGGCAGCGCCGCTTCCAGCAAACTGCTGCCGATCGCCGAGCGGTAGCCGCTGGCGCAATGTACCACTACGGGTTTTTCGCGGGGTACCTCGGCGGCCCGCTCGCGGAGTTCGGGTAAGGGAATGTTGATCGCGTGTTCAAAGTAGGCCTGCTTTTCCACCTCCGAAGCATTGCGCACGTCCACGATGGTGTAGTGTTCGGGATTTGCTTCAAAGTCTTTCCGATCTAGCTTGGGTGAAGTAACTTTCTCCGCTTCGGTCAGCACAAAGGTACCTTTGATAAATAGCTCATAGCCAATTTTAGCGGCTTTGGCAATCAGATTTTCCAATGATTCCTCCTGATCGGCCACCAGGTAGTACGGTTCTTCCGGTGCCACAATACTACCCAGCCAGGTTTCAAACTTCGCCCCCTCCTGAATATTCAAGGCTCCCCGGTAATGGCCTTTTTTGAAGATATTCTCCTTGCGCCCGTCGATGACCAGGGCATTATCAGTGGGATGGTGATTCAGGGGCAGCCTTTTTACGGCCTCCACCGAAGTCCGGTAATTCGGCGCGCCTTTTTCGTTCAGGGCCACATCGTAGCCAAAGTACCGGGGTACGAAAGGCTGGTCTTCTACGATCATGTTCACAAATTCTTCCTCGCTCATGGGTTGCAGCGCGCTGTTCGTGGCGATTTCTTCTCCGATGGTGCTGCTGCTGGCATCGCCCAGGTTTTTGCCGCATAGGGTACCTGCGCCATGAGCCGGGTACACGACCACCGAACTGTCCAGTTTCATGAGTTTGTCGCGGGTGCTATGGTACATCTGGCGGGCCAGTTCCTCCCGTTTGGGTTGGCTGTTGCCCGCATTCTCGCGCAGGTCGGGACGGCCGACATCACCTACAAAAAGCGTATCGCCCGTGAAAACGGCTTTGTCGCGGCCGTCGTGTTCGAGTACCACGCTGATGCTGTCGGGCGAGTGGCCCGGCGTATGCAGTGCTTTCAGTTTTATTTTACCTACCGTCAATTCAGCTCCTTCGTCGAAAGCTTTGTGGGGGTAGCCGGCCTGGGTCAAACTGTGGGCGTAAATGGTCGCGCCGGTATGCTCATGAATTTCCAGGTGCGAGCTGACGAAGTCGGCATGGGGATGCGTTTCGATCACGCCCACAATTTTCGCGTTATTTTCCTCGGCGTAGTCGTAGTACGGCTTCGGATCGCGCGCCGGATCGATCAGGATAATTTTCTGCTCACACTCACTCAGGATGGCGTAGGCATAATGAGCCAGGTCTTTATCTTCAAATTGTTTGATTTTCATAGCATTTTTCTTTTTTAGTACGTAACGATCGGACACCTTTTACCAATCGGTGGATGTAGTATTTAACCGATTGCTTTCATTGCTACAAAGGTAATGCCCAGGGCAGGGTACCACAGTGACGTTAGTCACACAGGCCGTAAGCTACAACAAAAAGGGTGCAGAACCCGCGTTCCGCACCCTTGATAATAAGAAAATCGGCTGGCTTACTGCGCTTTACTCATGCAATTATCTGCTTCCAGCCCTTCCATTTTTTTCTTGGCCGTAGATTCGGTCACTTCCGTCATTTCCATGCGGGTGGTCACCAGTCCGGACTTGACATCACATTGTACGTAGTAGCTTTTTCCGGCTTCCAGTTCCAGTTCGAGCATTTCCTTCTTGGGAATCGCCAGGCCGCCCTCCACCGCACTAAAAGCCACCTTACCCGGCTGACCCTTGTAAATCACGTAGCGCTTGACGCTCAGACGGCAAATTTCCTTGCCATCGGCTTTGAGCACAAAATTCTGTAGAGCCGAGCCAAACTGCTTGCCCCGGTAAAAATACACCGTGGCGGGATCGGCAGCTGGGGTAGGTACCTTGTTCGAAAGGGTGTCAGCTTCTGGCTGAATCGCAAAAAGTAGGGCGACGATGGGTAGTAGGGTAATAGAAAATAGCTTGTTCATCCTGATCGATATAGATTGATATTGATCACCATTAATCAACAAGACAAAATTAGCGGCTGGAACCCCAGCTGGCAATACGTCATTTGTATGATTTTTTGAAAACCTACCTTCATTCCGGTTTGGCCAGAATGGGGGTAGGTTGAATCGGAGAACGGATAGGCTTCAAAGCCACCAGCGTAATGACCGCCGAGAGCAACAACGACCCCGCCATAAAAAGATAAGAAGCCCCGAAGCCGCCCGTGGTACCATTGAGGTACCCCACAATGTACGACCCCACGAACGAGCCCAACGCCCCGAAACTATTGATCAGCGCCATAGCCCCACCCGCCACGTTTTTGGGGAGTACCTCGGGGATAATGGCAAAAAATGGCCCGTAGGGCGCATACATGGCACCGCCCGCCACAACCAACAGCGTAAACGACAGCCAGAAATGATTGGTACCCAGCAGGTAGGAACCATAAAATGCCACGGCCCCGATCAAAAGAAAGGGCCAAACAAAAATTTTACGATTCAGGGTTTTATCCGAAAAATACGAAGCGGCCAGCATTCCGATGATCGCTAGCAGGTAGGGTACCGCCGACAGCCAGCCGGTCTTGACGATGTCCATGTCGGGCGCGGCGTTGAGCATGGAGGGTAGCCACATCACGAAGCCATAGACCCCGATGCTCCACAGCGCATATTGCAAACTGAGCAGAATGACGATGCGGGAACGGAAGGCCGCAAGGTAGTTTTTTACGGGCTTGATGCCTTGCTGCTCGCGTTGCAGTTCCGCTTCCAGGTTACGCTTTTCGGTCGCGTCGAGCCAGTTGGCTTCCTGGGGTTTGTCCTGTACCAGTTTCCACCAGAAAAAGGCCCAGATGATCGCCGGCACGCCTTCCCAGATGAACATCCACCGCCAGCCCACGGCATTGACCAGGTAGCCCGACAGCACCGACATCCACAGAATTGTGACGGGATTGCCCAGAATCAGGAAGGTATTGGCCCGCGAGCGCTCGGATTTGGTAAACCATCGGCTCAGGAAAAGTAGCATGGCGGGCATGACGGCACTTTCTACTACCCCCAGCATGAAACGAATGACGATCAGTCCGTTGATATTGCTGATAATGCCGGTAGCCATCGCCAGCCCGCCCCACAGGATCAGCGACCAGAAAATGAGTTTTTTGGCACTCCGCTTTTCGGCGTAAATAGCCCCAGGTACCTGAAAGAAAAAGTACCCCAGGAAAAACAACGACCCCAGCAACGAGGACATCGCCGGTGTGATGCCCAAGTCAGTAGCCATGCCTCCGGCAGCACCGAAACCAAAATTGGCGCGGTCGAGGTAGGCGAGGCTGTACGTAATGAAGGCAATGGGGATCAGGCGATACCAGCGCGCCGGAGCAAGGGCTTTTTGCATGAATGGTTTGGGTGAGTGGATGGCGGTACTGCTAAAAAACGGAAGGCCGGCATTTTTACTACCTCCAATATGGAAAAGTGCTGCATTCTACTTCCTCAGCGATCTATTCCCAAAAGCTGTTAGCCCGAAATCACTTGCATTCCTGCAAGGCTTTGTGCATATTTAGACTTTTGAGAATATTCCTAAACCATGGAAACAACAGGCCTTTTTGTTTAAGCTAGTTGTTCCCGCCTAAAAATCCGCTACGATGAAAAAAGATGCTTATAGTCCCATCCTGCGCCACCAGAAAATGAACGTCGGCACCACGGAACGAATCATTTCGGCCTTTGGCGGCGGTTTCTTGCTATTAGATGCCCTGGCCCGCCGGAAAGCCAGTCCGATCGAAGCGCTGGTGGGCGGGTACATGCTCTTCCGTTCGGCTACGGGTTACTGTCCGCTGCATACCGCCCTTGAGGCAAATACCGCCCAGGAACATAGTGACAATATCAACATCCGGGTAGATCTGAAAGTGAACCGGGTACGGCAGGAAGTATACGATTTCTGGCGGAAACTGGAGAACCTGTCGCTCTTCATGCGCCATATCCAATCCGTGACCGAACTGGACGCCACTACCTCGGTCTGGAAGGCGGCCGGACCGGGCGGTATAGGTACCCTGAAATGGAAAGCCGAGATCGTCAAAGATGAGCCCGGACGCCTGCTGGGTTGGCGGTCGCTGCCGGGTGCGCCCATTGTGAACGCCGGAAAGGTGGAATTTTCGGATCTGGGTGAGAATTGTACCCTCCTGCACGTGGTCATCAGCTACAAGGCTCCGATGGGGGTACCTGGCAAGGAAATTTCCCGTCTGCTCAATCCCATGTTTAAGGATATGGTGATGCAGGATATCCTGAACTTCAAGAATTACGTGGAGCGCGGCGAGGTGGTTTGGTAGGCTGAGGGTTCTTCCTTCGCCGCCAGTGCGATGATGTCACGGCCTTCGATTACATCCTGAGCCACGATATTTTTGGCTGTATAGATCATCGCCAGTCCGATTTCTTGATTTGTACAGAATCCGTTGGGAAAAAGCTTCCGCCCGACCGGAAAAAGCCAGTTGATGTACTTATAGTATTGATTGACGTGCTTCATCCCTTCGAGGGGCTTGATGAAGCCGGGGCGAAAAGCATACGCTTTTTTGAAGGGCAGCTTCCGCAAATCGTTCTCGGTTTTGCCCTTCACCCGCGCCCACATGCTGCGGCCTTGCTCGCTGCCATCGGTACCCGCACCCGACACGTACGCGAAGGTCATGTTTGTATTCAGGTGGCTCAGCGTTTCGGCCACGTGCATTGTCAGCGTGTAGGTGAGGCGGTAGTATTCGGGTGCTTTCATGCCTACCGACGACACGCCGAGGCAGAAAAAACAGGCATCGTAGCCTACCAGCTGGCTTTCGATGGCCGATAAATCAAAGAAATCCTGGTGGATGATTTCGGTAAGTTTCGGATGCTTCACCCCGTCGGGGCGGCGGTTGATAACCAGTACCTTTTCAACATCAGGGTGATTCAGGCAGACGTGCATCACGCCTTCACCCACCATGCCCGTGGCACCCGTTACGATTACTTTCATGAGGTCGGTTTTTGAGTTTCTTGGGAGGTCAAAGGAATGTAAAGCCTAAAATTTTATCTTTGTAAAAAACAAATATATGAACTGGCAAGAATACATTCATTCTGACCCTAAGATAGTAGGTGGAAAGCCCGTTATCAAAGGAACGCGTCTTTCCGTCGAATTTATTCTGGAACGCCTAGCCGATGGCTGGACCGAACAGATGCTTCTGGAAAGTTACCCCCGTCTTACTTCAGAATCACTTCGAGCGGTGTATGCCTATCTATTAGAAATGGCCAAAGATGGCCTTCTCTACCATTCACCCGCTTCGTTTAGGCAAGCTTCATGAAATGGCTGGCCTACGAAAATTTTCGAAATCCGGTTATTCTTTGCTCCAGGCTACTCCTTCCGATTGATAATAAAACTACTTTCCTGCTTCGTGAAGCCTACTTTGGGATAATAGTCCAGAGCCGTTGGTACGGAGAGCAGTAATACCATCGACTGGTCGCCGACCTTTTCTTTGGTGAGTTCGATCAGTTTTTTACCAATTCCCGCTTTTTGGTAATCGCTTCGGATGGCCAGGTCGGCCAGGTAGCAACTCCACGCCCAATCGGTGATGCAACGGGCTACCCCGACAAGCGTTTCCCCATCCCAGGCCGTAACGATCAGGTTGGAATGCTCGTACATTTTGGCAATCCGCTCCGGGTCGTGGGTCGGACGCGGTAGCCCGGCATTGTTGTACAGTTCGATGACTTGCTCGGGCGTTGGGGTTTTATCGTGCCGGTAGGTAATTTCCATTGTTTAGGTAGGATCACTTGTGTTGGTCAATGTGATGGCGAGTCCTTTCCGCAAGGTGTTTTGAATCTCAGCTACCTGGTCTGTGTGACGGATCAAGTCTTCGATTTCAGCCGGAGAAGCGTCGGATGCGACAGAAGCCTGGTAACTAAAATTCGTACCCGGTTCGCCCTCGGCTCCGAATTCACCGCTCACGCTGACCTCCACGCCCGTTACCACCATCCTGCGTTTAGCGGCTTCGCGGTAAATATCATTACAAAAGCAGGTCGCCAGCGCCAACATCAAGAGTTCGCCGCCATTCACCGACGAGCCGTAGCCCGTGGATTTCGCCGGGATTTGCAGTTCTTTGGCCGAGTCGTTGGTTTGGACGGTAGCCTCATGCTGGTGGAGGCTGCTGGTAATATGAGCGGAAATTTTCATGGGAGTTTAGGAATATCAGGTACCTATCAGAAATTTATTCCCAAATTTTAATAGAACTGAAATAAGTCCAGCCAATGAAGAGTAGCTGCAAAGGCACCCTGAACCACAAGTAGGAAACGCCCTTGCCGGCATAGGTACCTTTCTCGTGATCAACGTGTTTGATCGCAGCGTTAATATTGGCAGGTAGCAACAGTACGAAAAAGGCGATCAATGCCCAGGCAGCATATACCGTGAAATCCGGAATTAAAAGTCCAATTCCCAACAAAATTTCCAGTACGGCCGTCAGGTAAACCAGTTCTTTCTTAAAGGGAATCACGGAAGGCATCATCAGGATCATACCTTTTGTAAAGGCAAAATGGCCAACCGCCGTAAAAAACAACATAGCGCACATCGCGATCCGGGCTGCTAGGGACAGATCGAATTGTTGCGTAATCAGTTGAACCGCAACGACTGCAAGGACGAAAACGACCAGCAAAACAACCAAGGGTTTCATTTCTTTGCTAGCTTACTTATTGTACGCTTTTCGAATTTACGAATTGTCAGAAATCGGCGTCAGTATTTCCATGCCGTGCCCCGAAGGGTCGATGAAGTACAGACCTTTATTGCCGTTTTCCACGTAGTATTCCGCAGGACGCTGCATACGCGGATCGGCCCAATAATCTATTTTCCAATCTTTCAGTCGATGGATAACGCGCTCAAATTCATCGGGGGGTACCTTGAACGCATAGTGGCCCGTACTATGTTCTTTAGCCTCCGCAATCAGCAGCATGACGTCGTTTTTTAGCTGAATGCAAAGAAAGAAACCGGGTACCGGGCCATCCGCCGGAATTGCCTTCGGCAAATCCAATAGCCTGGTCAATAGATCCGCGGTTTTCTGCTTTTCTTTGGCCAGGATGATTAAGTGGTTTAGTTCTACCGAGGGTAGTTCTTTTTGGGCTTTCATTTTTTCTTGAGATTGACTTTTAGTTTTTTTATGGGGTACCTTCTATTATTTGGGCTGTGGGATACAGCCTACTGATTGCCAGTTGGTCCTGGATGAGGCATAGTCGATTTAATTTTCTTAAAATCACTGAGTTTAAGTCCATCAATAAACTCGTTTGAATAGATTAACTTTAAAAGGGTAGAGTATTTGTTATTAAAATCAATTGTGTCGTTTTTTAAATAATATAATTTATCAGAACCCAAGTATTTTGTGGGAAGCTGTATCAAACTGAAATATAATGCTTCAACTATACTTTGCTGCCTTAGCGTCCTACTTCTTTCGCTAGTGTTATATAGTAACGTTACTTTATTTTTTATCAGCTTTGGAAACATGCAATTACTTCCTTTAAAATATGCATTTGAAACTTTAATGGGTTCTTTTTGTTCGCATGAATCTTTAAAATTTAAGACTATCCCGTGCTCTGGTTCCAAAATACTCGATTTTACCAATTTGAGCTTTAAATTTGGAGATATATTATTTAAAGATTTGATGGCTTTTATTATCGTGACTGAATCCTCATTCAAGATAGTTCCGTACAAATATATGTGAACATCTTTTGGATGTTTGAGCAGTTCATTGTTTGTAAAAGAGGCTTCCAAAATATTACCTCTTGACAAACTTGGCGGATATTTGATCAATAATTTTTTAATCTTATCCTCAGCCTTTACAGAATAAAGTACATCTGAAAACTTCCTTTCAAAACGAATCCTGGAAAAATTTACAGGAATTGACGGTTCGTAAAGTAGTGATAGCACCTTTTTATCTAAGATTGTGAAATATTTTTCAGGATTATCTTTTTCAAAAAAAAGGCTACTTGGATACGTATAACTATCGCCGATAACACCCAGGGTTTGAATAATTTCTTCTAAAACTAGTTTCTTCCGCATCAAATGGTTAGTGTCTTCTTTCGCATAAAAAATACCTACACTAGCTTTTTTTATTTCACCATCATAGTCAACTAAAATTCCAGTGCCCGCATCAGCCGTGGTGTCAATATTACTTGCAAGATTATTATCTGATTCTAGAAATTCATTCATTTTTGTAAAATTCCCAAAATACACTTTGATAAGGCTAGAATCACGCAGAGTCCCGATAGAACATTTTATTGAAAGGTTTAAACCGTTAATTTCCGTGATTACTTCATTTACATAGTTTATTTCATCAGCGGATGGATTACCCATTATTAATATCTTAGGGTTTGATTTCCACTTAGAAATATAATTGCGTTTGCTTTTATTATAATCTGCATGAAAAACAGTTTCGTAGAAGTAGTTGATAGTTTCAGCATCATATTTACTTTTAAGCATTGCCACATTCTGCGAACTTATCGTATATTCATTCGTTTTTGAATCGCAAGAAAATAAAAGATATTGACTGAGTGCTACTAAAATATAAAACAAAAATTTACGGATCACTTTCGTATGATATTTCATTAAAAATAAATATACATTCCATCAACTCTCCTTCTCCCATCATCTATGTAGGTTTCCACAGGCATTCAAACAGTCTAAGATTTCAGCAGATACTATACTCACAAAATTCTCTGCATCCAATCAATTAAAATATACTTTCCTTAGCCATTCAATGATTTAATATCGTCAGCTATCCATGGCAAATCGTTGTTAAGTTGATGACCACCGCTTTGTATTTCACGGAAAGTGGCGTGACTAATTTTTTGCTTGTACTGGTCAAGATGAGAAAAGGGTACCACTTCGTCATCCTGGCTATGGTAAAAGAATAGGGGTACCTTGTCAGGTAGCCTGTCGGCAAAATCGCTTTTCAGTTTTAAACCGGCTTTCCACGCTTCATCACCCGTCCAGAATGGGGTGGAAATAAGGAAAATGCCCTGTATGGTTTTGTTGACAATATTCTCGGAAAGGTACCTCAAAAGCATGGAGGCGCCGAGCGAATGCCCGACCAGGATCACGTCGTTTTCAGCCTCAGAAATTTCCTGATCAATTTGGGACAGCCACCCAAAGTCAGGGGCCGACTCATCGGATGGCATTTCCGGGTAGTGTACGTCGTATCCATTCCCCAGGTTTTCCTGCAAGGAGTTTACCAAATCTTTATCCGCTTCATACCCATCGTCGCCTCCTCCCTCAATAAATAATATCTGTTGCTTTTTCATAGGGAATCTGATTTTCTAAAATACTATTTTCCGATTACGATTTAGGGGATACACAATCCCCTGATTCGTGTAGAAGTTATTATTTTATCCAACCTACCTTTTTCCTCCATGCTTCGACTTCCTGCTTCCTTTTTTCAAAATCTGCCGGTGGAGTTTGCTTTTCATTTTCCACCTGTCTCCTGATAAGTAGGGTCTGTTCTTCAAGGGTATTAAGCCCGATATCCTTCCTTCTTTGATTTACTTTGGCCAAGTCATCATAAGGATTTGGGTTTAATTTACCGCTTTCGTCCCAGTCAAATTGAGTACCATACTGTTGCGGTTTTCCTTCAAGCACCGCGATTCGGTCTATCAGATAGGCCAAACTTCTTGGTTCCGCTTCATTTTCGTTTACTGCCCTTTCCAATAGTTTCGCAAACTTCTTCATAAAGTCGGGCTGTCCGATGGCATGTTGTACAACCAGCCACGCGGCCTCACTTGCTTCTTTACCTACTTTGTTAAGGGTCGGGTACCCTATCGTATCAATAATATCGCTCAAAATCTTCGCATTCCGGTTGTGCAGTTTTTCCATTTCCTCATCATAGCCTTCCCCAAGTTTTCCGTCCTGAATAAGTTTGTCCCTAAGCGCCAGGTCAGCATTTCTCAGGTCAATTATTCTTTCGGCAGTACTTTTGTAATCCATTCTTGATCTTGTATTGTCGTAACGCAGGTGCCAACGCTGGACGGTTTAGCGTCATGCCCCTATCCTGAGTTCCACCTGTATACGACCGCAGTAGGCCAATGAAGGGGAGTATAACATTTATTAGTGTTGCTTCACCGTACTCTTCCGAATAAAAGGCACAATCTCCTCCCCCACGCGCAGGGGTTTGTACTCATCTGTAAAACCCAGTTCGGTCGGCGATTTTCCTACCCAGGTACTTGGTTTTCCGGTGATCTGTACGGTCATCGTGGCCGGGTCGATCGTCATCACCGTGTACAAAGGGTCCCGGTAGGGGCACATACGCGACATCCACTCATGGGCTTCGTGAATCGCCTTTGGGTAGCTTTCGTGAAGGTACTTATCACCAATCCAAAAGTAGGAAGCCGAGTTGATGGTAAGATAGGGTATTCCACTTTCGTAAATCAGACTGTCCACGTGTGTATGGCCGTTGATGGCCACGATGATCCGATCGGCCGCGCCGGCGAGAACCGCCTGCATTTCGGCGGCATTATTGACCGCCAGCGCCCCGATCAGCGGTTGGTGCGAGACGATCACGATCGGTTCTTTGATTTGCTGCAATTGGGTTTTCAACCAAGCCACCTGCTCCGGGTTGATGTAGGCAGGGTACCCTCCCTTGTGGTCGGGCGAGCCGGTATCGTTCCCGTCCAGCACGATAAACCAGATACCTTTGACTTTCCGGGTATAGTACCGGGCCGGCATGCCCCAGCGGTCGAGGCATTGCTGTTTGGTGTGGCCGTTGTCGGTATCGTGGTTGCCGATCACGTGCAGGGTAGTTTTGTGCGCCTGGTTGAACAGGTCGATCACGTCCTGGTTTTTTTCATCCGGGAAGGTAAAGTCTCCCAGCTGGATCAGGCCATCCGTTTGAACCTGGCGGCTATGCGCCAAAAAGGCTTTCAGACGGGTTTTCCCATCGTGGATCAGGTCGTGGTGCAAATCGGTGATCAAACCCATTTTAACGGACTCCTTCAAGGTACTTACGCTGGCTCTGGCCAGTAACGGCACGCAAAATGCCGCGCTCATGCCTATAAAATCCCGTCGGCTCAGTTCGCTAGTGGTTCTTGGTTGGTCGTTCTTCATTGGAATGATGCAGCTGTGTTTTTCCTGCTCCATGACACAATGTAGGAATAATCCGTCATTTTCGTCCTTGTCAAATAGTTTTGGCGCGGGGTCAAGCACGATCTTTTTATCAAGTGGCCCTACCATCCCTTCCCCTTACCCAACCGCTTCGATCCATGACAACTCACCACCCGACTCAAACCACTACCGTTCAAACCATCTTTCGTTTTCTGCTGGGTGGAGCCCTGATTCTGGCCGGTACCAGTCATCTGACCTGGGCCCGCACGGAGTTTCTGGCGCAGGTACCCCAATGGGTACCTCTCAATGGTGATCTGGTCGTGGTTTTGTCGGGGATTGTCGAAATTCTGCTGGGCTTATCGCTAATCTTTCTGGCGCGGCAGCGTGTGCTGGTCGGGTGGGTAGTCGCTACGTTTTTCGTGCTGGTCTTTCCCGGCAACATCGCGCAGTACCTCAACCATACCGATGCATTCGGCCTCAATTCGGATCTGGCGCGCGGTATACGCCTTTTGTTTCAGCCCGTGCTGGTAGCGTGGGCGCTGTGGTCTACCGGAGCCTGGGCGGCCTGGCGGCGGAACAAGTAGGGAATTTTTTTATTTCAGAACAAGACCGGGTCTACACCACCAGCAACCCATTCTCTCGCAATGCTTTCCATACATTCGATTGCAAAAAGTCTTCAAAGGTACCTAAACCCGCTTCTTCATAACTTCCTTTCAGTTGCTGCCACGACAGGGGTACCCCTTCCGCGTCGAGGGCAAGAACAGGTAGGGTACCCAATAGCCATTCTGCCAACGAAACATGGGTCTTGAGCGTCCAATGGCTCTTTTTTGAATAAAATTCCAGTTCGGCCCTCTTTACCTTTTGCTTTCTTTCTCGGACTTTAATGCCGTTATTTTTTCCTGCCGAGGACGGGCTGGAAGCCGAACGCGGCCCGGCCTGTACCACAATATCTTCTAGCACCATCAGTTCAGCCGTGCCACCCAGCCACACCACCTGCGCATTGGGACGCGTTTCGGCGTAGGGTACCTCATCACCGATACTGCGCTCGATGTAGGTCGGGGGAATGGAAGTGGGGGGTACCTTGAAGTCAAACCACTTCCTGAGTGGCAGGTCAAAACCCACGCCGTGCATGTAGTTGAAAAGTGATTTGCGTAATCCCTCGGAAAACAGATCATGATCGGCACCGGTGGGATCGTCGTGATAAAGATCATTGTCGGCGAAACCGCCGAAATCGGGGCCGATGCGCTGCACGTCGAAGCCCGCCGGGTGCAGGCCGACGGGACTATGAGCCGTCATGGCAAAACGATGCCAGAAGCCCGACTGCACCACGCCTACCTCGAACAACTGCCGAACCATTTCCAGCGAGTCGATGGTCTCCTGTGCCGTTTGGGTGGGAAAGCCGTACATCAGGTAGGCATGCACCATGATACCCGCCTGCGTAAAGGAGTCGGCCACGCGGGCCACCTGCGCCACGGTAACGCCCTTTTTCATGCGCTCGAGCAAGCGGTCGGAAGCTACCTCAAGTCCGCCCGATACGGCAATGCAGCCGGAAGCTTTGAGCAATTGACAAAGGTCGGGGGTAAAACTTTTTTCAAACCTGATGTTGGTCCACCAGGTCACGGTGAGCTGGCGGCGGATGATTTCCAGCGCCAGGTCACGCATGAGCGCGGGCGGCGCGGCTTCATCCACGAAGTGAAAACCGTTTTGTCCAGTCTGCGTGATGATTTCCTCGATGCGGTCGCAGAGCAGCGCGGCCGTGACGGGTTCGTAGCGTTTGATGTAATCAAGCGAAATGTCGCAGAACGAACATTTGCCCCAGTAGCAGCCGTGCGCCAGCGTCAGTTTATTCCAGCGGCCATCGCTCCATAGCCGGTGCATGGGGTTGATTATTTCGATGACCGACAGGTACCTGTCCAGTGGCAAGTCGGCGTAGTCAGGTGTACCTACGTCGCGCTGGGCTACGTCTTTTTCTTTGGCATTATTGTAGTAAAGTACCTTTCCTTCGGTACGGGCATAGACCCGTTTGAGTTGGTTACGCTCGCGCTTGCCATCGAGGTATTCCAGCAGATTGAGCAACGGTGCTTCGCCATCATCCAGGCTTACAAAATCCACATAATCGAACAGGCGCGGTTCGCGCAGCGAGCGTAATTCAGTATTGCAATACCCGCCGCCCATCACTACAGCTATGTGCGGATGATGCTTTTTTAGGTACTGCCCGCATTTCAACGCGCCGAACAGGTTGCCTGGAAAAGGTACCGTCAGACAAACCACCGATGGCTGCCAGCGTTGAATTTTTTCTTCCAACAATTCTACTAAAAAAGAAGAAATCAAGGTTTCGGCAGCTTGTAAGCTTTCGTGCAACGCGTCGAAATGCGTAGCAGTACTACCTAGGCGCTCGGCGTAGCGACTGAATCCGAAGTGAGGGTCCATGGCTTCCTGGATCAGATCGCCCAGGTCTTCCAGGTACAGCGTGGCCAGGTGCCGGGCTTTATCCTGAATGCCCATGGTACCAAAGGCCCAATCCAGTTCGTCGAGTTCGGCAAAGCGCCCGGCTTCGGGCAGATAGTTGCGGTCGCAGAGGGTATGGGCGAGGGTGGGATTTTTATTTTGTAAAAAACCGATTACCGGCTCGATGGTGCGGAGGTACTCTTTCCGCAGTGCGTAAATCCGGTAGCCGTTATCGGAAAGTGCCACATCGGAAGCTTCCAGATCGGTGAACATCTTACCCAAGCCCTGCTTAGAAAACAGTTTTAGAATCACCTCGATCCCCAGATCCGCCTGATGCGAAGGTACCCCTACCGTGTTCAGAAAGCCTTTGAGGTAGGCCGTCGCCGGATAGGGGGTATTGAGTTGCGTGAAGGGTGGGGTGAGGAAGAGGACCTTGTTCAATGATTGATGAATGAGGACGGGGTCCGGTACGCTGGAGCGGCCCGTGCGATGATGAATGATTTTACAAAGATAAAATAAAACGCCCGTCCCTTGTTATCCAGGGACGGGCGTGGATCCGTGCCACAGTTTAAGACTGTGGCACGGACAATCAGAATGAAAATTTTATTTAAAGTTCACTCAATCACAATTAGAGTGGATTCTGCACGATAGCAGCGTTGGAGTTGATCTCTCGACGAGGAATCAGAAACTCCCACATGGGATCTCCGGCAGGTACGTCAAAGATTACGGCTACGGCGGTGTTGTGGTTCGCACCATTACGGTTCAAAGGCTGATTCAGGCGTTTCAAATCCAGGAAGCGATGGCCTTCACCCCACAGTTCGATGCGGCGATTGAAATAGATTTCTTCCAGCAGATCGGCACCCGTTTTGGTGGACATGACATAAGCGGGGTCGCGTACGCTCACCAGGTCAAACAGTACCTTGGCCGCCTCGGCATCCTTGCCTTGATTGGCCAGAGCTTCGGCCTGGATCAGATACATTTCGGCAGCCCGCATGTAGGGAATATCGCCCATAGTACTGGTAGCAGGATTGGGCGGTAACCGGAACTTCTGGTTCATGTAAGGTACCCGCACGCCACCGGGAGGGGTAACGGCAGTAGCCGCCGTAGGAGCTTTCAACCACATTTTGGCACGAACATCCGTCGATGGGATTTTATTGTAAAGCAGGCTGTTGATCGCCTTGGGCGTCTGCCGGTTTACCGAGGAGTTAAAATTACTCGAAATGTAGGAGTGGTACGCTCCAAAAAATTCGGACTGATCTTCCAAGTGGTCGAAGCCCCACATCCACTCGGGATTACCTACGTCGGAAAAGCCATCGAGATATTGCGCCGCAGACATCAACGGAAAGCCCTGACGGGCAGCGGCAGCATACGTGGCAGCAGCGGCCCAGTTCTGCTGAACCAGCGCCACGCGGGCTAACAATCCATTGGCTACTTCCTTGTTGATGTGTGACTTGGCAGCACGGGCCGAGGGTAGTAAGGCAACAGCCTCAGTCAAATCCTTGTTTATCTGCGCATATACCTCTTCTACGGTATTGCGCGGCAAGCCTTCGGTCGTCGGCTCGAGTACCAGGGGTACCCCCAGTTGTGCATTAGGCTTGGCAGCCGCATCGTAACGCTTGCCGTAGAGCTGCACCAGGTTGAAGTAGGAGAAGCCACGCAAAGCCAGCGCTTCGCCTTTCAACCGATCGCGGTCTTCCTGAGGCCCGGCGGCTCCGTCGATATTGGCAATGATCAAATTGGCGTTACCGATCATCCGGTAGTACATTTCGTAAGGAAGCTGAGCCAGGTTCCCTTGGTCGGAGCGATGGCTGATCCAACGACCTTCGCCAAAATGCCAGTTGTTGGAAGAGTTGCCAAAAACCAGGTCCTCACCCAGCACGTCCAGCATGATCATCATGGCCGGATAACCGAAATGTCCTTGCGAACCAAGATAACGGACCACCATAGCCCGGTAAACACCATTGATGGCAGCGGAAATATTTTTTGTAGAAGCAAAGGCCGCACCAGAATCCACACTTGCTGTGGGGATCGTATCGAGGTAGTCTTCGCTACAGGAAACCCCCAGCAGGCTAAGCATCGCTACGGATAGAAATATTATTTTCTTTTTCATAATTTGATGAATTGTAAATTTTAAAATTAAGTCTGGTGCTTACAATGAGAAGGAAATACCCATGACCAGGCTTTTCTGCGAACTAAATGCGTTGTTGGAAATACCGTTGAAACTCTGCTGCACGTTCATACCCTTCCGGCGCGACTTGATGAAGAAGTTTTCCCCACTCACATACACCTGAGCGTTTTGCAAGAACAATTTAGAAGCAATGGTCTTGGGCAGGAAGTAGCCCAGCGTGACGGTACGAATGTTGAGGTAGCTGGCGTCGATCAGCCAACGATCCGACTGCGCATCGAAATCGGAAGTGCGGGCCGCATCCATGCGGGGTACGTCGGTGATGTCACCGGGGTTCTGCCAGCGGTTCAGGATGTCCACGTGCTTGGCACTACCGTAGCCACCCGAGCTCATCAAACCCTGATACCCACTATCATACACTTTACCGCCGATTTGGTACACCAAGATACCGGATAGAGAGAGGCCCTTCCAGCTCAGCGTAGTCGTTACGCCACCCGACAGTTTGGGGATGGAGCTACCGTTGTAGTGATAGCGGGCGTTGTTGATGCTCGTCGTCAGGGTATCGCCCGTTTCAGTAATCTTGGAGTTAGCCGCTACGAAGGTTTCGGCCCGGTATAGGACTTCGCCGGTGGCCGGATCAATTCCTTTGTACTCACGCAGCCAGTAGTCGTAGATCGAGCTACCTTCTTTTAACTTTTTGGTACCGTCGATGATCTCGGGGTTTTCCTCGGGCATTTTGGTAATCCGGTTCTTGAAAGAGGTGGCATTCAGTCCCAAAGTCCAGGTAAAGTCACCTTTGCGAATCACATCGCCGCTCAGTTCCAACTCGATTCCCTTGTTGTACATGGTACCGATGTTACGAGTCTCCGTCTTGATACCCGCTGAGAGAGGCAGGGGTACATCAAAAATCAGGTTTGACGACTGACGGTTGAAATATTCCACCGTACCTGAAATCCGGCTGTTAAACAGGCCAAATTCTACCGCGGCATCGAAGGCATTGCTGGATTCCCATTCGAGGTTGCGGTTACCCAGGCTCAACTGTAGAATTCCGGCCTCTCCGGCGTTGTTCCAGCCTAGCTCATAAAGGGGCTGCCAGGCATAGTAGCTGATGGAGGTACCATCTTGCGTATTGCCACCACCGTCGTTACCCGTTTGCCCATACGAACTTCTCAGCTTAAGCAGGCTAACGGCAGGAATCGCCTTGATGAAGTCTTCCTGATCCAAACGCCAGGCACCGCTGATGGAGTAGAACGTTCCCCAGCGCGTATTCTTATAGAACTTGCTTGACCCGTCGCGACGGACCGATGCCGACACAAAGTATTTCTCATTGTAATCGTAGTTGATCCGAGAGAAATACCCCTCTACCCGCCGGATATTGTAGCGGGAGTTCAGGTTGGTCGTGTTCGTAAAGTTGATCAATTCCACATCACCCTCTACCACCTGATTAGCGCGTGAACCCGTCAGGTTGTTGTCCGTTACCTGGAAGTTTTCGTGGCCCAACAGCACGCCGATGCTATGGTTGCCAAAAGACTTGTCGTAGTTCAGCAGCTGGTTGAGGTTGTAGCTGGCAATATTCTCAAACTCATGGGTTGCGCGGCCAGCGGGTGCACCGTCACCGATTTCGGGGTTACCAAAAGTCACGTTGTTGATGTTGGTCAAATCTACCCCTATGTTGGTCGTGAATTTGAAATCCTTCAGAAATGAAATTTCCGCATAACCACGCGCGCCAATTACGTTACGACGGAAGAAATTCTGATTCTTGATCGTTTCGGCAATGGCATGGCGTCCACCAAACTGCGGGCGGTTGGGCAAGCCCAGGGCATTCAGGTTACCATAGTCGTAGCGGAGGCTACCGTCGGGCAGCGTCAGGAACTGGCGTGGATTGGCCGGATCGAACGCATAAACCGGATAGATGGGGCCCATGTTGCGGGAGAAAAAGAAGGGGTTCACGAAAGTCGTGTTACCGCCCGCATCGGCCTGGTTGGACTTTGTAATGGTAGCCGACAGGTTGGCTCCCGTTTTGAACCAGGAATTCATCTGGCTATTGACATTCATACGACCCGTAAAACGGTCGTAGTCCGAGCGGATCAAAAACCCTTTATCCCGCAAATACGACATCGAAATAAAGTAGTCCGTCTTGTCCTGAGCACCCGAAAAGCTCAAATTCACTTCGTCACGGCTGCCCTGACGCATGAGGGGTGCAGCCCAGTCCAGATCTTTGGGACTATAAATCAGATTGGCATTCGGATTCAGGGTACCATCTGTACTCACCAGGTCAGCTGCCGGTACATCATACACGTTGTAGCCTACCAGAGAAACCACCCGACCCGAAGCATCGGCATTGGCGGTAGGGATGGCTACCGGATTGGTAGCCCGGTAGGCGATACTGTTACGATAAGACTCCCACATCAGGGGGTAATAGTCGGCGGGTCCTACGCGATCATACTCGGGTAAACCCCTTGTATTCAAACCCTTCGTAAATTTTACATTGATTGTATTCTTACCTTTCTGGCCTTTCTTGGTGGTTACCATCACTACGCCATTCGCGGCCCGCGCACCATACAGCGCGGTAGAGGCTGCATCTTTCAGAATTGTGATATTCTCGATATCCGAGGGGTTGAGGTTGGCGATGCTGGCTGTATAAGGGATACCATCCACCACATAGAGAGGATCGTTACCGGAAGAAATAGAGCCAAAACCCCGGATACGGATTTCCGGAGAAGCACCCGGCTGGCCGCTACCCGCTGTGGTCTGCACCCCTGCCGTAGTACCGGCAATGGCCGAAGCCAGAGTCGTAATGGGCCTGACGGCGATTTTTTCCGCACTGATCGTTCCGGCTGAACCTGTGAATGAAGCTTTTTTGGAGCTACCAAAGGCCGTTACGATTACCTCTTCCAGGTTGGCTACATCGGGTGCCAGGCTTACATTGATGGTGCTCTGGGTACCTACCGTGACTTCTTTGGCCACAAAGCCTACAAAACTAAATTCCAGTTGTGCATTGCTACCGGCAGCAATCCGGAAATTGCCATCGGTATCAGTCGTTGTTCCCCGGGTTGTTCCTTTCACCACTACACTCACACCTGGCAGCGCGCTGCCTCCGTCGTCGGTCACCTTGCCGGTGACCATATTGTCTTGTGCGTATCCTTGCCCTCCGGCTAGTACTGACCACACCAAAATGAAAAATAGGAAAGCTTTTTTCATGGGAAATCGTTTAAACTAATGAAAAAAATGAACTGGATTAAGTTAAAAATTGAACACAATAGAAAATAGAATAAAGACAGTAGTTAGCCAACAGAACATTGGGGTAACAATAATTACGAGGCAAATATAATTGCCTATTGTTGAAATCTGCCTTCCATTTTTAATTTTATTTTAATTTGCCGCCAGAGTTACGTTATTCAAAATACAATCAACCTTTCTTCTGTAATCCTCTGTCGGGTCGGGTTTTCAGGCATCAAACTTTCAGGAATTCTTTTATGACGCTACCAACCAGTCGGGACTAATAGCGGAAAACCGACTAACTGGCGCTATTTTTGCACAGAAATACTCCTTTACCCTACCCGATCAGCATGTGCCGGGCTAACTCCGTGCCTCCTGAATTCAATGAATAGAAGTTTCAGCCTTTTGCCGCCCCTCATCCTGTTTTAAGGCTCAGTGGAGCAAGATCAAGATCTAATGCGTGCCTGCGGGCACGAACGTTTAGGTCTGATACCACAAAATAGCCGATTTTGGATACATATTGTCTCAAAATAATGAAAGCATATAGTTACCATCGGTTTGAAATATTAAACCATAATTCCAATAAATACTCTTCAATATCAGGAGAATGTACTATTTTTCCAACTGCATAACGAAAAGCTGTTCCAGAACACTGGACATGCTACCCGGCAAACCACTGTCCGAACTCGCAGGGTCTGGATATTCCGTCAAAGCATACCGAAGCAGAAATTACCATTTTTTATGAACCACATACCTATTCCCGAGAACGAGAAAGAGCGATTGAGGGCCTTGAAAAATTACCATATTCTGGATACTCATCCGGAAGAGGAGTTTGATCGGCTCACCAAAATGGCCTCCATCGTGTGTGGAACGCCCATTTCGCTGATCACGCTCCTGGATGAGGAGCGGCAGTGGTTTAAGTCCAATGTGGGAATGCATGTGGGTGAGGGACCGCGTCGGGATTCATTCTGTCAGTATGCGCTCATGGAAGATGCTCTGATGGAGATAAAGGATACCTGGGAAGACGAGCGATTCGTTGATAATCCGCTGGTGACCGGCCCTCCCAATATGCGCTATTACGCCGGTTATCCACTTATCGACCCCGATGGTTACGCATTAGGCGCCTTCTGTGTCATCGACCGCGAACCTAATGAGCTGGATTGCCAGCAACAAAAGATCCTTGCTCTCCTGGCCGAAGAGGCCGTCTCCCAGATTGTGGCCCGTAAGGAAAAAATACTGCTTAAAAATTACGAAAAATTATTCCTCGAATCCATTGACATGATAGCCATTGGGGGCTCGGATGGTTACTTCAGGAAGATAAATCCGGCTTTCCACAAAACGCTTGGATGGACCGACAAGCAAATTATGAGCAGGCCCTTTTATAGCTTTATCCATCCTGACGATGTGGAAACCACCAAGTCGGTTCTCCATGCTTTGAATCAGGAAGGAAAAGTACTCAATTTCACGAACCGTTTCCGAACGCTAGGTGGAGAGTATAAATATTTACAATGGATCGCCACGCCGGATACCGAGAATGACAACCTATACGCCATTGGCCGCGACATCACGGAATACACCAAGATTCAGAACGAACTGATTCAGGTATCCGATTTTCACGAAAAGATCCTTAACGGTACCAACTATACTATTATTTCGACGGATACGCAGGGTACCATCACCACATTCAACCGCGGGGCTGAGATCATGCTTGACTACGATGCGACGGAAGTGGTGAACCGCATGAATCTGGTAGATTTCATTCAGGACAGGGTAGAGTTTGATACATTACTCACAAAACCGAATTCGGCCGATACAGAAGCAGACTCCTGGACTTTCATCAAGAAAAACGGTACTCCGCTCGTAGTGGAACTCACGATTTCGGAACTCGAAAGTGACGGCAAAGACATAACGGGCTACTTGGCAGTAGGGAAAGATATTACGACCCGGAATGCGGCCCTCAACCAGCTCGAAATAAGTGAAAGGCGGCATCGGGCGTTCTTTGAAAATTCGCAGAGCCTGATGTGCACACACGACCTGAAGGGCAATTTTCTGAGCATTAATCCCGCGGGTATCGAAATGATGGGATATACCTTCGGAGAAATGCTGATCCGTAGCCTGCACGATATCGTTGTGCCGCAACACCGCGATGATATTGATATTTATTTGCAGGAAATTGCTAAAAACGGCAGCTTGAAGGGACTGATGCAAATACTGGATAAAGACGGTGAAAAAAGGACCTGGATGTACAACAACGTACTATCGGAGTTTGCCGATGGCCGTAAATACGTGATCGGTAATGCCGTGGATCTGACCAGCCGGATCAATATGGAAAAGGAGCTACTGAAGGCAAAGGAAACGGCCGAACAAAACGCCCGGGCTAAGGATATTTTCCTGGCCAATATGAGTCACGAAATCAGGACGCCTATGAATGCGATTATGGGCTTCGCTAACCTATTGAATTATAAACCTTTAACCGAAGAGCAGAAGGAGTACGCCCAGAGTATATGTACCGCGAGCGAAAATCTCCTGGGCATTATCAATGATATTCTGGATCTGTCGAAGATTGAATCGGGGCATTTGACTATTGAAGAAATCCCATTCAGCCTGAACGGGCTTATAAAAAATGTAAAGGCGGTACAGCAGCAGAAAGCCACCGAAAAAGGTCTGCGGCTGGACGTGTTTGTGGGAGATGCAGTCCCTGATTTCATGGTGGGCGATCCTACCCGGCTAAATCAGATTCTGCTAAACCTGGTCAGTAACGCCCTTAAATTCACTGAGAAGGGCTCGGTCAAGGTATTAGTTGAGCTTAAAGAAGAATCCCAGTCTGAATACGTGATCCGGTTCAGTGTCAGCGATACCGGCATTGGGATTCCGGAGGACAAGCTGACTACCATATTTGAGCGCTTCACGCAGGCCGATACCGACACAACCCGCAAGTACGGCGGCACGGGACTGGGACTCAGTATTTCAAAACTGTTGATCGAACTTCAGAAAGGCAGCATTTCCGTCGAGAGCCGACTGAATGAAGGGTCCACCTTCTATTTTACCATGCCATTTAGAAAAGCACCCGAACAAGCCGCAGCTCAGGTGCAAGTCAAGCCAGCCCAGCCTGTAAGTGCGACGCGACTCAAGGTACTGCTTGTGGAAGACAACGTCCTTAATCAACGTCTGGCCACCCGGGTACTGGAAAATCTTGGTTTTGAACCTGACCTGGCCGAAAATGGCAAAATTGCTACCCAAAAAGTGGCACAAAATAACTACAATGTTATTTTAATGGATTTGCAAATGCCCGAAATGGATGGTTATCAGGCGACCGAATTCATTCGTAACGAATTGAAAAGTACCGTTCCTATCATAGCCATGACTGCTCACTCGTTGGTGGGTGAGCGTGACAAATGTCTTACGGTCGGGATGGACGATTACTTACCCAAACCCTTTGTACCCGCCGATCTGTTCAATAAAATCACCACGCTGGCTACCGCGGACGTACCGTCCGGCCATTCACTCGTGGACCTTACCTACCTGAACGAGATTTCAGGCAATAACAAGGAATTCGAACATGAAATGATCGAACTTTTTATCCATCAGGCTCCCGCAGAATTGGAAATCATAGAAAAAGCTATCCGGGACGCCAACCATATGATAGTAGCCGAAGTAGCTCACAAGCTCAAATCCTCCTACTCAATGCTGGGTATCCGGGACGATGGACTGGTGAAGGAGTTGGAGCATCAGGGTAATACCGAGGTACCCCTGCATGAAATCAGAGTCAATTATGAAAAGCTGGCCCAGATTACCCGGAAAGTAATCGAAGAACTGAAAAACCTGCCTTGACCGCCGGCCACCGATTTGGGGTACCTCTGTAAAAAATCGCTTAGCGGCTGCTCCTGATTTCGTAACTTCCTGATCCCACCGACAGCACCACGTATCCGTCTCTAGTTTCCGAACTTTTTATTTCCGGAAGGGCGGTGAGTTTCCTACCGTCCACCACGACCTGATTGACCGACGCAGCAGGTACGTATACTTGTGCTGTCGTGTTGACCGGAATGGTAACGTTCATCAGCAGGCCGTCCGGCTCTTTTTTCCAGGAAGAAACGATCGGGCCATTCGGGCTATGGTACGACGCCTGCAGTTGATTTATCCTGTCTGTTCCGGACTTGGGATCGATTTCGGGGCGTATGATAAAGCGGGCAAAACCAGGTTCGGCGGGCTGGATGCCCGCCGCATTTTCAAACATCCACTCGCACACCGCCCCGAAGGCGTAGTGATTGAAGGAATTCATAGCAGCATTGTATTTGAAGCCATCTTCTTTGGTATAGCTGTCCCAGCGCTCCCAGATCGTAGTCGAGCCGTTTTCTACCTCAAATCCCCAGGACGGGAATTCCTTACTTAAAAACAGCTCATACGCCAGGGCGGAATGTCCGCTGGCCGACAAAGCGGGCAGCAGCGGCTTGGCACCTAGGAATCCGGTAGCCAGTCGGCCGTCGTTTTGTCGGATCAGTTCAGCCAGGTAGTCGCCTGCCTGTCCAATGCTTTTGGCGGGCAGTATTCCCATATAAATGGCATTGGCATAAGCCGTTTGGGTGTGGCCCGAAAAGCCGAGTTGACCGTCTACATACCCAGCGCCATTGCCATAGGGCACCGTGTCCGTTTTGAATCGCCCCTTGGTATCCGTGTAGTGATCCAGCACTGCCTTACGGATTTTCTGTCCCATCTCCCCGAAGCGTTTCTGATCATCCTGTTTGCCAAGGGCTCCGGCCATCTCGGCCATCAAATCGGCGCAGTAGGCAAAATAGAAGGAAGCAAGCAGGTCGGGCGGCGTTTTTTTACCAAACGAAAGCCAGTCACCAAAGCCACCCTTAGGGCTCAAATCCCGGAAGGTACCCTCGGGAAAGAGGTAAGTACCCTGGCTGCGTTTTTCCAGAAAATCCATGAAATGTACCATAGGTACCCATCCTTTCTCGATGAGGCGCGTATCGCCATAAGTCTGGTACATCTGGTAGGGGCAGATAATCCCTGCTTCCATCCAGCCGGGCGAAAACGTATCCGTCTTTCGTAGATTCGGACGCGGCGCATAGAGCGGGTAGGCTCCATTTTCGTACTGCGCGTCGTTGAGATCCACGACCCATTTGGTAAAAAACGAAGCCACATCGCGGTTGAAAGTAGCCGACTTCACATACACCTGGGCGTCACCGGTCCAGCCGACGCGCTCGTCGCGCTGCGGGCAGTCGGTGGGGATGTCGACATAATTGGAGCGCTGAGTCCAGTCGATGTTTCGATACAACTGGTTCACCATCGCGTTGTCTGTTTCAAAGGTACCCACCTGCGGGGTGTCCGACCCAATGACCAGGCCGACGAGGGTAGTGGCGTCGGGTTTGTCGCGCAGCCCGCTGATTTCCACGTATTGAAAGCCGTGGTAGGTAAATTTGGGTTCCCAGACCTCACCCTCGCGGGCTCCTTTCAGGATGTAGGTATCCGTAGCGCGGGCCATACGGAGGTTTTCGGTCATCAGTCGCCCGTCGGGAAACAGTTTCTCGCCGTAGCGCAGCCGGATCGTATCGCCCGCCCGGCCTTTCACCCGCAGGCGGATGATCCCCGCGAAATTTTGTCCCATGTCAAAAATATACGTACCATCGGGTCGCTGCGTTTGATGCTTTACGGGTAGGGTACCCGTTATTTTCACGGGCGGACCCGGATAAGTCTGCACCAGACGACCCGCCCGGTCGGGGTAGACTCCGGCCTTTTGCCAGCTTTTGTCGTCGAAGCCCGGCTTTTGCCAATCGGCCCATTCCAGGCGGGCGTCGTAGGTTTCGCCGTTGAGCATATCCGATTCCAGAAGGGCCCCGAAACTGGCCTTCCAGGAATTATCGGTGGCGAATGTTTCGGTTTTGCCATCAGGATATTCCACTTCGAGTTGGGCTTTCAACAAAGGTACCTTTCCGTAAAAGGCCCGCACCACGGGATTACCCACCAGCAGGGCGTAGCCAAGGTACCCTGCGTACCAGCCGTAGGAAAGTTGCGAGGCCAGTACATTCGCCCCGGATTTGAGTTGGCTGGTTACGTCATAAGTCTGGTAGTACACCCGTTTGTCATAATCCGTCCAGCCGGGGGTCAGGAACTCGGTACCGGCTTTCTGGCCATTGATCGAGAATTCATACAGGCCCAAGGCAGTCACGTACAGGCGGGCTTTGCGAAAACCGGGCCGCAGCCGTATTTCCCGGCGCAGGTAGGGGGCCGGAGGGAGTTGATAGGTTTTCCCTTTCCCCAGCGTATCCGGGTCCAGTCCGATCCACTGCGCCTGCCAGTCTTTTTTGTCCAAAAGTCCCGTTTCCCAGTAGGCAGCTTGGCTCCATGCTCCCGGCTTACCGGCCTTATCCCAGCTACGGACTTTCCAATGGACTATTTGGCGCGATTCCAGCTTTTTACCCGCATAAGGTACCTGCGCGGTCGAGCGTCCCGCCACTTTACCGGAATTCCAGAGATCCGCTTTTTCCTCCGACAGTTTTTCCAGAGAACTCGCCGCCAGAATCTGGTAGGCAGTCTGCATTTGGTTGCGTTCCGGCGAGGTAAGCTCCCAACTCAACCTCGGAGCCGTTGCGTCCGTAACCGGATTCACTTTGTATTCCGTGCGGAGGTAGGTGGGCAGGAGCGTTTGGGCGGTGGCCGGGAGGATTATTCCTAAATTAATGAAAATGAATATCAGCGGAAAAACAGGCGAGCCGCCCGTATTACAGGGGATTGACTTTTTCAAAGCAGGTTGGATTTAGGAAAAAAAGAGTTCATCATTATTAATCAAATACTCACAGGACCAGCTGCCCGAACAAACGCAGTAGCGTTTCGCTGGCGTCAGTACAGAAGCCCGGATGTACCCTGGAGGTTTGTACCACACTGCTGCGGGTGGCCGTCAGCCAGCGAAACCGCGAGGCCAGGGGTAGCTGGCCGATGGGTCCGCCTTCGGTTTTTCCGGCACAGATCGCCGTCAGGGCCTGCAGGTACCTTTCCAGTTCGTCGGGATCAGTATGACTGCACAGGGCGCGGAGTTTTTCAACGTCCAGTCGATGCAGGGCATTCAGGTACTTGAGACCGGAACAATAGAGAATTACCCCAACATTGATGAATTCTTCGCGCTCGACCCGGGGTACCACGCGGATAACGGCGTACTCAAACAAGTGCTGCACGGGCGAGTTGGGCTTCTTTGATGAAGATTTCGGAATGGGCGATCCGATCGGTCAAAAACTGCGCGTACCGCTGCCGACGCACTTCGGGCGAATCATCAGAAGACTCATCGGCGAGCCAGTCGTCGGGGATGAGCGCCACGATACCCTGAATGCGCTCTTTGGTGAGGATTTCCTTGCCTTGGGTATCCACGGTTTCCAGTTCCGATGCATAGGGTAGCAGCACGTGATCCTTTATCTGCACGAAAGGCCGTTTGGCCTGTTCGGTCCAGTCCTGTCCCGAATGGTGAAAGTACAGCGATGCCCCGTGGTCGATGAGCCATAGCTCCCGATGCCACATCAGCATATTGGTGTTGCGGGGTGTACGGTCGACATTCATCAGCAGGCAGTCGAGCCACACAATTTGGGAAGCCAGGCGGGCATCTACCGACGTGACAAGCGGATCGAAGGTCAGGGCGCCGGACAGGTAGTGCATGGCCAGGTTGAGTCCCGTACTGAACCGCAGCAAATCCTGGATTTCCTCGTCGGGCTCGGTGCGGCCAAAGGCTTCATCGAGTTGGGCAAAAACGATTTCAGGTACCCGCAGGCCGAGCAGCCGGGCCAGCTCGCCCCCGATAAGTTCGGCGATGAGGGCTTTGACCCCCTGTCCCGCCCCCCGGAACTTGAGCACATACAGGAAACCGTCATCGGCTTCGGTGAGGGCGGGCAACGAGCCCCCCTCGCGCAGGGGCGTGACATAGCGCGTAACCTGTACGGTGCGGAGTTCGGGATTGGAATTGATCATACGTTGGGAATCAGGCCAGGAAAATACCTTTTACTGTCTACACGATGAAGACGCAAACCAGTGAGGGCCAAAATAACAAAAAAAGGGCCGAAGCCCTATCCTTATACAGTCAAAGAAGGTACCCTCACGACTTTCCGTCCAGTTTCAGCGCCTTGAAACGGCGCGTAAGGTCGGTGAGCGATTGTTCCACGCCCATGCGCTCCAGCGACGATGCACCCACAAAACCGTGCAGTTCGGTACGGTCCAGCATGACGCGTACGTCTTCGGGTGTGTTGGTAGGTCCGCCGTGAGCGAGGAAAAAAATGTCGGGGTTGATACCTTTCGCGGCATCCATAATAGCCTGGCTGCGTTCAACGGCTTCGTCCATGCTGCACGAGGCGTTCACCACACCAATAGAGCCACCCACCGTGGTACCCACGTGCGCAATGATGGCGTCAGCCCCTACCTCGGCCATCTGGGCGGCCTCTTCGGGCTTAGCGACGTAGACGATTGAGAATAAATCCATCATCGAAGCCAGCCGCACCATTTCCACTTCCTTGGCAAAGCCCATGCCCGTTTCTTCCAGTACCTGCCGCAGGTGCCCGTCCACGATGGAATGGGTAGGAAAATTATTGACCCCCGAAAAACCCATTTCCTTTACTTTGAGCAGATGGTGCCACATGCGGCGGCGCGGATCGGAGCCATGTACCCCACAGATGACCGGAATTTCCTCCACCACCGGCAGTACCTCGAACTCCCCGATCGCCATGGCTTCGGCGTTGGCGTCGCCGTAGGCCATCAAACCAGCCGACGAGCCGTGTCCCGCCATGCGGAACCGGCCTGAGTTGTAAATAATAATTAAATCCGCACCGCCTTTTTCGATGAATTTAGCGCTGATGCCGGTACCCGCCCCGGCGGCAATGATGGCTTTGTTCTGATTCAGGGTAGCCCGCAGGCGGTCCCTTACTTCCTGTCGTGTGTAAGGATTCCCCTTACCGGTCCATGGATTTGGCATTTTTATGTGTAATTGTTGAATTGTTGAATTGTTGAATTGTTGAATTGTTGAATTGTTGAATTGTTGAATTGTTGAATTGTTGAAGGAAAATTCGGGTGCCCAGGGTACCTACTCTCCGTTTCTGAAAAACTTCTGTACTCCTGTACTTTCCCACTTTGCACCTTTGTCACTTTGTGCCTCTTTCCCTTCCAGCAAATTCAAAAGCTCATCGACCAGCACTTTGGCAAAAAGCGGGTTGTTGATGTGGGCGTTCACTTCCATTACTTTCGTAGTTTCATCACTGTTTTCTTTGATAGAATCAAAAAGTACCTGATTGACCTCGGGATTATAAAAAATACCGCCTTCGGCGTCAATTTGGGAAATTCCCTTCAAAGGTAGCACTACGGTAGCGTGGGCTCCGTGTAGTTTCCGGGCGAGTTGTTGGCCTAGTTCACGGTTTTCTTCCGCGTTGGTGCGCATGAGCGTGACACTGGGCGCCCAACTATACAACTGACGATGCTGATAACGTTCCGGCACGGTGTCGGGCTGCCAAAAATTCACCATGTCGAGGCATCCCGGTGCTACCACCTGCGGAATACCCGTTTCGGCGGCGGCCGTCAGTCGATCTATTCCGGCATTGCAGACGCCGCCACAGAGTTCATCGGCCAGTTCGGTGGTGGTTATGTCCAGCACGGCGTCGAAACGGTGCTCGCGGATCAGGGCTTCCATCGTGCGCCCTCCCACCCCATTGGCATGAAAAGCCAGTACCTCGTACCCTTGCTGCTTCAGAAGCGCCGTACACTGATCAGCACAGGCGGTCGTGTTACCGAACATGCTGATGGCGATGCTACCCGCGGCATCAGCTTTTTCCGAAGGTACCACCCTGCTCATGGCGCAAATGGCGGCGGCCGCCTGTTCGATAAGCGGTTGGATGAGGCTGTTCAGGCCGGCTACGTCCACCACGGAAGGCATGAGGGTGATGTCTTTATGCCCAATTTGACGCGACAAATCCTTGGCCGCCAGGGTACTCAGGCAAAACTTAGGTACCCCCAGTGGAATGGCCTGCATGGCCGAAAGGGCAATATAGGTACCCCCGCCGCCCCCCATGCTGATCGCCGCTTTGAGTCCTCCTCTGGTCACTAGTTCGGCTACCCGAATCGCCGCGCCCTGCCCCATCAGTTCCACGGCCTGGCCACGATCCTGCTTTTGGCGAAGTGCGGCAAGGGTCGTTCCGGCGGCCTGGGCTACGGCTTCGGCTTCTATGTCCACCGGAAAAGCTTCCGTGGTACCCATCACGCCGGTGTTCATCGTTACCACCTGTTCCCCATTCCGCCGTATGCATTCGCGTAGGTAAGCAAATACCTCGCCCTTGGTATCGAAACAACCCACGATCAGTATGTAGGGATTTTTCATAGTTTTACAGTCCAGGTGTTTCGTTGCGTTCCCGGGGTACCCTTGCGTTCCCAACCCGAAGCCACATAGGTACCTCCGTACACGATAAGGCGATCTTGGGGCAATTTTTACTGTCGACAATCACCCATTCGCTAAGTCTCTGTTTTAACCCGCCGCCGTAATTATTCCGTAGGGAATCTAGTATGAAGAGCGACACTGACGCATTACGTACCACAATTGAGCTGATTTATCCGCTGAATCCCGAAGAAATGAAGGCATTTCTGGCGGTCTGGAAGCCACTGACAGCCAAGCGGAAGGTGGTGCTTACCGCCCAGGGCGAGGTAGCCACCGAGCTGTATTTTGTCCGGGAAGGGTTGCAGCGGGTGTATTATCTGGACGAGCAGGGACGGGAGGCAACGCTAGTGTTCACCTACGCGCCCTCGTTTGGCGGCGTCATCGATTCGTTCCTTTTACAGGTACCCTCGCGCTACTATTACGAAACCCTCACGCCTTCGACTTTCCTCAAAACCAGCTTCTCCGAAATCGATCAGCTGATGCTCCGGTACCCGGCGATTGAACGGATGATCCGCCTGGGTACCAACGCCACGCTGAGCGGACTGCTGGAACGACTGGTGGAAGTGCAGCTTTTTTCGTCCGAGGAAAAATTCCGTTCCCTGCTCCGCCGGAGCCCGCACATTCTGCAGAGGGTACCCCACAAGTACCTGGCCAGCTACCTGGGCATCGACGCGACGAATTTCAGCAAGCTGCTCAACAAAGTACGGCTTTGAAATGATGGTAAATACCAAGATTATTTTCCCGTCGCCGCCAGACCTTTGGGGTAACATTTAAACCAATCTGTCAGCCATGAAAAAATACTCGCCCCAGCAATGGATCGAACCCCTTACCGAATCGGTAGAAGCCCATCTGATACGCGCCACGGAGGTGTACCAAAACCTTTCGGACGCGGATATGAACACCCCGCCCGCGGACGGGGGCTGGTCGGTGGCCCAGTGCCTCGAGCACCTCAACAGTTATGGTCATTTTTATCTGCCGGCGGTCAGGAAGGCTCTACATGCTGTGGCAAGTCCGGCTGAGCCGTCCGGGGGTACCTACCGAAGTGGGTGGTTGGGCCGCTACTTTATCAATATGATGAAGCCCGAAAACACCAAAAAATTCAAGGCTTTTAAGGGACACATACCAGCTCCTAAGTTGGATGGAGCGGCGGTCGTGGCCGAGTTTATCGAACAGCAGGAACAGTGGCTGCGATTATTGGACGAAGTAAATCGCGTCGCTGAGCTTAATGCGCGGGTACCTATTTCCATTTCGCCGCTAGTACGTTTGAAGCTGGGCGATGTGTTCGGTTTCGTCATCGCCCACAACGCCCGGCACATCCAGCAGGCCGACCGGGTACTGGCAGGTACCCTGGAGCGAGCCTAAGCGGAGTCAATTCCCGATGTTTTCCTTGATTTTCTGCAAGTCTTCCAGATCGCCTTCGATGATCAGGTTCACGTCGCTGTTTTTGAACATTTCATTGTCGGACGACAGGGTGCAGTTAAAATTAAGCTTGAAGGGCAGGCTTTTGCCCTGCCCGATCAGTTGTCCAATGGACTTGAGCAGATCGCCCATGTCCACGGCCAGGGGAATATCGTAAATTTCCTCGCTGCCGCCGCTTACTTGGGTTACACCCGCTACGGTACCTTTGGCCAGACTTTTCTGGCTTCCCAGATCCACCTCATAGGCCGGATCTTTGAATTCAATCGGAAAGGCGTTCCGGTTCTTGAATTTGAGTTGCAACACTATTTTTGATTCGCTCAGCCCGAATTTTTTCATATCGTAGCCTACCACTTCCACTTGCGGCAACCGGTAACGGGGCAGCCGCTTGTCCATGCTCAGGCGCAGCGTGTCTTTGCCCAACACAGGTTTGCGCAGGTGAAACACACCCGCAAAGTGATAGTCGGCACTGTCGCGGCCCGTGGCGGCTCGTTCATTGACCGCTTTCAGTGTACTGATGTTCATCTGTGAGGGCAAGGTCACCACGGTACTGTCGCGCGACTCGATGCGCAGGGGTTCCGTGTAGTTGTTTTCCAGGATCGTATCGCCGTCCATCTGCACCGAGTAGCTGAAATCTTCGATATCCAGTCCAATCGGCAGCGGGTTATCTACCAGCAGATTGAGCGTCAGGTCGATGGTTTTGTCAGTAAAATTATTGATCCGGCCCACGCCCATTTCGATGCGGGGTTTCAGACCCGACACGGGATTGCCGTTTTTTTCTTTGTACAGGTACCAGGCGGCCACGCCTATGAGTACCAGAAGAAGAATGAGCAGGAGAACTTTGGTCGTTTGGCTAAGGTTCATTTTAAGGGGTCGTAATTGAAAGTAAATGCAATCCAGGCAATCCTACTTTCGTTTAATGTTCTCACAATAAAGGTATATTTGCGGAGGTTTCATCGTAAAACTTGCACAATTCTTCTTCCATGAAACAGATTACTATTAGCGTGCCTGACGGTCAGTTCGCCTTTTTCATGCAGTTGGTAAAAGCCCTGAATTTCGTTCAAATCGAAGATCAGGAAACGCTGGAGAATTCCCTAACTCCCCCGCAACGGGAAACTTGGGAAAATGTGAAAGCAGGCTTTGAAGAATATAAACTTACCGAAGCAGGGAAGCGGCCAACACGGCCCATCGAAGCACTACTCGACGAGCTAAACGGCTGATGTTCAAAGTTTACACCATTGAGCACTTTGATCGGGAGTTGAAAAAACTTCTAAAGAAGTACCCTTCTGTTGCGGCCGATTTGCGAAAACTGGGAGAAAGTCTGGCAGAAAACCCTTTTCAGGGTAAGCAGCTTGGCAAAGATTGCTACAAGGTACGGATGGCCATCAGCTCGAAAAGTCAGGGAAAAAGTGGTGGGGCCAGGGTAATTATTTGCGTAAAAATTTCGGCAGAAGTAGTCACGCTTCTTTCCATTTACGATAAATCAGCTCAAAGCGATATTGCCGATAAGGTCTTGATTCAGCTTTTAAAGAATTCAGGATTATTATAAAAATACCTCACCTGACTAGCAGGGTACCCCACCCCTATAAACTCAAACTTCTTCGCAGCAGGCTACCCGGCAGGTTGATGTGCGCGCTGCTGTCGGCCTGTATTTCCATGGATTTGAAAATATCTTTTTCCACAATCAACGTACTGGAATCGCGCACCTGAAGCGTGGCCGCGCCGATCTGGTTGTTGCCCTTTATTTCCACAAAGCCACCCGCGTGAGCTTCGATATTTAATTGGTCAAAGGTATTATTGGTGAGCAAAATAGCCTTGTCCGATTGCCTGATCGAAAATTCACCACTTTTCCATCCCCTCACGTTTGCCACGACGCCGTCGGATTGAACACCGGACAGCGCAGGAGCCATGATGTATAGGTAGGTATTACTCCTGAAATCATACCCATTGCCATAGGGGTACCTTTCTGTATCCAAGGTATGGTAGATAAACAGCGTATCGTGAACTACTTTCCATTCTAAACCAGGATCACCCCACATGTGGTCTACATCCTGCTTCCGCATTTCAAAGGTTTTGCCCGGCCTGATCTGCACCATCCCGAATTGCTTTCCCGTCAGCTTGATGTACTTGAATGGCGGCAGCGTATCGTGCGAGAAGCCGTAGTAGGGATCGGTCCGGTCGATGCGGTCGAAGTTTTTTTTGAGCCCCAGATCATAGCCAATCATGGATATAAAGACAAACGCAAGCAGCGCGAGGAGCAACAAGTTACTGGTTTTCATAGCGTCAGGAATTAGGGGTAGTTGGGTATTCGGCGGCGACGAATTTCTGGTAGCGCGTTTGCAGGTCTTCCAGGCTGATGTCGAGCAGGTACATGGTCTTGAAAAAGACGGGTAATTCAGTTTCCAGAAAGCGCTCCCGGCGAAAAGTCAAAATGAGCTTCTGGGCGTTCTCGGCCGCCGAGTAGCCAATGCCGCGTTGATTGAAAATGATGTCTTTCCCCTGCAAAAAATCGTAAGTACGCATGACGGTATTAGGGTTCACTTCCAGGGTCGAGGCCAGGTCCCGCACCGACGGTATACGCTCACCCGGCGGCCATTGCCCCAGCACGATCTGCTCGCAGACGTAGTCGGCGATTTGCAGGTAAATGGATTGTTTATCTTTGAATTCCATGCATCGAATGGGTTAAATCTCTTTCTCTTTCAGCCGGACATAGGTGATGTACCACAGGATCAGAACAATGACTATCAGCAGCGGGTATACGACGTTTTCAGTTCCATCGGAGTAGGCGACGTGGAACGACTTGTATCTTGGTATCATATACACTACATCCCAGCTAAAGAAAGGAACCGCAGATAGTCCCGATGGACTGGTATCGGCAAGGAGAAAAAGCACTATCCCACGGTTAGCCATTATAAGAATAAGAACAATCAGGATAAAAGCAGTTACTGTTTTGACAAAGGAGGATTTCGTAAAATACAGCGAGCCCAGGAAAACTACCCCCTGAATAACGACATAAAACAAGGTAAAGAACTGTATTACAGACAGTGGTATTTTTCGGTATTTTTCGCTAATATCAGTAGCGGGTATTCTGTTATTGCCTTTGGTGGTATTCCAATCTTCTAATAGTTTGGCATTAGCATAATCTACGGTCCAATTATGCAACCACAGAAAAAGTATCATCAATGGTACGATGACTATAAGGTTCAAAACCAGTGGTGTCAAAAATTTTTCCAGGCGCGAAGAAGGTACCATAAGGGCGGCCATACCTTTATCTCGTGGGCCGTATTGACTGAAAGCCAAGTCTGTATATAAGCTCCCCCCAAAATATACGATCATAAATAAGGCCAAGCTATGCAACCCAGAAAGAAACCCTCCGTATTCTTTTACAATTGTTATCGGCAGCATAAGCAGCAACAAAAACACTAGTAACAAGCCCGCCGTCAATAATTGAATGCGGCCTTTTTCGGCAAATTCCGCTTTGACCAGAAGCAGGAAGCGCGAGAAGCTGAAAGTTTGATTCATAAGGTTATTGATTTGAGTATTTGTTCACCTTCCACATGCAGCAATTGAATTCTGATTCGGTTGCTTTGGTACTTTTGTACTCCTGTACTTTGGTACTCTGCCCCTTTGTGCCTTTGCTCCTCATTTTACCCGAATAACTCCCTAATCCGCGCCGGATTCTGCATCGCGGCGTTGAAGAGTTGTTCCAGATCCACGCGGCTTTCTTCCTGTTCCAGATTTTCGGTGACGGCGTTGTAGCCGCGCAAAGAAGGCTCGGCGTAGAGTACCTGTGCATCGTTTTCGACCGTAGGGCGTGTGCCAAAGTAAAGCCGCTCGGACACGGCTTCCAGGCTGTGTTGCAGCACGATTTTGTGGTTGTCCAGGATGATGATATGATCAATCAGATGGTCCAGGTCCCGCACCTGATGCGTGGAAAGCAGGATCAGACAGTCGGGGCGCAGGGCGGCGGACACGATTTTGCGGAACTGACTCTTGGACGGAATGTCCAGCCCGTTGGTCGGCTCGTCCATGATCAGGACTTTGGTATTGGTGGCCAGCGCAAAAGCCATAAGTACCTTTTTCTTTTGCCCAAAAGACATACCGGTCAGCTTGTTGCCTTCAGGAATGTCGAACTCGGCAAGGTACCTCAGGAACTGCGATTCGTCGAAGCGGGGATAAAACGGCGCGTAGGTACCCGCGTACTGATCCACCGTGACGGAGGGTAGGTAGATTTCCTCGGGAATGAAAAAGACATCCTGCAAAAAAGCGGGCAGACGTTGGCGCGGTTCGTAGCCGTTGACTTCGATTTTCCCTTTTAACGGAAAAAGCAAACCCGCCATCAGGCGCAGCAAGCTCGACTTTCCTGCGCCATTTTTTCCCAGCAGGCCGTAGATATGGCCAGTCATTAGCTGCATGGACAGGTTTTCAAACAAGGGCTGACGCTTGCTGTACCCGAAGGAAACGCTATCGAACTGAATCATCGTTAAGATTGATATAGTGTTCTAGTATAATAGTACACTACAAAAGTATGAATAGAATTTTATGAAGCAAGCCAATCAGAAAAAAGATTTTGCTTGGCTCATAAAACCGCTAACCCAGTTATTCGATGGCAAATTTTGTAGGGGTACCTTGAAATCAGAAACGTACCTGTGCGCCTTTCAGCTCACCGTGGGAAGCAATGGCGATTATCGCCAACACGGCCATGAAAACCAAAACACCTGCCAACAAGGTACCCCATTGGCGCGGCGCATTAGGTTGAGAAAAAAACTCAGCCTTTACTTTTCCGATCAACAGCCCCACAATGAGCAGATTGATCACGTACAGGTACTGCTCGATGCGGTAGGTACTCAGGAAAGCGCCCGTAATCAGAAAACTGCACAGGGTATACAGCGCGAAGTGCGCCAGAAAGAAGTTCCTTAAATTCAGGTAAGTAAGCGGAAGGGGCGGATTTGCCAAATAAAACGTGAATACCCAATACAATCCAGCGCAGGCGATGGCCAGGAAAGACAGGGTTTGGGTGAGTTGCGTGGCGCTTTCAATATTCATGGAAATAAGCGGTTCCAGCATTTTAGATAGGCGCTCTGTTTCAAAATTTTGATCCCACACAATCAGCGGAATCACCAAAGTGAGCATCACGATCGGAAACCAGTTTCGCTTGGGTACTTCAACCGGGGCAGCGGGCGTCCAGTCGGCGGTGAAGGTACCGTAGGCCATCCCGATGCCCCCGCAAAAGCCCAGGGTGTATTCCATGACATTCCAGAAGTTGAAGTCGATCTCAGAAACCCGCCCCAGTACCTGTAGGAAATTCCCGAACGCAAAACCAAACCCGCCGCCGAGTCCGGCGTACACCGCCACCCGCAAAGCAGCCGGATGGCCGTTCCGCACAAGGTACCACGCCAGGGCCACCGCCATGCCCAGGCAAGCCGCCCACAGTTCGGAGCGCGGAGGCGTCATGAGCCAGGCAAATTGTTCGATTATAAAAAAATAAAAAACCACCGCCATCACCACCATTTCCACGAGCAGACTAGCCCACGAAACGGGCTTATCTTTGGAATCACTGAGGGCCAGCCCAAACAGCCCACCACCCAGAAACCCGTACAGACCGCCAATCACGAACAACATGGCTAGTCCGTAATACACATTGCCAAAGTCCGATCCCCGCCCGTAGCCTACCACCATGCCGTAGCTCATGATGCCGCCCAACCCCCAGCCAATGGCACCCGCCACAGTAGCTTTGAGCGCTTTGGGGTACCATTCGGGGCGCTTGGCCAGTAAAATAATCGCCAGCGACCCGATGCCGCCCGCCCAGGCCGCGCCGTGTTCATGACCGAATTGCCCGCGAATAGCCCAGGCGGTACCCAGCGAAATGCCGGCCAGGAGAAGCCCGTAGTAGAAAGATTTCGATGGATTCATTCCAGTGTTTTAAGGGAGTAGGTACCTAGTGTCTTAAATACGGACTGCTCCGCCAATCGGGCCATTTGACCCAACTTTATCAGAAAAAAAATAGCCTTAAACCCACACCTACACGTACTATGAGAAACGAAATCAAGGTTTTATGCTATCCCAACTTGCCCTCCACGGCGGACCAAAAACCGTCCAGAAATTATTTCCCTGGCCTATTTTTGACGAAGGCGAAGTAGAAGCCGTGGCAGACGTGGTCCGTAGTGGGCAGTGGGGCAATCCCGATTGTACGGGATTAGTCGAAGCTTTCGAACAGGAATTTGCGAAGTACTGCGGCGCAAAATATGCCGTGAGTTGCGTCAATGGTTCGGTATCGCTGCGGCTGGCTCTGATTGTCTGCGGCCTACAACCCGGTGATGAGGTGATCGTCCCCCCCTATACGTTCATCGCCACGGTTTCCACGGTGATCGAAGCCAATGGGGTACCCGTGTTTGTGGACATTGATCCCGAAACCTACAACCTCGATGCCACCAAAATAGAAGCAGCCATCACTTCCCGGACAAAAGCTATTATCCCGGTCCATTTTGCCGGGCAGGCCTGCGACATGGATGCGATCCTGGACATTGCGGGGCGGCACAAGCTACGCGTCATCGAGGATGCCGCCCACGCGCACGGCGCTGAGTACAAGGGCCGGAAGCTAGGTACCCTCGGCGACGCCGGGAGTTTCAGCTTTCAATCGTCCAAGAACCTGACCAGCGGCGAGGGCGGCATGGTGATTACCAACGACCCCGAGTTGTATCGCAAAATGGCATCCCTTCGTAATGTCGGCCGCCTGCCCGAAGGACAATGGTACGACCACTTCCTGCCGGGCTGCAACTACCGCCTCACGCCCATGCAGGCCGTACTTTTATCGAGCCAATTAAAACGGCTGGACGACCAAACCCGCCGCCGCGATGACAACGGACTTCTGCTCAACGAACTACTTTCAGAAATCGAGGGAATCACGCCCCTCAGCCGGGGCCACGGCGAGACGGTGCATTGCCATCATTTGTATATTTTCAAATACGATCCGGCGCATTTCAACGGCTTGCCCAAAAACGAATTTGTCGACATGCTCGCCGCCGAGGGGGTACCCTGTTTCCGGGGGTACCCGCATCCGTTGTACAAACAGCCACTTTTTCAGGAAAAATTTTTCATGTGCTACGCCCTACCCGATTCGGTCAGTTACGCCGACACCGTGTGCCCCGTGGCAGAGCAGGCCTGCGCCGAAGAAGCCGTATGGATTCTGCAACACGCCATGCTGGGTACGGCCGAGGACATGGTAGCTTTTGCCAAAGCCATTCGGAAAATTCAGACGGTTGTCAGGGCTTCCGAAAAGGTACCCAAATCCGTATAAATGAAAACCCGCCTGTCGCCGAACGGCGACAGGCGGGTTACTGACCTACCTTCCTTATTTATACCGCTGAATGCTATAAGTATTCGATTGCAGCTTGGAAGCATCGCCCATGGCGGCGTTGATTTCACCAATGCGGGCGTTGATCGTAAAAATCTGACCATTGACATAGGTACTTGTGGTGGCCATCGAATAACCGTCGGTTTGGGTTTCGACCACGCTGGCGGTGGCGAAGTTGTCGTTGCTGCGCACCAGCGCCACGCGGCTGCCGCTGCCTGTCACCACGTACAGATCGGTGGTACCTACCAGCGTCATTCCGTCGCCGGGCAGGTTGCCAAGGCCGCCGACCTCGGTGATGGCATTGCCATTTTTCAAATCCACTTTGAAAAGCTTTCCGACTCCGGTATTGGCCACGATGAGGAAGCCGTCCGGATGATACACGATGCCATTCAAGCCGAACGTCGGACTGGAAAACAGTACGTCATCGCGTACCAGGATGCTGGGGGTACCCTCGGAAGTCACTTTGTAAATTACGGGCGAAAACGAATCCGTGACGTACACGGTACCATCAGGATTGAGGGCGATGTCGTTGGCAAAATGATTCATACCTGGTAATAGATCATCGAGATCGACCCGCCGTTCGAGGGTACGGGAGTTAAGGTTAAATACCAGCAGTTCGGCCGTTTTTTGGGTCGTAGCGGGGCTGCTCTTGCTCGACACGCCATTGTCGCTATTCGCCACGAAAATGCGCTCGTCGGCTACCTTCACACCGACGCCACTGATTAATGCGGGGTCAGACACCAGGTCGGCGTACTGGCCATCGGTGCTCACGGTACCTACCTTGCCCTGCGTGAGGGAGGTGATAATGAATCGGTCCAGCCGGGCCGAGTACGCCATACCCTCGGGGTACTGCCGCTCGGCAAAGAATTCGATGCGTTCGGGAAAATCAGCATTGGGGCTCAACCGGTGGTCTTCACAGGCCGATAAACCGCAGACTGCCGCCATAAGCAGCGCGCCGGGAAGTAGGTTAGTTTTCATTGTGTTATTTTATAGGTGTAAACATGAATTGTCTACGCCTATAAAAGTATTATTCCACGATGAATTATTTTCTCAGTCCGAAGCTCATTCCCATAAGTTTGGATCTGCCCCATTAAAATCCAACCATTTGATAATCAATCCAATGAAGTGTTTTAGATAATTTTCAGTCAGGAAAATATTGGACCAATTATCAAACCGCCGCGACTGTACCCCCAGATAAAACAACCAGATCGCCAGCCCGGCGTAGGGAATCAGTCGCTTTTCCTCTTCGGTCAGTGGGGTTATGGCTTGATAGCCCCGATAGAAGGCGTTCAGCTTCGATGTGTATCGCTCTTTGTCGGGTTCGGTATTGAAAAGCTGCACCACAAAGTAGCTGACGTCGAGAAACAGCCAACCGTTGCCACAAAAATCGAAATCGAAGAGCGTGATGTCCGAATCATCGACAATGTTCATGTTGTCGTACCATAGGTCCAGATGCACAACTCCCTTCCGCAGCTGGCTAGTGTCGGCCTGCGCAAAAAATGTGGCAAGGTACCCTCCCGCTTTTTTCACAAACTGCATTTCTTCCAGCGATTCGTCGTAGTACTTTTTGGCGTATTGGTACGGTAGCACCGCTAGTTCCTGTACCGTGTAGTCCACTCTTTTCAAGTTAAGATTCAGGGTACCCTGGTGCATGCGCGCCATCAGGGTACCTATGCTTTCGCAGGTATTCTCATGCAGATTCCTGATTTTCTGTCCTTCGGCAAAAGAGAACAGGACGCCATAACGCAGCCCTTCGGGAGCCGGAATCGGCTGAATATAGTTTTGATTTTTATCCTCGATGGGATACGAAACCGACACCTCGTTTTCACGAAGCAGATTCAACAGCCGCAGTTCTTCGGCGATTTCGGTTTCGGTGCGCCATTGGTAGCTGTACACTCTGAAAACGTACCTAAGCCCTCCGGCTGCCACCAGGTAGGTATGATTGATTCCGGTTCGAAAGATTCTGCAGGTGGTACCTTCGTCGAACCCGTATTTTTCCTGCAAAAACAAAGCAAGGTGCGGCGCGGAAAGGGTAGAATCCGTAACGGGAAAAGGAGTCATGCGCTTGTGTTAAAATTCAGGGGGTACCTTGATAAATCTTTTTCTGACTGCAGAAACTCACCTTCCCGCCAGGTACTGTTTCCGGTACTCGATGGGCGTGCAGCCTTTGATCTGCCGGAATTGCCGGGCGATGTTCTTGCTGTCGGTCATGCCCATGTCGAGGGCGATTTCAAAAATCGACATATCGGTTTCCAGCAGTTTCTGGGTGAATTTCTCCATGCGCAGATTAAAAATATACTGGTACACGGGGTAGCCCGTAATAGCCTGAAACCGCTTTTCCAGCGCTCGGCGCGACAGGGGTACCTGCTTCACCACTTCATCGACCTGCAGGTTTCGGTCGGCATTCTGGTGGATATATTTCAGCGAAGTAGCGATACAGGTGTCGTTGGTAGCGTAAATATCCGTCGAGTGACGCGTGACAACCTGCGTGGGTTTTACTACAATATCGTAAGCATCGGCCGTGCCGTGGCGAATCATGTGGTCCAGCAGGCGAGCGGCATCATAGCCCCCTTTTTCCACATCGAGGGCGATGCTTGACAGCGGTGGATCGGATAACTCGCACAGCATTACGTCATTATCTACCCCCAGCACAGCTACTTCTTCGGGAATGCGGATGCCGGACAGGCGGCAGGCCTCCGTAATATGCTGTCCCTGATTGTCGTCGCAGGCCATCAGCGCCACGGGCTTGGGTAGTGATTTGAGCCACTGACTCAGCGAACTCGGTTTATAGTACCACAGTTCGCTCGACCGCGCCTTCCGGTGCTCAAAGTACTCGACGGGGTACCCTGCTTTGTTGATACGCTCCTCAAAGCCTTCGGCCCGTTCGCGCGACCACACGATGTCGCTGAACCCGTAGAAGGCAAAGTGCTTGAAGCCCTTTTTAAGAAAATGTTCCGCCGCCATTTGGCCCGTTTCGCGGTAAGCACCGGTGATGTTGGGAACCTCGCGGAAGCGCTCCTTGAAATCCTGGGCAATGACCGAAATGCCGGCCTCCACGATTTTGACAATATCTTCGTCGTTGTACAACTGCCCCACGATGCCATCCGCCCCCCAATCGAGCGCCCATTTCAGGATTCCTTCCAGTCCCATCGTTTCGCGGTGAAACAGGGGCATCCGGCAGAAAATCCAGGGCCCATGATCCCGCGAATACGCCGAAATTCCTTTGAGCAGGCTCTTGCTGTATTCTTCGGCGAAGTCGATGAGGAGGATGATTTTGTACACTTCTGTTTAGTGGAGAGTTGAAAATAATTCGGTAGTTATTTCAGATCATTTATCCTAATCAACTCTATATAGCATATTTATCACTAATACTTATTTTCTTGTATTCTGCTTTCGGCCTAGTTTCACCCCAAGGTATTCTTTCATTCTTATCTTTAGGGAACATTGCATCAAATTTAATAAACTCTAATAAAAACGTTCCTAAACTCAAAATAGAATTATGAACACTAATTAATTCATTAATAGTGATATCAATGTCAACAATTTTAGGATCTATCCATGTAGATTTAAAATTTACGGATTCAATGGAAATATTACGTTCCTCATCTAGCCCATAAAATCTAATCAATTGTTTATGTTTTATAGAATTAGAAATTTCTCGTATATTCTTTACATTTTCATTTTCTTTATAAATTAGTAAATTCTCTAATAGTAAGTTTGCACTTTGAAAACTTTTATAATTATTCAGTTCTTTTTCAATATTCTTAAAACTACACTTTCTCATTTCACTCTTGTAATTTTCTAAATCTGAATAAAAATCGAATGCAAACCAGATAATCTGTAAAAAATAATCTTCACAGCTATTATACCATAATATTGAATTTTGTAAAAATTGAGTTCGTAGCCACAATTGACCAGAATACCCAGAATTCCAAGTAACTCCAGACTTATGTATCTTAGTATGAGCATTAATTAAAGAAAGTCTCGCACTTGCCAATACGGAATACAAATCATTAAATTTTTCGCCAGCAATAGAATAACCTTTATCATGCACCAATCCAAAATCAACAATATTTGTATCTATTTGATATGATAATGGAAGTAATAAATCTTTTGAAAACTTGTTTGTTTCTTGAACTAACTCTTTAAGAGAATATTCCTTTCCTCTATATATTATTTTAAGGAATTCCATTTAATTACTTAGTAAAATTATTTTTTGTATCGCGCACGGCTTGAATTTCCGCATTGATTTCATCCAGACTCATTTCCGAAAGACCTACTTGTTGCGCAATTTCGTTACACTCCAATAGGGCCTGTCTGGCATATTCCAGGCTTATTTTTTCAACCAGGTCAGAGAAGTCTATCTCACTTTCATTATCCAGATTATATTTCTGAAAATCCGTTTCGCTTACTTTCAGTTGAACCGTTTTCATAATCTTAATTTTTTGTTGCCTCCACTCTATCACCCATCGAACACCCAAGTAAATATCTTGATTTTAAACAACGTAAACAACTTTACCATTCCCGGCTTCCCTAAGTGAAAGAAAAAGTTCAGGTACCCTTGCCTTTAAACAACTCACCTACCCGAATGGTGGCATTCGTCACCAGCGGACGCGCCCAGATACCAATACTAAAAATATAGCCTAAGGTAAGCAACATAAACAACATAGCCGTACGTAAATCCAGCCACTCGGCCAGGCCACCTACGACGAGGGGTACCACCGCGCCGCCCGCGATGCCGCTGCACAGAATCCCCGAGAAGGTACCGTGGTGATGGGGCACCGAGTTGAGCGCGAGCGACACGACAATAGACCACATGACAGAGGCAAAAAAGCCCGTCAATGGAAATGCGATCAGGGCAATTTCCAACGTACCGAATAAAGCCGCTAATAAGGCAACGACGGCACCGGCGGTGAAAATCAGGAGTACGCGGCGACTATCGAAAAACTTCAACAGTACCAGGCCCAGCAGGCAACCGATCGTGAGCAAGCCCCAGAAATTGGAAAGTACCGAGGCTCCGGTGGTAGCCGGATCGACGCCATGATAAGTCTGGAGGAATTTGGAGGTCCAGTTGGCAATGCCCTGTTCGGTACCTACGTAGGTGAAAATCCCCAGGAAGAACAGCAGTACCTTGCGGTCGGCCAGAAGCTCGCGAAACGCCAGTCCGGTTTCCATTTTTTCATCCGCTTTCAGCTCCACCGTTGGAAACCGTACCAGTTGAATGATGATCACCATCGCCAGCGCAATGAGCGCGAACACCCAGTAAAGCGACACCCATTTCAGATTTTCGGGTACCAGCGAATCGAACAGCTGAATCAGCGATGAGTCGCTGCCCGAATGTACGTGCAAAACCAGATAGCTGTACAGCAAAGGGCTAAGAAACGAAGCCGCCCCAAAAAACAACTGCGCCATGACCGAATTAAACGCGAAATTCTCTTCGCCGCCCGCAACCCGCAACAACGGGTTGATCACTACCTGCAACATGGCCATGCCAATGCCAATCAGAAAAAGCGAAAGCAGTGCGACGCCAAAGCCCGGCAACAACGCAAAAAGCAACGCACCCACAAAAGCCAGCATGAAGGCCCACAAGAGTACCTTTTTCTCGCGGTACTTCTCTACCAGCAAACCCGAAGGAATAGACATAACGCCATAAGAAACGAAGAAGGCGAACGGCATGAAGCCCGCTAAGCCCAGACTCAAATCGAAACTATCCACAATATCAGGGATGATCGGCCCCAGAATATTGCTGAGAAACGAAATGACGAAGAAGATTACAAAGATTAGAAATACAATAAAGGGGTTGCGTTTCACTTCGTGTAGTTGACAGTGGAGAGTTGAAAATTAATAGATTATAGATAAGTACTTTGGCCGATCCAACGTCCAGCATCGAATGTCCTATTTCGAAGCGATGGCCGTGCGGCTGGAGCGTCCGGCTCTATCGAAGCTTTTCAGCCTGACGGTACCTTTCACCGGCAAGGGCTGTCTGTACTCGGGCGATTCAGTGGTGGGTTCGGTACCATCGGTGGTATAGCGGATACTCAGGCCGGGTAAGGCCGTATTGGCTTTCAGGGTGTCGTTTCGCACGATAGCGCCGGGCAAGGGTAGGCGGTAATTGTAGCCTCCGTTGAAACGCGCCAGACGGGGCAGTTCCCGTACCGCGATGGTATTGGCAAACACATTCCATTCCTTGGCCACCCGTTTCTTCCGGTCATCGTTTGGTGGCATTTCTTCCCAGTCGCGTTCCTGGCCCCAGGCACTCTCGGCGTAGCCAATCATTTTGGGCAGCATATACGATTCCAGCATGGCGCGCCCTTTGACGGTTTCGCTCCATAATTGCGCCTCTACCCCAATGATGTTCTTGCGGGCGTCAGGTCGCAACCGCTCCATTCCCTTGAAATCCGCATTGACATCCAGCGGGCGGCCCATATTGGTTTCCAGCGTCGTGCTGAACATGTTGTAGGGAGCGAACGTCCAGTTGTCGCGCGTATCGACGAAGCCCGCCCAGTAGAGACCCGGCTCCTTGGGGTCGTTGTCGTAGGACATGTCGAAATAGAAATTCGACACGTTACAGAGGATTACGGGATAGCCCGCATTGGCCAGGCGGTAGCCCAAATCACGATAGTCGAACAGGTTGTTCCAGATGTAGGGTACCACCCCGCCGCCCGCGAAGGCCGGATTGGGCTCGTATTTGCCGCCATCGGCTTTTAGCAGCGCTACCTCTTCCCAACCGTGCACGGTAAGTCCGCGTTTTTTCATGCGCTCTACCAGTTTTCCGAAGAAATAGGCCTGCAGGTTTTTAGGGTCTTTGATCGTAGGATTTTCCTTCAATAGTTTGGCTGCCATCGGTGAAGCCGTCCATGCTCCCTCGGGTACCTCATCGCCTCCGGCGTGGATCACGTTCATTTTCAGGCCGGCCTGCTGGTACATTTTTGCCATTTCGTCCACCACTTTTTCGTAGAAACGGTAGGTGGATTCGCGCGCCACGCTCACTACATTGTTTTTGTAGCCCTGCGCCGAGAGGTACGCCGAACGGTCGTCGGGGTCGATCAGGCGGTATTCGTTGGCTTCCTGTTCTTTGCCCTGCTTCATCAACCGCTCGTACCGGGCTTCCATGGATTTAATGGCTGCCATCGCATGACCCGGAAAATTGAGTTCGGGAATGACCCGGATATGGCGTTCAGCGGCATATTTCAATATTTCCACAAAATCGGCCTTGGTATAGTACCCACTTCCGTGTTTACCCGTTTCGTAGGCCAGCGGCCCCGACCCATAGGCCGGATGTATGGCCGGAGCATCCATACCTGATGTATGCTGCCGCTGTGCTCCTACTTCGGTCAGCTCGGGCAGTCCGTCTATTTCCAGTCGCCACCCTTCGTCTTCGGTGGTATAGAGCAGAAAATGGTTCAGTTTGTAACGCGCCATCAAATCCAGGGTACGCAGGATGGTTTCCTTAGTCTGGAAATTCCGGCTCACGTCCACGTGCAGGCCGCGGGTGTGAAAACGCGGCGCGTCCTCGATGTCCAGGCAGGCCAGGGTAGTTTTTTTCTGCGCGTAGGCTTCAAACGGAATCAGCGCCAGCAGACTTTGAATACCATAAAAAACGCCGGCCGCATCGGAGCCCACAATGGAGACGCCTTTGGGGGTAACAGACAGGCGATAGGCTTCTTTGGCAATCCCATTCACCGAAAGGGAATCGATCCGCAGGTCGATGCCGGGCGTGGCATTGGCTGCTGCCGCACCTACCTTGTAGCTAGCGGTCGTGATTTCATTCAGTCGCTTACTCAGGAAATTAGCTTCTTTTTCGAGCCCTTTCCCGTACCGGATCGCCTGACTCCCGTCCAGGGTCAGGGTACCCCCTACCCTTTTGATATGTACCGGGGAAGGAATTATTTTCAGCAGCGAGTCAGCAGGTACCACATGCAGGGGTAGGTTGGCGGCGTAGCGGTTGGCGGCGGTAGGCATCCGCAGCGAATCTTCCTTTCCCCGCAATATCTGTTGCCGCTCCGTGAACGGCTCGATGGTGTAGTCGGCTATCTGCTCAAATTTTTCCTCTTTGCCGGTTTTGTCATAGTACACGATGTATAGGCCCAGGGGAGCGTCCGTTTCCTTGATGACGCCTTCGATGCCCGAATACCAGATCTGGGTAAATTCACCGGCTTTCAGCGAGAAACCCTTCTCAGGTACCAGCTTGTACCAATCACCGTTGATGTGTACCACCCGGGCCGCCTGCGGGGTTTTGTTGGGGATGATGGGCCGGGGAGCCATGTTGAAAAACAGCGCCCAATTGCTGTCGTTCAGGTCGGTGGTACCGTTGTTCGTGAGATTGAAATAGGCGTCGAAGGCATTCTCCCGCTCCGTAAAATTACTGACCAGCTTCCACGAAACCTTCAGTTCGCTCTTGCCCGTGAGGGTTTCTTCACTGACTTTACCACACCGGAATAAAAACAGGGTACTCAACAACAGGAGAAAACAACACGCGATTTTTTTCATGGAAAGGCGATTAGGTACCCCCAACGGGGTGATAGCTGTAAATTTCAATTTGAAAGTAGCCTTTATACTACTCCCGGCAGTATTAAAACTACTACTGACCCAATAAAACACTTTTTGCGCATTTTCTGAAATAAAACCTATGGGCAAACCCGCCGGACGATTGGTGTCACTGGACGCGTTGCGTGGCTTCACCATTGCCGCCATGATCACCGTCAATTTTCCGGGCCATCCCGACTTCGTGTACGCGCCGCTCCACCATACCCGCTGGAACGGGCTTTCGTTCACGGATCTCATCGCGCCCATCTTCCTCTTTGTCATCGGGGTTTCGATTGCCTTCGCCTATTCCCGGAGGCTAGCGGAGAAGTCGCCCAAAGCGGAACTGCACCGCAAAATCATCATCCGGGCGGTGAAGATTTTTGCCGTCGGCATGTTCCTCAACCTGCTGCCCGCTTTTGATATTTCGGACGTCCGCTGGACGGGTACCCTACACCGCATCGCCTTCGTTTTTTTATTCTGCGGACTCCTGTTTCTGCACACAACCTGGCGGCAACAAGCCTGGATCGCCGCCATCATTCTGGTAGGGTACTGGCTGGCGATGACGCTCATTCCCACGCCGGGCGTAGGTGAGGTCATGCTGGAGCCGGGTGTCAACCTGGCGGCCTGGGTGGATCAGCAGTGGCTGCCTGGCAAGATGTGGCAGGGTACCTGGGACCCGGAGGGTATCCTGAGCACGTTCCCCGCCACTGCTACGGGCATCACCGGGATGCTGGCCGGGCGGCTGTTGCTCAGTCGGTTCACGCCCCACGAAAAAGTTAATTTCCTGATGACGGCCGGGGTACTTTCATCCCTACTGGGCTATGCGTGGAGCCTGGCCTTTCCGCTCAACGAGAATCTGTGGACCAGTTCGTTTGTGTTGCTCACCTCGGGATTTGCAGCGTTGTTGCTGGGTGCGTTGTATTTTGTGGTGGACATTCTGGGGCGACAGCGAGGGACGGGCGTCGGGGTCATATTTGGAGCCAATGCTATTACTGTGTACGTGCTGGCGGATATTTTCGCCCTGGTTTTTTATGGAACTCTCTTTGGTGAGGTACCCCTCAATGAACAGGCCGTAGGTGCCCTGATCGACTGGGGCTTGGCGCCCAAATTGGCGAGCATGCTGTACGCGCTGGCCTTTACTGCGATTAATTTTATCCCTGCCTACGCTTTATACAAAAAAAAGATTTTTATAAAACTTTAACCCTACATTTTTTTACCAACCGATTTGATGCCCAGCTACCCCAAACTTCCCTCGGGCCTCTGGCCCGTGATGATTACGCCTTTTACCGCATCCAACGAAATCAACTACGCGGGACTTGAAACGCTCACACAGTTTTATATCGACGCCGGATCAAACGGACTATTTGCCAATTGCCTGTCGAGCGAAATGTACCAGCTCACCGAATCCGAGCGGCTGGATTTGATCAAAGGGGTACTTCGGGCCAGCGACGGCAAGGTACCCGTCGCGGCGACAGGTACCCTCAGCCGGGATCTTTCGGAGAATGTAGAGTTTATCAAAAAAGTCCACGATACGGGGGTGCAAGCGGTGGTGCTCATTTCGAGCCTGATCGTGCTGCCCGATGAAGACGAGGGTACCTTTAAAAATCGACTGGAGCAAATCCTCGACCAAACGGACGGAATTCCGCTGGGCTTGTACGAATGTCCGGTACCCTATAAACGTCTGCTCAGCCCCGGCCTGATGCAATGGCTGGTGAGTAGCGGCCGGTTTGTGTACCACAAGGATACTTCCTGCCATTCCGCCTCAATTCAGAAAAAGCGGGAAGCTACGCAGGGTTCCAACCTACTCTTCATGAACGCCGACACCGCCACCGCGCTGGACTCTCTGGAAGCCGGTGCTGACGGGCTGTCCCCCATCTCCGCCAATTTTTATCCCGAATTGTATACCTACTTGATGAAGCAATACCGGGAGCACGGCAAGACCGACGCACTGACGCAATTCCACGCCTGGCTTACTTTGATGGATCGCACCACGCATACGTTTTATCCCTACTCGGCCAAGTGGTTTTTGCAACAGCGCGGTCTGGCTATAGGTACCTACACGCGTATTCCCACAGAGACCATGCCACAAGTAGATCACCTCCGCTTCAAGGCTTTGATGGATTCGTTCAGGTCCCTGGCGGAAATGCACGATATACCGCTGGTACTTTGAGCTATTAGCCGGGCGGCGTTCCGCCAATAGCCATCAGCTAACAGCTTCAGAACTTTAAACTTCGCTTATCCCTTGCAAACCCTCGACCTGATCGTATTCATTGTGTACATGGGCGGCATTTCGCTCTTTGGCGCTTCATTTTATTCCAAAGACAAATCCTCGGATACCTTCACGCTGGGCAACAGCAATTTTCCGACTTGGGTGGTCACCATGTCCATCTTCGCGACGTTCGTGAGTAGCATCAGCTTTCTGGGCCTACCGGGAAATGCCTACCAAACCAACTGGAACGCCTTCGTTTTCAGCTTGTCGCTGCCCATTGCTTCCATCATGGCGGTGCAGTTTTTCGTGCCGCTCTACCGCAAACTGAACAGTCCATCGGCCTACGCCTACATGGAGACAAAGTTCGGCTTGTGGGCGCGGGTGTACGTGTCGGCCTGCTACTTGCTGACCCAAATGATGCGGATCGGTACCATTCTGTACCTGCTGGCGCTGCCTGTCAACGCGCTATTCGGCTGGGACATTCTCACAATCATCGCCCTCACCGGACTGGTGGTGATGGGTTACTCGCTGCTGGGCGGGATTCAGGCCGTGATGTGGACGGACGCCATTCAGGGTATCGTGCTCATTGGCGGGGCACTGGTCTGTTTGCTGTACATTTTCTTTTCCATGCCCGAAGGACCGGGTCAGGTGTTCACCGTCGCGCTGGAAAACGATAAATTCAGCTTGGGTAGCTTTGGCAGTAGCCTCAGCGAATCGACCTTCTGGGTGGTGCTGATCTACGGTATTTTCATCAATTTACAGAACTACGGCATCGACCAAAACTACGTGCAGCGTTACATGGCCTCGCGTTCTGAAGCCGAAGCCAAGCGGTCGGCGTTCTGGGGCGGGATGTTGTACGTACCCGTCTCGATGCTGTTTTTTCTGATCGGTACGGCACTGTTTTCCTACTATTCCGTATTTCCGAATTCGCTGCCCGCCGAATTGCACGACGTAACGAAAAGCGACCGGGTATTTCCTTTTTTCATTGTCAAGGTTCTCCCGCCCGGCCTGACGGGATTGCTTATCGCCTCCATTTTTGCGGCAGGCATGAGTACCATTTCCACCAGTATCAATAGTTCGTCCACGGTCGTGCTGGTCGATTACTACCAGCGTTTTTCTAAAACCAAACTCACCGAAAAGCAATCCATGCGGGTGCTCTACCTCACTACCTTCATCATCAGCATTCTGGGTATCGGCATTGCTTTCGCGATGATCAATGTCAAGAGCGCACTGGATGCCTGGTGGAAGCTGGCCTCGGTGTTTAGCGGCGGGATGCTGGGGCTGTTCCTGCTAGGGGCATTTGTAGAGAAAGTCAACCGGAAAGGCGCGATCGTCGGTATGGTTTTGGGCGTACTACTGATCCTATGGATGAGCCTTTCTCCCATTTTCTGGACCGAGGGTACCTTGAGCGTCTACGCCAGTCCGTTCCACGCCTACCTGGCGATCGTGTTTGGTACCCTGGTGCTTTTCATTACGGGTTTTCTGGCAACGGTGCTGTTTTCGCGAAAGTCGACTGATTGATTTTAACTCCCCGAAAGTTCAAAACTTTCGGGGAGTTAAAGGTACCCGCACCGATGATCCCCGCACGATCAATTCTGCTTCCAGCACGACCGTCTCGGGTTTTGCCAACTCTTCCTCTCCCTGTATCAGCCGCAAAATCATCCTGGCGGCCGCCTCGCCGATTTGCGTAGTAGGTTGCTTCACCGTAGTGAGACCGTTGCCAATGTGGGCTGCAATAGAGTCGTCGCTGAACCCCACCACACCCAGATCGTCCGGAATACGCAGCCCTTTGGCTTTGGCCAGCATCATGATTTCGATCGCCGAGGGGTCATTGACTGCAAAAATAGCGTCCGGTGGTACAGGTAAATCAAGAAAATAGCCCGTATAAATTCGTGCTTTTTGCGCGCGCAAATCGCCATGTATAACCAGTTCGGGGATAACCTCCAATCCGTTTTTGCGCAAAGCATCGCAGTAGCCGCGGAGCCTCTCCTGGCTGATCAGTAAGTTGGTGGGACCACCCAGGTGGGCAATGCGGCGGTAGCCATTCCGAATCAGGTGATCCACCGCCGTATAGGCACCCTGGTAGTCGTTGACCACCACCCTATACTTTCCAAGTTCCTCACTCACCCGGTTGAAGTATACCACCGGAATATCTCTTTTTTCAAAAATCCTCAGATGGTCGTAGTTGTTGGTTTCATGGCTCATCGAAACCAGCAGACCGTCCACGCGGTTGGCCAGCAGGGCTTTGGTATTGTTCTTCTCGGTTTCATACGATTCGTCAGACTGCATGATAATCAGGTGGTACCCCGCCTGCGCCAGTACCTTTTGTGCTCCCACAATGATGTTGGGAAAAAACTGGGTCATAAACTCAGGTACGATGATGCCGACCGTTTCTGTACGACTTTTCACTAGGCTATGGGCCAGTTGGTTAGGTTGGTAGTCGAGCTCCTGGGCTTTTTCCAGGATGGCCCGGCGGGTATTGGGGTTGATGTCGGGATGGCCGTGCAACGCTCTCGATACCGTAGAGTTAGAAACGCCCAGGTCCTGAGCGATGTCAATGATGGTAGTTTGATGCCGCCTTCTCTTCCGAACCTGGCGATTGGCCGAGGGAATGGTAAAGTAATAGTCACAATTCTTGCAAAGGAAGCGCTGATTACCCCGCACAAATCCCGCCTTCATGATCGAATCGACCTGCTGGCATTTTGGGCATTCTGTCATAGTAGTGAAAATTGTATTTTTTACAGTCCGCCTTTCCTATATTCTCAGAAGTCACTGGAAGAACTGAAATTGTTTTTTTTCGGTATTCTGCAATTATAAATAATAAAAGTTATGTATCGGTAACGTTTGCGGAAACGTTACCGATATTTTTTGACCAAAAATTCTGGTTTTATGCATTTCCCATTCCTTGACAACTGCGCATTGTATCTTATATTTAGTATAAAATCAGCCTAAAATACAAAACAGGGCAGTTAATGAATAAAGCGTCTCTGTTTTGTAAGGCCCGATAATCTTTACATAAAATTGTACTATACTTATTTCAACCCTTTATTCTTAATCATTAGCCTTATGTTAAAAAATCTAATCAGACTCTTTTCACTGGCGGTACTTGGGTTACTATCCTTGAGTCATATACAGGCGCAGGACCTGGCCGTAAAAGGAAAAGTAACGGACGATAGCGGGGAAGCCATTCCCGGTGTAAGTGTAACGGTGAAAGGTACCCAGCGAGGTACCATTACCAATGTGGACGGTACCTACTCGGTCAATGCAGCGTCGAACGCTACCCTGGTCTTTTCATTTCTGGGCTATGAAAGTCAGGAAGCTGTGGTGAACAATCGTGCTACGATCAACATTTCCCTCAAAACCGACACCAAAGCCTTGGAAGAAGTGGTGGTGGTAGGGTACGGTACCCAAAGGAAAGTGGAAACCACCGGCTCAATTGCCTCGGTTAAGTCCGATGAGCTGACCCAACTACCTGTCACCAACGTGGCGCAGGGATTGCAGGCGCGCGTTTCGGGGGTACAGATCAACCAGAACTCCGGCTCACCCGGCGGAAACATCAGCGTGCGTGTACGGGGTACCAACTCCATCAACGGTAACTCGGAGCCGCTGTACGTGGTAGACGGTATCCAGATTTCCAATGGCGGCGGCATCAACGATGTGAGTCCCCTTTCGACCATCAACCCTAACGACATCGAGTCGGTAGAAGTGCTGAAAGATGCCTCGGCCTCGGCCATTTACGGCGCACGGGCCGCTAATGGCGTGGTACTTATCACCACCAAGCGTGGAAAAGCGGGCGCTACCCGGGTATCCATCGATAGCTACTATGGCGTGCAGCAGGCTGCCAAAACCCTGGATGTCCTAAATGCCGCCGAATTTGCCCAGCTTGAAAATGAAGTATTCAAAAATAACGCTTATCCTAACCCAGCTTCGTTGGGCGAAGGTACCGACTGGCAAAGTCTGATTTTCCAGAAAGCTCCTATTCAAAGCCACCAGTTATCCATCAACGGCGGAAGCGAAAAAACGCAGCTCGCATTATCGGCCAACTACTTCAATCAGGACGGAATCATTGTCAATTCCAATTTTAAGAGGTACTCCTACCGGCTTAATGTAGACCACAAGGTAAGCAACCGCTTCAAGGTAGGTACCAGTATTTTGGGTAGTATCATCGTCAACAACGGGATCGATGCCGGCAGTACCACCATCGGTGATGCGGGCGTGGTAACCGCCAGTGTTCTGGGTGCGGCTGTTGGCGCACCGCCCACGCTGCAACCCTACCGCGAAGATGGCTCTATTTTTCCCTTTGGCGAGCAAGGCAACGGGCAGTACCGCGAGGTAGTCAACCCACTTAACTATACGGCCATTACACGCCAGCGGAATATCAAACGTACTTTGGTGAATTTGTTCGGAGAGTTCGAGATTCTGCCGGGTTTTACGTATCGGGCCTCGTTCAATGCGGACGTTCAAAACCGCCTCGACGATTTTTATTCTCCCCTATCGATCATCAACCGGGCCGATATCAGCGATAACTCGGGCTCGGCCTCGAAGTCCAACAGCAACTTCCTGGGACTTCTGCACGAGAGCATCCTGTCGTACAGCCATAAATTTGGCGAAGACCACAGTCTGCGCTTCACGGGTCTGTTTGCCTCGCAGGTCGAAAACTCCAATTCCAACTCCATCAGCGCGTCAGGTTTTCCCAATGATGCTACCCGTAACGAAGCTCTGCAGTTGGCCCTCAACCGCACCGTTAGCAGCGGTCGCTCCAAGCAGCGGCTCGATTCCTACATGGGCCGGATCAACTACGGTTTCCGCGACAAGTACTTCCTTGACCTGACCGCCCGCGTGGATGGATCGAGCAAGTTCGGAGCTAACCACAAGTATGGTTTCTTCCCGGCGATCTCGGCGGCCTGGCGGATCATAGAAGAAGATTTCATCAAGGATTTGCGCTGGATGTCGGACTTGAAACTCCGCGCCAGCTACGGAATCACGGGTAACGCCGGTGGACTAAACCCCTATCAATCCCTGGCGACGGTGAGCTCGGGTGGAGGGTATAACCTGGGCAATACTTATCAGACAGCCATCAGTCCGACCGGTATCGCCAATCCGGACTTGCGATGGGAAAAATCAGCTCAGACGGACATTGGCCTCGACATTGGATTGTTCAACAACCGCCTGTCCATTGTCATGGACTATTACTACAAGCGTACCGATGACCTGCTGTATGTAAAAACCCTGCCGCTATCTTCGGGCTACGGCAGCATCACCGGCAACTATGCTTCACTGGAAAACAAGGGCTTCGAGTTTGCGGCCAATGCTACGATCCTGAACGGCCCGGTACGCTGGTCGGTGTCAGGTAACCTGACCGCCAACCGCAACAAATTGTTGGATCTGGATGGAGGTACCACGCAGGAGCGCTTCGTGACCAACTATTCCCTCCTGAGTGTCGGACAGCCGCTGGGTGTATTCAAAACCTACGTGTTCGACGGGATTAACCAAACCGGCGACGCCATTATTCCGGGCTACGACGGACGTGTGGGCGGACACAAAGTAAAAGACCTGAACAACGATGGCGCCATTAATTCAGAAGATCAGATCATTACTGGAAATCCCAATCCTAAATTCATTTTTGGAGCTTCTACCAACCTGAGCTACAAGAACTTCGATTTCAGTCTTTTTCTGTCGGGCTCACAGGGCAACGACACCTATAATGTCAGCCGCCTATCGTTCGAAAATCCGCTGGGACAACGCAACCTGCTGGAAGGAGTGGTAAATCGCTGGACTCCCACGAATCCGAGCAATCAGTACGTGAGTGCCTTTGTGGCAGGCCGCCTTCCCATTACAGACTATGCCATGGAAGATGGCTCCTACGTCCGCCTGAAAAATATAACCCTGGGCTATACACTACCCACGATCAAGGGCATCAGCCGGGTGCGCATCTACGTAAGTAGCAACAACCTGCTTACACTCACGAAGTACACGGGCTTTGATCCGGAAGTCAACACCTACGCGGGCTCTAATACCGCCATCGGCATCGACAACCTGGTGTACCCTCAGGCCAAGTCATTCCTGGGCGGCATTCAGCTGACTTTTTAAGTAGGTGTTAAAAACTTGGTAGTAAGCAACCATAAAAAGAAACTAATCATGAAATCAAGGTTAAAATCCCTTTATAAAATACTGCCCCTGGTTATGCTGGGCATTGGCATGACTGCCTGCGAACTGGATGAGACAGTATACTCGTCCATTTTTACCGATAATTTTTACAAAACAGGCTCCGATGCCGAGAAGGGCCTCATCGCCGTATACGATGCCATGCGTGGCCTGTACGGTGGACCTGCCGCGGTGATGGTACCCGACTACAGCGCCGACCAGGTGTACCCCCGGGCGGTGGTAGGCCGTAATACGCTGACGCTTTTTACCGTAGAGCCCACCTATACTACCCAACGCAGCGCCGGCCGTACCAACGAGTCACCCCAGCAGATTTGGGCATCGTCGTACGCAGGCATCGAAAATGCCAACTGGATTATTCTGAAGGTACCTGACGCTACGATGGACGAAACCCGTAAGAAGCAGATCATCGGCGAAGCATATTATCTGCGAGCCTTTTATCACTGGATGCTCACCAAAAACTTTGGTGATGTACCCATCAAAACGGAGCCAAGTACGTCGGAAGAAAAGGCATACGTAGGGAAAAGCCCCAAAGTCGATGTCTACAAGCAAATTTACAGCGACCTCGATCAGGCTTTGGCGGCAGGTCTACTCTCGTATCCTGCGGTAGAAAAAGGACGTCCTTCAAAGGAAGCCGTGAATGCACTGTACGCCAAGGCTGCGCTGTACAACGAAGACTGGGCCAAAGCCCTGGAAAAAGCCGAAGCCGTCATCAACTCAGGCAAGTACCAGCTGATGACCAACGTGCTAGATGTCTTTGATTATCAGACGGAAGACGCCGCCCGTAAAGAAAATATCTGGGCTTTTGAGGTAGATCCGATTTCACCGGGTACCGGTCATCAATTAGTAGGCCTCACGGGCCCTTCGGGTAGCGCGGGAGTCGAGTACGCCCGTACTTCGTATGGCTCCATGTTTGCGTATCAGGATTTTTACAATTCGTTCGATCCTACAGATAAACGCCTTCAATTACTGGCAACTTCCTATGTCAATAAAGCTGGAAAGATTGTGCCCCAGAAAGACATTACCCCAATTACCACTGAGGGTGTATTGATCCGAAAATACCGTGATCCGGTTTCGACCACGGGTACCATCGTGAATATTCCCATTCTGCGCTTGGCCGATATTTACCTGATTGCCGCCGAGGCCGAAGCCCGCATGAACGGGGGGACCGCCAAAGCTTACGGCTATATCAATGCGGTTCGGAGCAGAGCCGGGTTACCAAACCTGGCCACCGGACTCAGCAAAGATTCATTTATCGATGCCGTACTTCAGGAGCGTTCCTGGGAGTTGTTTGCCGAGGGTGACCGTTGGTATGATCTGACCCGCACGGATCGTTTTCTGACGGTGATTCCCAAAGCGACTAACTCGGTGTACCCATCGCGTCCAGTGCAGGCCAAGAACAAGTACTTCCCGATCCCACAGGATGAGGTGAACGCCAATCCGGAATTGGAACAGAATCCTGACTGGCAATAAAAAGACTGTCACATGCATACGTTTTTTCTCATAGGTTAAATTGGTTATAAAGCGGCTCTTGTCGTTCGGGAGCCGCTTTTTTGTTTTCACCAAGCCTGAATTAAAAATTATCCGAACTTGTAACGGTTTTTAATTCGCCTATTTTCACCTCGCGGGTAAAGGTACCTCACTCATACGGGCAATTCGGCGTGGAATTATCCGAGCCCGAACGCGATTCATCCATTGAGCCTCTAAAATCAACGCAACTGTATTCATGAAACGACTGATCTTTCTTTTCTTGCTTTCCAGTCCATTCGCCCTGGCGCAAAAGCCCGCTACGGTATTCGTCGAAGCCGAAAGTTTCGACAATAAAGGCGGCTGGTCCATCGACCAGCAGTTTATGGATGTGATGGGTTCTTCCTTCCTGATGGCCCACGGCATGGGCCGCCCGGTGGAAAACGCCAGCACGACTGTCACGTTTCCCGAAACCGGCACGTACAAAGTGTACGTTCGCACCCGCAACTGGACCGCCCAATGGTCGGATAAGGATGCGGCCGGACAATTTCAATTACTGATCAATGACAAGCCGCTCGCCAAAACATTCGGCAAAGACAACGGCAAGTGGAATTGGTCCGACGGCGGAACGGTGAAAATCACGCAGAAAGAGAATAAGATCGCCCTGAAAGATCTGACGGGCTTCAATGGCCGTTGCGATGCCATTATTTTCACCAGCGATCCCAATTTCAAACCCATCGAGGATAAGGAAAAGCTAACCGAGTACCGCAACGCGTATTTCGGTTTTGACAAGAATCCCAAGAACGCAGGTAGCTTCGACTTCGTGGTGGTAGGCGGTGGCATGGCGGGTACTTGCTCTGCCATCTCAGCCGCCCGAAAAGGTGTGAAGGTAGCCTTGATCCAGAATCGCCCCGTTCTGGGCGGTAACAATAGCTCCGAAGTACGGGTCCACCTGGGCGGGCGGATTAACCTGGAACCCTACCCGGCGCTGGGAAACCTCGTCAATGAAATCGGTCCTTCGGAGGGAGGAAACGCCCAGCCGAAAGAATATTACGAGGACGACAAGAAAATGGCAGCCGTTCTGGCCGAACCCAACATTTCGCTCTTCCTGAACTACCACGCCAACAAAGTGGATACTAAGGGAGGTAAAATAGAAAAGGTATATGCCACCAACATCGAAACAGGAGAGAAGGTGTACTTTGAAGCGCCCCTCTTTGCCGATTGCACCGGCGATGGTACCATTGGCTTCCTGGCCGGGGCCGAGTACATGACTGGCCGCGAAAGCCGCGATGTCTACGGAGAAAAAACGGCGCCCGAAGTAGCCGACAACCTGACGATGGGCGCCTCGGTGCAATGGTTTTCGGAGAAGCTCGATCATCCCGTTTCTTTCCCCGATATACAATGGGGACTACCCTGGAACGAAGCCAAAGCCGAGGAAATCACCAAGGGCGACTGGGAATGGGAAACGGGCATGGGCCTGGATATGACGATGGATTTCGAGCAAATCCGCGATTACGGGATGCTGGCGGTCTATTCCAACTGGTCGTATCTGAAAAACCATGCTGCCAATAAGGAGAAGTTTGCCCATGATGCGCTCAAATGGGTTGCTTACGTGGCAGGAAAGCGCGAATCCAGACGCTTGAAAGGAGACTATGTACTCATCGAGCAGGATCTGACCGACCAGCGCGTGTATCCCGACGGAACTGCCCCTACTTCCTGGACCATCGACCTACACTATCCCGATCCCGAAAACTCCAAGCTTTTCCCCGGTGCGGCCTTTAAGTCCATCGCCAAGCATATCAAAATCTACCCGTACCCCATTCCATTTCGCTGTCTGTATTCCAAAAACATCGACAATCTGATGATGGCGGGACGTGACATCAGCGTGTCGCACGTGGCGTTGGGTACCGTGCGCCTGATGCGTACGACGGGTATGATGGGCGAAGTACTTGGGATGGCCGCCGCCATTTGCAAGGAAGAGAAAACTACCCCCAGGGGAGTGTACCAAAATTATTTCCCGAAGCTGGAAGCGATGATGATCGAAGGGGTAGGTGATCCGACTTTACCCAGAGAGCAGGACTACAACCTGGGAGGTACCTTGATGGAAGTTGTAAAATGAAGCTTGTCATTTCTGTTTTGATGGCAGTCGTGGGCTTGTTTACGTATCTGGTGAACAAGCCTGGCCCTGCCTTTGAGATAGAAACGAATAATGGCGGATCTTTCGAGGTGGAGGAAGTACGCTGGGGCGATAAGCTGGAAAAGTACTCGGCCAATATCATGGCTCCGGTATGTGAAGAAGGGATCTGCTACAACGTGAACGTTATTTTTAACTGGAATCTGATCGGCGAGTTCATCGACTACCAGACCCAACCCTACGACCCGCTGACCAAGCTGGACCACAAACCCTTTACGCTGGCGGATTATGCCAAACTCCAAAGTATCCTGACCAATCACGACCTGATTTTTACGGGACTTCCGGCGCATGAGTTGGTAGTGAAGGCCGATGAAACCGTAGACGGCTACTCGGGTGCTACCATTGAGGCCATCAAAGACGAAGTGATCGACGGGGCGCTTTTTACCTGTTACACGCTGTGGCACATCGCCAACGGGGCCGTCGTAGACTCGATTCGCCAGCATACCCAGCGGCAGCTTGATAAAGCGATGATTGCGAAAATTATCGGTTATAACACCGCTTCGGCAAACTACTATCTGATCGACCATTTGTCGGAAGCTCAGTTTGAGCAAAATCTGCCGGAGATCATTGAGTTGGTACGAACGGGGAAGGGGTACTTTCCTAAAAACGCCGTCGAGAAAATTCCCGAAAAATTGTTTGCCCGGAAGGAGATGCAGGATTTTCTGATTCAAAACTACGATTCGCTCTCTTATTATACCCAGGTAGCGGCCCTGAATAAATTACAAAAGGTACCCCTGCAAAAGGGTTTGAGTGACAAACTCCTCACGCAAATCAGCGACCGAAACAGTATCCAGAATCAAAAGATCATCGCTTTGATTATCAAGAATGACGATCGGGATACAATCAAAAAAATGATCGGTGATTTGATTGAAAAAAAAATTAAGCTCTCGGCGGCCAACTACCAGTTACTCCAAAACTATAAGGTACCTGGGATTGAAGCTTTGGAAAAAATATAAGACGAAAAGGCCGCGCCAGTGGCAATTGGTTTTTCACAACCACGATACACAAAGACCTAATGATCAATAGACGATTCTTTTTTCTGACTTTTCTTTTAGCAGCGGGTTTTGTGACTTTGGTGCAGGGACAAAAATCTGTCCAATTGGCCAACGACCACCTACGCATTCAGTGGCACAATACCTCCCGGGGATGGCAAATTCAAAAGGTTGCCATTCGAAAAAATAACAAATGGGATACCCAACTCACGCCCTCAGGTGAGTACACCCTGATCTATTCCGAAACAAAACCTTCTGACCAGGCCGCCCAAACTTTTGAGAAAAGTACGGGGGGGACTTTTCCCGAAGAAAACTACCATTATCAGCAGAAGCAGTGGCAGGAAAGTACCACCGCCGTGGCGCTGAATACGGCGGGCAAAGCCTACCATTTCTTCCCGACTACGGAAAAAATGGTGGACAAAAACCACCTTCAGTTCACCTCAGAAACCGAAGTAGCTACCCTGACTACCGACTGGAAGCTGGACGAAAAGTACCCCACGGACGTGGTCATCACCCAAACCCTGACTCCCAAGAAGCAAGGGTACTTTTCACTGGCCAGTCCTTCGTTAGCAACGATTAGCGTGGCCAAGATGGGGTGGACGTCGGTGCCAGGGTACTTTCAGGGAAACTACATGCAGGATAATTTTGCCAAGGCCTATGCCTACGGATTCGGCATTCCGAAACTGCCGGTGGTGTACTGCGAGCGCACTGCCAGTACGTTGGCCCCGCTGGTAAGTACCAAAAGCGGCGTAACGCTGGCCGTCATCCCCGAGCCCGGCCTGGGGCGCGATCCCTGGGCTAAGGATAAAATCACTCAGACCGAATGGCGGATCGGCCTGTCGCACATGAACCGCAAAGGGCAGCTTTCGCCCACGTTGTATTACCCCGTGCTGGGCGAGTACGCCTCGGAACGCGGTACGGGCGAAAGTCTGACGTACTCGTTCCGGTATAGCCTGGTGGATGGTGACTGGTTCAAAACCCTCAACCATGCCATTTATGACATCTACCAATTCAAGGAAGGTCTGGCGCTCCGGCAAAGTACCCAATCTCTGACCGACCGCATCGAGCAGATGCACCACTACCTCACCGACCCGAAAACGTCGATGTGGAATATCGAAGACTTTGAAGGTCTGAAGATTGGGGCACAATCGTACCTCGGGGGTGTCGTAGGCTCTAATAGGGACGCCATGAAAAACTCAGACTACGGGGCCATGTGGATGCTGGGCAAAGCAACCCATGATCCCGACCTGACCGAGAATGTACTACCCTACGCCCTGAATTTCAAGCTCACCCAGCAACAGACCGAACCGGGCTTTTTTCAGGGGGCCGCCATCGGACAATACTACCTGGCCAAGAAAAAGAAATTTGTGGAGGAATGGGGCGAAGTGGTAGAACCCATGGCCGTCACCTACTACATCATGCTCGATGTGGGTAATATGCTCTTGTTTGAACCCAACAATCAGCAGCTCAAAGACCGCCTCCGGCTGGGTGCCGAAAACCTGCTCCGCTGGCAAAAGCCCGACGGTAGCTGGTCGGTAGCTTATGATCACAAATCGCAGCAAGAGCTCTTTGAAGACGTGGCCGACTACCGCCCGACCTTCTACGGCTTACTGGTAGCTTACCGCATTTTGAAAGACCCCAAGTACCTGGAAGCTGCGAAAAAAGGGGCCGACTGGTTTGTCAAAAACGGGGTAAATCGGGGTAGTTTTCTGGGCGTGTGCGGCGATGCCCGCTATGCCCCGGATTTTGCCACCGGGCAATCGGCGCAGGCGCTGCTGGATCTTTATGATCTGACGAAAAAGGAAAGCTACAAGGAAGCGGCCATCAAAGCCGCAAAAATCTACACGAGTTCTATTTATACACACCCTATTCCCGACCATTCGCCCAAGATGGTCAATGGTACCCCGCGTGAAGACTGGGAAATTTCGCAGGCTGGCCTCAGCTTCGAGCATGGCGGCATTTTCGGCTCGGCCAATCGTGGCGGCCCCATCCAGCTGGCCAGTCATGCTGGGATGTTTATCCGAATGAATGAGCTGACGGGCGAGCCGCTTTTTGCCGATATGGCGCGGGCGGCAGCGGTAGGTCGCGACGCTTTCGTGGACCCCAAAACCAGCGTGGCCTCGTACTACTGGCAGGCTATGAACAAAGGGGCCGGGCCCTACCCGCACCATGCCTGGTGGCAGATCGGCTGGATTACCGATTATCTGCTTTCTGAGGCTGAGCTGCGCTCCCACGGCAAAGTATCTTTCCCGCGCGGATTCGTCACCCCCAAAGTAGGGCCTCACCAGACCTACGGCTTTGCCCCCGGCACTGTCAACGGCGAGAAGGCCAATCTGGTCATCAGCGAAGATTGGGTGAAAGTAGATCAACCTGTCATCGACTATATTCTTGCCGAATCAGTGGATAGCAAAAAGAAGTTCGTAATCCTGCTGAACGACCGCGCGCAAGCTACGGACTTCACGATGACTTTGGCCGGAAAATCGCCTACCCGCAAGCAGCTTCCACCCTGGGGGATAGAGGTAGTTAGTTTTGAATGAGTGAATAAAAAAGCAGGGTCCACTTTCAATTTTCAACTTTCCATTAATTGCAACAACTCGATTTCATAGTCATGGCCGTATTTGCGGTATTCCAGATGGTGGTAGGCCTGGCCTTCGCCCGGACGGGTACCGACTCCAAATCCTTTTTTGCCGCCGGGGAAGCCGCTCCCTGGTGGGTAAGCGGGCTGTCGCTGTTCATGAGTTTTCTGTCGGCAGGTACCTTTGTGGTGTGGGGGTCGATTGCCTATGATCTGGGTTTCGTAGCCATTACTATCCAATTGTCCATGTGCATCGGCGGGTTGGTGACGGCCTACTTCATTGCAGCCCGCTGGAAACGTACCCACGCCATGACCGCCGCCGAGTACATTGGCCGTCGGCTGGGTACCCGGGTACAGCAGCTTTTTACCTACCTCCTGACCCTCTTTACGCTTTTTACCATCGGCGGGGTACTTTATCCGGTCGGCAAGCTGGTCTACGTGGCCACGCCTTTTTCGCTCGAAACCTGCATCATTGTGCTGGGGTTGATGGTGATTTTGTACACTGCCCTGGGCGGCCTGTGGGCCGTACTGGTCACGGATGTGCTACAATTCGTGATCCTGCTGGCGGCGGTACTTATTGTGGTACCCCTCGCGCTGGAACGGACTGATGGATTCGGGGCTTTTGTGCAGAAGGTACCCAACGATTTTTTCAAGGTATTCAATGGCGAATATACCCTCGGTTTTACGCTGGCCTTTGTCATGTACCACATCATCTACATTGGCGGTAGTTGGGCTTTCGTGCAGCGATACACCAGCGTACGTACACCGCGCGAGTCCAAAAAAGTAGCCTATCTTTTTGCTGGATTATATTCTATAAGTCCTTTCCTGTGGATGCTCCCTCCCATGATTTTTCGCTCGCTCAGGCCCGACCTTACCGGTCTGGAATCGGAGGGTGCTTACATGCTCATGGCGCAATTGGTACTTCCCGCCGGACTCGTAGGATTGATGCTCGCCGCCATGGTCTCGGCCACGGCGAGTACGGCAAATACTCTGCTGAATATGCTGGCGGCGGTATTTACCAATGATGTGTATTTGAAATTGATCAATACCACAGCCAGCGAAAAAATCCAGGTGCGGGTAGGGCGCAGCATGACGGTCGTATTTGGCTTCATTACCATTGGTATCGCTTTGGCGGTGCCGCATATTGGCGGACTGGTCAATCTGGTGCTGAGCGTAGGGGCGATCTCGGGCGGTTCGTTGTTGTTGCCGGTAGTCTGGACGCTCTTCTCCAAACGGCAGAATGCCCGCTCGATCCTGATGGTATCGCTGATCAGCCTGGGTATCGGGATTTTCTTCAAATTCATCTCACCCTTGCTTTTCGATTATTCGCTGAGCCGGGCGGCCGAAATGTCGGTCGGCGTGGGGGTACCTTTCCTGCTGCTGGCTCTGTACGAATGGGTTATTTATGGTAGCAAAACCCAGGATTTACAATATGTTACTTATCAAAATTGGTTGAGCAGCAGAGTAGTACCTACTATCGAAGTAATGGAAGCCACGGACAAATCTTCGGATTCTCAAAATACCTTTGCTCTGCGGGCCATTGCCATCAGCTTTGCGTTAACGGGGCTTAGTATAGCGGGGCTAGGTATTAATTCAGGAGAAGACGTCGGTTTGATTGCCGGGGTGGGGCTGCTTATTGTAGCGGTAGCCGCCTGGATTGGCTGGTCGACGCGGGAGCGTAACAAGCGGCTGGAAATCAAACCCAGTAGCTCAAAAACTCGTCAATCCTTATGATTTTCAAAGCTGGAAAACCAATGTTCTGGAATATGTTAAAGTGTTTATCCTCAGAAACTAAAAAATCAGCATTGGCTATCAATGCGCAATCGACATACTTATTATCGTCAGGATCATTTTGCATGATATCCCACTTAAAAGAAATGTATTGTAAGGTAACGTTGTCAAGAGAAAGTAAGAGTTTGACCACATTATCCGCTATCGAAGCTGTAGTTTTTTCAGCAAGTTTTTCGTGGTATTCGAATAATATATCATTGCTGATTATCAATTCAAATCTTCCGTTTTTGAGAGCATCGAAAATAGGTCGATACGGCGATTTTACAGGTAAGCAAATCAATAGTACGTTGATGTCGAGGACTACTTTCATGAATCAATCCGGCTTCTCAAATGCTCCTTTTTCCATCCTTCGATGGTCTGAGCATCCCAAGCTTTTTCATCCCAAAGCTGATCCATTTCTGAGTCAATTTTATTGGCAAAATAGTTGGCGAGCAATTTTTTTATATCTCTCACCTCATTGTCAGAAACATTGTAAGGATATAGTTTGAGCAATTCTAATTGAAGATTGCTGAGTCGGCTGGATGATTGCGAAACGGCCATAGCGAATTGTTTTTTGGACAAAAATAACGATTTATAACTAGATAAAGTCAAAAAGGCCTGATACCCTGTTGCTTGCCGAACGAACCCTAAAGAATGAAACGAATCCTTTCCCAATTTATAGTCATCCTGTTCCTGGCCGCGCCGGTTATGGGGCAGTATACCATCAAGGTACCTAATGCTATTCCGCTGCATGGGGAATGGACCTTCGCGCTCGATCTAGCCGACCGGGGTGTAATTGGGAAGTGGTACCTTGATAGTATTACCAGAACCAACCGCCAGGATAAAGTGACAGTACCTCATTGTTTTTCGGCTGACCCAAGGTACCTTTTTTATACGGGCACGGCCTGGTACCGCAAATCATTTGGCTGGAAACCTGTCGCTGGAAAACGCGTAATTCTGCATTTCGACGCAGCCTTTTACCTCACCAAGGTCTGGCTGAATGGCCAGCCGGTAGGTACCCACGAAGGGGGCTACACCCCATTTCACTTTGACGTGACTGACTACCTGCGGGAAGGCGATAACCTGTTGGCCGTATCGGTCAATAATGATGTCTGGAAGCTGAATACCGTTCCGGCGGTGAAGGACAACGACGATATTAACGGCTCATTTCCGGCCTGGATCAACTACGGCGGACTGACCCGACCCGTGTACCTCACCGTAGAGCCGGAAGTGTATGTAGAGAATCTGAAGGTAGAAGCTACGCCCGATCTGGCCAAAGGTACCTCCACCCTCACGACTAAGGTACTTGTCAGAAATACGTCTCGGCAGGCTGTTTCTCCTCAGGTCAACTACCTGATACGGTTGGGAGAACAGGTACTTCCGCTGAAATGGAAAACGAAAGCTACGAACATCCCGGCGGGGCAAACGATACTCGTGGAATCTGAAACCAGCCTCACGGCGGCGCAAACCCGGCTCTGGAATATAAATTCGCCAACACTATATCAGTTGGAATCTGTGGTCGGACAGGATACGATGGCTACGCGATTCGGGATTCGGAAGATTGAAGTACGGAATGCGCAACTCCTGCTCAACGGTCAGCCCGTGCGGTTGGGCGGCGGGAATCGCGTGCTCGATTATCCGGGTCTTGGCTCGCTGGAACCCGACTGGCTTGTTGAGAAGGATTTCCGGCTCATGAAGGAGGCCGGAATGGAGTTTCAGCGTTTGACGCACTATACTCCCTCGGAATATTTTTACGATCTGGCTGATCAGTACGGCATGCTGATTGTCACCGAAGCGGGCAACTGGCAACTTACGCCCAACCAACTCAATAATGATACCATCCGGACAAAGTTCCGGCAACAATTCCGCGAAATGGTCGAGCGTGACTGGAACCATCCTAGCGTGATTGCCTACAGCGTGGGCAACGAGTACCTCTCCGATCAGCCCGCTGGTCAGCGCTGGACCAAAGACATGATCGATTATGCGCGGGAACTGGACCCTACCCGGCTGTATACTTTCGCCAGCAACCGTCTCAACGCCAGACCAGAAAAACCGGAAGACGAAGCCAGTCAGTACGTCGATTTTGTCTCCGTCAATATTTACGGAAATCATGCTAAAGCATTAGACTATATCAATCAGCTCTACCCCGATAAGCCCATCTTAATCAGTGAGTGGGGTACCCGGGCCGACGCTCCTGCCGGTGAAGCCGGGCAGGCTCAGCATGTGCGTGAGGTAGTGGAAGAAATTCGGAAGCGTCCGTATGTGGTAGGAGCATCCTGGTGGACTTATAACGACTACCAAAGCCGCTACTACCTGACCAACCCAAACGGCTACCGACCCTGGGGGCTGGTGCAACCCGACCGCACGCCCCGGCCCGCCTACACGGCCTACCAACAGGAAATGGCGCCCCTGACGGTTGAGAAAGTACGCTTCACAGCGGGTGGGCAGGGGGTACATGAACTGGTACTTCGGGTACAGGCCAGAAGCGATTTTCCGGCCTACCCGGTCATGGGATACACCCTTTCTATTTCGGGTAAAATCCTTGCGATTCCAGATTTGCAGCCCGGTGAAAGCAGGGAAATGGTAGTACCAGTGCGAGGTTTTGATAAAAGCCTGCTGATCAGAGTAATGAAACCGACTGGCTTTACCGCGCTGGAAGAAACACTGGATTTAAAATAAAGAATGTCGACCCAGTTGGCAGGCGCATGTAACACACCACCAACGATTTAAAATAAGACTTATGCTACTTTCGAACCCCACCACCCAACGTACTACCCCAAAATCCGAACTTTCCGCCGATCTCGTCGTCGTGGGCGGGGGCTGTCGGGCGTTTGCTGCGCCATTACCGCCGCCCGGGCGGGTATCAAGGTCATTCTTGTCCAGGATCGCCCGGTACTTGGTGGTAACGCTTCGTCGGAGGTACGGTTGTGGATTTTGGGCGCTACCTCGCACATGGGCAACAACAACCGCTGGGCGCGGGAAGGGGGCGTCATTGACGAGCTTTTGGTCGAGAATATGTACCGCAATGCCGAAGGCAATCCGCTGATTTTCGATACGATCACGCTGGAAAAAGTAGTGAGCGAGCCCAACATCACTCTTCTGCTCAACACCGCCGTGTACGAGTTGGAAAAAGATCCTAACGACCCCGATAAAATCACCAAAATCATCGCGTTCTGCTCCCAGAATTCCACGCATTATGAGTTGTCCGCGCCACTTTTCTGCGATGCTTCCGGTGATGGTATCGTTGGTTTTCTGGCAGGCGCGGCTTTCCGCATGGGGGCCGAAGCAAGTGATGAATTCGGGGAAAAATTTGCCCCCTCGGCCGAGTATGGCGAGTTACTGGGGCATTCGATGTACTTCTATTCCAAGGATGTAGGCAAGCCGGTGAAGTACGTTGCCCCGAGTTTCGCCCTGGATGTGACCCACAAGATACCCCGCTTTCGCAGCTTTAACACCCAGGATTTCGGGTGTCGCCTGTGGTGGCTCGAATACGGCGGTCGGCTCGATACGGTGCATGATACCGAAACAATCAAGTGGGAGCTTTGGAAGGTGATTTATGGCGTGTGGGACTATATCAAAAATTCCGGCAAGTTTCCCGAGGCCGAGAACCTGACACTCGAATGGGTAGGTACCATACCCGGCAAGCGCGAAAGCCGCCGCTTTGAGGGGATTATATGCTTGTTCAGCAGGATGTCGTAGAGCAGCGCCCTCACTACGACGACGTAGCCTTTGGCGGGTGGAGCATCGATCTGCATCCCGCCGACGGGGTATTCAGCGAAAAACCCGGCTGCAACCAGTGGCATAGCAAAGGAATTTACGGCATTCCGTACCGCTGCCATTACTCGAAAAATGTTAAAAACCTGTTCATCGCCGGTCGTATCATTTCCGCCTCGCACGTAGCCTTTGGCTCGTCGCGGGTGATGGCTACCAGTGCTCACGGCGGACAGGCGGTAGGTATGGCGGCAAAAATCTGTGCGGAAAAAGGCTGGTTACCCGCCGAGTTAGCCAGAGAAGAAAATGTAAAAATCCTGCAAAAAGAACTACTGAAAACGGGTCAGCATATACCTAATCTACTTTTAAAAGACGAAGAAGACTTAGTACGGAAGGCTAAAATTTCTGTGTCAAGTACCTTATCGCTCACCGAACTACCCGAAGAGGCAGAAACAACCCCGATGCAGTTCGCCACCGCCCAGATGATTCCGGTAGCGGCCGGAAAAATGCCGCAGGTCACGATTCATCCCTATGCTTCGGAAACTACCGATCTGGATATAGAACTTCGGGTATGCAGCCGAAAGGACAGCCATTCTCCCGATGTGATTCTGGAGAAAAAAACAATCGCTTTGCAAAAAGGAAGAAACTGCCTACGGCTTGACTTCAACTCAACCTTTAAAGTACCTACCTATGCTTTCTTGGTACTTCAAATGAATGAAAAAGTACTTTTAAAGTACTCTCCGCAACGCATTACGGGTTTGCTCTCCGTTTTCAACTCCATCAATCCTGCCGTATCGAACTACGGCAAACAGGAGCCTACCGAAGACATCGGCGTGGATGCTTTCGAGTTCTGGTGTCCGCAACGGCGGCCGGCCGGCAAAAACCTGGCTTTCAAACTGGAAGCGGATGTGGACTGCTATCAGCCCGAGAATATTCGTAATGGTTTACAGCGGCCTACCCACCAGCCCAATGCGTGGGTCGCTGATTTTAACGATCCGCAACCTACGTTGACGTTGTCCTGGCCACAAAAGCAGGAAATAAAGCGAGTAGAGCTATTTTTCGATACCGATTACGATCACCCTGCCGAAACCGTATTGATGCACCATCCGGAAAACGTAATGCCATTTTGTGTGCAGCATTATCAGTTGCTCGACGATCAAGAAAATGTCGTGTTTGAGAAGATGGACAATCATCAGACCAGGAATAGCATTGAGTTTGACAAACCCATTACTACTACCAGCCTGACGATAAAGGTAGGGCATCCCTCTCCTACTTCACCCGCCTCATTGTTCGAAATACGGTGTTACAGTTAGTAGGCTAATCCGAATAAATTTCCAGAGGATTATTTTATCGTCAATATCATCTCCGTGCTGGGGTTCAGCGTTTGGGCGTCGTTTTCGGCGGTGATGAACACTCGATCGGGCTTGACGGTTTCGGTGGCCGTCAGTTCACCCGAAAGCGACTTGTTAAACATCCCCGAACCGACAGAGATCTGTCCCAGCTTTTTAACCAGATCTCGGTCAGATTGCATCCAGACAATGTATACCTCCCGCGCCGGACTCAACTTTTTGGGCTCCGCTAGGTTCCTCACGTTTACCGTGATCGCATAGTTATCGTTTTTGTCTTTCTTCACTTTGACATCGCCCGAAGCTGCCGGCACAACCGAGGAATCCTGAAAGGTCATCTTATTGGAGCAGGCACTAAGTGCCAGAGCTACGAACAAAATGTAAGTAATGTTTTTCATGGTTTTCATGGTCAGTTGATTTTAAGCATTTGAAAAATATACATCTGGCAGCGCCACTCGGTGTTACAGATAGCCCGTAGTTCCGTAGTGAGGATACTGCCCACACGGGTATGCGTTACAAATTCCGTTCCTTAGGTATTTAGGATTAGGTGGGGCGTGTACTATTCGGCCACCAGTGGCTCCCACCAGCGTTGGGTGGGTGGATGCGTAGCAACGGGGTACCTTGTGCCGATGATGGGAGTGGCAATGAACACATTCGTCCTGTTGGCGCGGTTCAGCCGCTCCACGCTTTCAGTCCAGGGATGTACCGCCAGGTTGAAGGCCCCCCAGTGAATCGGCAGCAGTACTTTCCCTTTCAGATCGAGAAAAGCCTGCATGGTTTGTTCGGGCATCATGTGAATGGCTTTCCACTTTTCATTGTATTGGCCGCACTCCATCATCGCGAGATCAAACGGGCCATAGCGCGCACCGATCTGTTTGAAATGCGGCCCGTAGCCGCTGTCGCCGCTGAAATAGACTTTATTTTTCCGCCCCTGCACGACCCAAGAAGCCCAGAGCGTGGAGTTGCGGTCGGTGAGCCCCCGGCCTGAGAAATGCCGCGCGGGGGTAGCGGTGAAAGTAATCCCCTCCGCTTCTACTGACTGCCACCAGTCGAGTTCGGTGATTTTGGTGCTATCCACGCCCCAGCGTTCCAGATGCGCACCTACCCCCAGTGGCACGTAGAAATGCCCGACCTGCGCGTCCAGTTTCTGGATGGAACCGTAATCCAGATGATCGTAATGATCGTGGGAGATAACGACGGCGTCGATATTGGTAAACTGTGCCATGTCGATGGGAGCACGGTAGGCAAAGCGCTGGGCAAAAAACGGCACGGGCGACGCGGCCGGGCCGAGCATCGGATCGAGCAGAATGCGCTTGCCTTCCAGCTCGAGCAGTACCGCCGAGTGCCCAAACCAGGTGATGTGCAACAGGCTATCCGATGGGGGTACCTTGTCCGCAAAATCGACGGGCAGGGGCTGGTCGGGGCGGGTATTTTTGGCAGTAATGAATTCTTCGAGCGTTTCTCCCACCTGCCCCGCACTCATGTCCATCGACGTGGGGATCAGGTTCACAAAGGCACCCTCGCGGTACTCAGGCGAGGCCTTCATCCGCGCCAGCCGGGTACCTTCCGCCGCCGCGCCAAACTGCGGAGCGGTGTTAACAAAAATGGCAATTCCAGCTACCAGCACGACCACCAGAACCAGAAGGTATTTGAGGACTTTCGTTAGAAATTTCACGGGGCAGCAGTTTGCAGAAGGCTAACTCCTACCCGGCTAATGTGGTCGAGGAGTTCCTGGCTCTTGATGGTTTGGTAGTTGATAGCGTCAATTTTATAGAGTATTTCCAACTCATCCAGCTTGACCAGTAGCTTGATGAATTCCTGAAAAGTGAGATCCTTTCCTTTCACGGCCAGGTCAATATCAGAGCCAGGACGGTAGGTACCTTTGGCTCGCGAACCGAAGAGAATAACTTCCTCCACGTGGCTATTTTCCCGAAACACCGCCAGAATTTCTTCCAGAGTAGTATTGGACAATCCGTATTTCATGTGTCAATTAGTGAGGTCTGCTGTCCGCCACGTTCTGCATCCAATCTTTTGTCTAAATCTACCAGAAGCTTGTAATAGCTGAACCGAATACTATCGGCAATTTCTTCGGCCGTTTCGGAATTGTAGGTATGCGAAGTGAGTTCACGCGATTTCTTCATGGCTTTCCAGCCTTCGGCATCGGTAAGGTACCCATCTTTGAGCGCTTGCTCCAAAACTGGATTGGGACCAGCGATGTCGAGATAACCTTTGTATCGTAACAAATCCTGCAAGGTTTTCCAGGCCAGTTCAAAGGTGTACTCAAATCGCTGGATCATACCTTCTTGTTCCAAGTCAGATAAGTCGTCTTCCCGATCTTCAAATACCTCCGCTAATTTGGCGAGGGCCTTTTTGAAATTTGCGAAACGTTGTAGCCAGCGTACGTTTTGGTCTTGCATTATCTATTGAGCAAAGCGTCAGAAAACAGACAAGGTACTACTTTTCAACAAAAACTTCACTTCACCATTTCCGTCGCAATCTTGGCCGACAGCAAACACAAAGGTACCCCTCCGCCCGGATGTACGCTACCGCCTACAAAGTACAGGTTGTTGAACTGCCGCGAGAAATTGGCGTGGCGCAGGAAAGCCGCGAAGCGATTGTTGGAGCTATTGCCGTACAAAGCGCCCTGCGAACTCGACGTGCGGCTTTCGATCAGTCGCGGATCGAGTACATCCTCGGCTTCGATTAGGGTTTCAATGTTTTCACCCAATTGACGGCTGATTTTGGTCAGAATGTTTTGGCGCGTTTCGGCGATGAGGGTACCCCAATCCTGCCCATCATTGGCGGGTGCATTCACCATCACAAACCAGTTTTCGCCGCCAGCGGGCGCATCGTTGGGTTCGTATTTGGCGGTAATATTGATGTACACCGTCGGATCGTGGTGAATGGTTTTTTGTTGGAAAATATGGTGGAATTCGGTGGCGTAGTCCTTACTGAAAAAGATATTATGCAGCCCCAGCTCGGGGAACTGCTTTTTAACGCCCCAATAAAAAATCAACGCCGAACTGGACTTGGGTTGCCGCAAAATACGCTCGGGCTGCCGGGCGTCGGGCAGGAGCTTGCGGAAAGTATTGACCACATCCATATTACTGATCACTATGTCGTAGCTCAGCGCTTCGCCCTTCACCTGTACGCCCGAAATCCGCTTCCCATCGATGAGCAGTTTTTCGACCGGACTAGTATAGTGAAAAGTCACGCCCAAATCCTCCGCCAGTTTCACCAGACTGTTGGTAATCGCTACCATACCTCCCTTTGGAAAAAAGGCTCCGATGTTGTATTCCAGATGCGGAATGATGTTCATCGTCGCGGGGGTCTGGTAAGGATCGGAGCCGTTGTAGGTGGCGTAGCGGTTGAAAAGCTGCACTGCGCGCGGATCGGTGAATCGGCTGCTGTTAGCCTGATTCATGCTTCGGAAAGCATCCAGCTTGCCCAGGTTAAGGTACCCTTTCAGCGCATCGCGGTTGAAGTAGGTACCTACCTTATGTAATGATCGGTGCAGAAACAGTTTCTCGGTCACCTCGTACTTTACCGCACTGTCCCGTAGATGCGCCAGTACCTGTTCGGCGGGTTCGCCCAGGTACTTTTCAATCGTTTTGGCCAGTAGCGCTGGCTCGGCGTCAGCGGTGAAGCGGGTACCGTCTTCATAAAAGTACCGGCAAGTTTCGGGGAGTTTCTGGTACTGAAAATAATCCGTTGGATTCTTGCCCGCCAAACGAAAAAGATCGTCGACCAACTGCGGCATCGTGAACAGCGATGGACCAGCATCGAAGCGGTAGCCGTTGATTTCAAAAGACGATAACTTCCCGCCGGGGTAGCTATTGCCTTCGAACACCTCGACCCGGTAGCCCTTCACCGCCAGGCGAATCGCCGCAGCAATGCCCCCAATTCCCGCGCCGACGACACCGGCTGTTTTCATTTGTGTAATTGTGTAATTGTGTAATTGTGTAATTGTGTAATTGTGTAATTGTTGAAGGGAAATTCGGACGCCAAGGGTACCTACTCTTCAATCAAAAAATACTTTGTGCCTTTGCTGGTGCACCAGCCCAGCCCTTCGTACTCCTGTACTCCTGTACTCCTGTACTCCTGTACTCCTGTACTTAAACCAAACTCACTCCCCGCCCCTAAGTTTTAAAATCAAGGCTGTTTTTGTATCGAAGAGCCCTTTTTCCAGGCCCACGGGGTAGGTATGCGGGTTCACAAAACGCCGGGTACCTTCGTGCAACTGGCTGAGCTGGTGCTGTACGCGCTGTTTGGTGTCTTCTATGGCCGGAATTTCGTAGCATTGTTTTCCAGCGCGAAAAATTGGCTTCAACAAATCCTCCGATTGATAGCGCGTATCGAACCTGCGCTGACGCGTAAAGTCGTAGGGATCGACCATCGTCGCTTTTTCACTTACTTCCATACGCACATCAAAAATCATATCCGCCACGAAGCCCCTGTCATTGCGGTATCGGCGCACCTGCTGGATACCCGGCGTGGAGGTTTTAATGGTCTGCTCGGATAATTTGACTTTATTTTCCCACTCGCCCCTTTCGTTTTTCAGTGCGGCCAGTTTGTACACGCCACCCAGGGCGGGCTGGTCGTAGGCGGTGACCAGTTTGGTACCTACGCCCCACACGTTGATTTTAGCACCCTGCTGTTTCAGGCTGTCCATAATGTGCTCGTCGAGGTCGTTACTGGCGACGATGGATGTTTTCTCAAATCCGGCAGCGTCCAATATCTTACGGGCTTCGATGCTAAGGTAGGCCAGATCGCCCGAATCTAGCCGGATGCCGCCCAGATCGTGGCCGCGGACGCGCAGTTGCTGCCCCACGATGATCGCGTTCTTTACCCCTTGAATTGTGTCGTAGGTATCCACCAGCAATGTGACATTGTTGGGCAGGTACCTTGCGTAGGTTTCAAACGATTCCAGTTCGGTATCGAACGACATGACCCAGCTGTGGGCATGGGTACCTTTCACGGGAATGCCGTACAGTTTTCCGGCCAGTACGTTGGAGGTAGCGTCGAAGCCGCCGATATAGGCCGCCCGGCTGGCCGTCATGCCACCATCTGGGCCTTGGGCACGGCGCAGGCCAAATTCCAGCAACGCGTCATCGGGTGCTACCAATCGCATGCGCGCGGCTTTGGTGGCGATCAGGGTTTGGAAATTGATCAGGTTCAGCAGCGGCGTTTCCAGAAGCTGACATTGTAGAATCGGTCCTGTAATGCGCAGCAGCGGCTCGTTCGGGAACACGACGGTACCTTCGGCAATAGCCTCCACGTCGCACTTGAATTCTAGATTCCGCAGGTATTCCAGAAAATCTTCTTCAAACAACGGTTGGTCGTCGCTGCCCGTCAGGGTACCCAGGTACCTGATGTCCTTTTTAGAAAAGCCGTATTCATTGAGATAACTGATGGCGCTGCTTAGGCCGCAGGCAACCGTAAAACCCCCGCCGAAGGGGTGCTTCCTGAAATACAAATTGAACACGGCTTCCTGCTCGGCCTTCCCCGACTTCCAGTAGCCGTAGGCCATGGTCAGCTGGTACAAGTCAGTAAGCAGGCTTAGCGAAGTATCATAAAGGCGGTTGATCAATGTAGTCGAGAGTTGAAAATTGAAAATGGGTAAGGTACCCTGAAAGTATCACTTTCCATTTTCAACTTTCAATTTTCCCTTAAAAAACTCCCCTTCATCCCCATTTTTAGCCGTTTTAAAATAATTCTCTTCTTTCGTGCAACTTTCTGTCCTTCCTTCGCATCACTAGTCCGAAGGCTTGAAGTACGCATTGCACCTATCCACTCCACTCATCCAAATTATATTCCTTTTGTGTAATAAAAGGTTCTATGCAATACATACTACCTACCTTTGAAGCATAATAAACGCTAGCGAAATTCCATCGCAGCGAAAACATAACCATCTATTAGCCATGAAATTTTTTACCTACCTGGTAGCTCTGCTACTGGTTCCGGCCTTTCTTTGGGCTCAGAATAACGACCGCGGCTCCATATCTGGCTCCGTCCTCGACGAAAAACAGGCCGCTTTTCCCTTTGTCAATGTACTGCTGCTAAAAGCTAAGGACTCCACCCTGGCAAAGGGCATGACCACCGATAACGACGGTAAGTTTGCGTTTGAACAGGTGGAGGCAGGCCGCTACCTGACGCTGGTTTCGATGGTCGGGTACCAAAAAGTATACAGTCCCGTCTTCGTGGTGGCCAATGCACCTGTTCAACTTTCGGCCGTGACGCTTTCCGTCAGTGCCGAGCTACTGAACGAGGTGAAAGTGTTAGCCCAAAAACCTTTCATCGAGCAGGAAATCGACCGCACGGTCGTCAATGTAGAGAATAGCATCGTATCGGCTGGGGCCACGGCGCTGGAAGTACTGGAACGCTCGCCGGGTGTGGTGGTAGACCAGCAGAATGATCGTCTTCAATTGCGCGGAAAAGCGGGAGTCATCGTGCAAATCGATGGCAAACAGACCTACCTTTCCCAAACGGAATTGATGAACTTGCTTCGTAACACGCCCAGCGACAACATCGAGAAGATCGAACTGATCACCAATCCGTCGGCCAAGTACGACGCGGCCGGCAATTCGGGAATCATCAATATCAAGTTCAAAAAGAACAAGAACTTTGGCACCAACGGCAACTTCTCCCTCGGAGCGGGGTACTCGCGCTACGGCCGTGGCAATGGTTCGCTGGCGCTCAATCACCGGCAGGGTAAAATCAACATTTTCGGTAATGGTAGTTTTTTTGCCGGAAAGGGGTTCAACAATAACAATATCTACCGCAAGATTCCCTACGAGGGCAATGTGACGATTTTCGATAACCGCACCGAGCGGATCTGGGAATCGCAGAATTACAGCGCCCGCGCCGGAATGGATTACAGCATCTCGGACAAAACCACTCTGGGTGTACTTGCTTCGGCTTTTTTCAACGACTGGGCCACCCCCGAAGGGATTGCCACGACCCGTATCCTGGACGGAAATCTCGACTTGCAGCAGTCGTTCGTGACCAAATCTACCAGCGGCCAAAAGCTTAAGAATGTAACAGCCAACGTGAATGTGAAGCACAAATTTGATGACAAAGGCAAGGAGCTGACCTTCGATGCCGACTACGTGCGCTACGGTGGACAAAGCTTCAATAACCTGAATACTACCTACTACAAACCCGGCGGTGCAATGGATGGTACCCCCGATCTGGTGCGCAACCAGATGCCTTCGACCATCAACATCGGCGTGGCCAAGATGGATTACGTACAGATGCTGGGTAAGGGAAAATTCGAAACCGGACTGAAAACCAGCTACGTGGCTTCAGACAATAACATGACGTTTGAGGTGAAGCAGGATGTCTGGACGATCGACCCCAACCGCACGAACCGATTTAAATATACCGAAAACATCAATGCGGCTTACATCAATTATGGCGGCAAGCTGGGCACCAAAACTTCATATCAACTGGGGTTCCGGGCCGAGCACACACATTCGGTAGGCAATTCGGTGACGCTGAACGATGTACGCGACCGCAACTACCTCAATCTGTTTCCGAGCGTATTCCTGTCGCGGCAGCTGGATAGCAGCAACGTGCTGAATTTCTCGTACAGCCGCCGCATCGACCGGCCCAACTACCAGTCGCTCAATCCATTCGAGTTTTATCTGGACCCTTATACGTTTCAGCGGGGCAATCCCAACCTGCGTCCGCAGTATACCCACGCAGTGCAGTTGACGCACGTGTACAAGAATTTCCTGAACACCAGCCTTTCGTACAGCCGAATCAACGATCTGATCGCCAGCGAGGTACCTCACCAGATTGCGTCTGAGAACAAAACCTACGTGACCACCGAGAACCTCGACAACCAGGACAATCTGAACCTGACCGTTTCGATGCCGATTCCGGTGGCGAAGTGGTGGACGCTACAGGCCAACTTTACGGGTTCGTACAACCGCTACAAATCCTATTACCAGGACGCGCTGTACGATGTGGAGCAGTTCAATTACAATATAAACGCCAGCAATCAAATCAAGATGGCCCATGACTGGACGGCCGAGCTGTCGGGCTGGTACAACAGCCGCGCGGTGTACGGGTTCTTTGTGGCCAAGCCGCAGGGCATGATCAACGTGGGCTTGCAGAAAAGCATTTGGGAAAAGAAAGGTACCCTGCGCCTGAACGTCAGCGACATTTTCTGGATGAACAGATTCCGGGGTACCTCCGAATTCCAGGACATCAGCCTTCGAGTGAATTCGACGTGGCCCAGCCGTCAGGTACGTCTGACGTTCACCTACCGATTCGGTAATCAGAACGTGAAGGGTGCACGGCAGCGCAATACCGGTGCCGACGATCTGCAGCAGCGCGTACAAACGAATTAATACCCAGTAAAGACGCGACTTTGCGCGTCTGGCGGGTCAAAGGTCTAATCCTCATACGATTAGTTTAGGTTAAGAATCCAGAAATCCATTCCTGAGTCAGGGATGGATTTTTTGTTTCGTGGTCGGGTACCGAAATGGAATAGTAGCCTGGAAAAACAAAATTGCTAGTCAAATAGTACTCTTAGGGTACCCGGCGCATCGGTCGCCCTGGTTCGTTTTGTTCTTCATCAGCCCAAACCTATGCTTTCGCGCGTTGCTCTTACAGTCAAAGACCTTTCCCGTTCCCTTGCCTTTTATGAAAAAACCCTGAATTTCAGGCCCATGGGCCGCTACACGATCGACGCCTTTACGGCCGGTCGGCTATTCGGAATGCCTGAGGACGGTATGACCGTGGAGGTAGCCGTACTTTCGCTGGGGGATGAAACCATCGAACTGATGGAGTTCCAAACCTCAGCCACCGGCGATGAGATTCCGGCGAATTCCCGAAGCAATGACCGTTGGTTTCAACATCTGGCCCTCGTTGTCAGTAATATGGACACAGCTTACGAACATTTGAAAATGTTCGACATTGAGCCGATTTCTCCGTCGCCTCAAACGCTGCCGGGGTATCTGGAAGCGGCCGGAATTTCTGCCTTCTACTTCAAAGATCCCGACGGACACGTACTTGAACTCATCCATTTTCCCGCTGACCAGGGTGAATCCAGATGGCATCGACGAAAAGCAGGCCTTTTTCTAGGCATCGACCACACCGCAATTGTGGTGAAGGAAACGGCCGCCAGTTGGCCGTTTTACCAAAAACTCGGCCTGAAAAAAGATTCCCAGACCAAAAACTACGGCCTCGAACAGGAGAAGCTCAACCAGGTGGACGGTGCCCGGCTTCTCATCACGGGCCTGAGATTTGGTGAAGGCATGGGCATCGAATTCCTTGATTTCAAAACTCCGACCGACGGCAGGCCATTTCCAACAACCGCCCGGCCCAACGATCTGATTCATTGGCATACCGTGGTCACGGTGGAGGATGTGGGCAGGGTTTTCGATGAACTTATGACCCTGGGGTACCCTCTGATTTCAAAGAGTATTACGGCGGTCAGTACCCTGAATGGGGAAGCAAAACATGGTTTTCTACTGCGTGACACCGATGGACACGCAGTACTGATTTCAGAAAAATAATTTACCCAAAACATTTCCTTAACACGTGAGCGACACCCACTACGACATTATAATTATCGGTACCGGCGCCGGAGGTGGCACGATGCTGGATACGTTGAGAAAATCGGGCAAACGGATTCTGGTATTAGAGCGAGGTACCTTTCTGCCCAAAGAAAAAGCTAACTGGGATGCCGGAGAGGTATTTCAGAAAGAGCGATACCATAATGCCGAAGACTTTCTGGACGACAGAGGGGAACCCTTCCAGCCCGAGACTTCCTACTGGGTGGGGGGCAGCACCAAATTCTACGGCGCTGCCATGTTCCGCCTGCGCGAAACCGACTTTCAGCGCGTACAGCACGCGGGGGGCGTATCGCCCAAATGGCCACTGACCTATGCTGATTTCGAACCCTATTACACCAAGGCTGAAAAACTGTATAGCGTCCACGGCAAAAGCAACCTGGACCCCACCGAGCCCTACCGGAGCGCAGGGTACCCCCACGATGCCATCAGCCACGAACCAGTGATCCAGGAACTGTACGACACCCTCACCCACAAGGGGTACCGTCCTTTTTACCTGCCGCTGGGAATCCGGCTCAATGAGCAGGACCCGCTCCGCAGCGCCTGTATCCGCTGCGACACCTGCGATGGATTTCCTTGCCTCATCGACGCTAAGGCCGACGCGGACGTTACCTGTATCCGCCCGGCCCTGAATGATTCGAACGTCACGCTGCTGACCCATGCGCGGGCTACCCGCCTCCTGACCAACGCCCAAGGCAACGAAATAAAGGCGGTGGAGGTAGAATCCGGAGGTAGCCAGCGACAATTTTCGGCGGATATCGTCGTGGTATCGTGCGGAGCGATCAACAGCGCATTGCTTTTTCAGCAGTCGGCCACCGACCGGCACCCCGACGGCCTAGCCAATCGGTCGGGACAGGTAGGTCGCAATTTCATGAAACACCAGAACGCCGCCATCATGGCCCTGAGCCGGCAGGCCAATCCCACGGTTTTTCAGAAGACCCTGGGATTGAATGATTTTTACTATGGCGACAAGGAATTCAATTTCCCGATGGGACACATCCAGTTGATGGGCAAAGCCAATAAGGATATGATCGGTGCCGATGCACCCGCTCTGGCCCCTGACTTCGTGCTGGAGAAAGTAGCTCACCACACGACCGACTGGTGGCTGATGGCCGAAGACCTGCCCGATCCTGACAATCGGATCGAGCTGCGCAAGGGAAAGAGAATTCTGCACTACAAGGCGAATAACGAGGAGGGGTTTAATCGACTGCGCACAAAATGGAAGGCCATTTTGCAAGAATGTACCCCCTGTGACTCCACGCTCGACCATACGCTATATTTTGGCAAAACCATTTCGCTGGCAGGCGTTTCGCACCAGAACGGAACCATGCGCTTCGGTACCGACCCGGCTACCTCCGTACTGGATTTGAACTGCAAAACCCACGAAATTGATAACCTGTACGTAGTGGATGCCAGTTTCTTCGTGTCTAGTGGAGCCGTGAACCCGTCGCTAACCATCATTGCCAACGCCATCCGGGTGGGTGAACATATTCTGGATAGGATGAAATAGCCGGGTGGAGAAACGACCGTCGGAAAAATCTGGAACGAAGTTTTTTGTGTATGGCTGAAACTTTACAGACAAATGCCCCACTTGACCCACCCGGCTCCCACGAATTCCTGGAATAAGAACGAATGGCTGATTACCAACGGCCTCGGCGGCTACGCTTCTTCTACGCCTAGCGGCCGCAATACCCGCCGCTACCATGGGCTCCTGGTAGCTTCCTTCGACCCACCCACCAACCGCCGGGTGCTGGTTTCAAAAGTGGAGGAAACCGTAACAAATGAAGCAGATATTTCCTTCGAACTCTTTACCAATCAGGCCGGGACGGAGGGCAACGAATTTCTGGTCGGTTTTGAAGTCCATCCTTTTCCTACCCAACGCTTCGAGACAGACGGCATTGCGCTGAGTAAGTCGCTATGCATGGTGCAAAATTCCAACACAACGGTACTGGAATATTCAAATATCGGCGCACAGACCTTAGCCCTTAAAATTAACATAGTACTGGTCAACCGCGACTACCACAGCTTGCAGAAAAAGGATGCGGGGTACCTCTTTACTACGCACAACTCAGAAGCGGTAAAACAGATTACGGCCTCCCCCGGTGCCAAACCCTTGTACCTGGGTTGCGATGAAAAATTTTTCTGGACTGAAATCGGCGCTTGGAAAGAAGGCTTCGAGTACGGGGAGGAACAGGAGCGCGGCCTGGATTTTCGGGAGGATTGCTACACGGTGGGAGCAGTAAGCCGTCGCCTGGAACCTGGGGAAAAATGCTACCTGACTTTCTCTACCGAAGCAAATATGGCCAGGGCCGACGGTCAAATTTTCCGAGAAAAAGCACTGGATTTTTATCAAAACAACACCCCTGCTACCGATGATATTTTTCTGAATGATTTGATCAGGGCGGGTCAGCAGTTTCTTGTGCACCGCCAGTCCACCGACTCGGCTTCGCTCATTGCGGGGTACCACTGGTTCACCGATTGGGGGCGCGATACGATGATTGCCATGCGCGGCCTTTGCATCGCGCTGGGCAAAAAAGCCGAATCCGAATCCCTGCTCCGTACCTTCCTGCATTACCTTGACCGGGGTATGATCCCCAACCGCTTCCCGGACGTCGGCCAAACGCCCGAGTATAATACCATCGACGCTACGCTGTGGCTATTTGTGATACTGCACGATTTTCATGAGCGATTTAGTGATCTGGAATTTATCGCAGAAGTTTTTCCAAAACTCACCGAAATCATCGAGTATCACAGGGCGGGTACCCGCTACGACATTCACGTCACGAAGGAAGGCTTGCTGTTTGGCGGTGAGGGGCTGGTTCAACTTACCTGGATGGACGCCCGCATGGACGACTTTGTACCTACCCCCCGGCATGGCTGTCCGGTGGAGATCAATGCACTGTGGTACAATGCCTTGATGATCCATCAGAAGTTTTCACAAATGCTAAAACTGGGCGATGGTTTTACGGACGACATCCGGCTTTTCGTGGAAAATTTTGTCCGCTTTTTTTATAATGAACAGGGGTACCTTCATGATGTAGTGGTACCCCACGAAAAAACTGACCCGAGCATCCGTCCGAATATGATCTACGCCGTCAGCCTGCCCTATACCACCTTGACCCGGGAGCAGCAAAAAGGCGTTGTTTTAACTGTCCAACAGCATTTACTAACGGACTACGGCCTGCGTACACTCAGTCCCGGGCATCCTGATTTCCAGCCTGTATACGGGGGCGGTCGCTATCAACGCGATGCAGCCTACCATCAAGGTACCGTATGGCCTTACCTGTTGGGCGATTTTATCGAAGCCTATCTGAAAGTACACGACGAAGCGCCCCACGCCAGGGCGCAGGCCAGAATCTGGCTCAAACCGCTCGAAATTCATTTTTACGAAGAAAACTGCCTGCATGGCATTTCCGAAGTATTCGATGGCCTCACGCCCCGCATCGGCAAGGGTACCATTCACCAGGCGTGGTCGGTGGCGGCCCTGATCCGGTGCCTTCTGGCCTTACAGAATTAACCCCAATCAGCTTTTCTAGGGCCCAGTACATTTTTTGCTTCTGGCCGCAGGCCTGCATTTCAGCCGCAGGTCCGGAATGAATTTTGGCATTTTCACCGTACCTTTGCGGCATGATTGCGATAACGAACCTCAGCTATTACCTCGGCGACCGCGCGCTCTACGACAGCGCTTCGCTGCATATCAAACCCAAGCAGAAAATCGGCCTGATCGGCCTGAACGGCACGGGAAAATCCACATTGTTGCGCCTGATCGACGGCGAATATCAGCCCGATGAAGGTACCATTTCCAAATCGGGCGACTGCTCCATTGGTTTTTTGAATCAGGATTTGCTCTCTTACCAAAGCGATGACTCCATTCTGTCGGTGGCGATGCAGGCCTTTGAGCGGCAGAACGAACTGCAGGTACAGATCGACAAGATTCTGCACGAAATGGAAGCCAACTACCGGGACGAACTGGTGGATAAGCTGGCCCGCGCCCAGGACGAATTCGAAGCCCTGGACGGCTACACTATTCAATCGAAGGCGGAGGCCATTCTGGAAGGATTGGGTTTTTCGACCGACGACCTCCACCAGCCCCTGCGGCTGTTTTCGGGCGGTTGGCGGATGCGGGTGATGCTGGCCAAGCTGCTGCTGCAAAAGCCCGCCCTGCTGATGCTCGATGAGCCTACCAACCACCTGGACCTACCTTCTATTCAATGGGTGGAGAAGTACGTTCAGAACTACGAAGGGGCTGTAATTGTAGTTTCCCACGACCGCGAGTTTCTGGATAATGTGGTGGATACGATTGTGGAGGTTTCGGGCGCGAAACTGAATCTGTACTCGGGGAATTATTCTTTCTACGAGGAAGAAAAAACGCTACGCAACGAAATCCAGCGGGGGGCTTACGAAAATCAGCAGGCCAAAATCCGCCAGACCGAACGCTTCATTGAGCGGTTCAAAGCCAAAGCCACCAAAGCCCGGCAGGTACAGAGCCGCGTGAAGGCCCTGGATCGCATGGAAACGGTAGACGAAGTGATCGACGAAAACGCCAAGGTGCATTTCCGGTTTCAGTTTACGACGCAGCCAGGCCGCCACGTGTTCCAGTTGGAAGATACCTCCAAAGCCTACGGTGAGAAGCTCATTCTTGATCATACTAATATCAGTATGGAGCGGGGCGATAAAATAGCCCTGATCGGCGCTAATGGGCGCGGAAAATCCACCGTGCTCCGGATCGTGGCCGGCACGGAAGACATCGAAGGTACCCGGCGGCTGGGACATAACGTGTCGTTCACTTTCTACGCCCAGCACCAGCTGGAGTCGCTAAACATCACCCACAACCTGATCGAGGAGTTGAAATACGCCAACCCTACCAAATCCGAAACGGAATTGCGGACGGTACTCGGCTGTTTCCTGTTCACCGGCGATGATGTGTTCAAGAAAATCAAGGTACTCTCAGGGGGTGAGAAATCGCGGGTGGCGCTGGCCAAGGTACTTCTCTCTCAGGCCAACTTCCTGCTGCTCGATGAGCCTACCAACCACCTGGATATGCAGTCGGTCAATATTTTGATCCAAGCTCTGCAACAGTACGAAGGTAGCTACATCGTGGTGAGTCATGACCGGTATTTTGTGGAGTCCATCGCCAACAAAATCTGGTACATTGAGGATCATCAGATCAAGGAGTACCCGGGTACCTATGAGGAATACGAGTTGTGGCTGGAAGAACGCGGCCTGGAGTCGGCCGTGAGCGAGAAGGCCATTGTCAGCAGTGCGCCGCCGCCCAAAAGCACCGCCGCCCCGGCCTCCAACAATGGGCAGAAAAAAGAGGGTACCCCCAAGCCTGACAATCAGAAAGCGCTGAAACAGGCGCAGAAATTGATCAGTGAGTTGGAAGCAACTATTTCGGAACTGGAAACCGAGAAGAAAGCTCTCGAAACCCAACTGGCCGATCCGGCTTCGTACGCCGAAAAAGGTACCTTGGAAAGGTTGAACGAACAATACGCCCATACTCAAAAGAAGATCGCCGACACTACGCAGGCCTGGGAAGTCGCCATGCTGGAAGTAGAGGAATTGAGTTAGGTACCTAAATCTTCCGTTTGGTCATAAATGTCACGTATTGGCAGAGTAAAACCGATGCTGCTCAGTTCGATGCTGCCCTCGAGAGTATAGTTTTCGGACATGAGCGACCAAAAACCCCGTTCGCTTTTGCGAAATACTTCAGCGGCCACCCTCTGCGAATCGATTAGCGCGTACTCTTCCAATGTGGGGATACTACGATATAACTGAAATTTCTCTCCTCGATCGTAACTTCCTGTACTCTTGGAAAGTACCTCGACAATAATCTTAGGATTCAGGAGCGTATCGTTTTTTTCGTCTATGAATTCTTCTTTTCCGCACACTACCAGTAGATCCGGATAGGTGTAGAGACTATTGGCAGGAATATGGATCCGTAAGTCGCTGGAATACGAACGACAGGACTTGCCTTTTAGAAAAAAACCTATGTCAATTGACAGATTTTCCGTAATCCGGTTGTGATTGCGTCCAGCGCCAGCCATGGCAAACATCTCTCCCTGATAGTATTCACTTTTGTACTCAGCTTCGCGTTCGAATTCGAGGTACTCTTTGAGCGAAATCTTTTTTGGGGGTTGGGCCGTCATAGGCTTCGGCACGTTGTTTTAGCAAAAATAACAAATATCGAAGGCAATCCCGATAAATAACGCCGTCGTTAGGCGATCTTAGGTATCTTTTCGTTTAGTTTAACGGTCGGTTAAAACCTAACTTCATATTTTTCCAATCCCATGTTTCGTGCCTGCTTCCTATTGATATTGTTTAGTCTTTCCGTCATTTTCAATACGTTCGGGCAGGCGCAGTTCGCTGATGTGCGGCTGGAAGATTACATTTATTCCGAAACCATCAAGACCGTTCTGCTGTATCCCGCTACCGGCAGCCCCGATGATCCCCGGCGGCTTATTGGCCCGCCGGTCATTCAGTTGGGTGGCGACCGGCCGCTGGCGCTGGAATTTGACGATCTTACCGCCGACTACCGGGGGTTTCGGGCGAAGCTCATTCACTGCAATGCCGACTGGAATAAATCGGTGCTCAACGACATTGAATATACTTACGAGTACAACGATTATCCCATCACCGAATTCCGGCAGTCGTTCAGCACGAAGGTACCTTACTACCACTACCGGCTGGAGGTACCCCGCGTGAAGGTTTCGGGCAATTATGTGCTGGTGGTTTATTCGGAGCGGCAGCGCAAGCCCGTTTTCACTCGCCGTTTTATGGTGTACGAAAATCAGGTACGCATTGCCGCCCAGGCACGCTTTTCGCAGGGTATCCGGGAGCAACGCACCGACCAGCAAATCGATTTCAGTCTCGATTACAAAGGCTATCAGATCATTTCGCCTCAGAACGACCTGAAAGTATTTATCCGCAAGAACTTCCGTTGGGATAACGCAAAGTCAGGTTTCAAACCTACCAATGTACGGCCCTTCGATCAGGTACTCGAATATCAGTTTTTTGACCTGGAAAATACGTTTCCCGGCGGCAACGAATTCCGCTATTTCGATAGCCGCACGCTGGCGGCCCGGGGTTACGGAATTTATGAATTGGAACGCTTATCCGAATTCACCCGTCTGATTCTGGCCCCTGACGAATCCCGCGCGCGAGGCGCCTACATTCAAATGGACGATTTGAACGGACAGTACATCGTGGATCAGCGCGAATCGGGCCAGGGTAGTAACGAAGCTGACTATACGCCCGTAGTTTTTACCCTCCGCATTCCTGAGGTACCTGGTGCGTCGGTTTATGTAAATGGCGGCTTCAACTTATGGCTTCTCAATGATCTTAATCGCATGACCTACGACGCCGATTCTGAGTCCTACCGGGCGGTCATTCTCCTTAAGCAGGGGGTGATAAATTATGATTACGCCACGGTTGATAAAACCTCAGGTCAGGTAGACGAGTCCTACGTAGAAGGAAACTACGCTGCTACTGAAAATGATTACGATATCCTGGTGTACAACCGCCCGCCAGCATCCCGCGCCGACAAACTTGTAGGCTATCGTACCGTAGAATGGAACCGCCGCCGTTAGGTGTGAATTCCTGACGAAGCTTAGCATGGGCCGGTTTATTAAGTATTCCCTTTTCTGACTACAGTCCTTTTCGCTGAACCCCTATTTCCATTCTTTTAAGCAAAAATGGAGCTAGGGTCAGTAATTTTGGGGCTATTTGTACGCAATTGCTGGATATTTACCGAAATGTACCTTAAATTACAACCTAAGAAAATCTTGTAATAATTAAATTATTTATAAGATTTATTATGATTTTATAGTTATACCGATACATTTGCGTTTAAAGTATAGTTTTTGTGTACAAATCCTAAATCCACCGATCTCCACATGCCTCAAATAGAAGATACTTTCGCCATAACACCCAACCTGCTGGTAACCCGCCGTGAAACTGATATCATTGACTGCCTGACTGATCATAACGAAATGCCCCGGGATTTTGAAGAGAACCAGGTACGTTCATTTTTCGTAGGAAAAGACTTTCATCTGGTACTTTACTTTCCGCAGCAACAAGACCGCGGTTTCCAGATGTTCGTAGTACGTGATTTCTCGATCCATGTGGACGAACTATTCATGCTGCGCGATCTTCTGGCCCAATTAATTCAGCAAGGCCAAAACACGGCCATGATGAAAAAAGCCCATTATCGGGTAGACCATATTCTGCACATGGCGCACACTTTCCGGGCTCTGCTGCATAACAACGACCCACTGCCCGAAGACGATTACCTACCCGGGGCATTTCTGAATCATTGATATTACGAAACAATAAGCAAGAAGAAAGGCGCGGAAAGAATTTTCCGCGCCTTTCTTCTTGCCTCACACTGGCCTATCATCACTAATCGTCAGCCAGGGCTACACATTGAACCGGAAGTGCATGATATCGCCGTCCTTGACAACGTACTCTTTACCCTCCACGGCCATCTTACCTACTTCCTTTACGCCTGCTTCCGTCTTGTACTGGACATAGTCGGGTAGTTTGATTACTTCGGCCCGGATGAATCCTTTCTCAAAATCGGTATGGATCACGCCCGCCGCCTGAGGAGCTTTCCAGCCCCGCTGGATGGTCCAGGCGCGTACTTCTTTTACACCCGCTGTGAAGTAGGTGATCAGGTTAAGCAACGAATACGATGCCTTAATCAACCGACTCAGCCCGGATTCCTGCAGTCCATATTCGTTTAGAAACATAGCCTGTTCCTCAGGATCTTCAATTTCGGCAATCTGTTCTTCGATGGCCGCGCACAGCGTAATCACTTCGGCGTTCTCGTCCTTTACGGCTTCGCGCAGTTTCTCCGAAAACTCATTGCCCGAAATCATCGATGCCTCATCTACGTTAGCCACATACAACACGGGCTTGATGGTAAGGAGCTGCAGATCACCGATAGCGCCTTCGCGTTCTTCGGGAGTGAAAGGCAGGGTCCGGGCGCTACGTCCCGCTTCGAGGGCTTCTTTGTACTGTTTCAGAATTTCCAGATCGGCTTTGGCTTTAGCATCTCCGGCGCGGGCACCTTTCTCGACTTTCTGAATTTTCTTATTAACCGATTCCAAGTCTTTGAGCTGCAACTCGATGTCAATGATTTCCTTATCAAAAACCGGATCGACCCTTCCTTCCACATGCACCACATTGTCGTCCTGAAAACAGCGGATTACGTGTACAATGGCATCTACCTCCCGGATATTGGCCAGAAATTTGTTGCCCAGACCCGCCCCCTGACTCGCGCCCTTGACCAGTCCGGCAATATCTACAAACTCGATGATAGTCGGCAGCACCTTCTGAGGTTTCACCAACCCCGTAAGTATCTCGAGGCGCTCATCGGGTACCGTGACCACCCCTACATTGGGTTCGATGGTACAAAAGGGGTAGTTGGCCGCTTCGGCCTTGCCACTGGAAATGGCATTAAAAAGAGTGGATTTTCCTACATTGGGTAATCCTACTATTCCGCACTGTAAGCTCATTTATTTACGGGATAATTGACCGCACTGGCGGCCTGGAATGAATGAAATGGACAATATACCGTGGCTTGGATAAGTACCTATACGCCACGCAGCTACGCTTTCTGCGAAACAAAGCGCAAAAGTACGGATTAACGGGCTAAAAACTAAAAAGCCTCCGGAATGAATCCCGGAGGCCTTGAAATATATCAATTCCGCAGTAAAGTACAAATCAAATGATTGGGTATAAATGGATCACCATAGCCTGCTTTTTATCCTTTGAGTTTCCTTCCTCCATCCATTGAATTGCTACTCCCATTTCAATTCGGTCCCATTGAGGCCATCGAATTCCTCTTCCTTCACTTCATACTGAGAAAAATCAAAATCCGGCATCAGTTCGGTTTTAATGTGGTTCACAGATTCCTGCAAAGCATCGATAAATTTGTCAAAGTCTTCTTTGTACAAAAACAATTTGTGTTTTTCGTACGTGAAGCCATCTCCCTGCGGATGACGCCGGCTTTCAGTAATTGTGAGGTAGTAATCATTGGCCCGTGTCGATCGGACATCGAAAAAATATGTGCGTTTTCCTGCCCTTACCCGTTTTGAGTAGATTTGCTCTCTGTCTTCCACTATATGTAGCAATTTATGGTTAAATCGAACGCTAAAATAGAAAGTATATTGTTCGTAACAAAAACTTTTCTCGATAGCTTTCCTAAGCCAGTACCCCTAAATTTATATATTTTGATAAATACGTTGTACTAATCAAATATTTAGTACATTCTTAAAATGGCTTTCCGTTATCTTTGACGAAAATTGCCAGGAAGAGTACCAGTCAGACGCCTGATCTTTCGTATCAATTCAAAGGTAGTCTGGCTTCATGTTTCACCTAACCCCTAGGGTATGAACATTCAATCCTTCTTTATCTATCTGCTGGTCAGCTTTGCAAAACCCTCCCCCGATCTGCTGGCTGACCTTGGTAAAACCCAAACCGGAATCGCCTCGTACTATGCGGCTAAATTCGATGGGAACAAAACGTACTTCGGCGAAATTTTTGACAACCAGGAAATGACCGCCGCCCACCCTTCCCTACCTTACAACACGCTGATTGAGGTTACGAATCTTGCCAACAACAAAAAAGTTACGGTACGGATCAATGACCGGGGACCGCACTCCAAAAGCCGGGTGCTTGACCTGAGCCGGTCCGCCGCGCGGGAAATTGGGATGGTAGCCACCGGTGTGGCCAAGGTGATTGTGAAGGTAATCGGACGGGATGGCCTAATTCTGCTCGCCTCCCAAAAAAAACCGGTTCCTGCCGACGTCCCTCAGGTAGCGGAGCAAAGCAAACCCGTAGAGGAGGAAGGTTTTCTCTACTAGGCTTTCCCGAGAAATAAACTGAGCGTTCGTATCTTCGTGGGAGAAACTTACGTTATGGGTTGGTAGCCGATAGCGAACAGCCCATTCATTATGAATAAACGCCCACTGGATTTATCGAAAGTAAGGGAATTCGGAAACCTGGAGTTCCTGGCCCGGCAAATGGTCGAAGGCTTCATCACGGGGCTGCATAAATCGCCTTTCCATGGGTTCTCGGTGGAGTTCGCCGAGCATCGCCTCTACAACACCGGCGAAAGTACCCGGCACATGGATTGGAAGGTATTCGCCAAGACTGACCGTCTGTTTGTGAAGCGCTATGAGGAAGAAACCAATCTGCGCTGCCATCTGCTGCTCGATACCTCATCATCGATGTATTATCCCGAAGCAGACTACGGCAAAATAACGTTCAGTATCATGGCAGCCGCCTGTCTGGCGCATTTGCTCCAACGCCAGAAGGACGCCGTAAGTTTGACCACTTTTTCGGATCAGATCGAGGTACAAACGCAGGTCAAGTCCACGCCTTCGCATATCCACAAAATCCTGCTTGAGCTGGAAGGTTTACTACAAAAGCCCCGTCCGCTCAAAAAAACTTCCGTGGCCGAGGTGATTCACCTGATCGCCGAGAAAATCCACAAGCGTTCGCTGGTTGTACTGTTCAGCGATATGTTCGAAGATCTGGAACATAGCGAGCAACTTTTTTCGGCTTTGCAACACCTGCGGCACAATATGCACGAGGTACTCCTTTTCCACGTCACCGACCGTCGTACCGAGGAGCAGTTTGCCTTTGAAGACCGTCCCTACGAATTCATCGATCTGGAAACGGGCGAGAAAGTCAAGGTACAGCCGCATCAGGTACGTGACCAGTACCAAGCGTTTGTGAAACAATTTTATCAGGATCTCAAACTCAAATGCGGTCAGTACAAAATTGATTTCATTGAGGCTGACATCGCTCAGGGATTTGACCCTATTTTGACCGCCTACCTGGTGAAGCATAGCAAAATGCGGTGAGGTTCGGATGGAGCTTCTAGCAATTGACTCTAAATTCTTTTGACATGGCATGCCTGTGGAGACACAGGCCGAGGTGAAGGGTAGCTGGATTTGCTGAAAGCGGAATACGGCCCCGTGGCGGAGCTGGCTCCGCGAAACGTGAGGGCGATGCCGATATGATCTTTCTCCCAGGCATCACCCTTCCAGATGGAGTTGGGGGAGAAATCACTCTTATAAAGTGCGCCGATGCCCGTCATCGTGCCGTCTTCCCGGAAGGTGACCGAGACGGGGCCGGAGTTGCCCGACTCGCTGGTGAAGGTGGCCTGCCAGGTGCCAAGAAGGTTCTTCTCGATGATGGGGGCCACGCAGATTTCTTCTTTTTTGTCTTGGCAGGCGGTGAAGAGGGCTCCTGCCAGTAGCAGCATGATTGTGCTTTTCTTATACATTGTTTTTGTTTTGAATGTTACTACTCTCCTTTTGAAAAATCATATGTTTCCTCGTAGTGCGCAAATGGCTTGACGGGATACAACTCGTTAGCGATGCTCACCAGCGGGTTCTTGATTTCTAGTTCGTAGCCATACATCCAGGCCAGCTTGGTATAGGTGATGCCAGCCATTGATAGCAGTTCGTTTTCCCAAGGACCTGTTTCAGGATTTACCTTCTGACGGGGTTTATGAATTTTAGCAGAGGCTACACCTTCGATGGCTTTAACCATATTATCTTTATCACCTTTTATTAAGGAGTCAATGAAGTGTACGTCATACATAAATCTTTTCGCTACTTTAATTTTTTCTATCTGTTGAAGTATGGAACGGGTCTCACTTATCTCATCTAAGATAAGATGTTCTATTGCCACATTAATTACTACTAGTGGATAAATTTCTTTAAAAAGATATCTCTCCCTTTCAGGATAGGTGAGACATGGTCTTCGATAGATCAGAGCACTGTTATCGCTAAGCAGCGTATCTGTCCAATGGAAGTAGCCATCCAAAGCATCGGAGAAACTAATATTCCCACCAACAAATTTTGAGCTTATTGCAGGGGCGTTCTGCAAAGGCATCAGGGCCTCATCTAACCGCCCACATAGGTAAAATTTCTGTTTGGCACCCCCAGCATTTTTATCTATCAAGTAGCAAAACCACCCTTCAACATGATGCCCAGTCCATCGTGTTGAATGAGTATTTCCGTTGAGAACAGAAAATTCACGAGACAACAACCATCTGAAGCTCTCTACCACTCCTGATAGCCTTGTATATGGTTCTAGTATCATTATTTAATCTATTATTTTTTGAACTACCACATCAGCATTCTCCTTATTTACAGCAACTATTGCCTTGTACAGTTTAGTTCGGTTATTATCTAATTGATCTATAATTATAGTTCCTAAAAGGAGATACAATTCTGGAAAGGATCGAAGATTTGGGGTATAGGCGGGTGCTCAAGTTACAGGACCGCTATTATTTTCAAATTTCCGCCCGTATCCCAATAAGAAGAAGCTTGGAAAAGGGCCAATGGAAAGGAGGTAAAGGCTTTTCTTCCTAGTGGTTGTGGATGGTTACCCAAAATAGAAAATCCCAGAAAAAATCATCAATTTCCTTTCGGTAATTAATGGAAAATTTATCAAGTGGTAGGGTCACTCCCCCTTTTCTCACTTCCTGAACTCTTCATAACGGGGCTTTATAGGTTCACTGTATCGCTGACCATGACAGTTGAATTTTTGCCACATACTAATTCAGAACGTCCCTGCTTGCCTTTGCCAGGTACCCGCCGTAATTTTGCTGCGTAAATCCTCTAAAGCACGTTCTAATGATGAAACGCCTTTTATCTCTTTTCCTTTCCTCTCTCGTCATTCTGGGCGTAGTCGAAGGACTCCAATCCTGTAAATCCGCAAAAAAATCGCTGAAACGCGGCGATTACGACCAGTCGGTACTACGGGCCATACCTAAGGTAAACGACAACGCCCGCTCTTCTTCCGCCGACATTCTCAAAGAAGCCTACCCTTTGGCCCTGCAGCAGCACCTGGACGATTTGAAACGCCAGGAAAACGATTCTGATCCTTTCCGCTGGGAACGGGCGGCGGAAACCTACACCCAGTTGAATACGCTCTATAATGCCATTCAGGGATGCGCCAATTGTGCCCGAATGGTAGCAGCCCGCAGCTTTTTCGACCAGGAACGCGACGCGCGCGACAAGGCCGCCACTGCTCGCTATGAAGCCGGACAAGGTACCCTGCGGCAGGGCGGACGCGAAAACGCGCGCCGGGCTTTTGAGCATTTTGAGGTAGCCAACGCAATGGTCCCTAACTTCCGGGACGCTACCCGGCTGATGGACGAAGCCTACGAGACGGCGTCATTTAAGGTAGTGGTGGAGCAGGTACTGGTAACTTCAAGAGCTTACCAATTGAGCAACGCCTACTTTCAGGATCGGATCAACGAGTTTTTGCAGACCAACCGTCGCCTCAATAAATTCGTGCGCTTCTACACTCCGCAGGAAGCCACGAACGACAAAGTCCAGCCCGACCATGTGGTCACGCTGCAATTCGACGATTTTGTAGTAGGTCAGACCTTGGTAGAACGAAATACCGAAGAAGTGACCAGCAAGGACAGTGTAAAGACCGGCGAAGTAACGGTGGATGGCAAGAAGGTACCTGTGTACGGAAAAGTAAAGGCCAAGCTGTCGCGGAATCGCAAGACCGTCATATCCAAGGGGTTGCTGGATATGCAGATTCAGGATTTTGGTAGCAAGAAAATAGTCTTTCAGGACAAATTTCCGGGCGAGTACCGCTGGGTATCGGAATGGGGTAGTTATAATGGCGACGAACGCGCCCTCACAGCCGATCAGTTGCGCATGACTAAAGCCCGGGAGCAAAACCCGCCCCCACCCCAAGACCTGTTCATAGAGTTCAGTAAGCCCATCTACAACAGCCTGACAAGCCGGTTGCGGAGTTTTTATGAGAAGTATTGAGTAAATCAAAAAAGCCAATAGCTGTTAGTTGATTGCTATTGACTTTTTTGATGGGCTATTTCACCGAAGCACTTTTGGTGCCTTCTTTGGCATTGTTCTTCAGGTAGAAGTTAAAGAAATCGTCCAATTGCTCAATGGGCATCCGGCGGGCAATAATCTTTTTGTTTTTATCCAGAACGTAGATGGTAGGCGTGGAAAACACATCGTACTGCGTACGGTAATCGGTACGGGATGTGTAGTCATAGCCATTTAGAATTTCCTCTAATTTATACTCCTTGATAAACTTCTGCCATTCGGCGGGATTCTGCTCGGTAGCAATGGCTAGTACCTTGACGCCTTTGGCTTTATTAGCATCATAAAACTCCTTCAATTTGGGAGCGGCTTCCTTGCAATGTCCGCAGGTAGGTGAGAAGAAGAACAACACCGTATAATCAGCCTTGATGCCGTGAATACTGATAGGTTGCTGATTTGGATTAGTAAGGGTCAGATCGGGGATAACACGATTTACTAACAACGGTTTCATACTGGCTACCCGCTCACCAATCCGCTTTTTGGCGTCGTCCGATACCTCCATCTCACCCGAGAGATAATACTTTTCAGCCATGTGCACAAACACGCCCTCCGTACCTACTACCTTAGGATTTTCATATTCGCTCGTAAAATAATAGATGATTCTGGATCTCAACTCCTTATTCGCTGCCGCTTTTTTTATGAGTGCATCCGCATCCTTAATAATAGAGTCAGGTACCTGTACGATCAAATCCTTAACATAACGCTCCAGCTTGGGCTGTACGAATGGCGTTCGTAGCATACGGGCGTCCGAAAAGTCGAAATTGTCCCAATAGTGCGCTTTATAATAGTTGAATACCCACAGTGAATCTTTTTTGCCGTTCGCCAGCATGGGAGCTGGTGGAATTACGGGGTCCATACTGGCTTTCAGTAATTTGGCGGTAAAACTATCTCTGTTTTCCTGCAAGAACTTCTGCTGGTAGGTCGTGAATTGCTGCTGCAGATCTTTGATTTTTTTATCCGTTACCGCGGTACTCGCGTCATCATTTTTAAGTTTTTTCTCCGCATTCAAGGCTTCCACCTCCGTCATAATTTGATTGAGTTTCTGCTGGTATTCATAAAAAGCCCGGTTTTCTTCCGAGCCATTCACTACCATGCTCTTAACAACGCTGCTGGTGTCTGTTTTTAAAGAAAATTCCGTTTCCTTTCCAGAATATACGATTTGAACCAGTTTTTGCTGGCCCGGCAGCAGGATCAGGTACAGGCCACCCGGTAGCGGGTCGGTACCTTCAAAGACCATCCGGCCATTGGCATCGGCCCGGGCAGTATCTTTGGCAATGAACTGCTGACCGCTGTAATTATAGTGCCCCAGGATACAACTCGTGTCTTTCAAGCCAACCAGAGTGGCTTCAATCCGATAGCCCTGCGCTGCCGCTAATCCGCTACTTAACATAGCCCATAGGCCAAGGCATAGCGTACCGATCAAACCTTTTTTCATATTTTTACTTTTCCGAATGAGAAAACAATCTGCAAATTTAACCTCAAAACGATAGAATCGTTCCCCCTCGTACCCTCATGTTCTTTTTTCTATCGAAAACGCTGGATTTCTTCCTGATGCCCCTGAGCATCCTTCTTCTCTTGCTCCTATTTGCTTTTCTTACCAAAAACCCCGTAAAATCCCGCCGTGCCGCGCTCACAGCATTCATTTTACTCTTTGTCTTCTGCAATACCTTTTTAGTCAACGCCGCCTTTCGCTGGTGGGAATATCCCCCCCGCAACCTGGCCGACATTCGTGAGCCCTACGATGTCGGGGTTGTGCTTACAGGCGGAATGACCCGATTATCCAGCCTCAAGGCTGACCACCCGGGTTTTGGCCGCCACGCCGACCGTTTCCTTCAGGCGTATCTATTGTACAAAGCGGGCAAAATCAGAAAAATCCTGATCAGTGGCGCGGACAATCCCTGGAAAATGAAACTGAAACTCGATGACGGACAACAAGCCGCCCGCCTGCTGGCTCGCTGGGGAGTAGCTCCAGGTGATATAATATTGGAGGAGTTTTCGCGCAACACCCATCAGAACGCGGTGAACTCTGCCGCCGTACTACAGCGTACCTTTCCCAAAGGCCGTGTTCTGCTAATCACTTCTTCGTTTCACTTGCGGCGCGCGGTAGAATGTTTCAAAAAAGAGAGGGTGCGTGTCGACGTATTTCCGGCCGACATCTACGGCGTAGAGCTCTACCCTACCCTCAATGATTGCATCCGTCCCGATCCCGACGTTTTTGCGCAAGTCCATTTACTCTGGCGCGAATGGGTAGGGTACGTGGTTTATAAGGCAATGGGGTACTGTTAGGTATTCCACCCCTGATTCAGAACGCTTGCTGACCTAAAAGCAAGAGATTCCGTGCCTTGGATACTTTTCACTCCGCTCCTTTTCAAATACTTAGTATCTTCACCATACGAAGAAGATCTTCATTGATAGGCTTTGGCAGGCGAATGGTGTCCTCAAAGGGAGTATAGACCAGTTCGTTGTTGATAATTCCCGCCATGACATTGCTTTGTCCAGCCATAAGACCTTCCAGCGCCCCCAAGCCCAGGCGACTGGCCAGAATTCGGTCCTGAGCCGAAGGCGAGCCACCCCGCTGCGTGTGGCCCAGCGTTGTCACGCGGATATCCACCTGGCCATCCACTTGTTTTTTAATCTTTTCGGCAATCTGGGAAGCATTTCCCTCTTCATCACCTTCGGCCACTACCACGATGGACGAAGATTTGGAGCGATTCCAACCCTGCTGGAGGGTATTGATGACTTCCGAGATTGGGGTAAGTACCTCGGGTACCATCACTAGTTCGGCACCACCCGCAATGCCCGACTGAATAGCGATATAACCCGAGTCGCGACCCATTACTTCAATAAAGAAAATCCGGTCGTGGGAACTCGCTGTGTCGCGAATGCGGTCGATGGCGTCCAAGGCCGTATTGACGGCTGTATCGTAGCCAATGGTATAATCCGTGCCGTACAGATCATTGTCGATGGTACCCGGCGCTCCTACGGTAGGTATGCCAAACTCACGCTGAAAAACCATCGCTCCCGTGAAGGTACCGTTTCCGCCAATGGCTACCAGCCCTTCTATACCATGCTTCTGAAGTTGATCATATGCCTTTTTACGCCCTTCCGGGGTAAGAAATTCTTTACTGCGAGCCGATTTGAGGATTGTTCCACCGCGCTGAACTATATTACTTACCGAATGAGAAGACATCTGGAATACATCTCCTTCTATCATTCCGTTATATCCTTTTCGTATTCCAAATACCTCAATTCCGTGGTAGACAGCCCCACGTACAACGGCTCTGATACAGGCGTTCATACCGGGCGCGTCTCCACCGGAGGTAAATACTGCAATTCTTTTCATGTATTTTGGTCAGGTTACTACTACGTATAGTGCGATTGATTCCCAGAAAATTCTCTGTTTTGGCACAATTGCCACAAATTTATTGGGTATTTTCTAAAAATTGGCGGCTAAATAGGGTTTTTTAGCATAAAACCTCAAACAAGGTTTGTATTTTTCATAGTTCAAACATACGCCAATCCTTCTATATTTGTGCCAGTTAATCAAAATTTAACGTATCACAGCAACACTTCGGGAGCTAGCGACTACATGTCTTTCCGAGCAATACGAAATTAACTTTTCATGAAAAATCAGTTCTCCTGGCAACGCGTATGGCCTCATCTGGTAGCCGTTGTAGGCTTCGCAGTCTTGTCTCTGCTGTATGCTTCTCCCGTCCTGAATGGCAAACGCCTGAACCAGTATGACGACGTGCAGGCCAAAGGGGCGGCACGGGAAGTGGTGAAATATCACGAGGAAACCGGCGAATGGTCGTCCTGGACCAACAGTATGTTTGGCGGCATGCCGGCCTATCTGGTGGCTGGCGACTACCCGACCAGCATTTCTACCAAGCTCGGACGACTTATGAATAGCCTGCTGCCCGCTCCGGCCAACTATTTCTTGTTAACAATGCTCTGCGCCTATCTGCTTTTTCTGGTATTGGGGGCTAATTTGTGGCTCTCTGCCCTGGGAGCCGTGGCGTACGCCTTTGGGTCGTACCTGGTGACCAGCCTGGAAGCAGGCCACATTTCCAAAATTCTGGCACTGGGTTATGCGCCCGGCGTTATAGCCGGGGTACTGTTAGCTTTCCGTAAAAACTGGCTGGCTGGCGCCGCCCTCACAGGCCTGTTTCTTGGCCTGGAATTGTACGCCAATCACATTCAGATCACCTACTATCTGGGCATCGGTATTATTATATTGGTTATGTTGGAAAGCATTACACTCCTGAAAGCCGGACAAACCCAGCAGCTCATCAAAATTCTGGGCGGCCTGGCCCTGGGGGCCGTGCTGGCTTTGGGTACCCATACCACCCGCTTGTGGAACGCCTATGACTATACTAAGGAGACCATCCGGGGCAAATCGGAACTAACGCCTCCTGCTGATGCCCCTACCCTCAATAATCAGGATGGGTTGGACAAAGAGTATGCTTTCCAGTACAGTTATGGGATCGTCGAAACCCTCACGCTACTGATTCCCCATCTGTACGGTGGCCCCTCGCAGGGATCGCTGGATGAGAAATCGGATACCTACAAAACCCTGGTCAATCGGGGCGTAGACGCCGCTAACGCCCGTAATTTTGTTCATGCCCTGCCGCTGTATTGGGGTACACAGTACAGCACGGGCGGCCCGGCCTACGCCAGTGCCATTATTTTCTTCCTCTTCATTTTAGGTTTATTCATTGTCAAGGGACCCATCAAATGGTGGGTGGCGGGCGTCACCCTACTTTACATTGTGTGGGCCTGGGGCAAAAACTTCGCTGGCCTCAACTACCTGTTCTTCGACTATTTCCCAATGTTCAACAAGTTTCGGGCCGTGACCATGGTACTTTCGCTGGCCCAGTTGCTTATGGTGATACTGGCAATAGTGACGCTGCGTGATCTGGCGCAGCGGAAACATACGTTCACAGAAATCTCCCGTCCTTTTTTCATCAGCATCGGCCTCACAGCGGGGCTGTGTGTAATACTTGCCCTGGTACCTACCCTGTTTTTCAGTTTTCGGGCCGAATCCGATCCGCAGTTTGTCGCGAGCCTAGCGCAGAGTAGCCAGGATCAAGCTTTTGCCCAGCAAATCATGAATTCCATCGTCAAGGATCGTACCAGCATGATGCGTTCCGACGCTTTGCGCTCAGCTGTGCTGATTCTGCTGGCTGCGGGGTTAATCTGGCTATGGATGAAAGAGAAAATCAGAGCAGGTCTGCTGTATCCGGCTCTTTTGCTGCTGATGATTGGCGATATGTTCGGGGTAAGCAAACGCTACCTGAATAATGAGGATTTTATCAGCAAATCGGCCGCTCAAGCTCAAATATCCCCCAGTCCTGCCGACGAGCAAATCCTGCGCGATCCTGACCCCGACTACCGTGTGCTGGATGTACTGCGCAATACGTTCAACAACGCCGAGGCTTCTTACTTTCATAAATCCATCGGAGGGTACCATGGCGCCAAAATGCGCCGCTACCAGGAACTGATCGAAAACCAGATCGCTAAGCCTAATGCCAATCCGGGCATTCTGAACATGTTGAACACCAAGTACATTCTCACCCGCGATCAGCAGGGTAATCCGGCCGTACAGCAGAACCCTGACGCCCTGGGTCACGCCTGGTTTGTAGAAGATTATAAAATCGTCCCAAACGCCGACGCCGAAATGAAGGCCCTGGATTCTTTGCAACCGGGAAGGACTGCCGTAATAGATCAGCGGTTTGCGGCTAATCTCAAAGGTTTGAGCATTCAAGCCGACAGTACCAATTCGATCCGGCTGACTAGTTATAAGCCCAATGAACTCATCTACACGAGTACCGCGCGGAGTGAGCAGCTGGCGGTATTCTCAGAGATGTATTACAATGTCCGTGACGACTGGAAGGTAACCATTGACGGAAAGGCAGCCCCCCTGCTCCGGGCCGACTACGTGTTGCGTGCCCTACGTGTCCCGGCGGGCCAGCACACGATCACATTCCGCTTTGAACCTACTTCGGTCAGCACGGGTCATATTGTCGATTTGATAAGTTCTATCTTACTGGTGGCCCTGATTGTAGGGGCGGTAGTCGTGGAGGTCCGGCGTACTTAGGTAATAAGATTGGCCCCGGAAATACCAGAGAAAAAGCTGCACCGGGTAAGGAGCAGCTTTTTCTCTGGTAAAGGTACCTACCCCTACATACAATCATTTCCTCTCCCCCGGATGGTAAGTCTGCTCGGCGTGCTGTTGCACATCTTCCTTATAGAAAAGCACATCCTTGAATTTACCCTGTGAGTACATTTCGCCCTGATCAAAGAAATGCCGCGAGCTTTGATCGCCACTTTCTCCGCCTGTTAACAGGGACTTGGCTTTAATTTTATTCCCGAACTCCACCGCGCAAATGAAACTGTTGCCATTAAAACCGTAACGTTTTTTGGTACCCGGATAATAACGCGATGAGTAGGAAGGCAGCATGCCCCAGGCCGACGATGTAAAACCCACAGGAAGGCTGGGCAGATCGTCGCGAAACTGCTGGTCGATGGCGCTGGATGCCCGCTGGAAGCGGTTGATTTCGCCCCAGGGTATCTGCCACTTACCCCATTTCTGCTCCAGCTCAGTTAGGGTTTCGCCGAAGGTTTTAAGGAGTTGATCGGCCGTGGCCGTAGCTGCGAACTGCCGGGCCTTATCCACCTGATCGGCATTAGGATTATCCTTGACTTCGGTGCGGTACATTTCCCCCGTAATCCGTTGCCCCCATTCCACAGCCAGAGTCGTAGCTATTGATTTCTCCCCGCTGTGATAATCCCAGTTTTTCAGTACCGACATCGGCCCGATCCAGTACGCATACCGCTCATCGGTATAGGGTACGCTTTTCTCGAAAGCATTTACCAGCGCCGGAACCAGAATACCAAAAGCCGACAAGTAGGTATTATAACCCGCCGCAATCACCCGGTCCAAGTCGTACTTTTTAGGCATTTCAAGTACCCGTACTGCATTGATTCCCCGAAAGTTCTCGCCATCGGGCGCCATGTAGGCAGGGTAATCTTCCCGCTTTGGACTGTTTTTACCAGCCGCTGTAAAAGGTGTAGAGTTACAGTTTTGGAGCCAGCCGCTTGAAGGATTGTACACGTGCACCGACTCGTCCACCGGGTGCATACCCTTCCATTCGGTAGCGGCGGTGCTTCCATCCACCGGTTTCGACCAGTCGTATTTAGGGTCGCGCTTGGGGATGAAGTTACCGTGCCAGTACGCAATGTTACCTTCCGCATCGGCGTACACAGTATTGTTTGATGTGTTTTCTAGCAAATCCATCGCCTTTTTATATTCTGCAAAGCTAGATGCCTTGGTGCGCTGCCAACTCTGGATCAGCATATTTAGGGAGCGGTTGTTGGCTTTCATGCTTGTCCATTGACCATCACGCTGCGCCATAACCGGCCCGTGATGGGTATAGAACGCCCGGATATTTTTTGTTTCGAGCCGATCACCGTTTTTGTACTTTATACTCATCGCCTGCTCACGTACGGGCCGCTGCTTCCCGTCGTATTCATACGACCAGCCTGCACCATTTTTAGACACTTTTTCCAGATAGGTATCGGCTACATCGGTGCGTGACGAGGTATGCATCCAACCCAGGTGTTCATTGAATCCCTGGTAAACAAAGAACTGACCCCAGGTAACCGCCCCGTAGGCATTCAGTCCCTCCTCACTTACTACGTGTACCTCGGGCCGGAAATAGAATGTAACGTGCGGATTGATGTAGAGAATACTCTTGCCCGACTCGGTGATCGAGGGGGCAAAGGCAAAGCCATTCGAACCCGTCAGTATTTCCTCTTTCTCCGCTTCCTCCTGAGGGGTGTATCCCACCGAAGGTACCTCGCCCCCATAAAAACTCTTGAGGTCACGAGTCGTTACGTCCGCGGTACTGATGGCCCCGATGCTACCATCGGTCCAAAGCAACGGGTACCAGGGCTCGAACCGAGTCAGCAAGATAGGTTTTGTTTCGGGATGCGTGTGCAGGTAGTAGTTGATGCCGTCGGCATAGGCGTTCAGAAGTTTTTTCAGCCAGGCCGGGGCTTTTTTGTAGTCGGCCTGTGCCTCGGCAGGCACTATCAGCAGCTTAATCAGCAGATCGTCATACAGCGCCGACTCGCCCTGAACCTCTGCCATTCGGCCCAGTTTTTCAATGTAGTTCATTTCCACTCGCTTGAAGTCGTCCTCACATTGAGCATACAGGAGCCCAAACGTAGCATCAGCGTCGGTTTTGCCATAAATATGGGGAATACCCCAGTTGTCGCGGATAATGGTAACGTTCTGGGCTTGTTTCTGCCAGGCCGCAATTTCTTTCTTAGTGAAAGGCTGGGCGAAAACAGGGCCGATACAAAAACACAGGAGGGCAAAGAAGAGTACGTTTCTTTTCATTATAAGAAATTATATTTGGTATTAATGAGGCGCGGCAGTCAAAGCTACACACTTTACCAAAGAATCCCGAAAAAAAACGTATTCCGATTTTCAATCAATGAGTTTGATGGAAATTGACTTTCCCTGGTTCGTAAGCTCAAAGGCACAATCCTGAAAGTCGGGTCCTGATACGACGGGTCGATAGTTGTTACTGAAACCAAAGGGCTCCTTGGGGTACCCTACCAGATTTTTATCGAGTTTGTTGTTGTCGTTAAGATCATGATATACGGCAACCGCATAGCGGCCGGGCGGCACCTCAAAGTCCACTACGATCTTTCCCGACTGTTTCACAGGCGTGTTCTTGTAAAAATCAGGTTGGCTCTTCCCAAATTTTGCACCGGGTTTGTAAAGTGCCACCCGCAGGGTACCCCCTGATGAGCGTACATTGGTAATTTCTATCGAAAGGCTTGCCTGCACGGGTTCATGCATAGTCAGAATCAGGGACAGCGGAATCAACAAGGAAAACATACGTTGGTTTTTATGAAAAAACGCCAATCCGAAACGATTGTTCCAGATTGGCGCCCACTTTATAAGTTCATTCGAAACTTTCTTTTGTTGCTACATTTCCAGTAGTCCTATGATGATGAAGATTACCCCGATCAGGCCTACGATACCACCCAGGTACCATACTCCGGGAATAACGCTCAGAATGATACCTACCCCGACCAGAATAAGACCCAGTTTCAGGTTACGGTTGAGGGCTTTGGCGGCAGCTGGTTCCATGCTCTTCTTGACAGATTTGTCAATCAGTTTGCTGGCTTTGGTTACCTGCACATCCGACGGCGTAGCGTTCTGCATCTCAGGTTTGGCCATCATGGCGCGCACCTTATTGATTTGGGCCGCAATGGCGGGCTTGGCCATCAGCTTTTGTCCTTGCGTAGTAGCCAGGGCGCTCTCAAGTTGCTCATCGATTTGCTTGGGGGTATTTTTCTCCAGTACTTCAGACACCCGGCCTTCTGCAATTACTTCCGATACAGGTACACTCTCCACTTCGGTTGCATTCGGGGCGGCAGGCGTAACCACGGCCACCTCCGCCGGGGCTTGTGCTTTTACCTCTGACCGATTCGGCTGCCCGATGTAAGCGTTCCTGGGCATTTGATTGAAAACGGGGTACTCACGCGCGCAGCTACTGAGGGTTACCAGGGCTCCAAGGAGGTAAATTGTACTAAGTTTTTTCATAGGACACATGAAATTTGAGAGGTTGATAAAAGAATTAAACGAGCAAAAAAATTTGATTCTAATTTAGTGAAAAACGTGCCAATTTCTTTAAAACCCAATTCCAGGCATTATGGGTATTGGTTTCCCCATCCTGGGGTTTTTAAGGTTAAATGAAGTTACCAGCCCACCACACAACGGTAATCACGCAATCTGTTCAACTCGTCGTCCAAAGCTATTCGATTTTTTTCATTATCAAAGGCATGTCTGTAATTTTCTTTCAATTCACGCCGTTTGACTGCTTCCAGAAACCGTCGGGCGTCTTCGCGGTTCTCGAGCAGCAAGGGGGGTACCAGCGTGGGTTCATGTGCATCGTCTTTGGCTACCATAGTAAAGTACGAAGTGTTGGTATGCTTCTGCAAGCCCGTGCGGACATTCTCGGACACAGCCCGGATACCTACATCCAGCGAGGTACGGCCCACAAAATTGACCGATGCGTGCAGCGATACCAGGTCACCTACCTCGACGGGTTGCAGAAAATTCACACCATCCACCGATACCGTGACGCAGTAGGTACCCGCGTGGCGGGACGCGCAGGCGTAGGCTACCTTGTCCATGAGCGACAGCAGGATGCCGCCATGGATTTTTCCGCCAAAGTTAGCGTAAGACGGTATCATCAATTCAGTAAGGGTGGTTCGGGACAAACTTACAGGACGTGGTTCCAAGGGAATGTGTTTCGGGTTTAACAGCAAAAAACGACTATTCTCCAATCCAGGTTTTTCCTAGGGTACTTTCCCTTTTCTCCTAGATCGTGAAGTCCGTACTATACCAAAAAGTGCCCTTCTGTCCATTTTATACTTTTTAAAGGGGTACCTTCATGTTCCACTAAAAGGTCAGGAATTGTTTTTCAGCGGGTTTGCGTTTGCAAAGAGAGCCTACGTACTTAGTACAGGGCGATACCGCCTAATTGAACCACCATGCTCAAACTCATTGAATGCCCGCGCGATGCCTGGCAGGGGCACCATCCTTTCATCCCCACGGAACAGAAAACAAGGTACCTTAATCTCCTGCTAAAGGTAGGTTTCGATACGTTGGACTTCGGTAGTTTTGTGTCGCCCAAGGCCATGCCGCAGGTCGGCGATACGGCCGCCGTCCTGGCCGGGCTGGACCTTTCTCAGACAAACACAAAACTTCTGGCTATCGTGGCCAATGAACGGGGGGCGCAGCAAGCCTGTGAATTTGATGAAATAGCCTATCTGGGGTACCCCTTTTCCATTTCTGAAACCTTCCAGCTTCGCAATACCAACGCGGGTATTGCGGAGTCGGTGGAGCGGGTGAAGTTCATGCAGACGCTCTGTGAGAAGTACGATAAGAAACTTGTGATTTATATTTCCATGGGATTTGGCAACCCGTATGGCGATCCGTGGAGTCCCGAACTTGCGCGGCATTGGGTAGAAGAGTTAGCCGGACTGGGCATCGGGATTTTTTCCCTATCGGATACGGTCGGCCTGGCCCGTCCCGAAGTTATAAATCCTTTGTTTACCGAACTTATTTTTTCCCGGCCCGAACTGGAATTTGGAGCGCATTTTCATACCACACCAGTCGATTGGTACGAGAAAGTCGAAGCTGCCTACGCTGCCGGCTGCCGCCGCTTCGACGGTGCCCTGCTGGGGTACGGAGGCTGCCCAATGGCGCAGGACGATCTGGTCGGGAATATGCCCACAGAGCGGTTATTGGAATTTGGAGTCGAAAAAAAAGAGCTTCCCCCAATCAACCATGCGGTTTTGGGGGAAGCTATGAAGTATTTCAGGAAAATAACTGTGTAATTCCGAAAGCATGACAAGCCATCACCTTATGGCTTTCTAATTGGAATTGACCTCGATCACTTCGCCATCCTTGTTGTGGAAAGTGAATTCCACGACGCCCAACGACGAATCCTTAATCAGATTTACCCATGTTTTGTATTGAAACAACCATTTCACTTGCTGTGAAATAAGCCCCTTGGTGAAATAGGCATACAGGAATGGATGCAGCGAAATACTGATATTGCTTTCGTTCTGCTTGGTCAACATGTAGTCGAGATTGCTCAGGATGGTATCCGTTACCAGAATACTCGCCTGAATGGTACCCGTACCACCGCAGGTAGGGCAGGTTTCGCGGGTCACGATGTTCATCTCGGGGCGCACGCGCTGCCGGGTGATTTGCATCAGGCCAAACTTGGAGAGGGGAAGTACCGTGTACTTGGAGCGTTCGGGTTTCATTTCCTCCCGCATCACCTCGTAGATTTTCTTCTTATTCTCGGCTTTCTTCATGTCAATGAAGTCCACCACAATGATCCCGCCCATATCGCGCAAACGAAGTTGACGGGCGATTTCTTTGGCCGCTTCGGCGTTCACGCTGAGCGCCGTCGCTTCCTGATCCTCCTGACTGTTGGATTTGTTGCCGCTGTTGACATCGATCACGTGCAGGGCTTCGGTGTGTTCGATGATGAGGTACCCCCCACCCGGCAGGCTTACCGAACGGCCAAAGAGCGATTTGATTTGCTTTTCCAGACCGAACTGCTCGAACACCTTATTCTTGCCATTATGCAGCCGTAGGATGTTTTCCTTGTCGGGTGCGATGGTACGGATGTAGTGCTTAATATCCTCATACACATCCTTGGAGTCCACCGTAATGCTGTCGAACGATTCGTTCAGCATGTCCCGGATGATGGACGAGGCACGATTCATTTCGCCGATTACCCGGTCGCGCGGTTTGGCGTCGCGGAGAGCTTTGATGCCATTCTCCCACTTCTCCACACAGGTTTGCAGGTCCTTGTCCAGTTCCTCTACGTCGTGTCCCTGCGCTACAGTGCGCACAATAATCCCGAAGTTATTCGGCTTGATAGACGACATCAGGCGTTGCAGCCGGTTGCGTTCCTGCCGATCGGTTATTTTTTTGGATAAGTTGACAGAGTTTGAAAAAGGTACCAGAACAATGTAGCGGCCGGCGATGGAAATGTCGCACGAGAGGCGAGGTCCTTTGGTGGAAATAGGTTCTTTGACAATCTGCACCAGGATGGGCTGATTGCGGTCAAGGACCTTGTCGATTTTGCCCTGCTTTTCAATTTCGGGCTCCATCTTAAAACTACTGATCTTACCGGAATTGGCCCGTTTAGCGATGACATCCTTCGTGAATTTATTCAGCGAGTTGATGTTGGGGCCTAAATCCAGGTAGTGTAAAAAGGCGTCCTTCTCGTATCCTACGTCTACGAACGCGGCATTCAGGCCGGAAACCAGTTTTTTTACCGTACCCAGGTAGATATCCCCAACGGTAAAACTATGATCCGGCTCTTCTACGTGATATTCAAGAAGGCGCTTATCCTGCAAAAGGGCTATACGTTCTCCCTTTTGAGTAGAATTGATGACTAATTCGTTACTCAATGTCTAACCAAATACATGGTCTTTACGGATTGAAACTCAACCTCTACACGAAAGCCGGGAGGTCCCGGCAATGCATTGCTAGAAGTACAAAGAAAGGGGTAAGAAAACAGAAAGGTTAGACCGGATAAGAACTTCATCTGGTCTAACCTTTCATTTACTTCTTCTTATGTCTGTTTTTCCGCAGACGCTTCTTTCTTTTGTGAGTGGCAATCTTATGACGTTTTCTTTTCTTTCCGCAAGGCATAGTTTTGAATGTTAAAATGATGGAATGAATGGATGAACAATAGATTAATGAACAAAGACCAAACTGTTCTGTCATTCACTAACGGGCCGGTACGCCGAAGCGCAACTGCCCGGTCTATCTTTCAGAATTAATTATTTATCCGCTTCTCCAGTTCGCTGATTGCGTCCTGAATCACGGGATCTTTTTCTTTTTGCTTCACATCGGCCAGTACCTTGGCGGCCTCTTCGGTGCGTCCCAGTTCCACCAGGCACACACCCAGATAAAACTGAGCCTTGGTATTGGTAGGGTGACTCTGCAAAATCTGCTGGAAACGCTCCACCGCTTTGCTATACTGATTGGAACGCATCGAAAGAATCCCCAGGTTGAACAGCGCCAGTTCGTTGGTTGGATCTGCCTCTAGTACTTCCCGCAGCAGCATGATTCCCTGCATAGGCGAGGGCGTGTTAACGTACGTCATCGCCATATTGGCTTTGGCTGCCAGCAGCTCTGGATTCTGATCCAGGGCTTTCTGGTAATACGTCCGCGTTTTCTCACCCAGCATCCGGGCTTTGGCTTCATCGGTAGCGAAACCGTAGGCTTCATAGTACCGGTCGCCCGCCCGAAGGTAATTTTCGACCACCGGACTTAAACGGGCCGCCTGATCGGCGTAATAGGCAGCGCTGTCAAACTTCTGGTACTGTCCAAAAACATCCGAGAGCTTAATGGCTGCTGCTGCTTTTCCGTCCGCTGTGGCCTGTTGGTAGGCATTCCGCAACGGATCGATAGCCTGCTGCTGCTCGGCGGTCAGTGTTTCATTGGAATGACTGGTGGCCGCAGCCCCGCTTCCTTCCAATTCCTTTCCACCCGCTTCCTCTCCCGTATTTTGTTCACTGACTACGCCCTGATCTTTGGTGTTCACCACGATTTTGGGCAGACTGTACAAAGTACCCACCAGAGCAATGGCCAGAATGGATACCAGTACGAGTGTCCTTTTCATTCGATTTACAGAATTGCGACCTATCAAAAGGCTTACTTCTCAACCACGGATTTCAAGCTATCGCTCGTCTTCACTTGTTCAACAAACACCTTGGCGGGTTTGAAGCTGGGAACAAAATGTTCGTCAATAATCATAGATTCGCCCTTGGAAATGTTCCGGGCAACTTTGCGGGCCCGCTTCTTGTTAATGAAGCTACCAAATCCTCTCACATAAAGATTCTCACCATCGGCGAGGGAGTCTTTCACTACGGTGAAGAAAGTTTCGAGAGTCTGCTGAACATCAGCCTTTTCAACACCTGTTTTCTCAGAAATCTGTGCGATTACGTCTGCCTTAGTCACTGTGCTTATGTACTTTAAAGTGTATATTGTTTTATTTACAATATTCCCGCTCTGAATTTTGGGAGTACAAAGGTAGCGTAATTTTACTAAAACTTAAAAGTCATGTTGCGTCCTTTTTTTTATAATCCATTAAAAAACAGCCAGTAAAAGTTTTAGATGCCTATAAACACTGTCCTTTCACCCACCGATTTTAGCCGTACGCTTATCCGATGGTACCACCGTCACCACCGCGATCTGCCCTGGAGGCATACCACTGATCCGTACAAAATATGGTTGTCCGAAATCATCCTGCAACAGACCCGCGTGGTGCAGGGACTCCCCTATTACCTGCGGTTTGTAGAGCAATATCCCACCGTTTTTGACCTGGCCCGAGCCGACGAGCAGGAGGTACTCCGCCTCTGGCAGGGATTGGGATACTACTCACGCGCTCGCAATATGCACCGCACCGCCCGGCAGGTTGTCGACGAGTATGGCGGCAACTTTCCGCCTACTTACGCGCAACTATTGGAATTGAAAGGCATAGGACAGTACACGGCGGCTGCCATTGCTTCCTTTGCGTTTGGAGAAGCGGTTCCGGCGGTTGATGGGAACGTTTACCGGGTCCTGGCCCGAATTTTCGGAATCAAGACCGATATTCTGAGTAGTCCGGCTAAGAAGGAATTTACGGCAGTAGCCCGTCAATTGATCCCGGCCGATGACCCCGCCACTTTCAATCAGGCCATGATCGAGTTCGGGGCCATCCAATGCCAGCCTGTCGCACCGGATTGCCTCCTGTGCCCTTTTAATCAGCATTGTTATGCCTTCCAACACGGGGCACAAGCCCGATTGCCCGTAAAAGCCAGGAAAGCGAAAGTGCGCGACCGGTACCTGAGTTATTTGGTTCTGGAAAAAAACGGACGACTGGCCATGCGGCAGCGTACTGCCAAGGATGTCTGGCAGGGACTCTATGATTTTTTTCTGGTAGAAAGCCCTGAACCTATTGATGAGGCAGATGAGTTGTACGCTCAAGAAACGGCTGCTGCCGACTGGTTGGCAGCAGGACGGGTGGAACTTCCCCAAAAAACCTATGTACATTTACTGAGTCATCAAAAACTGCACGTGCGGTTTTGGCGCATCGTATTGGATGAAGCCGCCGATGAGAATGAACTACCGGAAGGTTTTTCATTTTATCAATGGTCTGAAATCGACGATTTACCCAAGCCCATTTTGATCGATACATTTATAAAAGAGCAAGTTTTTAATTAAATTTATTGCTTAGTAGATGTATGGGTAAAGGGCTTAAAGCGAATAGCGGATAAAGCGCTTTTCTGCCCGGGAATTCCAGTTTTTCGGATAACACGACATTCATTTTTAACTTTTCCATTTAACCACTTATCATGGCAGGCAGTGTAAACAAAGTAATTCTGATCGGAAACCTGGGTAGTGATCCTGAAGTAAGGTACCTTGAGGGCGGATCTACCGTGGCTCGTTTCAACATAGCTACCTCGGAGTCCTATACCAACAAGAGCGGCGAGCGCGTGGAGCAAACCGAGTGGCATCGCATCGAACTGTGGGACCGGCTGGCTCAAATCGCCGAGAAATACCTACGTAAGGGCAATTCTGTCTATATCGAGGGCCGCATCCGCAGCGAAAACTGGACTGATAAGGAAGGGCAGCAGCGGACAGGCATCACAATCCGGGCCAACAGCATGACCCTGCTCGGTGGTTCCAACACGGGCGGGAGCGGCGAAAACGATCAGCCTTCGACGGCGGCCTCCAGGCCGACTCCTCAGCCTACGCGCGAGGCAGCGCCCCGAGCGTCCGATCCCGTACCTCCCGCCATGGCCTCCAGCGCCGACGATGACGATTTACCTTTCTAGTATACTTTTTTGCAGGAGTCTCGCCGTAGGGCTGAGACTCTGTTTTTTATCAAAGTACCAAAAAATTGTATAACCAGTAGAAAGATTGCAGTTAATCCGTATTTTGACGCAAAGAAAATAAAGTACAATTTCATACTCTCGCACCAGCCTACCCTTTCCCCCAAACCCTATACCGTCACCTTTGGAGAATTCCGTGAAAGAAAAATCAGACAAAGACGATCCTTCCCGAACGTGCCGGGAGCCAGAGCCGTTTGTGCACTACAATCCACGGTTCCGCAATGTGCTCCCGATCGCCCAGTTACCCATACTGGTAGCCAGCCAGTCTTTCTTTTCAGAGTTCATCCTGCTGGGGGTGTTGTTGCTCATTTCCCTGTTACTTTCCGCTCTTCGGGCAGCGTATGGGGTCATCTCCATCACCGAAAGCCCGTGGGAGCGGCGTAGTGCAGCCGAACCATTAATGCTGAGTGCTCCCCAAAAACTTACTTTATCCCTTTTTCAGCGCGGCAGTACCTTACTGGCTTTTTTGCTGGCAGCGCACCTGGCCTGGAAGATAACGCAAGATCCAGAACTTAATGCCTATACCTGGGTGCCGGTGCTGGCTCTGGTGATATGGCTCTGGGTAGATGCCCTGGTACGCTACTATGCAGGTCATAACGCTCTGGCTTTTACCCGGAAAGCCACACCACTCATAAAACCAGCAGCGGCTTTTCTGACCCGCACGGGGAATGTCTTTTCTTCCATTGGTACCAAATGGCGGGTTCTGCTGCCTGATGAGGCCAAAGGTAGGTCTGAGCAAAATGAAAGTGATTCTGAAAATGAAGAAGAGCGTGATCTGCTGCGCGGACTGGCTACCTTCGGCCAAACGACCGCCCGCCAAACCATGCAGCCACGCCTGAACATTACCGCGGTAGACATTGAACTGGATTTTCACGAGTTGATGGATAAGATCAATAAATCGGGCTATTCCCGGATTCCGGTGTACGATGATACGCTCGATTCCGTCGAGGGAATTCTCTATGTTAAAGACCTATTGCCGCACTTACACCGCGATGAGCACTTCGCCTGGCAGAAGCTTCTGCGAAAGGCTTATTTTATCCCCGAAAGCAAACGGCTCGACGATCTGATGCAGGAATTTCAAAACCGCCGGGTGCACATGGCCATTGTGGTAGACGAGTATGGAGGTACCAATGGGCTGATCACGCTGGAAGACATCATCGAGGAGATATTCGGCGATATCAACGATGAATACGACGAAGCCGAGGAGGTGAATTATACGCAGGTGGATGACAAAACCTACATTTTTGAGGGGAAGGTACTCCTCAATGATTTCTGCAAAATCCTGAGTCTGGAATCAGACTATTTTGAGGACGTGCGCCGGGCAAGTGAATCGCTGGGCGGCCTGTTGCTCGAATTATTTTCGCAACTTCCCCGCACGGGCGAGCAGGTAGCCTACCGGGATCTTACCTTCAAGGTACAGTCGGCCGACAAAAAGCGAATCAAAAAGGTACGGGTGATTGTCGGCTGAGCAAAAGCGTGTAACAGATGGTACAGGCTGATAATTTATTATTTGCATAAACAACAAAAGCCTTTGCCATCTGACAAGTTATTTCTAATTTTGCCCCGCAAATAACTACCGTTTATTTGCAATGAGCAACTACCCAGCCAAAGTCCTCTACGAGGCACTCACCTACGACGACGTTCTGCTATTACCTGCCTATTCGGAGGTACTTCCGCGCGACACCAGCACCGTAACCCAGCTTACCCGCAACATCCGGCTCAATATTCCCCTCATTTCGGCGGCCATGGACACCGTCACGGAATACGAACTCGCCATCGCTATGGCGCAGGAGGGCGGCATCGGCATGATTCACAAAAACATGAGCCTGGAAGCCCAGGCCGAGCAGGTGCGAAAGGTTAAGCGCTCCGAGAGCGGCATGATTCTCGATCCCATTACCCTCCGCGAGGAAGCCAACCTGGGCGATGCCCAGCAAATCATGGGTGAATTCAAGATCGGGGGGATTCCGGTAGTAGACAAGAACCGCAAACTGGTTGGAATACTTACCAACCGCGACCTCCGCTTCCAACGCGACATGAGTCGCCCGGTTACGGAGATTATGACCCGTGAAAACCTCATTACAGCATCGGAAGGCCTTTCACTGGACGACGCCGAGTCTATCCTACAGGAGTACAAGATCGAAAAGCTGCCCATTGTGGATAAAGATTATCGCCTCACGGGCCTTATCACTTACAAAGATATTCTGAAGCGGAAATCGCACCCCAATGCCTGTAAAGACGAGTACGGTCGCCTGCGGGTAGGCGCGGCGGTAGGCGTCACGCCGGATTTGATCCAACGCGTGGAGGCCTTACTGAAAGCAGGAGTGGATGTGGTAAGTCTCGATACCGCCCATGGCCACTCGCGGGGTGTGATTGAAGCGGCCAAATCCATTAAACAGAAATTTCCCGATTTGCAGGTGATCGCCGGCAACATCGCCACGGGCGCAGCAGCTAAGGCGCTGGCCGAAGCGGGCGTGGATGCTGTGAAGGTAGGCGTGGGACCGGGTAGTATCTGCACCACCCGAATCATTGCCGGTATTGGGGTACCTCAGCTGTCGGCCGTTATCGAGGCAGCTGAAGCTTTAAAAGGCACCGGCATCCCCGTCATCGCCGACGGCGGTATCCGCTACTCGGGCGACGTAACCAAAGCGCTGGCTGGTGGCGCCAGCACAGTGATGATCGGCTCCATGTTGGCTGGTACCGACGAGGCGCCGGGCGAAATCGTGATCTACGAAGGACGCAAGTTCAAAGCCTACCGGGGCATGGGTTCAGTGGAGGCGATGGAGGACGGTTCTAAAGACCGTTACTTTCAGGACGCCGAGGACGATGTGAAGAAACTGGTACCTGAAGGCATCGTAGGCAGGGTACCTTTCAAGGGGAAAGTATCCGAAATCCTGTACCAGATCGTGGGGGGTGTGAAGGCAGGAATGGGCTATTGCGGCGCGGGCGACATCCCGGCTTTGCAGGAAGCACAATTTGTAAAAATCACCAGCGCGGGCGTGCGCGAAAGTCACCCGCATGATATTATGATTCAAAAGGAAGCACCGAATTATTCGGCTCGGTAAGTGTTTTCACAATCAAAAAAGCCAGCTATTTTGAATAATAGCTGGCCTTTTTTGTTTTTGGGAAAATAATAACACAACCGTTGGTCCGGCTAAAACCAGCTAATGCTTACCGTTTGACCCTTAGCATTACCATAAACGAAGCCTCCATTGACATCACCATTATCGTATACATTCAAAGAACTGTTGGCATTCTCTGTCGTTACTTTAAAACTACTTATTCGACCCTTTTTGCTTGAGTAATCATTCTCTGAATCTCGAAGGCTGACCTTGGCATCGTAACGATTGTTTTCCTGTACAATTCCATCGTTAATAGCTATCAGTACATTGATGGTGTTGTTATTCTTACGTCGGATTTCCACGGTAGAAGCCTGGGAAGGGCCTCCTTCCAGTAGTGTGCCACCAGGGGTGACGATTTGGTATTGAGCCTCATAGCGGCCAACCAGTTGAGTAGTCAAATCGGGACCGGGGTCTTTTTCCTGTTTACAGGCGATCGAGAAAAAGATAAGGCTGAACAAAACGGCGTAAGTGGAGTTTTTCATAGCCCAATAGATTATGAGTTGATGAGTTTGTATTTTTCTTAAATTTATAAAAAAAATACAATATAATAAATGTTACTCACTATGAAAAACTTACTCTGTACCTTGGCGATAGGTTGTTTTACCTTGCTAAATCCCGTTTTGGCGCAGAGCAAATTATCGGTGTCAATCAATGCAGCACCTACCTTCCAGTATGCCAATACGGAATTAACAGCGAATCTTCCGGGCGAAAATGGCTCCGCAGTACCCGTTGATTTTCATTCCAAGGTGAATGGATATGGCTACATGGTGGGTGTACTGGCCAACTACGGATTTTTCAAGCGACTGTCGGTAGCCACGGGTCTTTGGCTGAACCAGGTCAATTATAGAAAACCCACTGTGACAACCGATCCCGACCTGAACACACTACACCTGGACATTCAGGTACAGACATTGGCTACTAAGACTCGCAGCCTACAGGTACCCTCCTGATTAATTTTCGAAGTTCCGTCAATCGGCTGTCACCTTATTTTACTGCGGGAACTCTCACAACGCTATATTCCACCACGATTTTTGAAGGAAGCAAGGGAAGCAAAAACATGATTGACAAAATCCGGTTTCACCCCATACTGGCGGCGGGTGCCGATTATCGACTGAATGAGCATTTCGATCTGAGTGTTCAACCTACCTTTTTATATTACCTACCCTACCGAAAAGTTATGACCTATAAAAACTACCAGCTGGGATTACAGGGGCAGGTACTTTATCACTTTTAGACAATCTTTATCCTACCTACCCCCCAATCTGCCCGGCCAGAATCTCGATACCTTCCCGGAAACTGTGTGGTTCGTACCCTAGCGTTTTGCGGGGCTTGTCCAGAATAAATCCCGTACGGGCAGGGCGTTTAGCGGGTTGGGTGAAGGTGGTTGAGTCAGCTTCGGCGATGAGAGATTGGTCCAGCCCGAAATAATCGGCCGTCATTATCGCCATTTCGTAAGGCGTCAGCAGGTCTTTGCCCGAAATATTAAAAACCCCTTCGGCTTCTTTTTCCGCGATCAGGTAGCATCCCACGGCCAAATCCTCGGCCAGGGTAGGTGTGCGCCACTGGTCGGTCACGACGTTGATATTTTTGGCTTCCTCCAGCGATTTCTTTACCCACAAAATGATGTTGCTGCGGCTCATGTCATGCGCTATGCCGTACACCAGCACCGTGCGGGCAATGGCCCAGCGGATGGGGGCAGCAAACGCTCCGGAGTTGATCAGTACCTTCTCGGCGGCGTATTTGCTCCAGCCATAAAAGCTTAACGGATTGGCCTCGGCCTCTTCGTCGTAGGGACCTTCGGCGCCGTCGAAAATAAAATCGGTAGAAAGGTGTAACAGGAACGTATCCTGTTCCCGGCAAGCCTCCACCAGGTACTCCACAGCCTTGACATTTTGGGCCCAGCAAGCCTCCTTCTCACTCTCGCACTGATCCACATTGGTCATGGCAGCGGTATGAATCACTACGTCGGGTCGGGTCAATTCCAGCACCTCACGGACTTGTGCTGCCTCCGTGATGTCCAGCGGATAATACTCGTAGCCTTCGACAAACGGCAGGCGATTGTCGCCCCGGGCGGTGGCGATGAGCTGAATGCCCGGCTTTTGAATTAATAACTCAACGAGTTTCTGGCCCAGTAAGCCATTAGAACCGGTAATAAGAATGCGCTTTTTATTCAAAACGAGGAGTTATAAAAGGTGAAAAGTGGTAGGAGGCGGACCGTATTCAGCGCCCCGGCCGTCGAATCGAAGAGCTGTCAGCTTCTTTTGAGAAAATCACTCGAATGAGTACCCATACTTCTTGGTAATCTTTTTCTTCTTCATCTGCTCCACCGATACCTTCATCGGAACGTCTTTCAAAGGTCGGTCGCGCGCATCGCGGGGCTTTGCTGCGATAGAATCGATAACGGCCAGTCCGTCAATTACTTGCCCGAACACCGTGTAGCCCCCATCCAGGTGCGGGGTACCTCCTAGGGTTTCATATGTCTTTTTCTGGGCTTCGGTAGGTTTGCGGGGGGTACCATCCTTACCTACCACGCGTGCCAGTTGCCGGTCCAGGTCGGGGCCCGTCAGGGGGCGGCCTTGCACGATATAAAATTGGCACCCGCTCGATTCCTTTTGGGGGTTGTTGTCGCGGGCCGCTCCCAAGGCTCCCTTCTGATGAAACAGCTCGGGTCTGATTTCCGCCGGGATTTTATAACCCACACTCCCGTTACCCAGGGGTTCTTTGGGCTTGGCATTGCGCGAATCAGGATCTCCGCCCTGGATCATAAAAGCGTCGATGACGCGATGAAACAGCAGACCGTCGTAGAATTTTTCCTGCGCCAGCTTAATAAAGTTGGCTTTGTGCAGGGGTGTCTCATCGAATAGAACGAGTCGCATGGGACCTGCCTCGGTCGTAATCGTCACGAGGTAGTCTTTTTTCTTTTTTTTCTGCGCTTGTACCGACGTAGCCAGTGTGATTACCAGCATAATCAGCAACGCCAAAACACAATGTTTCTTCATAGCAAAGTTCCGCTTCAAACAATTGGTCAACTTTCGAGATCAAATTTTCCTACCTGGACCCCGGCTTTCAAGCTTACCGAGTCAAATGCCGCACACCTACCTCTTTCACTTACTGGCCAGCATGGCCTTGTCCGTAGGTTCAAATACCAGTTTCAGACCGTAATCTTTTCCTTCCGACACTTCCTCCATGCTGGTCTTGACGGGATTCTTCTGCCAGACAATCCGGCGCGGTTTGGCTTCCAGGGGGGTACCATATTTCTCAGTAAAGCGCTTTTCAGCCGAACTCCATAGTTGCCGGGTAGCAGTTTCGCTGTTAAGATAAATATCGACGGTGATTTTATTGATGGTCCGCCCCGTGGGTGTAAAGTAGTACAGCACGTCGATGGTCTCCAGTTGGTCGGTTTCGAAGGTAAAACCTACGTGCCGCAACGAATCTTCGAACATTTCAAAGGATTCGGTTGCCTTCACTTTACTGACCGGATCGCCAAAGGCAATGCCCCGGATAACACCTTCGTCTGAGGTACCTACGATGGTATTGAAGAGTTCGGACTGATTGCTGTTGATAGCGCTGGAAGCAGGATCGTGTATTACCGCCGAATCGGTAGGAGCCGTCGCTTCTTCATCGGTAGTTGTTTTGGTGCGGCAACCTGTCGTAATTGCGCCCAGCAGGCATACCCACAGCAGATAGCGCAGGGAGGTAGAATACTTCATAAGGATGTGAAAAGGTGGTGATTCGCGCAAAATTAACCATTCTGGCTTGAAAAGGAATACGAGCGGCTTATAAAGAGCGACCTACCTGGAAAAAGAACCGATCCTGGCCTAATCCGTTGATGGTGTAGTTGAAGCGAATGATCAGGTTGTAAAACGTAACCACATCCAGCCCTACCCCGGCCCCGGCGATCAGCTTGTTGCCCAGGCGCGTGTTGCTGAGTTCGGGATAGTAGTTGCGCACATAGCCCAGATCGGCAAATGAATTGAGGTAGGCCGTCATGGGGATGGTATTCAACTGACGGACGGGAATCCAGGGAAATGTCTTCTGAAAACTGAACAACTTGTATTTTAGCTCATTGCTCGAAAGAAAATAATGCTGTCCGTCAATTACGTACAGTTCATAGCCCCGCACCAGATCGCGCCTGAATCCTAGGCCCAGGGTTTGCGCATAGGGTTGTCGGGTCGGCATGGATAGCCGGGCCGTCAGTCCGGTGTTGAAAAACCACTTCTTGCCAAGCGGCAGGTAGCGGTTGTACCACCCGTAAAGGTACCCCTGATTCAGGTCGTCGAAAGGTAACAGGCCTAGCTTGCTCACCTGCCCACCATATCGGTAACCCCGCAGGGGGTACTGGACATTGTCGCGGCGGTCGTAGCTGTAGCTGTACGTAAATTGAAAGAAGTTCTGGGTTTTACGTCCATCGAGCAGGTAATTAGGATTCAGCCGGGTTAGGGTATCGGAAAGCTGCATGGAAACCCAGCGCATATCCAACAGGTGATTGTCGTAAAACTTGTTACGGCGGCGCAGGGTAGTATAAATAATCAGTCTTTCCCGATTCAGATTTTCACTGTTAAAATAATCCAGTTTGTCTTTCCAGGTCCGGTAAGGCAGCGTTTTGTTGGTTGTGTAGGAAATTCCCGATGTTATGCCGGTTTTCATCTGCCGATCGATGTAAGGTACCGAATACAGAATATCGTACCGGGGCACAAAACCAAACACCGCCGAGAGCGTCAGGCGGTCGGCCCGTCCCGTGAGATTCAGGTAGCTCATGAACAGGCCATACGTAGTACGGCGGAAGTCGTGGTTGCGTTCGTACCACCACTCATTAAAATTGCGGTCGGCCAATTCAAAAACCGGGAGAATCACAAAGTACAGCCTTTCTTTGACCAAAATGCGCACATCGACCTGCGTAGAATCCTGCGGGTCCACAAAATGCTGCATATCTACGGTAATAAAGAGGTTGGTGTTGACGATTTTGCGGCGGTCGATCTCCAAGCGTCGTTCCAGATCATGTTCGGGTAGAGTATCACCTACCTTTATGGCCATCTCGCGCAGGATGATCGGCGTGAGCGTACGGTAATTGCCTTCAATGCTTATGTTGCCAATCGTCACCGTATCACTGGCCGCAACCGTGTCTTTGTAGAGAGTATCGTTCTTCTGTATATGCGTGCTATCCGCTGCAAATGGCTCAGATACCTGGGCGTACCCACTGCCTGCCACCATCAGCCATTGGGCTAAAAGCACAATAATAATCCGATAATGATGAAGCATTTAGTCTATTGTAGCCTTAATTATCCCTCTACAACGTAAAAAAGCTGTAAAGTTGTCGGTGAAAAACCAATATTACCAGTCACAATCCGCGAAGGTATTTCAATTTCTCCCGAAATTCTACCGTCAATGTACGGGTAGCGGAGCAAACTGGTTTTACAGAAGCAGGGCGTGAATCTGACTTTACTGAAAAATAAGCGTGCCGAAGCGTTCGGGTCGATGAAAACGGGGTGATTTGCCACTCAGGGTAGGGCTCCAGCACCCGAAAGATGCATTGCCTGGGTTGCAGGTCCACCGGGGGTCGTTCTGGGCGGTAAGGAGAATGATCCGATAAAAATTGATTCGGTACAGCGTGGGTAGGGTACCCTCCGGCTGCCCGCTGTTGATCAGCGCCAGGGGTATCCGCAGTTCACCCCGCCACGAATTGGCCGTAGTGCCAGTGATGTGGTGCGTGATGCCCGCCTCTTCGTAGGGTACCATGGTGAGCGTGTTGGCGTCGCCCTCACCGGTGGGATTGTCGATCCAGCCCACAAACAGCGCATTACGGGGATTCAATTCCAGCTCCAGGTAGCGAGAAGGAGTACCTGCACCCGCGGAAATGAACACTTCGAACACTTCCTGCTCCCACAAACTGGCATTATGCTCGGTGTGAGTAGTTTGTTGCCAGTAGGGGTCTTCTCGGCATTCAAACGCCACAGTCAGGCTGTCGTCACTCCGCTTCACCCGCACGATCGTTTCCTGCGGCAGGATCGTACCGTCGGTAGCCTGGCGGAAATGGGTTTGGGGCAGTGTGTACCACACATTTTCAGAAAGCCTTATTTCAAACGAGTCGGAATTCATGAGTAAAAAGTAAAACGGAAGTAGGTGCCAGATCCACATAAAAGGCCGATTGTACCAGAGAATGCTTAACGGTCTTTTTAAAATTCAAAAGTAAAGAATATAACGGGCAAAATGCGAAATTGCGTCCGCCCGCAGACCGGAGATACCCCTTTGGACTGCGCTTCCGATTAGTTCTGATAAAATATGGGTTATTCAAAAAAATACGCCTTGGTCGCAGCCGGAGAGTTTTTAGCCGACCTGATTGGGGAAGACTTTGCCTCCGACCTACTCACTACGGGTACGTTCAGACGCGTGCAGGGAGGAAGCCCGGCCAACTTGGCGGCTAACCTGGCCCGGCTGGGGCACAAGTCGGCACTGGTTGCCTGTGTGGGCGCCGATTCTCTGGGAAAGTACCTCCTACAGGCGATATATCCCACGGGTGTAAATACCGAATACGTGGCGATCGACCCCGGCCAACCGACCAGTCTGGTACTAGTATCGCGTACTCAGGGTACCCCCGATTTCATCGCGTACCGCGCCGCTGACTACCAATTGCAACCCGACCATTTCCCTAATTCCCTGCTAAATGAATCGGCGATTTTTCACACTACCTGTTTTGGCCTGAGCCGCGAGCCCGCCCGATCGAGCCTCTTGGACGCCGCCCGCCGGGCCCGGCAGTCGGGAGCTCTGCTCAGTCTGGATGCCAACTACGCCCCCTCCATCTGGCCCGACCGCCATGAGGCTCTTGAAGTTATCGGGAAGTACATACAGGACGCGCTGGTTAAACTGAGCGACGATGATGCCGAGCGGATTTTTGGCTCCGCCGTAACGCCCGAGCAGGTATTGGACTTTTTACACGGAAAAGGAGCCCGCTTGGTATGCTATACCCTGGGAGCCAGAGGTAGCCTGATTTCATGGGAGGGCGGCCGACATAAGGTACACGTAGCCGTTGAGCCCGTTGAAGTCCTAGACGCCACAGGAGCGGGCGATGCCTATTGGGCCGGATTTCTCTCGGCTTACCTCGACGGGTACCCGCCCGCACAATGTACCCGTGCGGGTGGTCGGATAGCTGCCATCAAAATCAGTTCGGTGGCTCCACTCCCTAACCAAATAAACCGCAACCTGCTGTACGAATAACTGAAAAAGGGAGCGCTTAGGCTCCCTTTTCAACATCATTATCCACCAACACTGGTGTGTGTACAGTACGGACTCCGATGTTATTCCAATTTGGCCAACTTGTCCAGATCCAGGTCGTCCAGTGTATCTTTGATTTGATCCATCGTCACATTGCGGCCTTTCACGTTTACGACGAAACGGTCGGCCACAATTACATTTATTTCACCGTCCTTCCCGTCATTATCGTATTTCTCGTAGGCTTTCATGCCGTTGATGCGGGTGGTTTTTTCGTAGCCACTGGCGGTTTCCTTATCCACCTCGGCCATGGCCCAGGCCGCCATGCCCATCATGGCCATGCCGCCCACACCACCGGTATCCACGATGTCTACTTCAATTCTGGAATCGTCTTTTTCATATTTGCCCTGTGCCTGGGAAATACTGAATCCCATAGCCCCATTCTTTTCGCCAGTGGCTTCGGTACGGTCTAGCCCGGCAGCCTCGGAGGGTAGCAATTCTTTCAGGCTCCGAAAGTCCACCGGATCAACGGGACCTTTTTCCTGCATCTCCTTAGCTTTGTCGGCCATCTGTTGAATAGCCTCCATAGCGTTTTTGGGTTCTTCCTTTTCCTGCTCTTCTTCCTTTCCACCACAACCCCACAAGGCCAGAACCAGTAAGCCACCCACTAATAAATTCCTTTTCATACTATTCAGAAGGGTTTGTTTTAGGATTCAAAGGCAATTTAAAGCTTTATTTACTAAAACGACATCCAACTTCCTCAATTCTAGTGAACGGTAGTGCTCCCCGGTCGGTTGGCGGTTTTGGGTGAGTAGCTTACACCGGGGTCGAGTGCGGCTTTGGAAGCTGCTCGGGACGGCGCGAACGAACCACAAGGTAAATTCCCAACAACACGGCGGGTATGCTCAGAAACTGGCCCATGTTTAGGGGAAGGTTATCCTCAAAGGAAACCTGGTTCTCTTTCACAAATTCATACAGGAACCGCAAGGTGAATATCCAGATCAACGCAATGCCCAGCAGCATCCCACGCGGTGTGGCTGCCTTGTGTTTATTCCATAATGCAAAAAGTATAAAGCACAGAATCAGGCAGGTAATCGACTCGTACAACTGGGCCGGATGGCGCGGATACTGGCTGTACTCCATGTTTTGCATGAAAATGAACGCCCAGGGTTTGTCAGTGATGGTACCTACAATTTCGGAGTTCATGAGATTACCAAAACGGATAAAGGCCCCCCCCAGCGCCACTACGATTACCATGCGGTCGGTGAGCCACAGGAACGTTTGGCCGGTGGACTGGCGTTTACGGGTATACAGCCAAAGTCCGAACAGGATTCCTATCAATGCCCCATGACTGGCCAGACCGGCGTAGGGGGCAGAATGATTTCCAGTGGATTGGTGAGGAACACCTGAGGCTCATAAAAGAGAAAATGGCCCAGACGAGCCCCCAGCACCGTGGAAGCCACCATGACCAGCGTAAGCGTGTCGATGTCTTCGAGGGGTTTGTGCTCTTTCTTGAAAATGTAGGTCATGATTTGCTGTCCGAACAGGAATCCGGCCGCGAACAGCAGTCCGTACCAGCGGATAGTAAAGGGGCCGAAGCCCAGAAATTCAGGAATCGTAAAAAGGTCGGGACTGACGTTCCAGGTAATGTAGGTAAGCATGAGTGGCATATCTGATAAAGTTGGCAAAGTTAAGATTTTCAACCATACGTAGGTAGAGGCTATACAGTATGAATTATAAGGCCCTATGAAAAAGCTACTTATCATCCTGGTTAAAGCCTATCAGGGCATTATTTCACCCTACCTACCCAATGCTTGCCGGTATACCCCTACCTGCTCACAGTATATGATCGAGGCAGTGAACAAACATGGAACAATCCGGGGGGGTGGATGGGCCTCAAACGCTTCGCCCGCTGCCATCCCTGGGGCGGTAGCGGCATAGACCCGGTACCTTGAATTCATTTAGGAATGGTTGATGGAGTGATTGATATTATTCATTCATTAAGCCATTTTAGGGAACTGGTACATCATCACGCCATATAAGTGAGTTTTTGAGAAGTAAGGCGTCCTCGATTTTTCACAGTATTCCTACATTCACTCAATAACGCCTTCAAAATTACCCTCCTATCGCTACTTTCCTCAAAATAGAATCAATGATAGTGCTCGTGCGTACACCATCGGCTTCGGCTTCATAGTTGAGCAGAATGCGGTGGTTCATGATGTCGGGAGCCAGCTCCTTGATGTCTTCGGGCAGTACGTAGTCGCGGCCTTCAAGGTAGGCCAGTGCTTTGGCAGCTAAGTTGAGATAGATGGTGGCACGGGGCGAAACACCAAACTGAATGTAGCGGGCTTCGTCGCGCAGGCTATAGTCCAGGGGACGGCGGGTGGCAAACACAAGTTCGATGATATAGCGTTCCAGTGTATCCGAAATATTGACCTTATTGACCTCATTGCGGATCGCGAAAATATCGTCCTTAGTCATGACCGGGTTTACCCGATAGTCGAAGTTGAGATCAGCCATGCGGCGCATAACCTCCAATTCTTCGGGTTTGGACAGATAATCCACGTAAACTTTCATCATAAAGCGGTCGAGCTGGGCTTCTGGCAAGGGGTAGGTACCCTCTTGCTCCACCGGATTCTGGGTAGCCAGCACCAGGAAAGGGCGGTCGAGCGGGTAGGTATCGTTCCCAATCGTGACCTGCTTTTCCTGCATGGCTTCCAGCAGGGCCGACTGCACCTTGGCGGGTGAGCGGTTCACCTCGTCGGCCAGCACGATATTGGCGAATATAGGCCCCTTCTTTACTTCGTAGTCGCCGATTTTGGGTTTATAGATCATGGTCCCGATCAGGTCGGCGGGCAGCAGGTCGGGGGTGAACTGGATCCGTTGAAAGTTCAGATCAAGTACCCTGGACAGGATGTTGATGGTCAGGGTTTTGGCCAAACCGGGAACGCCTTCGAGTAGCACGTGGCCTCCCGTAAACAGACTGATGAGCAAACGGTTGAGGAGTTTTTCCTGCCCCACAACCACTTTGCCCATTTCATCGAGCAGTTCTTTTATTTTGGGTAGATACATTGATCCAATGAGTGAATGATTAAATGATCGTCTGCGCGAATGGCGGTAAGTTATGTCAATTACTCATTCCTACCTTTTACCACCGCCAGGTACCCCGCCGACATTATTCCCCCACGGCCCGTACAAAACGATTTTTGCCGTGGATGTCGCGCAATATTTCTACGTTCTTGTAGCCTCTTTCTTCAAAGACGCGCTGCGTTTCCGGCCCGAAGTGCTCGTTGATTTCCACGTAGCAGCGCCCGCCCGCCTTGAGGTGGTGTCGGCCAAAATCAGCAATGGCCTTGTAGAAAAGCAGAGGATCGCTGTCTTCTACAAACAGGGCTTCGTGCGGTTCGAAACGCAGTACGTTGGGGCGCATGTGATCGGCCTCCGAGTACGTCACGTAGGGTGGATTGCTCACCAGGCAGTCAAATTGCTGCGGTGCATCGGGTAGGGGAAAGCTGACATTCAGCATGTCCTGCTTATCGAAGTGCACATCGGCCATGAGCTGACGGGCATTTTCGCGCGCCACCGAAAGTGCCTCATCGCTCACGTCCCAGGCATGAACAGTAGCGTGGGGAAGGAAGCGGGCCAGCACAATAGCAATACAGCCGCTGCCGGTACCGATGTCCAGGATCGAAGGTTTGTCTTCAGGTTCGGCGTAGTCGCGCGTGACCAACTGTACCAACTCTTCGGTTTCGGGGCGCGGAATCAGCACTGAGGCCGACACCTGGAACGTAAGTCCGCAAAACTCAGTGGAGCCGATAATGTGTTGAATGGGTTCGTTGTGGTTGAGACGGTTCACAATTTCATCCCAATCGGGCTGCACCTGTGCATCGGAAATAGGGCGGTCGACGAGCACATCCACGTTGCGCAAGCGCAGGTAATGCTCCAAAAGCATGAAGGCGATTGCCTGGGTTTCTTTGGGCGGATATACGGTGATCCGCCGGGTGAGCTGCTGATAAAGTTGACGCGCCGAGGCCATGATGGGTTTGATTTCGATTCTTTGGCGGGAAAGTTAATAAATTTAGCCGGGACGGTACATCAGCCGTAAGAAGTTTTGTGGGACAGGTACCCCACCCGTTGCGGCAAAAACCTACCGGCTCGATGCCATGATTTGAACAAAACAAACCCTACCTTCACGGAATGAACACCGACGAAGAGTACATGCAACGCGCCCTACAGCTGGCCGAGTATGGGCGTGGCAGCGTCAGCCCCAATCCCATGGTTGGCTGCGTGCTGGTGGCCGACGGGCGCATTATCGGCGAGGGATGGCACCGTAACTACGGCGGTCCCCACGCCGAAGTGCACGCCGTGCGCGATGCCATAGCCCGGGGCCATGAGGCACTATTTCCCTTGACCACCGCTTACGTAACCTTGGAACCCTGCTCGCATTATGGCAAAACACCCCCATGTGCCGCGCTACTTGTCCATCAGAAAATCACCCGTGTCGTAGTAGCTAACGACGACCCCAATCCGCTGGTGGCGGGGCGCGGGCTCACCCTGCTGCGCGATGCCGGAATCCAGGTCGAACGGGGTCTGTTGGCCGAAATGGGACAGAAATTGAATCGCCGTTTTTTTACTTTTTTCACAAAAAAGCGTCCCTATATTATTTTGAAATGGGCCGAATCGGCTGATGGCTTCATCGCGGCGGCGGGAGGAAAGCCCGTCCCGATCAGCAATAAATACTCGACCCAACTAGTACATCGGTGGCGGGGTGAGGAAGATGCGATTCTGGTGGGACGGCAAACGACGCTCTCAGATAACCCAAGCCTGAACGTGCGGCATTGGCCGGGAACCAATCCCGTACGGGTTGTGCTGGACCGGCGGCTGTCTCTGCCCCAATCCCTACGGATTTTTGACGCGTCCCAACCCACGATTCTTTATAATTATCTAAAACGGACCGATCCCCCTACCCTGCCCGAACGGTATTCGAACAACTTCGAGGTAGCTTTTAGCCAAATAAAACCAGGAAACGACGAGTTGGACCAGGTACTGTCAGACCTGTACGCGCGCAAAATCCAATCGGTGCTTGTGGAAGGAGGAACTACGATTCTTGAAGCTTTCGTTAAGGCTGGCCTGTGGGACGAAATCCGCCGCTGTCAAGGTCCCATGCGACTGGGAAGCGGAGTGAAGGCACCCGCGGTAGGGGGTACCTTGGTAGGCTCCGAAAACATCGACGATGATTTGTGGACTTTTTACCAACGCTGACATTCTTCCGAAGGCTGTCAGCGTTTTATTGCGGTAGCTGAGGTTATGCCGTAAAAACTTCCTGCACCGCCAGTTCTGGAGTCAGGGCTACCACATTGGCGATATAGCCCGGCTTGAGGTACCCTAGCCGATCATCCATTCCTAACTGCCGGGCGGGGTAGGTCGAAGCCATCCGGAATGTTTCGTCAGGAGCGATGCCTACCTTCCTAATACAGTTGCGTACGGCGTCGAGTAGCGTGATACACGAGCCGGCCAGAAGTCCTTCGTCGTTGGTGAAGCGTTCCCCGTCGTAGTTCGTAACGAAGCCTTCAAACTCAAACCGGGTACCTTCATATTTGGCAAAGGTGGCATCCGAAATCAGAAAAAGCCGATCACCCAGTAACTTCTTGGCAATGCGAATGGCGCCAAAATCGCAGTGGTAGCCGTCGGCAATCAGGCTAGCGTGCACATCGGAACGATCGAAGATTGTACCCACGACGCCCAGTTCCCGACTTTCGAGCGGTCGCATGGCATTGTATAGGTGCGTAGTAAGATGGAAGCCCTTATCAAAAAATGCATTCATCTGCGCCGAGGTAGCATTGGTATGGCCCGCCGAAATGGCCCAACCGGTGGTTTGCAGAAGTTTCAGCAACGCATCGTCGAAGCATTCGGGCGCGATGGTCATAACCTTGATCACATCTCCTGCCTGTTCAATTAGCTCGTCCAGTTCTTTCCGGCTTGGTGGGCGCACCATTTTGTCACTATGCGCGCCGCGCTTGGCCTGACTGATGAACGGTCCCTCCACATGTAGCCCCGCCACGCCCGGCAGACCGAGCGCCCAATAATGCCGAATGGCTTCTGCCGCCGCCAGAATCCGCGCCTGGGTAGTGGAATACACCGTAGGCACTATGGTGGTGGTGCCATCCTGGAGGTGCGTCTGGTACATATTTGTGAGTGATTCCACCGAGCCATCCTGCGTGAGGAATCCAGTACTACCCCCGTACAGTTGAAAATCGACGAAGCCAGGTACCAGCCACGCCCCATTCATATCCCGGGTAGGTACCGACTCCGGCAGTTCGTTGGTGGATAGTACCGCTCGAATCTTCCCCGCCTCCAACCACAGGGCATGGTCTTCCAAAACGGCTTCACCGGTAAAAATGGTGGTGTGGGTCAGGATCAGCGATTCCATAAGTCTCCTTCTACGGTCCAGGTTTCCCACGATTTTTCGGCTTGCAGTTGCAACATTTTCAGACCGTTGTGGACAACCGCTTTCTGTTTGGCTCCTTTCTGCATAAAAGCTGTTTCCAGCGGATTGTACACCAGGTCATACAGGTAATGCCTGCTTCCTAGCCATTCGTAAGGAATGGGCGGGTAGGTTTCCACGTTGGGGTACATGCCCAGGGGCGTGGTGTTGATAATGAGTCGATGTGATTGAATAACCTCCTGGGTCAGATCTTCGTAGCCGAGCATAGGGTAAGTCGCGTCCGTCGCTTTGGTGCGGGAGACAATGGTAGGTTTAGCCCCCAGATCGTCCAGCGCCACCAGCACCGCTTTGGCGGCACCGCCATTGCCCAGCACTAGGGTTTCCAGGCCAAGACAGGTTTCACCCCGCCGATCGAGCCATTCGCATACTGACTGCCGAAAGCCATAATAGTCGGTGTTGTAGCCTTTAGTTGAGCCATCAGCAAACACCTTAATCGTATTGACCGCCCCGATGCGCCCGGCCGAGGCATCATCCAGGCCATCCAGGTAGGGGATTACTGCTTTTTTATGGGGAATAGTCACGTTGAGGCCGCGCAGGCTGGGGGTATTGGCCAGCAGGGCGGGCAGCGCGGTGATATCGGGTAATTCATATAAATCGTAGCGGCTACCTGCGATGTGTTCCCGCTCGAATTTTTCCGCAAAATAGCGCTTGGAGAAGGAGTGGGTCAGCGGATAGCCGATGAGGCCATATAAGTTCATAAAGCTTGTTGTATTGATGCTGGTTTTGGTACCCTACCAAATTAATGCCACTAGTAAAGGTAAGGATCATTTTGCAGGCATCGCGACGAATGCCTGCCACTTTGTAAAAACACAAACCCCGTTTTGGTCAGAAACGGGGTTGAAGGTTAAGGTACCTGAAAAGAAATCAGACGGTTTTAGGAGTCAGGAATTTTGATTTGACCACTCCCCACAGGATCGGCAGAATGGATAAGCCGATAATGCCAAAGATGACAATCTCGAAATTATTTTTCACATACGTAATGTTCCCGAAAAAATAGCCCAGCAAGGTCAGTGAAGGTACCCACAGCAAAGCACCCATGACGCAGTACAGAATGTACTTGGAGTAGGTCATGCTGCCCGCGCCCGCCACAAAAGGCGCCACTGTGCGGATGATCGGAATGAAACGAGCCATGATGACCGTTTTGCCCCCATGCGTAGCGTAGAAGGCTTCCGTGCGTTCGAGGTACTCGCGCTTCAGGAAAAGAATGCGTTCGCGTTGCTTGATTTGCGTCCCCAGAAACTTACCCACAAAGTAGTTGGTATTGTCGCCCAAAAGAGCCGCTACGATGAGGAGGAGTATGATGAGCCACACGTTCAGAGCTCCCGTAGAAGCCGCCAATGCTCCCGCTGCAAACAGCAGCGAATCGCCCGGCAGCAGGGGCATGAACACCAGGCCGGTTTCGGTGAAAATAATCAGGAAAAGAATCAGGTAGGTAAGGGTACCGTACTCTTCGACTATATCGAAAAGGTGCTTATCGAGATGGAGAAAAAAATCAATTATTTGGCTGATAATTTCCATTTCTGTTTGGTCTTTTGGTTGAGAAAGTGTGAAAAGGTGTCGCCACGAAGTCCGAGGCGAATGGTTTCGAGCGGTATGAGGTCGTTGGAGGCAATATTGCCCAGATTTACATTGGCGCCCAGCAGTTTGACAAACCATACCTGCTGCGATTTCTGAGGTGCTTCCCACAGGATTTTCTCGTTGGGAATCTGGGTCAGGATTTCCTCCACCAGTCCTTGCCGTACCTCTCCGCTCGACCGGAACAGCCCAACGTTCCCGGCCTCGCGGGCTTCGCCGATCACCTTCCAAGCACCGGCTTCCAGTTCAGCGCGCATGAGTTGAATCCACTTGTAGGGCGGAATGATTTTCTCCTCGTCCTTGGAACCTACTTCCGAAAGTACTGTGACCTGCTGCGCCAGCGTGCGGATGTACTCGCACTTCTGATCCTGCTTCATTTCAATCGAGCCGTCCGACACCTCGGCATACTGTAGTTTGTACTTGTCAATCAGTTTGCGGTAGTCGTCGAATTGATTGCGAACGACAAACGCCTCGAACAGGGTACCCCCGAAATAGACCGGGATATTGGCCGAGCGGTAGGCCGCCAGCTTATCGTCCAGGTTGGGCGACACAAACGAGGTAGCCCAGCCCAGTTTGACGAGATCGATGTGTGGATGGGCAGCAGAGAGCATGTCTTCCACTTCACGCACACTCAGGCCCTTGTCCATCACCATGGTTATTCCGTTTTCGCGGGGTTTTGCGGTGCGGTCGGGGATTTGTGACAAATTATAATTCATATATTGGGAAATCTTTGGTCAACTCAGGAGGGTGGTGTAATGGCTGCTTTTATGATTTACAAACTTTCCGTGTCCGGGATCCTCCGGTCAAGCCGGGTTAAAAATCGCCCAAAGGTAATAAGAACCCCGAATTCCCGCACAATAAAATACAGGATTTCGATTCGATTAAGGCTTTTATTCTACGATTATTCCTATTTTATGCTTAACCGATTTTCATTCTGAGTATTTATCAAATGTACCCTACGCTATGCAAGATACCGCCCAAACCAACCCCCGTCTTGAATTTTTCCGTACCCTAATCGGAAACGACCTTAGCAACAGTATCTCCCCGCTGGGACGCTGGCTCAATGGTACCGTACGGGCCATCGACTACGGCCACATTAGCGTGGAGTTTACAATCCGGGAAAACATGACTAACCCAATGGGTGTGCTGCACGGCGGCAGCGCCGCCGCTATGATGGACGAGGTAGTAGGGATGATGGTGTTTGCGCTCGGACGCGAGTACGGCTACACTTCCGTGAATCTGAACTGCGATTTCCTCAACGCTGCCCGGCTGGGCGAAGTACTTACGGCCAACGCCAAGGTAATCCGGGCGGGCCGCAATATAGTCCATTGCGAGTGCGAGCTCGTTACCACTGAGGGCAAGATTATTGCCAAATGTGCTTCCAACCTGATTCAGACAGGTATTCGGCTGCCGGGTTAAAAAAAAAATTAAAAATAATTTGGACACTAAACACTGTTCAGTATATTTGTACTGTATTTAGAAATTGACCATGGGAATATCAGAGCGGAAAGAGCGGGATCGGGAAGAAATGCGGGAGTTGATTCTTAATGCCGCCCGTACGCTTTTCCTGACCAAAGGCTACGAAAAAACAAGCATCCGTAACATCGCGGATGCGATCGAGTATAGCCCGGGTACCATCTATCTCTATTATAAGGATAAGAATGAGCTGCTTTTTGCCCTGCACGAAGCGGCGTTTGCCAGAATGACCGCCGAACTTTCCCAGGTAGGTACCATCAGCGACCCTTTCGCCCGGTTAGTAGAAATGGGCCACCAGTATATCAAATATGCTATCGCTAACCCCGAGATGTACGATTTGATGTTTCTTATGGAGGGTCCAATGGAGGATTTAGCCTGCCGTGACGAATCGTGGGAAGATGGTAAAAAGTCCTTTTCTCTACTGGAAAACGTTGTATCGGAATGCATTAAGGTTGGATATTTTCAGGAACAGAATATTGAAACCGCCGCACTCACGATTTGGAGCTACATGCACGGGCTGGTGACAATCTACCTGAAAGGTCGGATGAAAATGTTCAATGACAACCGTGAGAATGAGCGCATGCAGCAGTCGTTTGCCTTGTTTGTAAAGATGTTGCGGGGGGCATTGTGAGGCACACACTTAGGTGAAAGTCCTAGTTTGAGTTTAATTTTTATACATGAGTACAGTTGCTGTGCTATTTTTTTGCCTTTCTAATGAACAGTGTTTAGTAAGTATACAACGATTATTATGAAATACATTCTACTTTTTGCAGCCTTAGGCTGGTTTCTACCCTCTAGGGCGACAGCGCAGGTACCTGCTGCGCTTGAAGAATACGTGCAGCTGGGTTTGGCAAACAATCTCTCGCTGAAGCAGGAAACGCTGGGCATTGCCAATGCTACCGAAAACTTACGGCAGGCCAGAGCACTGTTTTATCCGCACGTGACCTTTGCACCTACCTATTCATTAGCCGCCGGAGGACGCCGGTTGCAGTTCCCGGTTGGTGATTTATTGAATCCGGTGTACAAAACCCTGAACGAGATGACGCAATCCGATCGCTTCCCGCAGATTGAAAATGTGGATGTCCAACTGGCTCCCAACAATTTCCACGATACCAAACTGTCCATTCAGTACGCGATCTACAATCCTGAAATTCAGTACAACTACCTGATTCAGCAAAATCTCCTTTCGGCGCAGGAAGCCAGGAAGTATGTGGTAGAAAATGAAATCCGCTTCGCCATAGAAACGGCTTACTACCAATATTTGCAGACTCTGGAAGCAGTGCATATCTATGAAACCAGCCGAAACGTACTGAACGAATTGGTCAGGCTCAACCAGAAATTGGTCGATAATAATGTACAAACAAAAGACGCGGTATTTTCGGCCGAATACGAACGGAGTAGGCTTGAGCAGCAGCAAGCCGAAGCCAGCCGGAATCGTGAGGTAGCCCAGGCCTACTTTAATTTTCTACTCAACCGTGATCTGAACTCCTCCATTCGGGTAGACAGTACGGTACTCTCCCAAACCTCTGCGGACCAACTTACTCCCTCGGGTGAATTAGCCAGCCTGACGGAACAGGCTACCCACAATCGTCAGGAATTCCGACAGCTTTCCCATTCGCTTGAAGCCGCCCAAAATGCGGTACGCCTGCAAGAAATGGCTGGAAAGCTTCCTTCGATTTTTGTTGGAATAAATACGGGTTTCCAGGGGTTTGGGTATACGTTCAGCGGACAAGCCTACGCGGTGGGCCAACTCGGCCTCACCTGGGATTTGTTCAAGGGCTACGAGCGGAAGTCCAAAATTCAGCAGGCTCGTATCCAGACTTATGTTCTGCAAACCCGGCAACAGGAATTGGAAAAACAGATTGCACTGCAAGTCAACCAAGCCTACTACGATCTGATCGCCGCACGCGAAGGGTGGCAAGCTACGGTCAGCGGATTGAGCAAGGCCGAGCAATATTTCCGCATGATCGACAGCCGCTATCGCAATGGGAGCGTGTTATTGATCGAGTACGTTAAAGCCCAAAATGATGTGCTCACCGCGAGGCTCCAGCAATCGGTCTCGCGTTACGATCTCCTGATTAAGTACTCACTCTTGCAAAAAACTATTTCGACTCCAAACTAAAACTGACATGAAATTTTCTCTCTTCTTCCCCCTCCTTCTTTTCATCTTCGCCGCCTGCCAACAGGAAAAAGCGGCGCAAAAGGCAGTTGCCGACGAAGTCGTCATCGCCACCCAATCGGTACCTGTTACCCAATCCGTCCGCGCCGAACCAATTTACGTGTCGGGCGCAGTAGCCTCGTCCGACGAAGCCAAACTCTCTTTCAAAATTGGCGGCATCGTGCAACGAATTACGGTGCGTGAAGGTGAAACCGTTCGAAAAGGCCAGCTCCTCGCCATTCTGGATCAAACCGAAATCACCGCCCAAGTGAGCCAGGCGCAGTACGCTACCGAAAAAGCCGAACGAGATCAAAAGCGAGTCCAGAACATGCTCCGCGACACGGCGGCCACGCTGGAACAAATGCAGAACGCTACCACGGGCTATGAGGTGGCCAGACAAAACCTGCAGATTGCCCAATTCAACCAATCCTATTCCCGCATCGTGTCGCCCATCGACGGAACCGTTACTCGTAAGTACATGAACGAAGGCGAATTGGCCGGCGTGGGTTCGCCCGTCCTGCTCATCGCCTCCAACCGCCGAAACGATTGGGTGGTACGCGTGGGCGTTACGGACAAGGACTGGGTGCGGCTCAAAATTGGGGATCGCGCTACGGTACAGCTTGACGCCTATCCCGGTGAATCGCTGACGGGTACCGTGTCGCGCCTGGCCCAGGCGGCTGACCCGATGAATAAGCTCTACGAGATAGAAATCAAAATCGTCCCAAACGGCAGGCGTCTTGCCGCCGGGCTCTTCGCCAAAGTAGAACTACACCCCTCCCAAAGCCGTACCTACGCCATGATTCCCGTAGAAGCCATCGTCGAAGGCAACGGACGTGAGGCTTTTGTTTTTGTGAATAACCAGGGTAAGGCCAGGCGTATACCTGTTACCGTAGGGTACCTCGATGGGCCCAATGTCCTGATCACCGACGGCCTGGACAGCATTGAAACCATTATCACCTCCGGCAGCGCTTACCTCACCGAAGGCTCCTCTATTCAATAATTCTAACTAAAACACCGACCGATTCTCTCTGCTATACATGAGCAGTATCGGCCGTATGGCAAAAAGCTATGAACCTATCCGAATTTAGTGTCAAAAACTGGCAGTTTATGCTGGTGATGTTTATCGGCGTCGTCGCGCTGGGCGTCAATTCCCTGCTCAACATGCCCCGGGGCGAAGATCCCGAATTTTTCGCCCCGCAATTTGCAGTCGTGTACGTGTATCCGGGCACGGATGCCCTCGACATGGAGGAGCTGGTAGTTGATAAGGTCGAGGAGCGCTTTTCGGCGCTGGATAATATCAAAAACGTCATGACCAGCATCGACGACGGCCTAGCTGTGGTACAAATCGAATACGAATTCAGCGAAGATCCCGACGAAAAGTACCAGGAAGTCGTGCGTGAGGTAGGTTCTTTGGCCCGCGAACTACCCGCCGATATTTTCCGCACCGAAATCCGGCGCTTTTCGCCCACCGATGTCAATATTGTCCAGGTAGCCCTGATTTCTGAAACTGCCTCGGCCAAAGAACTAGGCGACCAGGCCGACCGCCTGAAAGACGAGCTGACGAAGGTAAAAAGTCTGAAAAACGTGGATGACTGGGGCTACCCGGCCAGCACGGTGCGCGTGACGTTGAATGTGGAAAAAATGGCTTCCGAGGGCGTGGCGGTCAACCGGGTATTGGGTGCGATTCAGGCCGAGAACAGTACCATTCCGGGCGGTAGTCTGCAGGCAGGCCAGCGGAAATTCAACGTCAAAACTTCCGACGATTACCAAAACCTCGACGAAATAAGGAACACAATCGTTGGGACCAACGGACAGAAAATCACCTATCTGCGCGACGTAGCCGACGTGGCCTACAACTACGAGGAAGAAACGCATCTGACCCGCCTCAATGGTCACCGCTGTGTACTCGTGACTGCCGCCCAAAAGGAAGGACAAAACATCGAAAAAGTAGGTCAGGCCCTGAATCCGGTCGTAGCGCAGTTTGCCAAAACCCTGCCCGCGAATATCGAATTAGTCAAAAGCTTTGATCAGGCCGAGAGTGTCAGCAAGCGGCTGGGCCGTTTTGCCAAAGATTTCGGGATTGCCATTTTGCTGGTGTCGCTCACGCTGCTACCGCTGGGCTTTCGGGCGGCGTTGGTGGTCATGATTTCCATCCCGCTATCGCTGGCCATCGGACTGGCGGGCCTGGACTACCTTGGATTCAGCATCAACCAATTGAGCATTGTGGGCTTGATCGTCGCATTAGGCATTCTGGTGGACGACTCGATCGTGGTCGTTGAAAATATCGAACGCTGGATGCGCGAAGGGTACCCCAAGCGCGAGGCGGCCATCAAAGCGACCCGACAGATTACGTTGGCCGTAATCGGTTGTACCGTCACCCTGGTACTGGCGTTCTTACCGCTCAATTTCCTGCCCGAAGCCTCGGGCGACTTCATCCGCAGCCTGCCGATGGCCGTAACGCTGACTATTATCGCCTCCATGGTCGTTTCGCTTACGATCGTGCCCTTCCTGAGTAGCCGAATTTTGAAAACCGACCACAATCTCGAAGGCAACATTTTTCTCCGCGCTTTGAAAAAAGTCATCTCCGGCTCGTACAGTCGGCTACTGTACTGGGCATTGCGGCATCCGTTGCCAACGTTGCTCGTGGCTTTGGTATTATTCGTTTCCTCGTTGGGGTTGACCAAAATCATTGGTTTCGGACTTTTTCCCAAATCCGAAAAACCCATGTTCCTCGTCACGCTGGAAACCCCCGATGGTACGGCCCTGTCCGAAACCAACCGGATTGCCCGCACCGTCGAAATGGAATTGAAGAAAATTCCCGAGCTAAAATACAGTACTACGAACGTCGGCAAGGGAAATCCAAGGATTTACTACAACGTCATCCAACGCTCCGAGGCTTCCAATGTGGCTGAATTTTTCGTGCAATTGCAGGATGTACCGCCTGCCAAAAAAGGCGAGATCATCGATGAACTCCGCAACCGTTTCCGGCTGGTACCCAATGCCAAAGTGGAGGTCAAAGATTTTGAGCAGGGCCCCAATACGGAAGCTCCGGTGGCCATCCGGGTATTCGGCGAAGACCTGGCCCAACTGCGGAGCACAGCGGCTGGCGTGGAGAAAATCCTGAAAAGTACCCCCGGAACGATCTACGTAAATAATCCGCTGGCCAATCAGAAAACCGATCTGCGGGTGAAGATCAACAAAGAAAAAGCCGGGATGCTGGGCATTTCGATGGTGGATGTCAACCGCACCATCCGCCTGGCGGTGGCGGGTCTGAACGTAGGTACTTTCAAAGATGCCCAAGGCGACGATTACAATATCAATGTGACCATGCCCAAGGGCAAAGTGACCGACCAAAGCGTACTCAATAATTTGTATATCAATACCCTGGCGGGATCGTCGGTACCGTTGCGGCAAATCGCCGACCTGCAATTCGAGAGTGCCACTAACCAAATCCGACACTACGACAAAGATCGCTACGTGACCGTATCGGCCTACGTGAAGAGCGATTTTCTGGTAGATGATGTGTACAGCGCGATTATCGACAAGTTGGATAAGTACCAATTCCCGCCGGAGTTTCACTACGAAGCAGCGGGCGAACTGGAAGCGCGGGCCAAGTCGTTTGGCGGGCTGGGTACCATCATTCTCATCACGGCTTTTGGCTTTCTGGGGGTATTGGTACTGGAATTCGGGACTTTCAAGAGTTCGCTGATCGTGCTGTCGGTCATTCCGCTAGGCATGATCGGAGCTTTCTGCGCTTTATTTCTGGTAGGGTACCCCCTCTCATTTGTCGCCATCATTGGTCTCATTGCCCTCATCGGCATCGAGGTCAAGAACTCCATTCTGCTCGTGGACTTCACCAACCAGCTTCGTGCCGAAGGGGTACCCCTCATCGAAGCCATTCAGCAAGCGGGTGAAATCCGTTTCGTCCCCATCGTCCTGACTTCGCTAACGGCCATCGGCGGCCTGCTCCCCCTGGCCATCGAAGGTAATCCGCTCTACTCGCCGCTGGCGTGGGTACTTATCGGCGGACTGATCAGTTCCACACTACTTTCCCGCATCGTAACACCGATTTTGTATAAACTGCTGCCACCGGCGGTGGAGGTAGTTTCAGTGTAGGTTTGATGTAAATCATGTATTTTACCATTTATAGCCAAACTTAATTGTAGGTAGGTTTTTTGAGATAAAATTGGTGCAGAATGAAGTGACGATGGAGGCGTTCTTCGTCAATTAATCTACCCTTAATCGGGAGTTATTTTTTCTGAGCGTTACAACTAATAGTCGTGTAGCTGGCTCTACGAACCAACCTAAAAAAACGCAAAATGAAATTAAAGAAAATTGGTTCGATCGTCTGGGCTGTTTTGTTAGCCACTTTGCTGTGTCATGGGACCTATGCGCAAAAAACATTCTCCGTCACCATCGAAATTTCGCCGCTATTGGTGAAGGAAAAACTCAAAGTTTCCTACGATACTAGGATTGAAGAAGTTGAAGTAAAGCCAGTTTTCAAGGGCAATCGCATCATAATCTCAGGAGCGTATTATTCAAGATACGCCAGTTTGGAAATTGAGTATCCGTCAAAGCAAGGGGGATGGCATGAAGCAAACTTTTTCTTGACCGATGCTCCAGCTACCATTTCATTTTTAGGTGCATCTTCGGACAAAGATCCTCTTGGTAAATTCAAAGCGAAATACGCGTATACTCACGAAAGCATGGGAAGGGGAGAATTGATAAAGTATACAGCTACAGAGCAAAAGGATGCTATAACCTTTTTAGAGGCTCATAAGGACGAAATGAATGACTCACTCTTGACGTTAGCTCGAGAAAAATTTGACAGATGGGAAGACAAGAACATAGAGTTTATTACCCTAAACCCTGAGTTGTACTATAATTTCTGGTTTTTCAGAACGGGAATCGTATATGACTACAAAATAGGCTCAGATAGCTTGTTTACATTGTTTGCCCTGTTTCCCGATAGTCTCAAGAATAGCCGGGAAGGAGAGCGCGTTGTAGAAATTTTGCGAAGTTCTAAACTAAAAAAAGGGCAATTGATCCCAGACTTTACAATCGAGGATACAACAGGAAGGACATTTTCACTGAGCGATTATCGGGGCAAATACGTACTGCTCGATTTCTGGGCATCCTGGTGTGGACCATGCGTCGCCGAAATGTCCACGATTATGGAAGTTAGAAAGAATTTCCCCGAAGAGAAACTGGCTATGGTTTTTATTTCTTCTGATGACGATACTTCTGCCTTTCAAGGTGCTGTAAAAAAGTACGATATTCAGGGAAAACATGCATTTTTAACTCAAAAAATGATGAGACAATATTCGATACAAGCTATTCCAGTACTCTATGTCATCGACCCCGAAGGTCAGGTGATTTATAGCTTGTACGAAGAACAAGACAATCTCAAATCGCTCAATAAAGTACTTGCGGACCGGCTATAACTTCCCCTTTACAAAAATCGGACTCGAAACCGACACCTCGCGGTGGTCGGTAATGTAGAAAAAGCCGTAGGCAAAATTCGGATCGGGTACTTTAGCGGTGAGTTTTTTCCGCGCAGGATCGACTTTGGCTTCTACACTGGCCCAAACCCGTTGCTCATTGGCCGACGTGATGTCCGAGGAATAGTAAAAACGCGCTGCACGCAGCCCCACCACCGCGTCAAAGGCCGTGTGGACAGTCGAATCACTTTTCTTTACTGTTTCCACTTTTGGCAACGGAACGCCATCGTTCAGTACCGATTCGAAGAAATAGCGAATTTCAACGGGCTCCCAACCGTGCGTATGGCTATGCCTCATGTCGGGTTTCAAGCAAATGTTTTTCTGCGTTTCTTTTGGCAGTGCGTAGGTTTTGGAATAAGGGCTAATATTATAGAAACGATCTTTATTACCATTGACAAAAAGCAGTGCAGGCCGTGTGAAGGGCAGGTACACCGAAGGATCGAAGTACTTCATCCACTTGGTTTTTTCCTGGGATGATAGCTTTGCCAGATCTTTACCAAAAACATCCGACTCGTCGTAGTACCCGCAGCCATACACCGGCACTGCGGCTTTGAAACGATTGTCCAGGCCCGCGACGATGCACGTCAGATAGCCGCCCCAGCTGATGCCCGTCAGTGCGGTTTTGGTAAAATCGACTTGTGGCTGGTTTAGTAAGAGCGAGTGCGCCAGGATGACACTGGCGACAGCATGATAACTCCATACATTTTGTAGTTCTCCTTTTTCGATGCTGGTAAATTTTAATTCGTGGGTTTGGTCCGGCCCGGCGTCCGGCAGGAATTGTCCGTCGGCACCTTTTCCGCCTAGATCCATGGCGATAGCTGCGTAGCCATCGGCAGCCCACTTTTCTACCCATTCCTTAAAGGCAGCACCTCCCCCACCGTGTACCAGCACTACGCCCGGAAACTTCCGATTGGTTTTCTTTCCCATTAATAAGTCCGGATTGGAATAGTAGGCAAAAACCCGGGTAGGTTTGCCCTGGTAATTTACACTTTCGTACGTCAGTGAGCGAACGGCCGAGGTAGAATCGAGCCAGGAAAAAGCGGGAGGTTTGCTCATTGATTTCAAATCCCAGAGTATTTCCGTTGAGCCGAAAGGCTCGGTATCAATAGTAGGAATATTTTTCTGAGCATTGACTCTACCAAAAACTAAAAAAGTAAGCAGCAGAGAGAGAAAGTGTCTTGACATAACATGATTAACTTGTTCCATAAATGGGAAGGGGGATGCTCTTTCTTTATACCCCAATTGCCCTAAAAAAGCCCCTTCCTGACAATGGAAGGGGCTTTTGAATACTTCAACGGTACTTTTGTTTTGATCAATACCCCGGATTCTGTTTGATTTTGGATGGGTTGATATCAATCTGACTCTGGGGTACGGGCCAGATAAGGTTATCGGCCGTCAGATTGGTCTTGATACCAATCGCGGCTGCTTTGGCCTGTAAAACGGGTAGGGCCCGGCCCGTCCGAACCAGATCGAACCAGCGATGACCTTCAAAAGCCAGTTCGACCCGGCGCTCCTGCTCGATGGCCAGGCGCATATCCGCCTGACTACTGATGGACAGATCGTTCAGCCCTGCCCGCTTTCTGATCCGGTTCACGAAAGGCAGGGCTTCGCTTGTTTTTCCGATTTCGTTTAGGGCCTCAGCGTACATCAGCAATACATCGGCATAGCGTAGTACGGGCCAGTTGTCGTCCGAATCACCGCTGACCACAGGGGCATCGAGGTACTTCTTCACAAAATAGTAGTCTACTCTGTTTCCCTGAGCGTTGGTATAGCCCGTTGCCATCGAAATATTTTTACGCAAATCGCCCGGTTCATACGCCTGTTCCATATCCGGTGTAGGCCGATTGTTGCCCCCACCCCCAAACTGAATCACGGCATTGCCGGAGTTTTCGGGAGCAAAACTGTTGCCAAACCCACTCCCTTCGCGAGGTACCAGGCCTTTTTTGTACTGAACGTCAAAAATGGATTCCTTGCTGTTTTTATTGGCCGGATTAAAAACAGCAGCATAGGTGGGCAGCAGGTCGTAAATCCCACTGTCGATCACCTCTTTTAAGACAGCAGCCGCTTCGGCATATTGCTTAGTGGTAAGGTACACCTTGCCTAACAGCGATTTGGCGGCTCCCCGCGTGGCCCTACCCACGTCCGTACCACTATAACTATCCGGAAGTACCTGCTGGGCCTCCGACAAATCCTTTATAATCTGGGCATATACCTCGCTGGCCGGGGTACGTCCGTACTCATAGCCCTCGGATGGATCGTCGATTTCTTTCAGGACCAGAGGTACATCACCAAATACCCGTACTAGGTTAAAGTACATCAAAGCCCGCAGGAATTTGGCTTCGCCCGTAATCCGTGCCTTCAGGGTTTCGTTCATGGCCACCGCTCCGATCCGGTCGATCACGGTATTCGCACGGTAAATTCCCCGGTAGCCGTCGTTCCAGCGGGCCAGCAAAACGGGGTTGGTAGTCCGGATGTAGAACTTGTCGAATTCATCCTGGTCCGTAACCGAGCCTGACAAAACCGGGGTGGTATTGTCCGAAGGAATCTCGCCCAGAATATAGTAGTTGCCGTACTGCCCCCCGGCCTGCAGGGTGGCGTAGGCCCCATTGATGGCCGTAATCATATCGGCTTGGGTCTTGAAAAAAGTAGCCGTACTGGCCGAAGAGATGGGCGCCAGGTCGAGGAATGTTTCTTTACAGCCCGTAAAGCTCAACGCAGCGATTAGGGTTATTATGACTTTGCTTTTCATATTGGTTTTATTTTAGAATAAAATACGCGGGATTCTATCGCCGATCGAATTCAGAAAGAGAGGTTCAGGCCAATAGTGTAGGTACGGGCCAAAGGATACGAGCCGTAGTCCACTCCGCCGGTCAGGGCGTTTTCGTAGCCACTTACCTCGGGGTTATACCCTAAGTACTTCGTAAAGGTGAAGGCGTTTTGTACTCCCGCATAAACGCGGGCATTCTGGATTTTTATCCGGTCGGAAAGCGAACTTGGCAAGCGATAGCCCAGGGTAATGTTTCTGATCCGGAAATAACTCGCGCTTTCGATCCACCGACTGGAAATCGCGTTGTTGTTGCCGGTGGAGCGGGTATTGGCCCGGGGAACAATGCCGTTGCCCGGTTGCTCGGGCGACTGCCACCGATCCAGAACGGTAGTTAGTTGATTCTGATTTCCTTCCAGATTTTCGATAAAGCGCCGACTCAGATTCAGGATTTGGCCACCCTGGACACCCTGAGCCGATATGCTTAAATCAAATCCGCCGTAGGTAAGAGTATTGTTAATGCCATAAATAAAATCGGGCTGATTGTTCCCGATCAGGGTCCGGTCATTGGCATTGATTACTCCGTCGTTATTGACATCGGCAAATTTAACGTCGCCGGGACGTGAGTCGGCAAAATGGGGGAAGGCATCGAGTTCAGCCTGATCTCGGAATACGCCAATCTGCTGGTAGCCATAGAAATTGCCCAAAGGTTCACCCAGCACAGTAATGTTGGTTTCCCCAACTCCCGATCCGCTCCGAATCGCATCTCCGGTGGGCCCCAGTGCCAGTACTTTGTTGCGGTTGAAAGAGAGATTGAGATCCGTAGTCCAGGCAAAGGTACCTACCGTATTACGGGTAGTAAGTCCGAACTCCATTCCTTTGTTTTCGACCTTGCCAATATTCTGATTAGCCGACGTGAATCCCGTCAGGCTGGGTACCTGGACGGACAGCAGCAGATCAGAAGTGATACGGGAGTAGTAGTCGGCCAGGAGGAAAACCCGGTTTTTGAAAAGCCCTAATTCCGCTCCTATATCCGTTTGCCGACTCTTCTCCCAGGTTAGGTTAGGATTACCGATCACGTTGGTAGCCAAGCCATTGGCCAGACCATTCCCGATCACATAGTTGTCGATCCCCAATGTGCCGATGGAACCGTAGTTGGCAAAAGCGTTATTACCCGAAAGACCAAAGCTGGCTTTCAGTTTCAATTCCGAAATGGCGGCCACGTTTTTCAGGAACGGCTCTTCACTGACCCGCCAGCCCACCGAAGCCGATGGGAAGGTACCATATCGCTGGTTGGCCCCAAACCGTGACGAGCCATCGCGCCGGATGGAAGCATTGAACAAGTATTTGTCATTGAAAACATAGCCAATTCTGCCAAAATAAGAAGCCAGCGAATACTGCTCTTTGAATGAGCTACCCCCCGATATGACCCCCGCGTTGACCGTACGGACAATATCGTTCGGGAAATTGGTGGCATCTACGCGGTTGTTCTCAAAGGTATTCTGCTGAGCCTCTACTCCAATCAGCGCGGTGAAACGATGGGCGGTACCTAGTTCGAACGAGTAGTCGAGCGTGTGGTTGGTAACCCAGTTGATGTTTTGGCTGGTGATGGACGAGCCGGTACTGATGTTGGGCGGCAGGAGCTGGTTCAGCGGCATGGTCGAGGCCCGGTAGAGATTCTGGCGGAGATAGGTAATATCCCCTCCTACACTCCCGCGGTACTTCAGGCTTTTCCAGATGCCTACTTCGAGGTAAGTATTTCCCAGGAGCCGAAGGGTATTGACATTATTGTCGGCTTCGGTAATATTGGCCACGGGATTCGTCACCCCAGCCCAATCGTAGGGAGCGGCAATGGAGGCCTGTGAATTGTAGGTTACGCCATCCGCCTGATAAATAGGGACAATGGGTACTTGGGACAAAGCGGCGTTGATCACCCCATTGCTGGCCCAGTGTCCGTCGGAATTGATCCTGCGTTCTTTGGTAAAGCTGGGACTGATGCTCATGCCTACCTTAATACGGGGACTCACCTGGGCATCTACATTGGAACGGAACGTGTAGCGGTCGATCCCGGACTGTTTGATAATCCCATCCTGCTTGAGGTAGTTTCCCGACACCATGTACTGTACCTTATCACTTCCTCCCGATGCGGATAGCTGGTAGTTGCTGATGGGCGCGGTTCGGAAAATCAGGCTTTGGTAATCGTAGCTCTGAATTCCCGCCGGATTATCGAAATCCAGGCCCGGAAATTCGCCACGGGGGTAGCGGTAGCGTTGCGCGGCCGGCCGGGCACTGTTGGGGTCCGTAATGGAAGCACCAGGTACCCGTTCCAGGTAGGCGTTGTTATGCGCCGACTTACTAAACTCTGCAAACTGCTGGGCGTTCAGCATATCCATGGTTTTGCTCACCTCCTGGATACCCGTGTAATAATCGAGATTGATCGTACTCTTGCCGGCTTTGCCGCGCTTGGTAGTAATCATCACCACGCCATTGGCGCCGCGCGATCCGAAAATGGCCGTAGCCGAAGCATCTTTCAACACATCCACGGTTTCGATATCATTCGGGTTGATCAGGTTCAGGCCACTGCCATTGACCAAATCGCCCGAATTCAACGGTTGACCATCTACCACGATTAACGGCCCGTTTCCCGCACTAATAGACCCTAGTCCCCGTATTTTGATCGAAGGACCACTGCCGGGTGCACCCGAAGCCTGCTGGACCAGCACGCCCGGCATGCGCCCGGCCATACCTTCGCCAATGTTCGTCACGGGCATATCCTTGATCGCCTGCGTATTGAGAGAAGCGATGGAACCAGTGACGTCTTTTTTGCTTTGGGTACCATACCCTACCACAACCACTTCCCCCAGCGCTCTTATGTTGACTTTCAGCGAAACATCAAGTCTTGTAGAATTGCCCACGGTCATCTCCGTGCTTTCGTAACCTACGAAACTAAACACTAACACGGCATTTTGATCGGGAACAGACAAGCTGTACTCTCCTTCGGCGTCAGTTGTGGTACCCCGCTGGGTACCTTTCACCAGCACATTGACTCCCGGCAATTCCGCTCCGCTTTCGTCGGTCACTTTGCCCGACACGGTAATATCTACAGGCGCATTCCGAGCTTCGACCGTTTTTTGATCGGCAGCTAAGCTAATCTCCCTTTGGCGGGTAAGGATAATGTACTTCCCTGACACTTCGTACGTCATGTCCAGCGGACGTAAGAGTCTGGTCAATACCGAGGCCAGGGGTTCGTTGCGGGCTTCCAGGGTTACCCGCTTTCGGCTTTTAAGCAAAGTTGGTTCGTAGCTGAACTTCACCTCGGCCGATTTCTCAATTTGGCTTAGGGCTATCCGAATATCCTGATTCGTCAATTCCAGCGAAATGGGCCGGGCAAGTAATTCCTGAGCAACGCCTTCCCGGGCTACGCTGATCCCGAAGGTCAGAAAAGCCAGAAAAAGAGGGACGCATGTAAACTTGATCATAGTTAACAGTACATGAACATGTCGATGTTTTTTCATGAATTTGAAGGTTTGTAAGGTGCATTGAAAACAGAATCAGCAAAACTATTTCCCGCTATTCCGGGATGGGTTCAAAGTCGGTTAGGTTGGTCACATGATCGACTTTTTAATCAGGACATTTTTTTACATAAAAGTCTAATTAGGGTACTGGTATAAATTTATTTTTTCGGGTTTTTATTTTCAATAATTATCTGAGCATCAACAATTTGGTACGACAGGCTTAGCGTTTTACAAATTACATCCAGCTTCTCATACAGGCTTTCGTCTTCCAAACCGACGGTCAGCGACCGCCCTTCAACTACCTCGGGTTCATAGATAATCTCCACGCCGTAGGCATTTTCCAGTACCTGAAAAATTCGGTCAAGCGGGGTATTGTTAAATTCAAAGGAGATTTTTTCGACGGGAGAAGCCAGAATGACGGGTACCTCGATGAGCGTTTTATCGAGATGCGACAAGTCACGGTTAAAAATGGCCTGTTGATTGGGCGTAAGTATCAGCCCTTTTCGTTCAGGAATGGTCAATTCTTTTTCAAAATCTTTCTTGGCAAAAACCGAAACCCGTCCCGTTCTGACTTCTACGATCACCTTGGGAGAACCCGCATATGCCTTGATACGAAAGCTCGTTCCCAATACCTTGGTTACGGTTTCATCGGCAAATACCAGAAAGGGCTGGCTGGGATTTTTGTGTACCTCAAAAAATGCTTCTCCGCTCAGATGAACTTCCCGTTGGTCGGCCGCGAATTCGCGGGGGTAGGTCAGGCGGCTATCCCGGCCCAGACTGACCACGCTACCGTCACTCAAATGAATTTTAATGGTACCCGTAGTCCGGTTGACCTCTTCCAGTAACTCAACCTGGGTAGATTGACGGGCAATAGCCGGAAGGTGGGTTAGATCCCGGTTCAGATAAATCCATCCTAAATAAGCGGCCATGCCCAGCAGGAAGGCGATTGAGGCCGCCCACTGCCATCCGGGGCGAGCGGGTAGCAGCCAACGGCGTTTAGGACGAATACGGTGCTGGATATTTTGCCAGATCGAATCGGCCAGATCATGATCGTCGGAAATCGACTGTTGTGTTTTCAGCTCCAGAACGAGTGTCCGAGCGGCCAGTATTTTATCGGTTTGCCGGGGATGAGAAGCAATGTACTGCTCCCAAAAACTACGGTACTCGGAATCGGGGTCAAGTACCCAGTTTTGGAAGGTTTCGTCAAAGGCAAAGTCCTCAATTTCAAAATTTCTAAAATCTTTTGCCATGGGGTAGATAATGTTTTACATACCCCAGTGCATGAGAACTCTGATTTTAATCCATTTTATTCAAAGATTTTTTAATTAAACTTTTCCGACAAACGGAAAGAAGGGAAGAAGCAAACTAATTAGTTGCAGTTTTTTGCGCAGCGTCCGGAGGGCCGTATAGATGAACTTACAGGCTGATTGGTAGTTTACGCCCATCATCTGAGCTACTTCTTCGTTGCTGAGTTCCTGAAAGTAGCGAAGATGGATGGCTTCCTTCTGTCGCTTGGGTAATTGAAGCAAGGCAGCGGCCAGTTGTTGAGCATACCGATGAGAATTTTCCTGCGCCAAAATCTGATTTTCAATCGTGTCCGAATCATCAGGTACTTCTACTTCATCCAGCGTTTGGGTGGTGTCTTTTTGCAAGGCCCTGATAAGTTTGTAACGGAGCGATTTGAGCAAATAGTGCTTCATTGAACGGACCTGGCCAAGCGATGAGCGATTCTGCCACAACTCCACGAAAAGATCCTGAATACAATCCTGAATCAGACTACGGTCACTTGTAATCTTATAGCCATACTGAATGAGAGATTGAATATGAGCCTTATACAGTATTTCAAAAGCCTCTTTACTACCATCCTCAAAAGCTGGCCAAGCGGTACCGTCACTCTCCTTCACAACAGGAGTCGCAGGCGTATCAACCGAGAACTGGTTTTCAAAATGAGTTTTCTTCACAAAATTCGCTCGTTAATAACCCGGTGAGACTGTATTTCAAAGATGCTCTCGAATCAGGTTCTACTCCCTAAACTGTACCTTTGTCCATGAAAAATTCTAAAACCTCACTTGCAAACTGATACCATCACCCAAGCATTGAAAGCTGAGCACCGCTACTTCGTTTTGAACAAGCCTTACGCTATGCTCTCGCAATTCATTGGCGGTCAGGGCCGGATGCTGGGCGAGCTGGGCATCGACTTCCCCGAAGGTACCCACCCCATCGGGCGGCTGGACAACCATTCGGAGGGGCTGCTGATTCTGACGACGAATAAAAAAATCACCAAACTTCTTTTTCAGGGAGAGGTACCTCACCGCCGTACCTACCTCGTGCGGGTGTACCGCGAAGTAAGCCCAGAAACGATTGAAAAACTGCGCACGGGGGTAACCATACGCATCAAAGGCAATGTGGATTTTGTAACAACTCCCTGTGAAGTAGAACGGGTAGAAGAACCAGAAAATTTGTTCTCCGGCGGCTATGAATACCGCGAAGGTTTACCGCATTCGTGGCTTCGTATCACGCTGACCGAAGGAAAATTCCGCCAAATCCGAAAAATGACGCGGGCGGTGGGCCATCCCTGCCAGCGCCTGATTCGGATAAGCATTGAAAACCTCAAGCTTGGCGGTTTACCACCAGGGCAGGTGCAGGAGATTGAAGAAGAGGATTTTTTTGAAAAGCTGAGGATTCCCTACCTACCTCCGATCTGATATAATAAAAAAAGGGCCCGACTAATCCGGGCCCTTTCTACATATATTAGGTACAGGCAAAATCACTACTCATACTACTGCTTCTGCACACGTACGACGGCCTGGCGGCCCAGCGCGTCGCGGCAGCGGATCAGGTAGGTACCCTGCGCCTGGCGGCCCAGGTTGAACTCCACCCGGTTCACCCCCTCGCTCAGCTCCTGCACGCGCTGCTGCACCGGCCGGCCGGCTACGTCCAGCACGTCGAGCTGGGCGGCACCCGCCACCACGCTGCTGACTTCTACGGTCAGGGCATTGGCGGTGGGGTTGGGGTAGGCTTTCATGGAAAGCGTCAATACCGCTTCGGAGGTTTCTCCTTCATAACTGATACGCGCCGGAACATTCGAATTGCAGCCGCCCAGCGTCGCTCCGAAGCGCAGGTAGGTAGGCACCAGGTACTGAGCGAGGCAGAGCTCACGCCCGCCCAGGCACATTTTCACCCCACCGTAGCCGCAGCGCACGTCGTTGACATTGACTTCAACACTTTTTTGTGTTGAGCAGCCGTTGGCGCCAGTCACCGTCACGGTATAGGTAGTGGTGCTGGTAGGGCACACATTGATGCTGGCGTTGGTGCTACCGCCCGGACTCCACGAGTAGGTGTAGGGCGTTGTACCGCCAGTGGCGCTGGCTGTTAGCGTGGTGCAGTTGCTGCCGTAACCGTATATAACCGAGGTGTTGCCCGAGATCGTCACGGCGGGCGGGGCTTTGGTTGTCACGCTGACGGTGGAAGTCTCGCCCGTGCAGCCCTCAAGAGTACAAGTGGCCGAGTAGGTCACTGTGCCCACGTTGGCCGAGGTAGCAACGATATTGCCCGTGCCGCTACTGTTGTCACTGCCCATCCAGTTGACGGTTCCCCCGATGCAGTTGTCGAATTGGAAGATGACGTCGCCTGAGTTCTGGCAGACATTGGCCGACTGCTGCCCGGCGGGTACGCGGACGTCGCCAGGATACGCCGTAAATAGGTTGGGGGCGGGTGCACCACATACAAAATTGAGAATCACGCTGCCATCCTGCCCGCTTCCACCTCCATTTACTCCGTTAGTGCGTACAGCATTGGTTCCCGCAATTCCGCTTGTTTGAATAAAAGAAGTACCCCCTGAGCCTCCGATGTTGGGCACTCCGATACTGCCAAAACCACCGTTCCCGCCACCATAGCCACCGCCGCCGCCGCCACTGAAAGTGAGATTGTTGCCGCTACCACCTCCCCCGAAACCGAACCCACCAGATGGACCAATCGGACTAGTACCTCCATTTCCACCACCAGACAGGGTACCCGCCTGACCGCCGGAATATAGCACGGTATTAAAAGCAGAAATAGAACTGCCGTCAACTCCAAAACCACCCCCTCCGGTGCCCCCTTTTATATATTGAGTTCCCAACACATTTCCTCCTCCCGGGGTGCCGTCAGAAGCCAAGCCGCCTCTTCCATCACTGTTTAACAGCGAACTGCCACCTCCACCGCCGGACACGATGAGCAATGTAGAGGTGCCTCCCCTTTTCAGAATGACGGCACTTCCGCCGCCGCCGCCCCCAAACCCCTGTCCACTAAGGTTTCCGATTCCAGCTTTGCCGACTACGATAATCAATTCATCATTCATCTGTACTGGAAAATCAGCCTGTACAGTGGCTCCGGAGCCTCCATTCGCAAACGCCGATGCCCCATCAGCCCCTCTTGAAGTAATAGTTAGAGTGCCCGTTGCATTTATTGTGTAACTTTGATTGGCACCAGTACTATTGAATGTCTGGGCACTAGTTTGGGATCTAATTCCCAGATTCAACACAATCATTACTAACAATAAGGAAATGTTTTTCATAATAAGTAGAGAATTTAAGCTGGTGAAAAAGTATGAGGGATAATTTTTTGTAAAAAAATTACACTTCGCAAATATATATATTCTGAGTAATTTTATCCACAGCTTGCTAATGAAATTATTATAAAAAAAAAGCTGATTATCCAAATGGACAATCAGCTTAGGTAAGCAAAAGAAAAATAACGCTCCTCGACAACCCGTTTTCTCGAGCTGGCGGATGTGCTAGAAAGTACTTACACGTTGCTTTGGTTTTGCTCTATATAAGTGATTAGTGCTTCTGCACGCGCACGACGGCCTGGCGGCCCAACGCGTCGCGGCAGCGGAGCAGGTAGGTACCCTGCGCCTGCCCACCCAGGTTGAACTCCACCCGGTTCATCCCTTCGCTCAGTTTCTCTACCCGCTGCTGCACCGGCCGACCGGCCACATCCAGCACGTCGAGCTGGGCGGCGCCCGCCACCGGGCCGCTGACTTCCACGGTCAGGGCACTGGTGGTGGGATTGGGGTAGGCTTTCAGCGACAGGCTCAGTACTGGCTCACTTGGTTGTTCTTCGTAGCCGATGCGCGACGGAACGCTGGTGTTGCAGTCACCCAGCGTCGCTCCAAAGCGCAGGTAGGTAGGGACCAGATACTGAGCGAGGCAGAGCTCACGCCCGCCCAGGCACATTTTTACCCCACCATAGCCACAACGGACATCCAGCACCATCACCGTAACACTCTTCTCACCCGTACAGCCGTTCTGGTCAGTGGCTAGCACGGTATAGGTTGTAGTGGTGGTAGGACACACATTGACGGTAGTGTTGGTGCTACTGGTACCCGCGGTCCACTGGAAGGTTTTCGGTCCCGTTCCGCCCGTGGCGCTGGCCGTCAGGGTGGTGCAGTTGCTGCCGTAGCCATAGACAACCGAAGTATTGCCGCTGATGCTGACCGTGACAACAGTAGGTTCCGTAACGGTGGCTGACTGCACGGGAGATGCGCACCCTTTGGCATCCTTAACCCGGAATTGATAAGTGCCTGCGGATAGGCCTGTGAAAGCAAAGGGATTGTCGTGGGTCGGCGAGCCGTAATTGGTTCCGCCATCGTTCGAGTAGGTGAAAGGTGCTGTTCCGTTACCGACCAGTAGGGACACCTTACCATTGCTACCTCCTTGGCAACTCACAGGGGTGACGGTGGGTGTCAAAGTCACGGGAGAAGCAACCGTCGTCACGCTGACAGACACCGGGCAGCTGGTAAGCCCACCAGCCGTACAGGTAGCGGAGTACACGACGGTACCCATGTTGGCCGAAGAAGCTACGATATTGCCCGTACCGTTGCTGTTGTTATCGCCCGTCCAGTTAATAGTACCACCATCGCAGCCACTGGCCAGGAAGGTCACGTTTCCGGAGTTCTGACAGACAGTGGCCGACTGCTGTCCGGCAGGCACCCGGGGATCGCCAGAGGCCGTAGCGAGTTCAGGCGGTTGCACCTCGGACAGTTTGAGCGATAGCTGCACAGACCCGCGTATGAAATCACCGACCCCGTCTAACCCGTCTTGGCGCATAATATTATTGGCAGGTACTGGTCCCGTTGTTTGCACAAATGAGATACCTCCGCTGCCCCCGTCGCTATTCTGACCGCCGCTGCCGCCACCATAGCCGCCACCGCCGCCACCGCCGCCTTTGTTGCTACGGCTATAGTCGTATTTTCCGGCTCCTCCCGCTCCAAATCCGAACCCACCCCGGAATGTGTATTCATAACCGGAAGAGTTATTATAGTCCGTGCCGCCTTGACCACCCCCTGTCAATGTACCAGCCTCTCCTCCTTTAGTACCGCCTCCACCGCTTGCATTGAAGCCACCTCCCCCACCGCCGCTCCTTCCGGTGCTGTTGCCACCCTGGGCGGTACCATCGGCCGCCGAAGCTCCTTTCCCCCTTCCAAATTCTTCGCTACTAGCAAAACCGCCGCCACCGCCGCCGGCTGCCACTAGCAGCGGGGAGGAGATACCCTGACGAATGAGAACGACACCCGTACCACCGCCACCACTACCCCCACCGCTTCTATTCCCACGCTCATCAGCGGCGTATTGACCATTTCCCTCATGGCCTACCACGAGCAAGAGCGTGTCACCTTTCTGAACAGCAAAATCAGCCCTCAGCGTAGCTCCCGATCCACCGTTATTGATGCTGGTGGCTCCGTCAGCGCCCCGAGCGGTTAGGGTCAGTATGCCGCAGCCGGGCACGGCGTACTTGTGATTTCCACTGTCTTTGAAAGATTGGGTGTAGTCTGGGCAGGCCGTAGGTAGGTTGGAGGATGAATAGATAAGCTGTACAGAACCCCGTATAAAATTTCCCCTACCGTCCGTTCCATTCTTGCGGTCAATATTGCTAGCGGGAGCTACTCCCACCGTCTGTACGAATGAGGTACCACCCTGCCCTCCGGCATAATTTGCTCCGGCATCTCCACCACCGTAGCCGCCGCCGCCGCCGCCGCCATTTTCATTACCGCCATAGCTGGCGGCACCACCGCCGCCAAATCCAAAACCTCCACGGAAGGCGTTACCTGTCGAGTTGTAGCCAGTGCCGCCTTCCGCACCACCCGAAACCCTACCAGCCTTGCCGCCCTTGCTGCCGCCACCCGGTATGATGAAGCCACCTCCGCCGCCGCCACCCTGCGGTGAACTGGTTCCGCCCCGAGGTGTACCATCGTTAGCGGAAGCACCTTTGCCACTGCCGTAGTTCTGGTCGTTGGAAAAGCCAGCACCACCACCCCCAGCGGCTACCATCAGAAGCGTGGAAACTCCACCACGGATCAGGACGACGCCTGTACCCCCACCGCCACTACCGCCACCGCTATTCCCCTGCCATAGCCCACCTCCCTCATGGCCCACTATGAGGAATAGCGTGTCACCTGCTAGAACGGGAAAATCAGCGGTAAGCGTAGCTCCTGACCCACCTGGATTGATGCTGGTGGCTCCATCGGCGCCCCGAGCGGTCAGGGTCAGCATGCCGCAGCCGGGTACGGCGTATTTGTATTCGCCGCTGTCGTTGTAGGACTTCGTATCAGTCTGGGTACCTTCCGGTACGATTCCCGTCCCGGTTGTCATATTTCTGGACGTGCTACTAGTTCTGTTGTTTTTAGAACTGAGCTGCTTAGCGAGCGTAGGTAGGGGTTGACCGTAGCCCGCCCAAGGAGCTACCAAAGCCAGTAGCATTACCACAATCAGGTAGTGTTTTTTCATACGTAGTAAAGTGGTTTGGGTAAAAGGAAAAAAAAGGTGTGTGTGTATGGTGTATAGAATAATTCGAATGATCGTCCAGCTGCCCTCAGCCGGTGCGGAGACGGTAGAGCATTTGCAAACCTAGGGGTCAGCAGCGGTTGGATTCCTACCCGTTCGGGTAGTTTTGCCCAAAAAAAAGACTACCCCAATGGGTAGTCTTTACGTTTCCAGCCTCCAAAGCCTATTTTCTAAAATTAATCAGCAAATCTTTTCGGTCCTTTATGTCCAGTATTTGATAGATGTTGCGGATGTGGTACTTTACTGTATTTTCCGAAATGAACAGTTGGTCGGCAATTTCCCGGTTACTCTTACCTGCCGCCAAGCAATCCAATACTTCCCGCTGTCGTTCGGAAAGATCTCCCTCACCGGGTTGGGAGTAGGTACCTTCGCCAGAAACGACAACTCCGCTTTGATCCTGGTTTTTCAGGAGATTGATCTGCTGTTGCTGCTGGACTAAAAAAGCCTCAAGTTCAGATTTCATTCGTTCAAATTCGACTTCCATCCTGAGTTTTTTGCGGCGATACAGCCCCCCCAAACCAGCAATGCAAGAGTCAAAAGCACGGCACCGACCAGCCCGAAGGTCAGATACAGACGGCGCTCCTGCTCATCCTGTAGTTTCTGGTCTTTTTCGTTCAACAGGATAGTCTCTTTCTGATTGTGCAGGGCGGCCAGGTTCTGGGTCTGGGCATATTCCAGATTTAGGGAGTCCAGTTTGCGACTCACAGCTACTGCCGCCGGGTCGTTGTGGCTTTCGTAAATGCGCAACAGCTGCTCATGGGCGTACATGTGGTACTTGATAATCCCACAGGAGTCGGCATACTGACCTGAGCGCCGAAAAGCTTCCAGCAGTTGCTCGGGTTTATGCATGGCATTGTACAGTTCCATCTTCTTGACGTAGATCATAGGCAGGTCGCAGGGGTCCGAGGTCCGCATCCAGCCAATGGCCCGGTCGTAAGTGGCTTCGGCCTGCTGGTATTTTTTGTCCATGAATAGCAGGTACCCCTGTTGCATCACCAGTTTCGATTTATTCTCAAGGTCGATGTACCGGAAGCCGGTTTTTTCCAGAGCCTTCATCAAACTATCGGAATTTTCGTACTTATGAATATCAAAGTAGGCGAATGCTTCCTGCGCCATGATAGAGGCCAGATAGGCTTCTTTCTTTGGAGTTTGTAGGGCAAATCCCCGGGCTTTTTCTAAAAACTGCAGCGTAGACTGATAGTCTTGCAGACGCTTGTAGGTGTAGGAAAGCAAGATAGCTGCCTGGTACTTTTCGTCGGGGCTAAACTTGTCACTTTGCAGCGCGGGCAGAAGCAGTGCTTGCGATTCGTTAAATTTAAGCGCATTGTTCAGATCGAATACCTTCCGTTCGAGTTGCTGGTAGGGAGATGTCTGCGCGCGCGTCGGCGGCCCTAGCAAAAAGGTCAGCAGTATTGCCAGTATCAGGGAATAACAGCAATTTTTAATCTCTTGTATGATCGCGTGGATGGCGATAAAAAATCTCATAGAGTGAGGACATAAAGGCAGATATGTAAAAGACAGCGAAGCAGCTGATCTAATAGCTTTGAGGTATGGTCCGGCATTCCCTAACCTACTTTATTCATACATCTGCCCCAAATCCGCCTTGGCCAACTCATAAAAAAAAACACCCAGTTTTTCCGTCAAATCCTGAAAAAACCGTTGGCCTTTTTCTACCGTGGCTTTCTTGGGATTGCCGATGCCCGTATCGGCCGTCACCTGCGACCACTTGCGCTCGCTCCACGCCCAGCCTTCGCGGAAGGCGGCTACGGTATGGGTTTTGGCCGCGCCATCGCCGGATTCGTCGAGAGGTAGTACTAGATCGGGGCGCAGATGCAGCATCACGCTGGTTTCGAGCTCATCGGCATGGTCGCCTTTTTCTTCAAAATAGTTTTTGCGGTCGAGGATATTGAACCAGAAACAAAAGCTCAGGTGCATCTGGGGGTACCTTACCCCCAACTCGCGCAGCATGGGTTTGAAATCGTTACCGCCGTGGCTATTGAGCACCAGCATCTTGCGGATACCTTGGCGGTTAAGAACCTCCACAATGTCGTTTAGCACGGCCAGCTGGGTGCTGGGATGCATGTTGATATCGAGTAAAATATCGGTCTGCCCGCTGTTGACGCCGAAAGGTACCGTAGGTAGCACAATGACTTTCGCGCCCTTTTCCCAGGCCAGTCGTGCCGACTCGGCGGCAATATGATCGGCCTCGTACACATCGGTAGCGTAGGGTAGGTGGTAGTTGTGGGCTTCGGTGGCACCCCAGGGTAGGATAGCCAACTCAAACTTTTCGTGTTGGATGGCTTTCCAGTTTGTTTCGGCAAGCAGGTAGGATTTCATAGGGGAAGTATTTCTAAAAAGGTAGACAAGTGAGAATGGGCAAGTTTCCCGCTTTTTTTGAATTATTCCAATTGGAAGCGCAGTCAAAAAGATAAGATAGTACATTTACGTGTATGAAATTCCTGAAAATTTTCCTCAAAATTCTGGGCGGACTTGTGGGGGTACTACTACTGCTCGTGCTTGCGATGGTCACGACGATCGACTACACCCCCTACCAGGACATGAATTATTACCGCGAATGGCAGCAGAACATCGGTGCGGTTCAGGTTTCGGCGGATACTGCGACGCAGCCCTTACAGGCAGGCTGGGCCAAAGTCAACATTACGCCCGCCCAACCCGGACCGATGGCGGGCTACGGCAACCGCCGCGGCAAGCCCTACACCAGCGTTCACGATTCGGTCTACGTGCGGGCGCTCGCTTTTGACAATGGGGCTACGCGGGCCGTACTGGTGGTAGCGGATTTGCTCATTGTGCCACCCACGGTGACGGAAGCTCTGAAAAAACGCCTGTCCGAGGTAGGGATAGGGTTTGACCAGGTCTACCTGGGGGCTATTCATAGCCACAATAGTATTGGCGGTTGGGGCGATACCATCACGGGCAAACTCTTTGCCGGAAACTTTGATCCTGTCATCGCCGACCGCATCGCCGACGCCATGATCCGGGCCATCCGCGCCGCGCAACGCAACCAGCAACCCGTACAGGTGGGGTACCTTCAGGTACAGGATACGGTGGATATCCGGAACCGATTGGTAGGCGATCAAGGTACCCTCGATCCGTGGGTACGTAATATGTACTTGCGCGGGGCTGACGGACGCACGGCCCTGCTCAGTTCCTATGCCGCCCATTCGACGGTACTGGATTCGAAAAACTACGCTCTTTCCCGTGATTATGCCGGCGCTTTGGTCGATTCCCTGGAAGATGGCGAAGCCGACTTTGCCGTCTTTATGGCCGGGGCCGTGGGAAGCATGGGGCCACAGGAAGTAGGGACGACCGATTTTGAGCAGGTAGGCCATCAGGCCGATGGCGTGGAAACGGCCATTCAGTCGAGCTTCGATAGCATACAGGTTGAACCCGTAACAACATTACGAGCCTTTACAGTGATGCTGCCCATGCGGGAACCTACCCCCGGCTAAACACGACCTGGGCTCTGCGGCCCTGGGTGTTCCGCTGGGCGTTCGGTGATTACCCATCTTTTGTCAAAGCACTGCGGATTGGCAATATCCTGCTGGTGGGGCTCCCTTGCGATTTTTCCGGTGAACTGATGGCCGAGCTGAGCGCCTATGCTGCGGCCAGAGGCATGCACCTGATGGTAACGAGTTTCGACGGAGCCTACGCGGGCTACATCACCGACGACCGACACTTCGACCAGAACTTATACGAAACCGTGACGATGAGTTGGTTCGGACCTTACAATGGTGCTTATTTTTCGGAAGTTGTAAAGAATGTAGTCGATAAAATGGCGATTTGAAAATCGGCTTAAAACTGTTATCCGTGCCACGGTTCAAAATCGTGGCACGGAGGTACCCTACTTCAAAATCGGCCCTAAATCTTCCTCATTTTCCTTAAGCCATTCGGCGATTTCCTGCACGATCTGCCTGATGCCAATCTCCGGTTTCCAACCCGTGAGCGTCGTCACTTTAGTGTTGTCGGTCACGTACAGCCGGATGTCGGCCGTGCGGGTTTCGGCTACGGCTTTAATGGGGATGGTATGGCCCGTCACTTCCTGACAAATTTTGGTCAACTCCTGCAACGACGCGCTGCTTTCCAGTCCCCCACCCGCGTTGAGAATTTGGCCGTTGACCTGATCCAGGTTGTGTAATTGCCAGTCTATGAGGCGATAGAGGTCGGCGACGTGAAGCATATCGCGGATTTGCTTGCCCGTGCCGCCATAGCCAAAGTACCCTAGTTGCTGCTGGAAGTAATGCTTCGCTACCCACAGCACCATCACGCCCTGGTCCACCTTGCCCATCTGCCACGGGCCCGTGATAACGCCGCAACGATTGATGACGGTTTTGAGGTTGTAAAATTCTTTGTATTCCTGAATCAATAATTCGGAAGCCAGCTTGGTAGTACCGTATAACGAGCGCGCGCCATCGAGCGGGAAATCCTCGGCGATGCCTTGGGCCGACGCGCCCGGGACAGGCTGTTCATCCGCTAAGGCAAAGCGGGTTTCCTCCTCCACAAAATTCAGCGTTTCCAGCGTCTTGATCGGGTACACTCGGCTGGTAGATAGAAAGATAAATGCCGCCTTGTGCTTCAACGCATAGTTGAGGCAATTGACCGTTCCGAACAGATTGGTATTGATCAGGTAGTCGGGGGTACCATCCAGCCCGGCGAGCACCGAAGGTTCGGCGGATGCCTCGATCACGGTATCCACGGCAGGCAGCGCATCAAAATCCTCTTTGCTGCGAATATCGCCGTGGACAAACTCCACGCCTGCTTTTTTCAGGCGGGTAATGTTCAATTCAGAGCCCCTTCTTTTAAGATTGTCAAGGGCAAAAATCTGATAATCGGGATAGTTGGTTTTTAGGGCTATCGCCAGTGATGAACCGACAAACCCGGCTCCGCCCGTAATAAGAATTTTCATGGATTAGGGGGTAAAGTAGATTGGTTTTTACGGCCAAAGGTAAGGGCATTTGAATTGACCTTGCACTCCGCCGCCTGGACTTTCCACAAAAAATCACCTGCCTCAGGTAGATATCCGGCTCATTTTTGGTTTGGGAACAGTTTTGTACGAACTTGTCCTTCCATCTATTTTTTTTCAATCAAATTTTAGCCCAATTCATGAAAACTATACCGATTGGCCCAAACGACGCCATACCCGCCCTGGGACTGGGTACCTGGAAATCAGCCGAAGGCGAAGTATATAAAGCTGTCATAGAAGCGATTAACGCAGGGTACCGACACATCGACTGCGCCGCAATATACGGCAATGAAGCCGAAATAGGTCGCGCTCTATATGATGTGATGGCCAAGGGTACCGTAAAACGCGCAGACCTATGGATCACTTCAAAACTGTGGAATAATTCCCATCGACCGCAGCAGGTACGTCCGGCCTTGGAAAAAACATTGAACGACCTCCAGCTAGACTATCTGGATCTATATTTAATTCACTGGCCGGTAGCCCTGAAAGCGGGCGTCGCCTTTCCCAAAGACAGCAGCGAATTTCTAAGCCTGAAAGAGGTACCCATATCCGAAACCTGGGAGGCGTTGGAGGCCTGTGTGGATGCCGGACTGACGCATCACATCGGCGTGTCAAACTTCAATGTGCCAAAAATTAAAAAATTGCTCGAGACGGCTCGCATCAAACCGGCTATGAATCAGGTAGAAATGCACCCCTTTCTTCAGCAGAACGAGTTGGTGGATTTCTGTCATAAAAACGGCATACAACTCACGGCTTATTCGCCCCTGGGGTCGGGCGACAGGCCTGAGCGGTTGAAGAAAGAGGACGACCCTAACCTGTCAGAGGAGGAAACGATTACGGAAATTGCAGAAAAGTACGGCTGTAGCTGGGCGCAAGTGCTGCTGGCGTGGGCCATCAACCGAGGTACGGTAGTAATTCCCAAATCGGTAAATCCCGACCGGATCAAACAGAATTTTGAAGCCGCTGACATTGAACTGGATAATGACGATATGGCGCGTATTGGTGAGCTCGACCAGCATTTTCGCTTCATCAATGGCGAAACCTGGGCTCAGGCAGGCACCGACTATACCCTGGAAGGAATTTGGGATAAGTAGCCTTGTAGTACGGACGGTACGCCGCGCGGCTTCCAGCCCGTCTTTTTTGGCATTCTGTCTACTAAGACGGGCTGGAAGTCCATAACCTAGCTGTACACCCGCCGGAGTTTGACATTTTCGGCGGGTCGTATTACCAGGGGTACCTGCTCCACCTTGACAGAACTGCTGTCCAGTCCGAACCATTTGTCTTCGGAGGTAGTGAAATCCTTGATGAAAAAATAGGCTTTCATCACGATCCGTTCAAAATAGGGCAGGTCGTTCTCGAAGGAAAGGAAGCGCTCGAGCACGACGAACCGGAAGTCGCCGGTCATGTTCTGACGGCTGAGTGATTCGTACCGGCTTGTGATATCCACTTCCCGGTTTTTAACCATGTCCTCGATCACGCGGCGGAAAAACAGGTTGATCCGCTGCTCCACCCGGAAGCCCAGCCGGAACGTCACTTTGATGACGTCATCCTCTTCCAACACATCCACTTTGTATTCCATGGTATAAGGATCATCCAGCGTGTCAACGTGCACGAACCAGTAAATATCCGCACGTTTAGGGCGTTTCTGAAAAATGGAATAGATTACCTTGGTTTCGATTTCGCTGGCGCGGGAAGCATTGCTCATGTACACCAGATGGGTGGCGTACTTGGGAATACTGATGTCCCGGCTAAGTTCGCGAAGAGCCGGCAGGTAAGTCTCCAGTTTGGCATATTCAGTAAGCCGCAGCTTGATATAGAAGGCCCGCAACCATACGAACATCACTCCGCCCATGACACCGGCGATGAGTACCGTAACCCAGCCCCCATGGGTGAATTTAACCATGTTCGCTACCAGAAAGCATCCCTCGACCAACATGTAGAAACCTACGAAACCTGCCACCCACCACATATTCACTTTTTTAATATAGAGGTAGTAGCCGAACAGAATGGTATTCATCATCATGGTCATGGTGATGGCCAGCCCGTAGGCCGCTTCCATTTTGGATGATTCTTTGAAATACAGAACCACCCCGATACAACCCGCAAAAAGCAGGAAATTGATGCTGGGTACGTACAACTGTCCTTTTTGATCGGAAGGGTACACAAGACGTACCTTCGGCCAGAAGTTGAGCCGGATAGCCTCGCTGATGAGGGTAAACGCCCCGCTCAGCATAGCCTGACTGGCAATGACGGTGGCAATGGTAGCAATACCGATTCCGAACGGCAGAAACCACAGCGGCATGATTTCATAGAAGGGATTGCGCTCGGCCAACATTTGCCCATTAAACTTGAGCACGTATGCTCCCTGTCCGAAGTAATTGAGCAGCAGGCAGGATTTGACGAAGATCCAGCTTATCCGAATATTTCCCCGACCGCAGTGTCCCAGGTCGGAATATAGTGCTTCGGCACCCGTAGTACACAGAAAGACCGCGCCTAACAGCCAGAATCCTCCCGGGTGCTCCACCAGCAAATCGTAGGCATAGTGTGGACTCAGAGCCCGGAGTACACCCGGATCGTGGGAAAGCGAGAAAGCCCCTACGGTACCCAGCATAATAAACCACACGAGCATTACCGGACCAAAAGCCGCCCCTACTTTGTTGGTTCCAAAAACCTGGATGGTAAAAAGAATCGTGAGGATGATGATGACGATCGGGATCGTTTCGATGGTCGGATAGATGGCCCGGATACCCTCGACCGCCGAAGAAACGGAGATGGGTGGCGTAATAATGCTGTCCGATAGTAGGGTAGATCCTCCAATGATAGCCGGCACAGTGAGCCATCGGGCATGGCGCCGTACCAAAGCAAAGAGGGCAAAAATGCCCCCCTCTCCCTTATTATCTGCGCGTAGAATCAAAACCACATATTTAAGGGTGGTTTGAACGGTAATGGTCCAGAAAATACACGAAAGAGCTCCCAGAATCAATAATTCTGAAATGGTTTCGGTACTGGCGATGGCCCTCAATACATATAGGGGAGAGGTACCTATGTCGCCGAATATGATCCCAAGAGCCACCAATAGTCCGGCGGCCGATACTTTTTCTAGATTCCTGTGACTGTTGCTATGTGAATGACTACTATGATCCATGGACGACGAATTACCGCTTGTGTAATGTGCTAAATATTAGCAAAAAAGTCGCCAAAAGTAAGGATTTAATCAATTGAAAGTTGAAAAGAGAAAAGGGAAATGCATACCTGCCGGCAATTTCCAGTTTCTTTTCAGAAAAAAGTATCCCACAAAAGGTAGGCATTCAACGTCAGGATGATGGCGGCCACTACCCAGCTGATGACCTTCATCCATCGGGTGTTGGCAAATGCCCCCATCTTGGCCCGGTCGCTGGTAAACATGATCAGCGGAATAACCGCAAAACTCAATTGCATGGAGAGAATTACCTGACTGAGTACCAGGAGTTCGGCGGCACCCTCTTCACCGTAGAGAATCGCCACCACCAGTGCGGGCACAATGGCAATGAGCCGGGTGATAAGCCGCCGCAACCAGGGCTTAAGGCGCAGGTTCAGGAAGCCTTCCATCACAATCTGCCCGGCCAGGGTACCCGTCAGCGTCGAGTTCTGGCCCGAAGCCAGCAGGGCCACCGCAAAGAATATGCTGGCCCATTTTACGCCCAGTAGGGGATCGAGCAAATGGTAAGCATCGGTGATGTCGGCCACTTCAAAACGCCCATTGGTGTGAAAGGTAGCCGCAGAAAGGATCAAAATAGCCGCATTGACAAAGAAAGCCAGGCCCAGAAAAACTGTGGAGTCGACAGTAGCGAATTTAATGGCCGAACGCTTGCCCGCTTCGTCCCGCTTGAAGTTGCGGGTCTGAACAATGCTCGAATGCAGGTACAGGTTGTGTGGCATCACCGTAGCGCCCAGAATCCCAATGGCGATGTAGAGCGCCGTGGAATCGGTAACGACCTTTGCCTGCGGTACCAGTCCACCCAGTATACCCGCCAAGGAAGGCTCGGCTACGATCATTTCATAGATAAAACTGACCATGATCAGGGCAATGAGTCCACCGACAATGCTTTCGAGCACCCGGAATCCTTTGTGCTGGAAGTAGAGAATCAGCAACACATCAAAACCCGTAAGTACCACACCCACGGCCAGCGGCATGCCGAAGAGCAGATTGAGGGCGATGGCAGAACCGATGACTTCGGCCAGGTCGCAGGCAGCGATGGCGATCTCACATAAAATCCAGAGTACGAATGACACCGGGCGTGAGTAATAGTCACGGCAAGCTTGGGCCAGGTCACGTCCGGTGGCGATGCCCAGTTTCAGCGACAAGTGCTGCAACAGCATGGCGAATAGGTTTGAAATCAAAATCACCGACAGCAGCGTGTAGCCAAAGCGGGAGCCGCCTTCGATATCGGTAGCCCAGTTGCCAGGGTCCATATAACCCACGGCCACCATCAGGCCGGGCCCAATGAAAGCGGCCATTTTTTTCCACCAGCCTTTGCCCTCGGGCACATTGATGGTAGAATGTACCTCTGGTAGGGAAGGCAATTGTTCCATAAGAAGCGGGGTACTTTCCCGCTTGCGGGGTATGTTTTTAATCATTTAAGTATTTTTAAGAAAAGGCTCTGACGATAGGGTTGCATCCAGTCGTGCCCTAACAGGCACAAAATCATTTGTCATGGATTTCCTAATGGCTGTCTATCAATATTATACCAAGACCCAATTTATCCCTGCAAAGGATCTTTAAAATATTTTCTATGCAAAGGTAGAAACTATTTTTTAGACTACCCTAAACTTTTTCAATACAATAAGTAAATCGTACTTTTGCGTTATAGCAGTCCGCGTCGAAGTCAGTTCTACCTCATGCAGCATTCGTTCACTGAAGAAAATTATCTGAAAATCATTCACAACCTGTCAGGCCCCGAAGGGACGGAAGTGAGTACCAACGCCCTGGCCGAAGGAACGGCAACCCGCGCGGCTTCGGTGACTGACATGCTCAAGAAACTGGCAGAGAAGGATTTGATTCATTATAAAAAATACCAGGGGGTCACGCTGACTCCAACGGGCGAAAAACTGGCTCTTAAAATAATCCGTAAGCATCGGTTATGGGAAGTTTTTCTGGTCGAAACGCTGGGATTCGGTTGGGATGAGGTGCATGATATTGCCGAAGAACTGGAACACATTCCTTCAGACCGCCTTGTGGAACGGCTGGCCGCTTTTCTGGGCAATCCGCAATTCGACCCCCACGGCGACCCGATTCCCGATGCGAAAGGCAATATGCCGGCCGCCGACTACCTGAAGCTGTCGGAGTTGCACGAAGGCGACAAGGTATTGATGATGGGGGTACTTGAGCACGCCACGCCATTCCTCCAACACCTTGATCGCTCCGGGCTGATGCTGGGTTGCGAAATGGAAATCAAGGAAATCAATGAATACGACAAGTCGGCGCTAGTACAGATCGATGGCGTAAAAACGCTGTTCATCAGCCAGGAAGTCTCCAAACATCTCCTGGTACAACGTGTTTAAATCAGTAGACAATTGAGCGTTGACAGTGGATATTTTTTTTCGATGGAAGTACCTGCGCAGAAATAATTGCCCTATTTACTTTTGACCTACCACCTACCTTATTAGCCGATCCCCAATCCAGTATCCCTCATCCCGAATTTATCCTAAGTCGTCATTGTGAAAATACTGGACCGCTATATTCTCAAAAATTTTCTGGTTACCTATCTGTTCGTCGCCTTTGTCATCGTGCTCATTATCTGTATGATCGATTATACAGAGAAGATTGACGATTTTATTGAAAAGAAGGCGCCAGTTTCGGCTATCTTGTTCCAGTACTACCTCAACCTGATTCCTTACTGGATCAACTACATCAGTCCGTTGATGGTGTTCATTGCGACGGTTTTTTTTACCTCGCGCTTGGCCGCACGTACCGAAATAGTGGCGATGCTGAGCAGTGGTATCAGTTTCGGGCGTCTGCTGGTACCTTATTTCATGGGGGCCGTCGTGATTGGCGGCGTGATGTTCCTGCTGGTGGGCTGGGTACTTCCCCGAGCCAACAAAATCAGGAACGCGTTCGAGCAACAGTACGTAAAAGATGAGTTTTACTACGACGGGCGCAATGTACACATCAAAGTAGCCCCGCATATGTACGCCTACCTCGAAAGCTACAACGTGACCACCAAAACTGGCAACAAGTTCACACTGGAAACCGTGGATGGCAATAAGCTCAAAAAGAAACTGACGGCCGACCATATTGTGTGGCAACCCAAGAAGAATAAATGGGCCCTGAAAGACTATCGCATCCGCACATTGGACAGCCTGCGCGAAAACCTCACCTATGGTACCGAGCTGGACACGCTGATTAATCTACGACCCAAAGATTTCGAGAGTGATTACAATCTTTTTGAAACCTTCACCCTGAACGAGTTGAACGATTACATCGACCTACTCAAGAGCCGGGGTGCCGACGGCCTGGAAGTGTACCTTATTGAAAAATATACGCGTTTTACCCAGCCATTTGCCATCCTGATTCTGACTGCCATTGGGGTAATCGTGTCAGCGCGCAAAAGTCGCCGGGGCGTGGGCCTGCAGATCGCCCTGGGCTTTGCCCTGGCTTTTATCTACATTCTGTTTTTTCTACTTTCCAAGGGAGTGGCCGAGTCGGGCAACATCAATACGCTACTGGCGGTGTGGCTGCCTAATATTATTTTTTCATTTGTGGGCGTGGCTCTGTTCAAAACCCTGCCCCGATGAGTTCGTCGCCCCCGCTGCGCTCCTACCTGCAACTGCATTTCCTGGTGCTGATCTGGGGTTTTACCGCCATCCTGGGACTATTGGTGACTATTGCTCCCACTGCTTTGGTCCTCTACCGTACCTTTTTTGCGGCTCTGGGATTAGCGTTGGTAGTCTATCTGCGTAAAAAGAGTTTCCGTGTCGGACGCGGTCAGGCCATTCGCATGATGGGGGTGGGGATTCTGCTCTCTACCCACTGGATTTTGTTTTTCGCTTCGGCGCGGGTTTCCACAGCATCCGTCTGTTTGGCGGGCATGTCCACTACCTCGCTCTGGACCAGTTTGGTCGAGCCGCTGGTGAACCGACAGCGGGTCAGGCCGCTGGAGGTACTTCTGGGACTGCTGGCAGTGGCAGGACTATACATTGTGTTCCGTTTCGAGTTCAATCATGCCCTGGGTTTGATACTAGCCTTGGGTTCGGCTTTTCTGGCGGCCCTTTTCACCGTGGCCAACAGCCATTTTGTGAAGCGACACGACGCTTTTGTGATTACCTTTTACGAAATGGTGGGAGCAAGCATCTGTTCACTTTTTTTTGTGATTGTTTTTCAAACGTACGACCTGAACAATGCTCTGCCGCTCTGGCCTGCTTCCGCCGACTGGCTATGGATTTTGATTCTGGCGGGGGTATGCACCGTGTATGCCTATTCTATGGGTACCCAGCTGATGAAGCAGTTTTCGGCGTATATGCTCAACCTCACTGTGAACCTCGAGCCCGTGTACGGTATTGCGCTGGCCTTCGTCATTTTCGGGGAGAAAGAGCGCATGACGCCTGGCTTTTATCTGGGTACCCTGGTGATTCTGCTGGCGGTTCTGGCTTATCCCCTTTTGCAGAGGCGCCAGCCCATGGCGGGTTAAACCCAACCTAAATGCCTGGGGTTTGCCTTTTCCTGCTAATTTTGCCCCATAAACGACGACTTTATGAATCCAGCACGCCTGCTGCTCGTACTACCCTGCTACAACGAAGAAGCCATTCTGCACCACACCTATGGTACGCTGAAAGGCTATTATGCGGGTATCAAAGCAAGCGGACTCATTCACGAAGATAGCAGAATATGCTTCGTCAATGACGGCAGCCGCGACCGTACCTGGACCATGATTGAAGAGATTTCGCAAGCCGATCCCACCGTTATTGGCGTCAAGCTCTCCCGCAATTTTGGTCATCAAAGCGCAATCCTGGCCGGACTGGAACACCATGTGGACGATTTCGACTGCTTCATCACCCTCGACGCCGATTTGCAGGACGACATCCACGCCATGACCGCCATGCTCGAAAAACATCGCGAGGGCGCGATGATCGTGTACGGCGTCCGCAACGACCGGACCTCCGACAGTTGGTTCAAGCGCGTGACGGCCGAGAGTTTCTACACGATCATGCAGAAAATGGGCGTTCCGGTGGTGTTCAACCACGCCGATTTCCGGCTCATGGATCGCCGGGTACTGCGGGAGTTGGGGAATTTCCGGGAAATCAACCTCTTCCTACGGGGCATCGTGCCTTTGGTAGGTTTTCAGAGTGAGAAGGTTTTTTATAAGCGGCTGGACCGGATGGCAGGCGAGACCAAGTACCCCGTCAGGAAAATGGTTCTGTTCGCCTGGAACGGCATCACGTCATTCTCCACCTTTCCCATGCGGCTGGTGCTGTACTTTGGTTTTTTCAATTTTCTGGTAGCCATGGTTATTTTTGCCTATATCCTGGGTTCCTACCTTTTTGGCTTTACCGTACCCGGCTGGACTTCCACCATGCTCCCGATTACTTTTTTTAGCGGCTCCAATATGATGGCGCTGGGGCTGATTGGGGAATATATCGGCAAAATCTACGAGGAAGTAAAAGCCCGGCCCCGCTATATTATTGAAAAAATAGTGCATGAATAATCTTATCAGAATTTACCGGACGGTCGGCAACACAATTAATATAGCCTTACTGGCTGGTGTACTGCTGCCATTGATCGCCCTATCTTTTTACAACCACCCTTCCCCCGCCGATGACTACGGCTACATCGACACGGTGTTCAAATACGGCTGGCTGGAAGCCATGCATTACTACTACACGGGCTGGACAGGCCGGTATTTTGGTATTTTCCTAAATCATACAAACCCTCTTCTTTTCCATTCCGTTGAGGGCTTCAAGGTACTGCCCGTTCTGGTTATCTTGGGCCTGGTGGCGATCCTGTACGGGTTGGCTCGTCAGTTGACCCCCACCCTGTCGTGGCGGGCACATCTGGGTTTTGCGGGGGTACTTTTTTTTCTATATATCCTCAAATTGCCCAGCGTCGCCGAAGCTTTCTACTGGATGGCGGCTTTCGTGACCTTCTCGGTTCCGGCCATCATGACCTTTGGCTGGATTATCTTGACAATTCGTTGGTATCGCCTCGAAACCAAACGACTCCAAATCCTCACCACTGTTTTTGCTGGTTTTTTGGTATTTGCTATCATAGGCAGCAGTGAGCCCAGCCTCCTTACGATTCTTATTCTGATCGCAGGTCTTTGGGGATACCGCCTTCTGTTTCATAAAAAGGTCGACGGGTTCATGATCGGGATGCTGGTGGCAGCGGCCATAGGCTGTTTTTTCTATTTCAGAGCCCCAGGCCTTACCGTCCGCATCGGGGGCAATCCTCTAAGTGGAAACATTCCTAAGTCGATGCTGAACGCTTTCAAAACCCTCACCCTACTCACTGTCGACTGGCTCACTACCACTCCAATCCTGCTGTTCACGGTCGTGTGGTTCATTGTACTTTCGCGCATTGTGCCGCAAGCCCGCGCCTATTTTGCAGTTCCCTTCTGGTACGTTTCTCTGCTATTCCTAGGTGTGTTGGCCGCTCAGCTCTTTACGCCTTACTATGGCATTGGCATCGATCCTACGGCACGGGAGGTCAACTACGTGTATTTATTTTTTCTGGTAGGCTGGTTTTATGTAGCAGGCGTGCTTTTTCACGAAGTCAACAGCCAGTTCACCCTACCTCATATTCCCCGGTTACCCCAAGGCATAATCCTGACAATTCTGGCGTTCTGGATTGTTTTTGATGTTTACGAAAATGCCAACATCCGCATGGTGTATAAGGACTGGCTGAGCGGCAAAGCGGCTACCTACAACGCCAAAATGTACCAGCGGTATGAGCTGATTAAAAATTCGCCAACTCCGGTGGTGTACCTACCCGAAATAAAAGATCCGCCCCAATCCCTGTTCGTGGACGACATCAAAGAAGATAAGAACCACTGGTGGAATAAGCTGATGGCCGGGTACTTCGGCAAGGAGGCGATCTACCTTAAAAAAGCAGATCATGACTGAAAAGGTGCTCACCAAAGGTACCCTTGGCGCGGCGATCCTGATCCTGATTCCAATCGTCCTGTTTTATGTGGTTTCTATTCAGTATAGCATCAATGTACCCTGGTTCGACGACTTCGACTGTCTGCCCAACTTCCTGCTGAACTGGCTGAACGCCGAAACTTTTTCCGGTAAGTTGGAAGCCTTGTTTCATCCCACCAATGAGCACCGGATCGTCTCGGCGCACTTGGTGCTACTGGCCCAACAGTCCCTTATGGGCACCCTGAATTTTAGAGTCATGGCGTTCATAGGCAACCTATCCGTGCTTGGGATATTCTGGCTGATAGCTCTGAATTTCAGAAAAACCGAAACGCGCCTGCTGTGGCTTCTTCCCGCCGCGCTGCTAGTTTTTAATTTGCAGTACTACGCCATGACCTTCATGACCATCATGACGTTGCAGTACCAGCTGGTGATCTTCCTTTCCTTTTTGTCCCTCCATTATCTAGCCAAAGGTACCTACTTGGCTTTCGGGTTAGCAGTGGGCGTAGCGCTGCTGGATACGTATAGTATGGGCAATGGCATGATGGTGTGGCCATCGGGCGTTGTGTTATTATTTTTCCAGGGCCGCTGGAAAGTGTTGGGAATTTGGGTAATCCTGGGAGTAGTAGCCGTTTTTGCGTACTTCTACGGCCAGGAACTGGTGCAGGGCAATGAAAAAGGATTTGCTTACATTCTGGCCAATCCCGTCAAAGTGCTGGCGGGTTTGCTGGCTATGGTAGGGGGAATTTTTGATATTTTTCCCACCCTAACCTTCCTGTACCGAATGCTGATTCCGGTTCTTTTGGGGGCTCTGATGCTGGGATTTGGGATATATTGGCTGGTGATGATCTTCACGCGTTCGGAGTACTGGCACCCGCGCATTCCAAATACAGGATTTGTAAAATATTTCCCTAAAAACAACAACCCGCTGCCGGACCAGGATTCGACGAATGCCTTCTGGCTGGGTGCCCTGACCTACCTGTTCATCAGCATGGCTCTTGTGGTTTTTTTCAGGACACGCTTCAATTATGAATTGGTATTGTGGAGTACCTACAAGATCTACCCGGGTACTTCCGCCGCCATTGCCTATCTGCTCCTGATTTCCCTGGTACCCTATTCCGTAAAAAAATATGTTTTTGGCGGGGTACTGGCACTGGCGCTACTTGCGTGGGGTACCTCATACTACCATTACATTCCCGAAGTAGCCAAAATCCGTAAAGTCCGGCTGGCGTTCGCCTTCAACCAACGGCATAACGGCATCGGGCTGGGCGCTTCCAAAGGTACCTCCTTCGAGCCGATGGTCGTGCGTACCTTGCAGGGTACTAAAGAAAAGGGCGTGTACCAGCTGCCTTCGCCCCTGATCCACCCCGGTGAAGAGGATTTGTCCGAACGGTTTACCGAAGGAAATATTAAAACCACAATACGCGAAACGGATGCTAACGTTCTGATTACGCTCCCAACCCACCAGGCCAGCGACCTACCCTTCGACCGCTACGCGGTGCTCAAATCGCCCCGGAACATCTATCTGTTCTATGTCCAGCCCACTCAGGGCTTAGCGGACTGCCCCAAAGCAACGCTGCACAGCGGAGTGTATACGGTTGAAATATGGGAAGCAGGCAATCAACACGATACGCTTCTAGCCACCGACCAAACTGTGATCATCCCCTGACGCCCTCCCGAACCGATGCTGTTTAACTCCCTGCAATTCATTGTTTTCTTCATCTTCGTGACGGTGGCTTACTTCAGCCTGTCGTGGCGGGGACGCTGGATGCTGTTGCTGGCGGCGAGTTGCTACTTCTACATGGTCTTTAAGCCCGTGTACATCCTGATCCTGTTCGGTACCATCGTCATCGATTACTTCGCCGGAATCTGGATTGAGAAAATCGAAGATCAGCGAAAGCGTAAACTTTTGCTGATCATTAGCCTGATTTCTAATATCGGGATTCTGGCGTTCTTCAAGTACTACGATTTCCTTAGCGATTCGGTCAATAGTTTCTTGGCTCTCCTGAACCTGGGTCCCTATGTACCTCCGCTGGGCGGACTGATTCCGCATCGCATCGCCGAGTGGATTACCAACGGAGCCGGACGGGTGCTGCTACCCATCGGCCTGTCGTTCCACACGTTCCAGGCCATGAGCTACACCATCGAGGTGTACCGCCGCAACCAGCAGGCTGAGTACCATTTCGGCATCTACGCGCTGTACGTCATGTTTTACCCGCAACTGGTGGCGGGGCCCATCGAGCGCCCACAGAATATGCTGTTCCAGTTCCACTCGTATTTTAATTACGATTTTGAACAGGTGAAAGCGGGGCTGATGCAGATGGCCTTTGGTATGTTCAAGAAAGTAGTGATCGGCGACCGCCTGGCCCTGATGATAGACTATGCCTATGAGAATCCCTACGAGCAGAACGGCTTAACCTTACTGGTGGCTACCCTCTTCTTCACTTTCCGTATTTACTGCGATTTTTCGGGCTATTCCGATATCGCCATCGGGGCGGCGCGGGTCATGGGTTTTACGCTGATGGACAACTTCCGTACTCCCTACGAATCCGCTTCCATTTCGGAGTTCTGGGGGCGATGGCATATTTCGCTATCCACCTGGTTTCGGGACTACCTGTACATTCCGCTGGGCGGTAATCGTAAGGGCGAATACCGACGGTATGTCAATCAGTTCATCGTGTTTCTGGTAAGCGGGCTGTGGCATGGAGCAAGCTGGAACTACGTGATTTGGGGGAGTCTGCACGGTTTTTACCAGGTAGGGGCGGCTCTGCGTAAAAAGTGGTTGGCCCGATGGGGCGTAGTCATTCCCCAAAACCGCTTCATCCATTTTGCCAACGTCGCCATCACCTTCGCACTTGTGAGCCTGACCTGGGTGTTTTTCCGAAACGACAAAGCCCCCGTAAAACAAGCCTTCGCCATACTCCACAAGATAGGTACCCTATCGTGGGGCGAGCCGGTGCGATCGCCGCTCAATTCGGTCGAGATGTGGTTTTCCGTAGTGCTAATTCTTTTCATGCTTGTCAAGGAACACTATTTCCTCACTATTCCTACGCGTAGCACGGCGCTGTTTTATTCCCTTTTTATCTTCCTCTGCGCATTCATTTATTTCTTCGGAGTCTTCACTTCCAATCAGTTTATCTACTTCCAGTTTTAAGAAGATTTCAGATGCCGGATGCTGGGCGTTTGACTTTTTGGGTTAATCCAGAAAATGCTGTTGGCGGTTAATTTCTGTCAATTTGGCATTTTTGGTTAGCGTTGTACGCTTCTTTTGAACACAGAATCCTTGATACAAATTTCCCTGGATGAAAAACTAACCACTACAATGGAAATTACTGCCGATAACCGTTTAAGAAGCCTGATCGTGGTGGGTGACCGCGTCCTGATCAAACCCAAAAGCCCCAACGACCGTACGCATAGCGGTCTGTACCTACCTCCTACCGTAACCGAGAAAGAGCAGGTACAAACCGGCTACGTCATCAAGGTAGGTCCAGGGTACCCTATTCCCGCCGCCGTGGACGAAGAGCCCTGGAAGGAAACTGAAGAAAAAGTGAAGTACATGCCCTTGCAGGCCCGGGAAGGTGATTTGGCGATTTACCTGCAGCGCAACGCCATTGAACTGGAATACGACGGTGAAAAGTATGTAATCGTGCCGCAAGCCTCGATCCTGATGCTGGACCGGACGGAAAATCTGTTTGATTGATTGGGGCTTAACTCATCTCTTAGACTTACACGCTCCGGCAGTATATTTAATAATCCCCACTGATTCAGCTACGCAGGAGTTTGCATAGGTTTTTCCGTTGCAGCCGCATACCGGATTATAGATAAAGGGACAGGCTCTCCCATCGTGCGGCTGCTCAATGCATTCCCTATCCACTTCTTTGTGGCAGCCAAACGCAAGCATTAAAATGAATAGCGTTGCTATCTTTTTCATAGTCTGTTTTTGGTTTGGCAGGGTACCTTAAAAGTGTACGTAGCCTATGAACAATTTCGAGACATGGCCGTTTTTTAAGAAACATTCAACGCCATGAACTCCGTGATCCTTCATTTATTCCTTTCTTCCCTTCTCTTGGCTACCTTCTTCGCAGAAATCCCCCTCCGCGAAAAACTGGAAAGCCTGACTTGGAAAAATCGAGTGATCGTCATCTACACACCCGACGCCAGCTCCAAAGAATTTCAGCAGCAGAAGCAAATCCTGGCCGCAAAACCCAAAGAACTAAAAGAACGAGATCTCGTCGTCATCGAATGCGTGGGCCAAACACTAGATGCTGAGGACAAAAACTACCTGGCTCGCCATTTTAGTCACGACCTGACGAAATTCGGGGTGTGGCTGGTCGGGAAAGATGGGGGTACTAAACTCACCGAAACGCAACCCGTCACTGCCGAAAAATTTTTCTCCCTCATCGATTCCATGCCCATGCGGCAGGCCGAGATGAGACGCGGCACGCCCAAAAACTGATCACATGCGCTGGTAGGTGTAGGAACAGCCCTCATTACATATCGAGGGCAGGATGGTGAGCCGGTCGCCCGCGAGGTTGTATCCCCAATGGTTTTCTTTATTCCCCGTGCCTGCATTGTCAAATTTGAAGTACAGTCGCCCTTCTCCTTCGATTCTGAATTCACCTGAACTCACGATGGGTGTCTGGAACTGACCGGGTTGGGGTATCTTTTCGATAAAGGAACCGTCTTTTCTGAATTCGAGCGTTTGGGTGGCGCTGGTGGTGGCTAATTGCTGCGGACAGCTGCCATCGCCGGGACCTACGCAGAATTCCTTCAACTGCCAGGTACCCACTATGTTTTTTTCTTCGGGACTGAGCGATTCTTTGCTGCATCCCAACAAACTGATTAGCATCAGCATGAAACCTATTCTTTTCATTTTCTTACATTCTGTTTTTCTTACCAGACCAATTTTCCGGGCTGTCGGTTGGAACGACGTTCTGCTTTTTTTTGTCACATACAGAAAAACAGAGCTTTATGCCCCTGCTCCGTACCACCGATCACAAAGCACCTTTCTGGCTACCCAACGGACACTTCCAAAGTATCTTTCCCGCCCTTTTCCGGAAAATAAAGGATGTCGCCTACACGCGTGAGCAGATCATAACGCCCGATGATGATTTTCTGAATCTGGACTGGGCCAAAACCGGCGCTCCCGTCTCCAAAGGCCTGGTGATTCTGTCGCACGGCCTGGAAGGAGACAGCCAGCGGCAGTATATTCTGGGCATGGTGCGGGCACTGACTCGTCAGGGGTATGATTGCCTAGCCTGGAATTACCGGAGTTGCGGGGGTGAAATGAACAAGCAGGTACGGTTTTACCATAGCGGGGCCACGGACGACCTGGATCTGGTGGTGCAGCACGCACTTCTAAAAGGCTATGGTACCCTTTTTCTGATGGGGTTCAGTTTGGGCGGAAACCTTACCCTCAAGTACCTAGGAGAGCAAGGTACCCTCCTGATTCCTGAAATAAAAAAAGCGGTCGTGTTCAGCGTACCCATGGATCTGCTGGCGTGCAGTCGGGCGATCGAAAAACCGGAAAACTGGGTGTACTTGAAACGCTTTCTATCATCGCTAAAACCCAAAGTGACCGAAAAATCCAAAGTCTTTCCCGATCATATCAGCGTGGGCGATTACGCCAAAGTAAAAACCTTTTACGATTTCGACCATATCTACACTGCCGCCCTACACGGCTTCGACGGCGCAGACGACTACTACGCTCGCAACAGTTCCAAATTCTTTGTGGAATCCATTACCATCCCTACCTTGATTGTCAATGCGTTGAACGATCCTCTGGTACCTGCGGAAAGTCTACCCCAGGCTCAAATCGCCGCCATGCCGAATGTGTGGCTGGAACTTACGCAGGAAGGCGGACATTGCGGATTTCGCTCCGAAACCCTGGACAATGATTTGTATTGGTCGGAGCAGCGGGCGCTAGATTTTTTGGAAAACAACAAAAGCTAGGGGCACATTTTCACTAATCAATTAATAAATAGTACGCATCCTATACAATCGGCTGTAAATGTACTTTTTATAGTCAGTGTACGCTACGTTTCTTAATTTTGCATAAAACGTAGTAGTCATTCTGAACCAAGGGGATAATATTCCTGCCAAACTTCCTGCATGTTGACGCAAACACTTAATCCGACGCACATTGTCATTGATTTTGACAGCACGTTTACCAAAGTAGAAGGGCTCGACGAGCTGGCCCATATTGCCCTGGCCGGCCATAACGACCGCGAAGCGATTGTACAGCAGATCCGCGAGTTGACCGATAAAGGCATGAACGGCGAAATGGCGTTTGCCGAAGGACTACGCCGCCGCATCGCCCTGCTGTCGGCCGATCGCTCGCACATTGAGCTTCTGGTTGACTACCTGCGTACCAAAGTGTCGGATTCATTTCTGCGCAACAAGACTTTTATCACCGACAATGCCGACCATATTTATGTGGTTTCCAGCGGTTTCAAGGAATTTATCGTTCCCATTGTGACCGAGTTGGGTGTTCGTGCCGATCATGTTTTTGCCAATGAATTCGTATTCGACGAAGAGGGGCGCATTATCGGCGTGGATGAGACGAACGTACTGGCCTCGGACGGTGGCAAAATAAAACTCCTGCGTACCCTGAATCTGACGGGCGATATCTACGTGATTGGTGACGGCTATACCGATTACGAGCTGCGCGAATCGGGCCTGGCTAACCGTTTTTATGCTTTCACTGAAAATGTCAACCGCCCCCGCGTGGTACAGGTAGCCGATCACGTGTCGGGCTCGCTGGATGAATTCCTGTACGATAACAAACTGAGTCGCAGCCAGTCGTACCCCAAGAGCCGAATCAAGGTACTCCTGCTGGAAAACGTGCATCCGGCGGCCGTGCGGGCTTTTGAAGAAGAAGGCTTCAAAGTGGAGTTTTTGAAAGGCGCGCTGGACGAAGATGAACTCTGCGAGCGGATCAAGGACGTGTCAATCATCGGTATCCGCTCCAAAACCCAGATCACCAAGCGCGTACTCGAAAGTGCTAACCGCCTGATGGCCATTGGTGCTTTCTGCATCGGCACTAACCAGATCGACCTCGAAACGGCCACCGAACGCGGCGTGGCAGTATTCAACGCGCCCTACAGCAACACCCGCTCCGTAGTGGAGTTGGCTATTGGCGAAATGATTATGTTGATTCGAAATATCGTCCCTAAAAGCAACGCCATGCACACCGGCCACTGGGACAAGTCGGCCAGTGGTAGTTACGAAATTCGGGGCAAAAAACTAGGCATGGTAGGGTACGGCAGCATTGGCACACAGCTTTCTGTGGTGGCTGAGGCATTGGGGATGGAAGTGTATTTTTATGATGTTGTTGACAAACTAGCCATCGGCAACGCCCGCAAGGTACGTTCGCTGGAAGAATTGCTCCAGATTTCTGATGTAATCAGCCTGCACGTGGACGGTCGCAAGGAGAACACCGTCATGATCGGAAAGGCGGAGTTTGACCTGATGAAGGACGGGGTCATTTTCATGAACCTGTCGCGCGGTCACGTAGTAGATATCGCGGCCATGGCTGAGGCCATCAAGAGCGGAAAAATTGCCGGGGCCGCCGTGGACGTTTTTCCTAAAGAACCCAAAACCAATAATGAGGCCTTCGAAAGCGAGCTCATCGGCCTATCTAACGTCATTCTGACGCCTCATATCGGCGGCAGTACCGAAGAAGCCCAGGAGAACATCGGCTACTACGTACCGGGCAAACTGCTGGAATACATCAATAATGGCAGTACCTACGGCAGCGTCAATTTTCCCGAGGTGCAGCTACCCAAGCTGGGCGACTCGCACCGCCTGCTGCACATCCACGCCAATGTACCGGGTGTCCTGGCCAAGCTGAACAGCATTTTTGCCAAATACGAAATCAATATCTCGGGACAGTACCTCAAGACCAACGAACTGATCGGCTACGTGATTGTGGATATTTCCAAGAAGTACTCCGAGGAATTCATCCAGGAAATCAAGGCCGTCGAAGGTACCATTCGTTTCCGGATGCTGTATTAATCAGGATGTACAAAGTAGCAAGGGCACAGAGGCATAAAGGAATTACTTACGCTTGATTGCAATCTTACGCACTTTGAATCTTTGTGCCTATGTCCCTCAAGAACCACCGCTACCTACCTACCCCTATGCAAAATACCTTCTTCACTCCCGGCCCGGCGGCACTGTTTCCCACCTTTGAGAAACACCTGAAAACCTTCATGGACCGTCAGTTGGGTTCCATCTCGCACCGGAGCCAGCAGTACCGCGACCTGCACCGCTTCACGGTGGAGCAGCTGCGGATGTTGCTATCTATCCCGGATACACATCAGGTACTTTTTCTGGGTTCGGCTTCGGAAACGTGGGAACGGATTCTGTTGAACTGCGTCGAGCACGAAAGTTTTCATTTGGTTAATGGCTCGTTCTCGAAAAAGTTTTACGATTACGCTCATGCACTTCACAAGTTCGCGCATGTGTACGAAAAGCCGATGGGTGAGGGATTTGATTTCGCCGAAATCGAGGTACCTGAATACGCCGAGGTAATCTGCATCACGCATAACGAAACAAGCTCTGGCGTGCAGATGCCCGTAGCTGATATTCACAAACTAAAAGCCAAGAATCCTGACAAATTTGTGGCCGTGGACATGGTGTCGTCGGCACCCTACCCAGCGCTGGATTATAGCCTGATCGATACCGCGTTTTTCTCGGTGCAGAAAGCCTTCGGCATGCCCGCCGGATTGGGCGTCTGGATCGTAAACGAGGCGTGCCTGGCCAAGGCCGAACGTCTGCGGAAGTACGACAGTCTCACCATCGGGGCGCACCACGACCTACCTACCTTGTGGAAAAACGCCCTGAAATACGAAACACCCGCCACCCCTAACGTAATGGCGATCTACATTTTGGGCAAAATCGCGGAAGACTTCAACCGAATTGGCATTGAAACTATACGCAAAGAAACCGAACACAAAGCCGGGTTACTTTATAATCTGGTTAAGAAACATAACAACTTTGACGCTTTTGTGAAGATACCCCGCCACCAATCCCAAACGGTGGTAGTAGCCAATACAAAGAAAGAATCCTCAGCCGTCATCAGCAAGCTCAAAGAAAAAGGCCTGATCATTGGCAGCGGCTACGGCGAGTTCAAGGGCTCGCAGGTACGGTTGGCCAATTTTCCGGCTACGTCGGTGGCGCAGATCGAGGGATTGGTGAAAGCGTTGGGGGAAGTGTAGGCGTATATTTACAGGCTTTTTTTGAAGAAATAATCGGAGTAGCCCGTTCTGAAAATTAAAAATTCAGACGTACTACTCCGGTTTCATTTTTTGTATATCTTGGCAAAGCGATACCCTACTAGCTTCGATGTACGTAAGAAATGAGCGAGTTGGTATCTTGACTCAAAATCTATGAGGCTATGAGAAGATACCTGCTGCTGTTTTTCCTTTTGCCAATTACGAATAGTTTTTCTCAGTCACCTGAACCCCCAATTCTGTTTAAGGATGACAAGATAGTTTTAAATATGAGCAAGGATACGGTCTTACTTGACTCATTAATTGCCATTTCCAGAAGATACGGCGTGGAAAAGAATTTTAACTGGGGTATCGACTCATCCGCCTTAAGTGGCAGATATCCTATCAAAATTGCATTTGGTCTGAACTTGGTGCAGTTTGAAGGAATGGCAAAACGGTTGGCTTTTAATGAAAAGCATGCAGAGATTCTCCGGCAATTCTTCGAAAAAGATTTCCAGGAATGTAGTACAGGCAGAGAGTATATTGCTTTGAAAAGAGCTTATTTGAAAAAATATCCTGAGTATCTCAAAAATGAAGCCGGGTTTAGGGAAGAGGATTTAAAAAGAGACGAGGCAGTTATGGACAAGATGATCCTCAACACTGAAAAGTATCGGGAGGCCCATAAAAACTGAGTGAATGTTTCTCATTACAAACGGAGTCTTCATTCTGGCCAACTATACGTTTATACTTTTACTCATCGGCCCACTTTCTCCAAAAAGGCCCATAGCCTTAACAAAAACGCTGCGTGAATATCTGGGAGATCTTTAAGCGATTGCTTCCCTACGTCCGGCCTTATCGGAGCCAAATCGTACTGGCCTTATTTCTGACCCTGCTGGGTGCCCTGACGGCCCAGGTGAACCCTATTGTACTGCGCTACACGGTCGATACGATTCAAGGCATGCTGGACAAAGGCTGGGGAGTAAAGAACGGTGCCCTGTTACTGGGTGAGATTTCGCTGATTCTCTTTGCCAAGGAAGTTATCAACACCTTTATTGTTTTCGGTCAACGCTACTACGGTGAAAAAATACGGATCCAGGTATCGAGCGAACTATCCCAGACGGCAGTAGATCGTATTTTATCCTACGGACTGGGCTTTTACAGCGACAATACCAACCAGAAAGGAAAGCTTCAGACCCGCATTGACCGGGGTGTCGAAAGCCTGACCAAGCTCATTCAGAATTTCTTTATCGACATACTTCCCTTATCGGCCAATGCCATCGTGGCCCTGATCATTATGTTTTCGGCCAATGTGTATGTGGGAAGCATTGCTCTGGGGATTCTGCCCGTGTATTTTTGGGTAAGCTACCGGCAGGCAGAGAAATTGCAGGGCGTGCGGCGTAAGCTGAAAACCCAGCGGGAAAACAAGAGCAGTGGGCTTATCAACCTCATCGAGTCGGTGCTGGTGATCAAGTCCTTCGTACGGGAAAAATTTGAGGGCAAGCGGCAGTACCAGTTGCAACTGGACCTGATGGAATCGCAACTCAAAACCCGGCGTACCAATTTCTTTTTCGATGGGATCAAAAGCTTTATCGAACAGATCGGTATCGTGCTCATCATCATCCTGACCGCCTACCTGGTACTGGACCAGCAGATGTCGATCGGGGCGATTATGTTCCATATCCTGCTGTTCAACAATGTGTCGGCGCCCATTCGGCAGCTGCACCGCATCTATGACGAAATGAACGATGCCCTGACGTACTCCGAAGGATTTTTTGACATTCTGGACGACGCCAGGGCCGTGGAAACCGGCGGGGACTACATTCCCGACCGCATCAAAGGGGATATTGAACTCGACGATGTGTCGTTTACCTACCCCAATGGCACCAAAGCGCTGTACAATATTTCGATGAAGATAAAGGCTGGTCAGACCGTCGCGCTGGTGGGGCTTTCGGGAGCGGGTAAAAGTACCCTGATCAATTTGCTGGTCCGCTTTTATCCTCCCAATTCTGGAAAAATACTGCTGGATGGTATTCCGCTAGACCGCTACGATCTGCCCGAGCTCCGCGGTGATTTGGGAATGGTACTGCAAAAGAATCATATCTTTAAGGGCTCAATTGCCGAAAACATTCGCTACGGAGCCATGGAAGCTTCCTACGACGAAGTGGTGGAAGCCGCCCGGCAGGCTTACCTGCACGAACAGATTATGGAGTTGCCCGAACAATACGAGACCGACGCTCAAATGCTCTCGGGCGGCCAGCAGCAACGCATCGCCATTGCCCGGTTGTTTCTAAAAAACCCCTCGGTGATTTTTCTGGACGAACCAACCGCCAGCCTTGACGCCATCGCCACCGAGCAAATCAAGAACAGTCTGGACGCCATCAAACAGGGCCGTACCGTCGTTGTCATTTCCCACAGCCTATCCCAGATCATTGATTCCGACTGTATCTATGTCATGAAAAAGGGCCATCTGGTGGAACAGGGTACCCATGCCGAATTGTACGACATGCAAGGTACCTACCGCGAAATTTTCGATGCATCGGCCCGCAGCCTGAACCTGGATAAGATTGCCAGGACCCTGGAAAAGGATTGAACGGTTTTTTTTTAGGGAAGCAATGCCTCTGTCCTGTACACGCCATCGTAAGCGCTTCCCATGTAGGCTCCCCACTGAACGGCTTTTTTAATAGGAATAGTGGTGGCGAAACGATGTACCTGCATGCCTTGAAAAGATTGAGAAAGCTTACCGTACTTATCGGTACTGTGGGTATAAATTAAATCGAGATAGCCATCGTTGTCGAGGTCGCCGACCCAGGGGGTAGAAGAAAGGTTATGTCCCAACAGAGCCGGAACAAATTTTATGATCTTGCCACTGGAAAAGTCAATGCTGACAATATTGGTATAGAACACCTGCTCCCTACCTTGCACGACCTCGTTCTCCACGCTAAGCAGCACTTCATGCCTTCCATCGCCGTTCAAATCGACCGCTATGGGGCTGCTGGTCTGGTAGTAGCCGAGTGAATCCAGGAACTGAATGGCCCCGGTTTTTCCGTCCAGCATGGCCTGTTTGGTCCAGGTAAGGCGAGGGTAGCGGCCCTTGGCAAAAGAGATGAAAAAGTCGGGTACAGTATCTTCATTGAAGTTCCCAATGGCCATAGACGCGTAAGCTTCGGTCTTAGGAATCGCAGTTGACCAGAGCAGAGCCAGATTTTTACCATCAAAGCCCATCACCCGGCCATCCACACTATTGACCACAATATCCAGCACGCCATCCTGCGTCATATCCACCCAGGCTGGTGGCGCGATAAATCCCCGGTTCTCTCCACTAGCTATTTTTGTTGCGTGGGTCAAATCGCCATCGAGTACCATTCGGATGGTACCCACAAACAGGTTACCTGCGATACTTTCTCCACCGGTTCCGAAAATGATCCGGGATTGCTCAGGCTCTTTTTCGTTAAAATCCACGGCTATGGACATATATATTTCCTTATTATCGGGCATCATTGCTTCGGCCAGCAGTTTTCCCGTAGCACTGCTGAGGATCACCAATCTGCCGGCCGCCCGGTTGGGATTGAAAGGGGGTACCATGATATCGCCCCCGTTGGAAATCAGAATATCACGCAGTCCGTCGGCGTCTACATCGTGGATGAATTGCGGATTGTAGAAATTAAACCAGCGCCTGCCGTTCTGTGAATAGTAAGTGGAATCAAAATGCCAAAGTGTTTTACCGGTTTTACCGTCCAGCGCTTTGAACTCGACGGAACGTCCCGCAAAAAAAGCATCCTTCACACCGTCTCCATTGATGTCGTACAGGCCGGCTGAGCCGAACATCTGATCGCGGGCCGAATTGTGCCAAAGTAATTCGCCGGTTTTTCCGTCCAGGGCCACTAAGGCCGAGTCGCTGTACTCGAATTCATTTTTCCCGGCTCCCAGCAGTATATCCCTTACACCATCCCCATTCAAATCCTCTACCCTGGCCGAAGAAAAGGTACCAATACCAGGGAGGGTGCTAGACCACTTCTTGTAAGGTTTGCGATGGGTAAAGTAATACAGTGAGGCCAAAAGGATTACTAAAATGAACAGAATCAGGGCGTTTTTCACAAAAAATGGGGGTTTATTGGAGCAATATAGCATTTTGACTGCTTGCCGCTAAATATAATGCGCCTTATTCCCGGCAGGCTAGAAACTGCCTACGCGATTCCCGGATTCCTATCAATTATCTTCGCAAGGCCCACCGAGCCGGGTATATGGCTTGTGAATCAGGACTGGCCGTCCAAAGCCGGGGAAAATCCTCACTGAGCAGGGTATACGTGACAACCCTACGTAAAGTGGCATACTATTAGTAAGTTCAATCCCAAACCAAATGCTAACCCCTACCCATGCAAGCAGTATCAAAGCAGAAGTCGGCCATCTCCCATGTAGAATCGATGGCCAAATGGATGGATTCCCGCTTTACCATTCCCGGCACCAACATCAGGTTTGGTTTCGACGCTTTGATAGGACTTATCCCCGGTGCCGGTGACTTCGCTACCCTTTTGATTTCCGGGTATATGGTTTCGATTTTAGCCAGGAACGGCGCCAGCGGATTTGTGCTGGCCCGGATGGCCCTCAATATTGTGATCGACGCCCTGCTCGGGTCCATCCCCCTTATCGGTGATATTTTCGATGTAGCCTTCAAGGCCAACGTTCGGAACGTAAAACTCATGCAGGAGCATTATGTGGAGGGACGCCACAAGGGCGGGGCCTGGAAGATCGTGGTACCTATTATGCTGCTGCTCATCCTACTGGTAGGTGCCCTGGCCTGGCTGAGTTATAAGTTTTTTGTCTGGGTGTTTGACTGAGTTTTTATTCTGAAGCCGGTTTTCAAATCGAGCGTATCGAATTTACTTGCACCAGAGACTATTCTCTATTTAAACCTACCCCTATCCGCCACTCCACTCGAACTTTTCCCCATTGCAAATGATTAGTTGATATATACCAATCGACAAACATTTGCGCCCCAACCTACCCCCTAAAAAAGACTCTACCTCCCAATCGCTCCGCAAGCGATTTTCAGCGTTACAGAACCTACCGCCGTTTTTCCGCCTGGTGTGGAATACCAGTAAGCCCCTGACGGTCGGCAATGTGGTGTTCCGGCTACTGAAAGCCGGCATTCCGGTGGTAATGCTATACATTGGTAAGGAAATCATTGACGAGGTGATCCGGCTCATTGCTGAAGGTGGCTCGCAAAGGTACCTCTGGACAATGGTAGCAGCGGAACTGGGGCTAACTGTCTTTTCGGATTTGCTGAGCCGGTTGATTGGGCTGTGTGACAGTTTACTGGGTGATTTGGTAGCTAACAAAACCTCCGTCGACCTGGTCCACCACGCGGCGCAATTGGATTTGTACCAGTTTGAGAACCCCGTTTTCTACGACAAACTCGAACGTGCCCGCCGCCAGACCACCAGCCGCACCGTGCTGCTGACGCAGGTACTTTCGCAGGTGCAGGACATTATTTCGCTGCTGTTGCTGGGCGCGGGTTTGGTGGCCTTCAGTCCGTGGTTGATTTTGATTCTGATTATAGCCGTTATTCCCTCTTTTCTTGGCGAAACGCACTTCAATGAGCGTAGCTACTCGCTCACCCGCTCCTGGACGCCCGAACGCCGCGAACTCGACTACCTGCGCTACATAGGGGCCAGTGCCGAAACCGCCAAGGAGGTCAAAGTCTTTGGCTTGGAGAAGTACCTGACCCAGCGGTTTAAGGCCTTGTCGGATGAATACTACGAGCAGAATAAGAAGATCGTCCTCAGCCGCGCGACCTGGGGGTACCTGCTGGCGGCCTTAGGTACCTTGGCCTACTATGGGGCTTACGTATTTATCCTGATCCAAACCATTGCCGGGTTCATCAGCATTGGTACCATGACCTTCCTGTCGGGTTCGTTTCAGCGGATGCACGGGATGTTACAAGGAATCATGGGACGATTCTCCAGCATCGCCGAAAGTGCGCTGTACCTACAGGATTTATTCGATTTTTTTGCGATAGAACCTACCATCAAAGCTAATCCGGATGGCGTCACAATTCCCCGGCCGATTCGGGAAGGCTTTACTTTTGAGAATGTCAGTTTCAAGTACCCCGATAGCGAACGCTGGGCAATCCGTAATCTGTCTTTCACGCTACATCCGGGCGAGAAGCTGGCTCTAGTCGGTGAGAACGGGGCCGGTAAGACGACCTTGGTTAAGCTGCTCTCGCGACTCTACGAACCGACCGAGGGACGAATTCTGCTCGATGGCCTGCCGTTGGAAGCCTACAGCCTGGCAGATTTGCGCGCCAACATCGGGATTATTTTCCAGGACTACATCAAGTACGAAATGACAGTGTCCGAGAACATCGCCGTGGGTGATATCGAACGCCGGGACGACGACGAACGCATCGCCGACGCTGCCCGCAAGAGTCTAGCCAGCGAGGTTGTTGATCAGCTCCCGGCGCAATTCCAGCAGGTACTCGGTAAGCGGTTCAAGGACGGCCAGGAGCTATCCGGCGGACAGTGGCAAAAGGTAGCCCTGGCCCGCGCCTACATGCGCGATGCCCAGCTGGTGGTACTCGACGAACCTACCTCGGCGCTGGACGCCCGCGCCGAGAACGAGGTGTTCCAGCGGTTCAGCCGCTTGATCGAGGGCAAAATGGCTGTGCTGATATCGCACCGCTTTTCCACCGTGCGCATGGCCGACCGGATTCTGTTTATGGAAAATGGTACCCTGTTGGAATACGGCTCGCACGAAGAACTGCTGGCTATTAATGGAAAATACGCCGAACTATTCAACTTACAGGCGCAGGGGTACCTTTAGCCGTTGAAAAGCGAAGGATATAAGCTATTTGAAACATTTCAATAAGGAAATTCTTATTTTTACTAAAAAAGCCATGCAACAGCCCGTTCAATATGAGATAGAAGCCTTAGACGACGAGGCCATTAAATCTATTCTGTCCCCATTTAAAGGACGTCACGTCAGAATTGCTGTGCAGGAGGTGGAGAAAAAAGCCAAACCCAACCAGCTCGATCTTTACGAGAAAGCATTGGAAGTGCGTGAGCGATTCAAGAATTCCAAGATTGACCCCAATATCAACTTATCCGATCTGGCTAATGAAGTGAATTTATGATTTACTTTGATACCGAAGTATTGTGATGAAGTTTATACCTACAACAAAGCCGATTTCAAGAGAATTAAGGATTATACCCGCCTGAAAATCACAATTCTCTGAGCTTCCCTTTATCTCCTCTACCTGTTTAAGGTACCCCTCTGCCCGGCCAGTCCCCACTACATTTTGCAACTTCCAACAACTCACTTTGAGGCTTATTTCCTATCTTTGAATATAGGATGTTTATTTTTCCACAACTAAAATTCAAATGTATCCATGAAAAAAATTGTACAGGTATGTTTCACGGCATGGCTCCTGGTGGGGCTGCACGTGGCCATGGCCCAGCAAACGCAGGTGAGCGGTACGGTGACCTCCGAAAAAGACGGTTCGTCGGTACCAGGCGTGAGCGTGGCCGTGAAAGGCAGTACTCAGGGTACCCTGACCGACGAAAACGGAACGTATAGCCTCCGGGTAAATGGTGCCAACACTACGCTGGTTTTCAGTTCCATTGGCTTTGTTACCAAAGAAGTGGCCGTGGGCAACCGTAGTACGGTCAACGTGGCGCTGTCCGAAGATACCAAGACGCTCAATGAGGTGGTGGTGACGGCACTGGGCATCAGCCGTGAGAAGAAGGCGCTCGGCTACGCCACCCAACAGGTAGACAGTGACGAACTGATGCAGAACCGGCAGACGAACCTGGTCAATGCCTTGCAGGGAAAAGTAGCCGGCGTAACCATCAACAGTACAGGTGGCGCGCCCGGCCAGGGCGCGCGCATCCTGATCCGGGGCATCAACTCCATCGATGTCAACCGCGACAATCAGCCGCTGTTCGTGATCGATGGCATCCTGATGGATAACAGTACCTCCACGCAGGGGCAGAGCGCCGAACTACGGGGGATGTCTAACCGGGCGGCGGATATCAACCCCGACGACATCGAAACCATTAACATTCTGAAAGGGGGCGCGGCCACAGCGCTGTACGGCCTTCGTGGGGCCAACGGCGTAGTGGTTATCACGACCAAGTCGGGCAGATCGGGCGCTTTGCGGGCCAATTTCAGCAGTACCTATGGCACCGAAACGGTCAACAAGTTTCCCGAGGTGCAGGATAAATACACCATCGGCTACGGCGGTGTTTATAATCCCCAGGACTTTTTTCCATCGTGGGGACCTACCGTGGAAGAAGCCAAGAAAATTGACCCTACCCATCCCGACAAGCTCTACAATCACTTCAAAGATGCCTACCAGCGGGGCCAGCAATTTCAGAACAACCTGTCGTTTTCGGGGGGTACCGACAAAATCACTTTTTTGTCGTCACTGTCGCACCTGCACCATGAGGGGGTTATTCCTTTCACAAATTTTGATAAATTCTCGGCCCGCCTAAACGCCCAGGTGAAATTCAGTGAGAAGTTCACAACCAGTACCAACCTCAACTTCATCAACTCAGGCGGCGATCGCTACAACGCCGACCGATTCAGCGAGAGCCTGAGCTACTGGTCGCCGCGCTACGACGTGACGGATTACATCAAGCCCGATGGTACCATGAACACCTATGGCAACAACAATCCTATTTATGGTGCCTACACCAACAAACTGCGCGACAATGTGAACCGTCTGATTGGGGGAGTCAATTTCAACTATACGCCCTTCGCGTGGCTGTCGCTCAACTACCGGGCGGGTCTGGACACCTACTCCGACAACCGCCTGCGCACGGCGCCGGGGCCCCGGGGCTTTGCGGATGAGTACGTCTACGAGGACAACGACTTAGGCTTTGTGTACCAGTACAATACCCAGTTCCGGTCCATTACCTCCACATTCACGGCCAGCGGCACCGCCCAGCTCGGCGAGAACCTGAAAGGTACTCTGCGCCTGGGCCATGACCTGTACGACCGCCGCAGCCGGAGCTTTGGGGCCGAAGGCAATGAGCTTACGGTATATAACTATTTCGATCTGCGGAATGCCAAGACCATCACCCCTACGCAAAGCGCCGAAGACTACCGTCTGATGGGGATTTTCGGAGAATTGACCCTCGATTATAAAGACTACCTCTACCTGACCCTGACCGGCCGGAACGACATCACCTCGTCGCTATTGGCACCCAACAATTCATTTTTCTATCCTTCGGCTAGTTTGGGGTATGTATTCTCGCAGCATCTGGCGCTTCCTACCTACATGAGCCTGGGTAAAGTCAGGGCTTCTTACGCGAAAATTGGTAAAGACGCCCTACCCTATTCTACTACTACGGGCTATGCTTCCTACACCAATCTGCCTACCGGCCTTACGGGTTTCTCACGGGGTTCGCTGCTGGGTGACCCTACTCTGCGGCCCGAATTTACGGAAACCTACGAAGCGGGCCTGGAACTGGGCTTTTTCGGCAGCCGACTGGGACTTGATTTCACCTATTATCATTCGCTGAGCAAAGACCAGATCATCAACGTGAACGTATCATCGGCTACCGGTTATGTGCGGGCTGCCATCAACTCGGGTACCATGCGCAACCAGGGAGTCGAACTAGTGCTGAAAGGTACCCCCGTCCAGAAGACCAACTTCTCCTGGAACGCTAGTCTGAACTTCTCGGCCAACCGCAACCGTGTGATCAGCATCCGCGAAGGACTGACCGAAATCGCTTACGCTTCCCAGTATGGCTATTCGGGTTCGACGGTGAGCATGAAACTGATTCCGGGCGAAGCCTACGGTAATCTGTACGGTACCAGCTACCAGCGGTACTACGAAAATGGCACGGCCGAAGATCCGATGACCATCGACAAGAGCCGTCCGATCGTCATTGGCTCCAATGGCTTTCCGGTTCGTAACTCGGCCCAAAAACTTATCGGCAATTCATTACCCGACTGGATTGGAGGTCTCAACAACAGCTTCAGGTACCACGATTTGAGTCTATCTGTTTTGTTCGATGCGCAGGTAGGTCAGGATCGCTACAATCAGTTAAGCAATTTTTTCTCTGCCTTCGGGATTGCCAAATACACCGAAGACCGCAATGAAACCAAAGTCTTTGAGGGCGTGCTGGCCGACGGTACCCCCAATACCAAAGCGGTATTCCTGGGTCAGGGCGTGGGTCCGGATGGCGTAGACTACGGCAACGGCTACTACCGCAATGTGCACCGGGGTATCTCCGAAAACTTCATCGAAGATGCTTCATGGGTACGGCTGCGTTCGGTACGCCTGGCTTATAACTTACCTACCTCTTTGCTGGAAAAGAGTCTGTTTCGTTCCATCCAGTTGAGTGTAACGGGTAACAACCTGTGGCTGGCCACCAAGTATTCGGGTTATGACCCCGAAACCAGCTCCAACAACAGCGGTAGCAATGTCAATGGGTTCAGCGGCTTTACCTACCCCGCCGTGCGGAGTTTCCTCTTTACGCTGAATGTAGGATTCTAAAATGCGGATGGCTGTTAGCTAATGGCCCTTGGCTCATACAATTATAAAAATACTTCCAATGAAAAATATCATAAAACACACCTTCGTGACTTTGGCTCTGCTCGGCACCTTCGGACTGAACGGCTGCAAGGATTACTTCGATCTGAACGAGAATCCGAACCTGATCTCGAATCCGCCGTTGAATTCGCTGCTGTCGACTACCACGCAGAAAACCGCCCTCAACTCGCAGCGGATGGCCAATATTACTTCCTACTTCGTGCAATATCTGGCCAATCCGGGTTCAGGGGGCTCTACCGACACCTACCAGGAAACCGACTATACCAGTACCTGGGACGCGATTTACTACGCCATGGCCGACCTGACGGATATGAAGAGACTGGCACAGGAACAAGAGTCGTCGGAATATGTCGGTGTAGCCGATGTACTGCTTTCGTATCATCTCAATCTCATCGCCGATTCATTCGGCAGCGGACCGTTCAGCCAGGCTTTCACGGGTGAGCCCCTTACGCCGGCCTACGATTCGCAGGAAGAAATGTACACCACCGCCCTGACGTTGCTCAACGATGGTATCACCGAACTTTCCAAAACGGATTCCAAAATCAAGCTCAGTGCTTCTGACGACCTGATCCACGGAGGCAAAACAGCCAACTGGATCAAGACCGCTTATGCCCTGAAAGCCCGGATGCTCAACAAAGTCTCCAAGCAAAGCACCTACAACGCAGCGTCTGTCCTGGAAGCCGTGGATAAGTCGTACACATCCAATGCTGACGACGCCCAGATGAGCACCTTTCTCCTACGCAACCCGTGGGCGCAGGTAGCCCGCGATAATGCCGCTCTGGTGCTGGACGGCTGGCTGTCGACCCAGCTGGTAAATCAGCTGAATGGCACCACCTATGGGCTGTTCGATCCCCGAATCGAGAAAATCACCGACAAGACCGTGAACGGGGTTTACAAAGGTACCGTGAACGGACAGGGCAACGTGGGCGGCAACAATACCGTAAAGGACGAAAGCTACATTTCACTCAATTCGCCCCTCACCGGCGACAACTCGCCGCTTCTAATTGTCACTTACGCCGAAGTAAAGATGATCGAGGCCGAAGCCGCCCTGCGGGCCGGTAATCGCGAACGAGCTTATGCCGCCTATCTGGAAGGCATCAAAGCCAACATGGATAAGTTGGGCGTGGCCGCTGCTGCCCGGGATACCTACATCAATGATCCGAGCGTGTCAGTCGGAGCAGCGAACCTGACCCTGGCGCTGATTTTCAAAGAGAAATACGTCATCACCTACCTCAACCCCGAAGCCTGGAACGACGCCCGCCGTTTCAATTACCAGTACAAGGGTTTCACGCTACCCGTCAATGCGGCGCTACCTACCTTCATCCGCCGGGTGGCGTACCCAAGCGTCGAAATTTCCGAGAACGGCGTAAATGTACCCTCCATTGGGCCGCTTTCCGAACCTTTGTTTTGGGATAAGTAGGCAGTTGACAGTGGACGATTGACAGTTAAAAGTGGTTTTTCCATAGATTGCTGTTACATATTGTTTTTGAGAAAAGCCTCTGATCGGAAGAAATCCATTAGATTTTCCTGATCGGAGGCTTTTCTTATCTCTCCTAATCGCACGGGCCGCTCCGGCGTACCGGACCCCGACAAATCTCATTTCTATGAACATGATTCTGAAAATCTTCCTAGCCCTCGCTGCTTTACTGATCTTGGCTCAATTCATCCGTCCCGACCGGAATGAGTCAGACGACCGTACCTACGACATTTCTACCAAATACACCGTACCCGATGACGTCAACCATGTGCTACAGGTAGCCTGTAACGACTGCCATACCAACAAAACCGTGTACCCCTGGTACTATAACGTACAACCTGTGGCGTGGTGGCTCGACAACCACATTACCGATGGCAAGCGCCACCTGAACTTTTCGGAGTTCACTAAGCGCCCCATTGCCGTGCAGAACCATAAGCTGGAAGAGATTGTGGAAATGGTAGAAGAAAAAGAAATGCCTATTAAGGACTATACCTACCTGGGTATGCACCCCGACGCCAACCTGACGGATGCTCAGCGTGAACTGATTATAAACTGGGCAAAGGAACAAATGGCCATGCTAAAAGCAACCTACCCGGCCGATAGCCTGAAAATGAAACCCCGCCAACCCGCTCCGGCATCGTAAAAAAGATAGGGGTCAAAACAAACAAATTGTCCGGAAAAAGGCTTATTCACTGTCACAAACCAGGCAACTTTAACTGTTCAGAATTATGACCAAATTTCTCGTTTCTTTTCATCTGATGCTGGCCGGTCTATTCGGCCTGTACCTGGGGCAGCCTCAATCGGAAGGTACCCCTGCAACCATTCCGGTCTGTCATACGGTAGCCGCCGTTGATTTCACTTTTCCCCAGGAAGGCATGAAGCAGTTCGCGCTCGATCCGGCCTTTCAGGCTTTGCACCCGTCGCCCCTCCCGCTCAACTATGACGGCATGGGCAAGGAAATTACCTTCAAAACACCCGATGGCAAAGACGCGAGCGGGTACCTGATCAAAGCCAAAAAGAACAGCGACAAATGGCTGTTCGTCTATCAGGAATGGTGGGGTTTGAACGACCACATCCGCCGTCAATCCGATACTTTTTACAAAGATTTAGGCGAAACCGTCAACGTGCTGGCGCTGGATATGTACGACGGCAAATCGACCGACAATCCGCAGGAAGCGGGCAAACTGATGATGGGTACCCAGGAAGACCGCCTGGTAAATATTGTCAAAGGGGGTTTCGACTACGCCGGGCCTAAGGCACAGGTAGCCAATGTAGGCTGGTGCTTCGGCGGCGGCTGGTCGCTGCGGTCGGGCCTCATCGGCGGCGACCAAACGATTGGTACCGTGATGTACTACGGCATGCCCGTGCAGGATGTAGAACAACTCAAAAAGCTGGATGGCGATGTCCTGGGCCTCTTCGCGACCGAAGAGCGGATTTCCAAGGAAGTCATCGAGCAATTCGACGCCAACATGAAGAAGGCGGGCAAAACGTTGACCTATAAGATTTTTCCCGGTGTACACGGTTTCGCCAATCCCAGCAACCCCAAGTACGACGAAGCCAACGCCAAGGTAGCCTACGGCATGGCACTGGGGTACCTTAAGAAGAAGTTCAAAGTGTAGAAAGAAGGTACTTTCGCTATCAAAAGGGATCATCATCAGCACGAGCTGGGATGATCCCTTTTTTCTTTGGAAGCAGCCACGCGCCGGTCAGCCGAAATTAAAATATTGAATGTGCTGGGTCGTTATTTGGTTTGAAGGTACCCTAACCTACATCTCCCATGAAAAAACTGCTTGTATTTCTCTTTCTGCTGTCTAGCTGCAAGCAGGAAGCAATCGATCTAAGCTTGGGTGTAGTGAAAGGAAGCATCAATGGTATAACTTGGGATGGCAAGTCACAAATTCGCGCATACCTGGCTACTGAATCCTGTGGAGAGAAAAAAATAGGCATCAATCTTCAAATTTTTTCTAATCTTGGATTGGATAGGCTAGGCTTAGCTATTTTTGACATCTCCCCAACAGAAGGTACCGCCAGAATCTTCAAAAGAAAATATAATTCACAAAACTGTGAAGACGTAGAGGGCAGTTTGAGCCTATCAAATTATGATGTTTTCCTGGACCAGGTGTACGTGCTTGAAAAATCTACCTTCAACCATCAAATCACCATCAGCCGGGTGGATACTGTAGCCAACATCATGGAAGGAAATTTTCAAATCCTTTTTGGGGATAGCGAAAACAAGGAGAGGGTCTTACCCGACACGGTGCTGGTCAAGGCAGAGTTCAGGGTACCTATCACCCGGCTGGATTTGTGAAAAGAGTACAAATAGCCTATGGGGTACGTTTGTAACAATCAGGTAGACAAAACAGCCTTCTCGGTTCTGATACCGGGAAGGCTGTTTTCTATAAAAAACAATCCAATTATTTATCCAGCGAATTGATCCAGGCGGCAATTTTCAGCGCCTCATCGCGGGGTACCTGCGGCATAGCGGCCATCGGCGTGGTGTAGTCGGGCCAGTTTTCAGGTTTGGGGTGGTAGATCAAATCCACGATCTTCTCGTTACTATACTTCCGCTTCGCTACCTCCACATAAGGCGGACCCACAACGCGCTTGTCGGCGGCATGACAGGCCAGGCAGGTGTTGCGTTGCAACAAAGGTTTGATTTCCTCGTAGGTAGGGGCACCCGCCAAAGCCGTGGCAGCAGCGGGTTGATTCTGCCCGTCGGGCGATACCAGATCCATCGTTGATTTCGTATCGGCCGAAGCCTTACGATCGCCGGTACGCGTCGTGGTCAGGTCGGAAACTTTCATTTTTTCGCCCATCGGAATATTGTTCAGCGTGTAGTACGCCGAAGGGTGCACCAGTGAGTAGTAGGTGTTGGCGGCCCGGATACCATCCAGATTCAGGTGATGGATGTAGTAGCGGCGCAGACCATCCAGCACGATACGCACGGTTTTACCATCTTCCGATACCTTTACGCCTTTGATGGGTACCTTTTCGGTGTTGGTGGGAGGGCTTCCGTACACGGCATGGTACTTGTAGATAAAGCTGCTGATTTCGTACGAATTCAGGTTCTCAGCCGACTTGCGATCCACGGGCATGGTAAAGTTCACCTCGAAACCATCGGGCATCGCCTTCACAGAGTACATCTCAAACGGCATTTTTCCGTTCCACACCAGCCGCTGCAAGCCCTGATTGGCGTCGCCCGCCGAACCCCAACCGCGGTTGGTTTCACCCACGAACATGGAACCGTCCTTGGCGTAGGTCATGCGCAGTACCCCCGACTGGAAATTGCTCCGGAAGTCGAAAGCCGCGCCCTGGTACTCGCCGTTCACTTTTTCCAGGAACAGGCGCATGATTTTGCTTTGGCCCTGATCACCCACAAACATTTGTCCGGCGAAGGGACCGAATTTCCCTTCCGTATCGTCCACGACGATTTCCGAGGTAGAAATTCCGTGAATCCCGTAGGGTAGCCATACGGCGGGAAGTTTGACGGTTTCAGGGAATTTTTCCTTCAACTTATATAGGAACATCGGATCTTTCTCGTCCGCTACATTTTCGGGCTTGATGTACCGTCCGTTTTTATCCTTCACCTGCCGATTGTCCATCACCGAGAAAAACTGTTTCTCAGATAGCTTGACGGGCGAATTAGGCAGACTCGACCAGCGAAGTCCGGCAGGGTGGCCCATAAAATCGCCCTTGTCAACCTTGAATATCCCGCCCGATCCCATCCAGTCGCCCTGGTTGTCGGTGTAGAACAATTCGCCGTTCAGCATACTGATGCCGGCGGGCGAGCGTACTCCCGTGGCGTAGGGCTCGAACTTGCCATCGGGCGTGATGCGAAAAATCCAGCCCCGACCCGGTACGCGGCTTTCGCCGCGCCACCATTCTTCATCGCCGAAGGCCACGTTACCACTCACGAAAAAGCTGCCATCGGGCGCGATCTTGGGGCCAAACGAATACTCATGGTAGTGCCCCGACACCGGCCAGGAATATACGGTTTCGTACAGATCAGCCTTGCCATCGCCGTCTTTGTCGACCAGCTTGGTCAATTCGCCACGCTGGGCGCAGTAGAGTGCGCCATCCTTCCAGGCCAGACCCAGAATCTCGTGCAAACCCGACGCGTACTTGTGAAAGTAGGGCGAGCGGCTCGTGGGATTGTCCATGATCCAGACTTCACCCCGGCGCGTGGACATGCCGATGGAGCCGTTGGGCAGCGTGGTAAGTCCGCCTACTTCCAGGATGATTCCCTCGGGAATGGGCGGCGTGAGGATTTTGTAATAATCTTCTTCCTTGGGCGACTCCTGGGCCAGCAACAGCGTACAGGAAGCCAGGAATGCGAAGGTGGTTTTTAAGAATTGTTTCATGGTAAAAAAAGCTAGCAGCTAGTAGCCAATGGCTATTGGCTTTATTGATTAAAATAATATCGAATAGTTCAGTTCGCCCTTATCGGCGGGCATCATGAGCGCCTGGCCTCCGTTGACCTTCTTGATTTCAGGTACCGGGCTGCCTGAGGGCAATTGAATGTAGTAGCTTTTGTCATCGACTGCGTACAGGTCATTCGCCATTTTCTCGATTTTTTTTCCTTCGGCCAGGCGGGCCATAAGGCCACTGACAGGTTTGCCCGTTTTTATCTCGCGCTTGAGGTACTGACCATCGACTACCGAAGTACGGTCCGTGACGGAGGTACCAAAGGCATCGTATAGGAAGGTAGGTACATCGTTGGCATCCAGCTCATAGCCTCGCTGACGGAAGCTGCTGCCGGTAGTGTCGGTGGGCCACTGGCCCGAGGTTTTGGCCAACAGCGGTGCATCGCCCAGAAAAGTAACACTACCCCGTGGGCGAGAGGAGCCGTCGCCCCGGTTTTCCCACATGGGCGTTGCATCCAGGAATCCACCCCGCCATACCTGAAACACCGCACCTTTTTCCATATCATAGGTGTAGTGCAATCCCGCGGGGCTGCCTACCGATACGGCATGCACGATGCGCTCACGCTTGTTGGGTTCGGGGCGGATGTCCATAAAGCTACGCAATACGGTATTGTTATCGGCATTCACCAGAATCGGGTCGCTGCCGCCGCCGGCCAGGGTAGAACCCAGGCTATGGTAGGGTACCTCGCGGAAGCCCGGTCCGGCGATCCAAAGCCCTAGTACAGGCTGCAGCCAGCCGTCGCGCTTGTTGACGTACAGTTCCATTTTATGATCGCCCGCGCTGAGTTTGGTCGTAACGGTGCGGAATTCGTTGTTGTTTTTCCAGGCATCGCCGAGCACCGGTTTGCCGTCGATTTTCAGGTTGCTATTGCCCGAGGCCTGAATCCTGAACGTGTAGTCGCCGGCAGTAGGCGCATTGTAGGTACCTGTGTATACCAGCACGTAGTTGTTTTTGTCTTTCAGCACCTCCCACGACAATTCTTCTGACTTGCCCGACTCGGCTACTTTCAGCGTAGCCGGATCGATATCCTGCGAATAGCTGCCGTAGTAAGCTTTGTATTGCAAGTTGGAGAGGGTACCTGGTTTTTTGTCAAAATTGCTGATGAATATGTTCTTGATTGCCAGCGAACCATGATCACCCTGAATCCGCAGCGGCCCCATGGGTACATCCTTGGAAAGTGCGCCACGGGTAGGACCGCTTACCTCCACATTCTCATGGATGGTGATTCCATTCAGCTCTACTTTCAGGAACACGGCGTTGGCGATTTTCTTACCAGCCTTATCGAAACGGGGGGCTTGGTAAGAAATAGCAATATGCTGCCACAGACCGGGTGCCTTGGCCACATTGACGCGGGGCGCGTAGCCTTCATAACCCTTCTGGCCTTCGGGCTTGGAATCGTCCCAGCGTTCGTAGATGCCGCCGTTGTCGTTGTATTTGGCCGCTTTCTTGCCCCAGCTATCAAAAAGCTGGACTTCATAATTTCCCTGTAGGTAAATACCCGAGTTGGAACCCTTCGCGAGCATGTAGTCCATCTCGATATCCAGATCGCCGTGCTCAAACTTGGAAAGCAATTCATAATCGGCCCCGTAGGTACCTTGCTTATGGATGCAAGCCAACACCCCTTTACCGGGCGTCGTATTCAGTACATTGGGCTGGGAGATATCCACCGTCGCGTCACCGACGATGCTCCAGTTGCCAGCCTTGTTGGTGAAGGCGGAAAGATCATTTAGGGGAATGGGAGTTTGAGCCGCCGCCGAAAGGGTACATCCCAGTGCCAGCGCCCAGAGCGTGCCTTTCAATAAAACACTTCGCTGTGTAAGCATACAAAGTTTAATCATAGGTGAATGAATTTTTGAGGCCCGAAAATTACGATTTTGAATCGGGAAATCGGTTGTTTGTCTGGTTAGAATCCGAATCCATCCGGCTTTTTTATAAAAGGTACCGGATCGACCCGGTACTTCTATCCTTACATTTTCAACGAATCACATGAAGAAATTATTCATTTCAGCCCTCTTCCTGACCGTCACCTGGGCAGCCCAGGCCCAGCTGCAACCCAAGAAAATGACCCCTGAATCGAGTGAAGTGTGGGACCCGGTGCCGCGCCTGGTAACGCCCGGTGCACCATCGTCGGCCGTTTCCGGTTTTACCGCTCCCTCCGATGCCATCGTCCTGTTCGACGGCAAAGACCTGGATCAGTGGGAATCGGTCAAAGGCGGAGAAGCGCCCTGGACGGTAGCCGATAATGCCATCATCACCGCCGCCGGCAAGGGGGGCATTCAGACCAAACGCGATTTTGGCGATTACCAATTACACATCGAGTGGCGTTCGCCCGCGGAAGTGAAAGGCAATGGGCAGGGACGCGGCAACAGTGGGATATTCATGCAGGGTCGCTACGAACTGCAGGTACTCGACAGCTATGATAACCGTACCTACTCCAACGGACAGGCGGGGTCGATCTACAAGCAGACCATGCCGCTGGTGAATGCTGCCAAGAAACCCGGCGAATGGCAGACCTACGACGTGATGTACACCGCGCCCCGCTTCAACAAGGACGGTATGATGCTGATTCCGCCCTACATTACAGTGCTGCACAACGGCGTGCTGATTCAGAATCATACGGCCATTCAGGGCAACACAGACTACATCGGTCGGCCCACCATCAAACCCCACGGACGCGGCCCCATCATGCTGCAGGACCACGGCAATCCGACGAGCTTTCGGAATGTGTGGATTAGGGAGTTGTAAGGCAGCTATTAGTTTTCGGTAGTATGCCGCCGAAAGTGTCTCTCTATAAAATTTACAGCCGGGCGGGAATTCTCCGCCCGGCTTTTTTCGTTAGCGTGAAAAAGCAGAAAGCTTATTGCCTATTAGCCCATCAAGCAACACCATGCAAGACATTGAACCCTTTTACAATTGGGAAAAATACTACGAGGCCAACCGCGACAAGAGGTCGCCCTTTTACGGACACGAGCCTAATCTCAACCAGTATGAAAATGACATTTATGGGTACTATATTCATCCGCTATGGGATGAAATCGGTTCTGCTACCCTGTATGTGAAGGTACTTTTCGCGGATTATGAAAAGCATTTTGTCATCATTGAATTATTTGGCGAGTGGAACGACGCCAAACACAACGACATCATGTACTTCAAGCGGCGGGTAGTGGATGAGTTTGTGGCCGAGGGCATCAATCAATTCATTCTGATTGGTGAAAATATCATGGATTTCCACGGGGCCGAGGACGACTATTACGCCGAATGGTTCGAGGATGTCGAAGATGGATGGATTGCGGCGGTAAGTTTCCGCGACCACGTCGAACGCGAGTGGCAACGTTTCCGCCTCGATTACTACCTCAATTTCGGGGGTACCCTGCACCTCGACAACTGGCGTACCCTACAACCCCAGGCTTTTTATGAGTTAGTGAAAAGCCTGATGATAAGGCGCCTCAACTAAAACGGGGTGCGGACTTTTCAGTCCGCACCCCGTTTTAGTTTGTTTTATATCAGGTATCTGTCGAGTACCCTACGAATCTTTCAATTCCTGATCTATTGCGGCTATTAACTCCTTAATCTCTTTTTCAGCCGTCGTCCAGCGTTCTTCGGTCATGGGTTTCTGCAATTCCAGCAAATTCGCCTGTAGTTGGTCGCGCTCCTGCACTAGTTTCTGACGTTTCTCCACCCACTTATCACGGTTGGCCTGCTTGGGATCAGTTACCTTTCCATCCAGATCACTTATTTTTTCGTTAAGTGTTTTCTGGCGGGTCTGAAGCTCGGTCAGGTAGTTTTTACGAGCGGCTTCAAGTTCCTTGGCCGCGTCGGACAGTTCTTCCCGTACGTCGGCCAGGTCACTGGTATCTTCGGCCTGTTGCATTTCGGCACGGGCCTGATCGGCCTCATCGATTGCATCGGCTTGTTCTTCGGCGTACTCTTTCTGGCCATCCTTAGGGGTGGAATCGCAACTTGTCAGGAGCCAACCCATGGTGACAGCTGCGTATATGGCGGTGATTAATACTACTTTTTTCATAGGTTGTGTTACAGGTTTTCGGGGTAATTAGGTACTATCGGCTGAATAAAAAATCAGTGCCACTTTCCAGATCCGGCAGTAAGACCGGACTTTTGGGTAGTATTTTCCTCAAAGCACGGGATGACACAGGATAAATCCCTGATTTGCAACACATCTTGCTTGTTCGTACATTTCGACTCCAACTAACTTCCCAAACCATCATGGCAGAAAATCCAAACGACACCGCTAAACAGGCGGCTGAGGCACTGGCTCGCAAAGAGGAGGCCGCCCGAAAACTTGCCGCTGAAAACATCGCCCAGGCGAAAGAATCTACCGGAGTCCTTCCCGATCAGGCAGCTTCAAGCGTGGACGATGCAAAAGCCCAAATCACCGAAAAGGCCGATGATATGAAGGTGAAGGCCGAATCGATCGCCGAAAAAGCTGACGAAAAAGTGAACGAGGTAAAAGAAGAAGCCGCTGCCACTACAAAGGCCGCCGAAGTCAAAGCAGAAGTGCTGGCGGAGAAGGCCGATGAGAAAGTGAGCGAAGCCAAAGAAACAGCTACTGAGAAAGCCCATGAGGCTAAAGCCGCCGCGGAAGCTTTAAAAGCCAAAGCAGTAGAGGAAATCACAGATTTAAAAGAAGACGCCACTGAAAAGATCAATGAAGCCAAAACCGAGATCAAATCCCTAACCGACCAGGCTGCTGAGAAAGTAAGTGACGCCAAAAAGACGGCTACCGAAAAAGCTCCCGAAGTAAAAGGCAAACTCGAGTCACTGGCAGATAAAGCAGCCGAAGAACTGGCCGAGCTGCGGGAAGAAGCGGGAGAAAAAGCCGCTGCCGCCAAAGTAAAAATTGAAGCCCTGGCTGCAAAGGCTTCCGAAGAAGTAGATGACTTCAAAGAGGAAGCAGAGGAAAAATTTGCGGAGGTGAAAGCCAAGGCCTCGGAAATTGCTGCTAAGGCCGCCGAGGAACTGGACGAACTGAAAGAAGAAGCCGCCGAAAAAGTAGCCGAAGCCAAGGCTAAGGCTTCCGTCCTGGCCGCCAAGGCCTCGGAAGAAATCGCTGACTTGCGTGAAGATGCCACCGAAGCCGCCCAGGAAGTTTCCAAAAAAGCCAAAGGCTTTTGGGCCAGGCTCTTCGGAAGATAATTTTTTATAATTTTTAAAAGTTGGGTTGAGAGAATGCCAGGCAATTTGTGTATTCTCTCATCCCATCCATTAGTCTTTTATAGTATTCTACCTTGACTCCTTACGTAAAAGCCTGGACCGAAAACCGCATTACCACCGTGGAATTCTTCCATCCGGCGGGCAATTCACTGCCTTCCGGACTGCTGGACCAATTGGCCCAGACCATCGATAAAGCAGGCAAATCAGTGGATTCATCTGTGCTGGTGCTCCAATCAGGTGGAGACCGTGCCTTTTGCGCCGGAGCTTCCCTGACCGAACTATCCGCCATTGCTACCATTCAGGAAGGGGAAATATTTTTCTCAAAATTCGCCCATGTCATCAATGCCATGCGGCAATGCCCCAAATTCATTCTTGCCCGGGTACAGGGCAAGGCGGTCGGGGGCGGTGTGGGACTTGTTGCCGCCGCCGATTACTGCCTGGCTACGCACGATGCCGCAGTAAAACTCAGTGAGCTTACGGTAGGTATCGGTCCTTTTGTGATCGAACCGGCGGTGCAGCGCAAAATTGGCCTGGCCGCCACCAGCCACCTCACGATTAATGCCACCGAATTCGAATCGGCACTCTGGGCCTGGCAAAAGGGCCTGTACGACGATGTGTTTGAAACCTCTGACGAACTCAACCAGCGGGTTCTCGATCTGGCCCGCAAGTTAGCGGCCTATGACCCGGAGGCGATGCGTCAGATGAAGCGGGTACTGTGGGAAGGTACTGAACACTGGGACAACTTGTTGCTACAGCGCGCTGGCATCAGTGGTACCCTGGTACTGTCTGAATTCACCCAGAAGGCTCTGACTGCCGTCCGCTCAAAGCGTTGAAAGGCCAACCCTGCCAATTACAGTATAATCCCTACGGACTTTTCTTTGGTTACCCAGTATTGTACTTCTACTGAATAAGCCTATGAAAAAATTTAGCCTACTTCTCACGATTTGTCTTTTGGCCAGCCTTTCGTGGGCTCAGAAACCCGGCAAATGGGAAAAGCTGTTTGATGGTAAATCTACCAAAGGCTGGCACGCTTACCGGCCCGACAATGCCAAGAAATGGATGGTGATGAGCGGCGCCCTGATGTCACATGGCGGCAGCGGCGACCTGGTTACTGATAAAGAATACGAAGACTTCGAACTGGAATTCGACTTCAAGATTCCGCCCAAGGCCAACAGTGGGGTCATTTACAAGGTAATCGAGGACCCCAAAAATGCCACCTACTATTCCGGTCCAGAGTACCAGATCATCGATGACGAAGGGTACCCTCCCTTTAACGACGGTGGCAAAATGGTGAAAATCAACGACCGTCAGAAAACCGGTGCCAATTACGATATGCAAGCTCCTAACCAGTGGGTAGCCAAACCCGCCGGGCAATGGAACAAAGGGCGTATTGTGGTAAAGGACAACCATGTGGAGCATTGGCTCAATGGCGTGAAAGTGGTGGACTATATGTACGGTTCCGATGCCTGGAAAGATCAGCTCGCCAAGAGCAAGTTCAGTAAATGGGCTTACGCTACCCCCCATACCAAAGGTAAAATCGCCTTACAAGACCACGGCGACGAAGTGTGGTTCAATAACATCCGAATCCGGGAGCTCTAAGGTACCCTTTTAGGTTAACTCATATTGCAAACTAATTTTGCTTACATACTTACTTATGAAACAGTACCGTACCCTTTTCTCCCTGCTCTTCATTGGATTGGGAGCACTTGTGACAGCACCTTCCTGGGCAAGCCTACCCTTTGAAGGCCCTGGCCCGAAAGACAAACTAGACCAGCAGATGGCACAAGCTGCCAATGCCTTCATCACGACCCTGAACGGCGATCAGAAAACCGAAGTAATGCACCCCCTGGCCGATACCCTTCGCTACAACTGGCATTTTATTCCGCGCGAGCGACTGGGCCTCAACCTGAAACGCATGAATGACTCCCAACGCAAGGCGGCCATGCACATGGTAGAGGTAGTACTGAGTGATAAAGGCTACCAGAAGATAAAGGATATCATAGATCTGGAAAACGTGCTGCGGGTGCTGGAAAGCCGTCCGCCCAACGATACCCGACGCGATCCCGAAAACTATGCTTTCCTAGTGTATGGTGATCCTGCTGCCAAAGAGCCCTGGGGCTGGCGCATGGAAGGCCACCATATTTCATTACACTACACGTCCGTCAATGGTCATGTATCTTTTACGCCGAGTTTTCTGGGCAGCAATCCCGGTCATGTCCTCATTGACGTTCCCCAGAAAGGGAAGCGGGTACTGGGCCCGGAAGAAGACATGGGCTATGAACTCCTGAATTCATTCTCTGCCGATCAGAAAAAGCAGGTCATTCTGGCCGAAAAATCACCCTACGAAATTTTCTCGGTCAACCAGCGCCGGGTGACGGGGCTAGACAAGCTGGAAGGCCTGACCATGAAAGAGATGACTCCGGCCCAAAAGCAAATTTTCAAAAAACTCATCGCTCTGTACCTTGACCGCTACCACGTGACGCTCAAGAACCAGCAGATGCAACAGTTGGAAAAAGCGGGTATGGATAACCTGTACTTTGCCTGGATGGGTGATGCCGAACTCAAAATGGGTAAGGGTGCCGGTCATTACTACCGCATTCAGGGGCCGACAATCCTCATCGAGTTTGACAATACCCAGAACGATGCCAATCACATTCATACAGTTGTTCGCGACCTGACGGACGATTTCTCGGAAGACCTACTGAAAGAACACTACGCCAAATCCCACAAAGGCGGCAAATAAGTTTTCACATTCCGTTTTTGCTCAAAACAAAAAAGCCCTTTCCACTAGCTGGAAGGGCTTTTTTGTATGTGTCCGGACCTAAAACAGGCATTGTCATCACTCCCTTTTCAGCTTTCAATTCAATAAACGGCACGGATTTTTATAGATTGGCGGCTATACCTCATTTAATCTTTACGCTTTATGCAATCGAATCAACCATTCACGGTACCTTTTACTCACCCGCTGAAACCCAATAAGAAGTTCAAAAAATCCGTAGCCTACTTTTCGATGGAATTTGCCGTTGATCAGGCATTGAAAATTTATTCAGGCGGTCTGGGTTTCCTGGCAGGCTCCCACATGAAAAGCGCCTACGCCCTAAACCAAAACCTTATCGGCATCGCAATGCTTTGGAAACACGGCTACTACGATCAGGAGCGGAACGTAGACAATAGCATGAAACCGGAGTTTCGCGAAAAATTTTATCACTTTCTCGTTGACACCCAGACCCGGGTAAGTATCGATATCGCCGGAAAACCCGTGTGGGTACATGCCTACTACCTGCCGCCCGATGTGTTCGATACGGCCCCCATGTTTCTGCTGACTACCGACACCGAGGGTAACGACGCGGAAGCCCGGTCCATTTCCTACAATCTGTACGCGGCAAATAATGCCACCAAGGTAGCCCAGTGCATGGTGCTGGGGATTGGGGGTACCAAGATGCTGGATGCCCTGCAATACGAACCGGAAGTATACCACTTCAACGAAGCCCATGCCCTGTCAGGGGCGTTTTACCTGTATCAGAAATATAAGACCGCTGCCCAATTGAAAAAGCGGCTGGTATTCACGACCCACACCCCCGAAGAAGCCGGCAATGAAAAGCATAATATTCATTTTCTGGAATCGCTGGGTTTCTTTGCGGGGGTACCCTTGGCCACGGTTCGTAAAATCACCGGACATAAGGATGATACCTTCAATCACTCGCTGGCGGCTCTGCGCCTGGCCCGCAAGGCCAATGGCGTTTCCAAACTCCACGGAGAGGTGGCGCGGCAAATGTGGGGCGGGTATGACAAAATCTGTGCAATAGACCACATCACCAATGCTCAGAATCAGGCTTACTGGACGGACGAAACGCTGGAAAAAGCCCGTACCCAGAGCGACACCAAAACCATTATGGCCCGTAAGGAAGTGCTCAAGAAAGAGTTGTTCAAGACCGTAGCCAACCAATGCGGCAAACTCTTTGATCCCAAGGTACTGACCATCGTGTGGGCACGGCGATTTGCAGGATATAAGCGGGCTGACATGCTCACCTGGGATCGTGAACGTTTTCATAAGCTGATGACCAATGAGAAGTACCCTGTTCAGATCATCTGGGCCGGAAAGCCTTATCCTAAGGATATGGGAGCCATCAATACGTTCAATGGATTGGTGTATCTCAGTAATCTGTATTCTAACATGGCGGTGCTGACGGGGTACGAACTCGCGCTTTCCAAACTGCTGAAAGATGGCTCTGATGCCTGGCTCAACAATCCCGTTGTGACCCGCGAAGCCTCAGGTACCAGTGGTATGACGGCCGCCATGAATGCCTCGCTCAACCTTTCAACCTACGATGGTTGGATCTGTGAGTTTGCCCGCGATGGAGAAAACTCGTTCATCGTCCCCGTCGCTAAGGAAGGCGATATCAACAAGCAGGACATGGATAATCTTTTTGAGCTGATTGAGACCCAGGTACTCCCCACCTACTACGATCGTCCCGAAGAGTGGCAGAACATGGTACTCACCAGCATGAACGATGTGAATGCCTTCTTCGGCTCCGACCGCATGGCCACGGAGTACTACGAGAAGTTGTATTGATTGAAGTAATTTCTGGATTCCAGATTCTGGACTCACTTGAAGAAGGGGGCGGATTATTTCTGCCCCCTATTTTTATTTGAAAAGCTTTTCCAGATCGACGTGCAGCTCAGGAAAGATCACGGATTGAGCTACTTCCACGGCAGGTTGAAGTCCAATGTACCGCTCATTTTCGTTCAGGACATAAATCTGCACGGCTTCATCGGCGGGATGCACGAGCCAGTACTCCCGTACGCCCGCTTCTTCGTACAATTGAAATTTATCGCTCATTTCGCGCTTGGTATTGCCCGGTGAGAGTACCTCGATCACCAGATCGGGAGCCCCGTTACAACTTCGATTATCGGCGAGCTTGACCGGATCGCATACGATGCAGAGGTCGGGCTGCACTACGGAGAATACTTCCTTATCTGCTTTGAGTGATTTTTCTAGGTTGTAGAGCCGCACGTCAAAAGGAGCGGAGAAAAGTTCGCAGGGATGATCATCCAAGATTCCACCCAACCACACATGCAACCGGGATGCTATGCGCTGGTGCCGAACATTAGGCGCGGGACTCATCTTGAAAATCTTCCCCCTTAGCAATTCTACCCGTTCCTGAAACCGCCATGTGAGGTAGTCAGCGTAGGAGTAGGTACCGTTGAGGTCGAGTTGCGAAAGATCGGTGATGGCGGGCATAGCAATGGAAATTGTTTTATACGAATTTACGAATTTTCCCTACACCAAAATCACCCCTGCGCGAATACCGCTTCGTAATGCGCCGAGGGGGCCAGGATACCACCGCTCTTCTCGTAAAAGGATTTGTCCGTGATGTACACGCCCTTCTGGGTTTCGGTCCAGCTGGCGCCAGCCATCGGATGGTAGCTTTCGAGCTTCTCCCAGTTCTTGAAATACTGGTGGCCGTTGGTTTCCTGCAAGCCGATGCTCATACCCGGGAAGGGCGGCAGGCGGGCCGCCACGGCCTTGTTCCAGTCCACCAGGATGGGGTTCACGGTGAGATCGGCGCAGAAACAGGGAATTTTCTTCTCGTAGGCCAGCTGCGTGATTTTCATCGTCATGCTCATGGTTTTGGCAATGGCCTTCACGGCAATGGCCCCGTACCCCTGCTCGATGCGCCGGGCGGCGTCTTCTACCGTGTGCGCGCTTTCATCGGCCGCCACCCGCACGCCCAGGTCGCCGACGTAGGTCTCGTTCTCTTCCGCAAAGGGTTCTTCGATCACCGCAATCTGATCGAAGGCACCGATCTTTTTGGCATGATCCAGGAAGCGCAGCAGCGTTTCCTTCTTTTCGTAACGGCCATTGGCGTCGAAGTAGTAGGGGATCTTTCCACTGGCCGTATAGGGCGTTTCGTAGTGGCCGATGGCTTTGTGCACGGCCGTCAGGAAGGCAATGTCTTTCTCGATCATTTCGGCCTGGGTACCCGCCGCGCCGGTTTTCAATTTTAGGATAAAGTACCCCTCGTCGGCAGCCTGCTTGATGCGCTCGGCGGTGGTACCCACACTGAACGACGGGATGCTGGCCACTTTGTCATGATGATACGACAGGCCGGGCCGGTAAGCTGCCGGAATCATATCGTCGAATCTGGTCAACCCATTTTCGTGGGCATACAGTAGCCAGGCAGCATTGTCCACGGCCACCAACGCGTTGAGGGCAAAAGTAGTGCGCAGATCAGGGTTACCCGTAATTTGTTTGCCGTAGGCCAGTACCTCCGGTAGGATATCGTCCACCAATTTTACCGGATTAGTAAACGAGGTACCTTTCATCATCTGCAAAGCCCGCTCGGTCATGGCGTACATCAGGGCGTTGCCTGCCGTTTCGGAGTGATTGGCAAAAACCTTGGAATCAGACCAGAGTACCCCCTGCGTACATTGCCCGATTTTGTGCACATCACCGTCGGTTTTCAGATACGCCAGCGTCTGCCAGCTTTCGGTGATCGCGCTGCCTTTGAAACGGTAGGGATTCAGCGGCTCGCGTTCAAAATTGGAACTGACGTCCTTGATGCGGATGGTTTTTTCTTGGGGCATGGCCTTCAAGGTACCCTGGCTGAGCAGGCTCGCTCCAAGCAGGGCGCTACTTCCTATAAATTCTCTTCTATTTATATTCATGTGTTTTTCTTAACCGTGGAGGTTCACACTGAGGTCACAGGGTTTTCTTTGCAATTAGTTTAGTGGAATTTCATTCAAGGTGTACCAGGCTTCCGACGACCACAAGGGTTGCCCGGAAGCAGATTTCAGGTCGTTCGGTAGGCGGAAATACACCACATTTTCCTTTTTTAGATTCGGGATTTCCAGGTACAGCCGCCTGCCGTCCTCCGAAAGCGTCATGCGGCTGGCCTTCAAATCCGTCAGGTCCATTTTGGGTCCGCCGTACTTGGGCGTGGGCTGGTACCACCACTGCTGGATCAGCAGTTCTTTCATTTGGGCGGTGGCTTCTTTGCCCAACGGCTCGGTGAACTCGATTTCGAAACCTTTCGGCTTAGCCCGCACGGCCAGCATCTCGAAGGTACCCTTGCCGTTGTAGGTCAGTTTCTGTAAGCCGGAAGTATGATCTTGCCAGCTCCACCCGCCGGGGGCCATGCCCACCTCTCCCACGTACAGCGCGCCATCGGGGCCCCAGCGCAGGCGGTTGACGCCCGCCGCGAAACCCTGCGAAAAGCGGAACACTGCGCCCTGGTACCGGCCATTGATTTTTTCCAGAAAATCGCGCTTGATGCCGCCATGTGTCACATCCCCATGCAGAATCTGGCCTTTGTAGGTACCTTCTTTGATCAGAACGGGTTCGGAGGGAGAATTGGCGATTTCGTTTTCGGGCAGCCAGATCGCGGGGGTACCATGCGCGGCATTGGCGCCGATTCGTCGAGCCAACCCCATCCCATGCCGTTAAATTCTCCCTCCCGAACGTGGATGAGCTTGTTGCCCGGCAGCCATTGACCCTGGTTGTCGAGCACGAACAACTCGTTGTCGACGCCCAGGCCGATGCCGTTGGGGGTTCGCAAGCCGTAGTTTACGGATTCAAAGGTACCGTCCGGACTGATTTTGATGGTACGTCCCCGGTCGGGGAGTTGTTTTTCATCGGGTTTCAGCCGCATGGCCATCGAGAGCGTGGCGTAGAAGTAGCCGTCTTTATAAACCAACCCGAACGAAAACTCGTGAAAGTCGGCCGTGGCACCCCAGCCGTTACAGATGGTGCGGTACTCATCGATGATCTGGTCGCCGTCGTGGTCGATGAGTTTGGTCAGTTCCTGTTTTTGCAACACATAGATCTCCCCATTTACGACCTCGATACCCAACGGTTCGGCCAGTCCGGATGCGATACGCTTCACACGAATATCAGAGCCATCTTTCCTAGTGAGGCCATCCAGCAGGTACACCCCGCCCACCGTGTCCCAGGTCGTGACCAATAGCCGTCCGTGCGGCAGAAACGCCATCGCCCCTACCTTCGGGTTAAAGCCCGGCGTGGACAATGTACTGAGGTCGTAGCTGGGGTGGACGCCTTCCAGCGCCGCGCCAAAGCCAGCCTTGGCTGGTACCTCCAGGCTGGCCGTAGCTTTGGTATCCGTTTTTTCGGCTGTTTTGGCTTTGGGTTTCAGGGTAAAAATGTAGTCGAGAATCGTTTCGATCTCGGTGGTTGCCAGAGCCGGATGCGGATTCATCATACTGTTTCCCCATGCGCCCGTTCCACCATTCTTGACTTTGTCGGTCAGCTGGGCTACGGTCTTTTTGTCTTTGGTATAGCGCGCAGCGATTTGCTGGAAAGACGGCCCGACGTTGGCCTCCACCTGTTCGTGGCAAGTCAGGCAGTCGCTCTTTTCCACCAATTCTTCCCCCTTGTGGCCGTATTCTTTTTTAGGAACGGGCGGGCGCTGCGCGGGCAATGGATCGAAATAATCCACATGACGCGCCCGGCCGTTGGGCACCAGCACCAGATTGCCCAGCGTGGCTTTCAGCGTCACCCTGACATCGGCCGGCACGTGGCTGGTGACGAAGATCCTTTCCAGCCCCGGCTTGCCTTCTTTGCTTCGCACAAATTCGGGCCGCTCCTCGATCGTGATGGTGTCTTTGCCCGCAACAATGAGGGTGTGTTGCAGATAGATCTGGTTTTTCCGGAAGAGGTACCCCCGGCTTTGCAGTTGCACCTCCTGCGTTTTCCCGTTGCGCTGGGCGGTCCAGGTGAAGTGCTGGGTGCTATCAGACAGGTACTCTGTTCCCCAGGAGGTAGGCTGAATCTCTTTCTTGCTGGTATAGGGCGCGCCGTCCATCGATATCCCACCTTTCCAGACTTTGTAGGGTTTGCAATTCGCCATGTCGTAGGCGATGTACATCGCCGTGTCCAGCGCCACGGTCAGCATCCGGGGCTTTTTGTCGAGTACCGAGCGGATGGCCCACACGTCGCGCGGACGCGGCACTGCCTCTTCTTTGGCTGGCCCCAGTCCGGTCAGGATAGTCAGGAGTAAGATGGGAAATAGTATTTTTGCGAAAATATGCATAGATCGATGGCAGTACAATTCAGCTTGACTTTTGTCTTAAAAGACCTTAAAGAATGGGCTTTACCCTGACGATCATCAGAAGACTGGCCCCGGGCGTCCGCTATTTTGATTTTCAAATTAAAAGAAACCATGACCGAGCCCTCCAAGAACTCCCCACTGCACGAACTGATGCAGCATTTTGTCCATCCAGGTACCGTAGAATGGATCGGCCTGCGCCCCGTAGCCCGGCAGCCGATGGTAGAGGTAGCCGAAGCCTACGCCCGCATCGGAACCGGACTCGATGGCGACCGCTACAAGGGAAAACCGGAAAGCAAGCGGCAGGTGTCGCTGATTCAGGCAGAGCATCTGACAGCGGTGGGTTCGTTTTTGGGCCAGGAACCGATTGATCCTCTTCTGACCCGCCGCAATATTGTGATGCGCGGCATCAACCTGCTCGCTTTAAAAGACAAACGCTTTACCATCGGTGAAGCCGTACTGGAATATACCGGCGAATGCTATCCGTGCAGTCGTATGGAGAAGAACCTCGGCGAAGGTGGCTACAATGCCATGCGTCAGCATGGGGGTATCCTGGCGCGGGTGGTGAAGGAAGGTACTATTCGGGTTGGGGATCGGGTGGAGGTGGTGGCGTAAAAAGCTATATGAGATTTTGAAATGTGGTAGGGTTGAGTATGGCGTTATAGCATTGTGCTAAATTTACCGCTTACGGATAAGTATTTGCGATGTGGCTGGTTTTGAAACCGTTCAGCCCGTAACAAATGTTGAATAAAGCTACAAAAGTTGAGGTTAAATTACAAATGTTTAATTGAAAAACTGTCAGCCTGAACTGTTGCCCAATAGTATTCCAACTGCTCAATTACTTACGTCAGCCAGCCATATTGCAAATACTATGTTGTGTGCCGTTTATTTTACTCCAAACAGTTTTTTCTTATAGTCAATAATAACGATGTTATTTAAAAAATAAGCATTTCCTGTAATTCCCCAAATTTTTTCTTCGTCATAAAATTTGTCAAACTTATTAAGTCTGTCGTAAAATACAGTTGCAGGTTTAAGTTCTTTCTTCCCAAATTTTATTTTTGAGTTGACTGTCTGACCATAAACCATGTAATACTCTCCCCAACTTGATATTTTTAATGAATCTATAATTTTTTCATTTGAAATTTGTTTCGCCCTTTCTTCTGTTGTCATTAGAGCAAATAAACTTGAACCTGTATCAAAAAGCAAGTCCTCTTGTTTGTTATTTATGAGAAATGGTATTTTTATTCTCCCATCTTTGATTTTATAAGGTCTGAAATTTGCTTTGACAAATTGCTTTGGCAGTTCAGATGTGACACATATCCTTTTGTTTGGATAATCAATTATTAGAATTTTGTCTTGAAATAAATCTGGTGCAATTGTCCCAATATGTTTTTCAGAATTTGTAATAATAGAATCTATCGGAATAATATCTCCAAAGTCTTTAAACAACCCAATATCTCGATTTCCAAAACTAACTTTACCTAACTTAAAGTCAACATTTTTAAATTTGAAGTTCTTTCCATTGTCCATCCAAAATACAAGGCTCGTATCAATTTTTTTAGAAAGATTTTTATTGTTGTCCAAATAATTTTCAAATGATTTACCATAAATCATAGTTGATTTAGCCCCTAAATCGAACTGCATATTAAATTTGTTAGGCATATTGTCAATCGTAACAGGAATTGTAATATAAAGCTTGTCTAAATACTTTCCTGAAACACTGTCACCTTGCCAATTAAAAGGAATCCATTCGATTTTTTGTCCGAAAGTAATGTCAGAAATAAGTAGAAAAGTAAGTGTAAAAAAGAGTTTCATTTTTTTTGATTTTACTTTGAGTTTCAGTTTTTTTAAATGGCACAAAACTCGTAAATATACGAAAGTTTTGCAGTACTTTTTGTATTTATTTGCACTTTATCAATTATTATTTGTACTATTAACGCCGTACTTTTTGTATTGTTACTAATATCATAGCTTTTTTAATTGAGAGCTTGCCCATCTTTTAAAAATTCAACTAGTCAAAGGGACTTTTAATGGTTTATATGGTCCGCTTACTCATATGGGTTTGATAGCCGTGCCACGGTTCAAACCGTGGCACGGCTCGCTGGTCAAAAACAGGGAGGCTCCGCGAACGGAGCCTCCCTGTTTTTATAATAAGGTACCTGACCTACTACTTAGCGGTTTTCGCCACATCTTCCTTCACGACCTTCATCACGCCATTCATCAACCGCCAGTGACCGGGGAAGGTACACACGTAGGGATAATCACCCAGCGTGGCGGGGGCTATGAATTTCAAACGGTAGGTCTGGTCGGGGTTGACCAGCGGCGTGGAAGCAATGATCTGCGGGATATCGGGTACGTAGTTTTTCTCTGCTCCGTCCTTGGCCGTAATTAGTTTGTCGGCGGCGGCTCCGATGATTTCCATCGTCTTGGGCTTGCCGATGACGACGTTGTGCTGCATGGCGTCGGGATTCTCAAAGATAATCTCTACGGGCTTTCCGGCGGTTACCGTGAATTGCGTCAGATCATATTTCAACGCTTCGCGAATGGCTTTGATACGAATCACCTGCACGTTGGGATCGGCAGCTTCCATATCCTTCATCCCGAACGATTCCATGAAGGCCGTCATGCGGCCCGACAGGTCAGAAGGTACCCCCTCTTTCAAACTGGCCAGCAATTCCCGGGCTTCGGGGGAGGCGGTTTCTTTGCGCTTAACATTCCAGCCGTTCAGAATGCCCTTGGTGATTGCAAATTTCCCGTCAGAATCCAGATTCTGCGCGGTTTTGAGCAAATCCATCACGGCACTGGCATCGGCATACGACGCATAACTACGGGCGGCGCGTTCCAGCGCGAAATCCGACAGCAATTGCGGGCGACGTACCTCAAAGGTCTTGCTAAATACGTTGTTACGCTCGTCGGCTTCGTCCACGGCGTTGTCCTGGTCGATGGTTGCCGTCACGGTTACTTTCCCGGCTTGTTCGGCCGTAAAACCAAAACCCGCGTTCCAGGGACCGTTGTTTCCCTCCGCCAGATCCACCTTTTCACCTGGTGCCAGTCCTTTGTCCAGTTTCCGGCTGATGTAATTCAATTCCAGTCCACTGCCGCGAATGGCTACGGTTACCACAGGTACCTTTTCTTTGGGAATGGCCACGGTACTTTGGTTGACGATCTGCAACGTAATACGAGCGTACTCCCGCACAAAAGGACTGGATGGTCCCAGGGTGATGTTGGTAATGGCCAGGTCGGGCTTGCCATCCGCCAGCTTGGTTTCTTTCATAGCATGCTGGGTGTGATCCATGCCTGCATGGTCCATCGTGGCCATGGTAGAAGCCTTGGCGCGCTGTCCCGCCGAAGCCAGTCGCTTCGCCAGGTACTTCTGCCGGATCGCACCGTCATGGGCATTCATCACTACCGCAAAGGCGTCGGGTAGCCAGCGGTCGTCGGCTTCCTTGTATTCATCGATCCGCGCCAGCAGTGCGTTTTCTACGGCGGGGCTTAGCGGCGTTTCGGTAAAGGCCAGCAAGGAATTCAGTACCACCAGGGGCTCTTTATCGTGCAAAGCATCCACACTGAGGAGCGCCTGAGCCGTGGCGGCATTTTTGGGAAGTACCTTAATGGCATTCTTGCGCACGGCCGCACTCGGGTGACGCAGGGCAGCCGTGGCGGCTTCCAAACCGGGTCCATCATTGACCGCCCCAAGGCCGTGGAGTGTCCACAACGCGTGGATAGCCGCCGGATTCAGACCGATTTCATCTACCGAATTATCTTTTACCAAAGCGATCAATTGGGGTACCACATCTTTATTGCCGCGCTCCACCAGCAACCGCTGCGCGTGCATCCGCCACAACATATTGGTATTTTTCAACGTAGCCACCAATTGGGCAGGATTGTTTTTATCCAGCGCAATGGGCGTATAAGCCGGAGCATTTTTCCAGCCAACCCGGTATAACCGCCCGTGGGTATAATCGCGGAGATCGGTATCGTAGGCGTTTCCGCCCCCGTTGTCGAATCCTTTGGGGGTAGGGTTATGTTGAATGATAAAGCTATACCAGTCAGCTACCCACACGGCCCCATCGGGACCTACCTCAGCGAAGACGGGCGACACCCATTCGTCGGCCCCCGCCAGCAGGTTGAAGTCGGCGGCATCCTGGTAGTCGGTACCTTGTTTCACCATATTGTTCTGATGCAGCACGTGGCCTGTAGGTTCCGATACGAAGGCCACGCTGTTCCAGTAATGCTTCGGGAAAGCACGGGCCGTATAGAAATTGTGACCAGCCGCCGCCGTGAAACCACCGAACACGTCTACCTGACGTACCTTGGGTGTGATGGGTTTCATATCCTTGTGCGTGTCCGTGCTGCGACCGCCGTTGTCGATCTTGCTGTCTCCAAAATACCGGCTGGGAATGGCCATGTACCAACCATGCGAATTATTGGCCGTAGAGCCGAACAGATCGCCCGCTTCATTGAAGCCCAGTCCCCAAGTATTGTTCGAGGTACGCGTCATAATTTCCATGTCGGAGCCGTCGGGGCGGAAACGGTACAGCGCCTGACCAAAGTTCAGACTGTCTTTGTCCCCAAACTTGCCTTTGTAGCCCGAGTACCCTACCGCGCCATAGACCCAGTTGTCGAAGCCATAATGCAGGTTGGAAGGCCCGGCGTGGGTGTCGAAGGTACCAAAACCCGAGAATAGGATTTTCTTCACATCGGCCTTGTCATCGCCGTCGGTATCCTGCAAAAAGAGCATGTGCGGCGCCTGCGATACGATGAGACCACCATTGGCAAACACCATGCCCGTGGGAATACTCAGGCCTTCGGCAAAGCGGGTGAATTTATCAGCCTTGCCGTCTTTGTTCGTATCCTCACAAATCAGAATGTAATCGCTGCCGCCGGTTTCCTTACGTTCGTTGGGATAGTCTTTGGTGATCAGTACGAACATTCTTCCTTTTTCGTCCCAGGCCAGCGCGATGGGGTGCATGACGTCCGGCTCATGGGCAAAAACATCCAGCGTAAAATCCACCGGTATCTGAATGTGCTTCACCGATTCCTCGGGTGACAGTGGTAGTTGCTGCATCTGCGGGCCCGGCCGCTGCTCGTAGTTGGGCAGTTTGGCTACCCGATACTCAAACGGCTTGGGGTTGAGCGCTTCGTGGGCCTTGCGCGCTTCGTCACTTACTGCCCACATAATTCCTTTCTCGATCAGATTCTGGAATCCCGGCTGATTCCAGGTACGCTCATCGTGGCCATAAGCCGTGTAGAATACCTTTCCTTTACCGTGGGTACGTACCCAGGTGTAGGGTTCCCTCGTAACGCCCGGTTTGTCCTTGGCCTGATCGGGCTGAATGATCCGCTCGGTCAGGATGATATTATCAGGTTGCAGTTTTTCGTGCAGGTAGGTTTCGTCCCAGGTTTTGAACGGTTCGACGCCCGCCAGCGCGGGGTGGTCGGGCTTCACCCACACGGGCTGAATCGTATCCATCGTATGCCGCCAGAACTGACCGCCGATCAGCTTCACTACCTCAGGATTATTCCTGAAACAATAGGAAGCGCAGTGGATAGGCAAGAAACCTTTACCTCCCGCCACAAAGTCCAATAAGGCGTTGGCCTGCGCCGGGGCAATACTGTCCCAATTGGCGTACAGCAGCAGGGCATCGTATTTGCCCAGCGTCTGCGGATTCAGGTCCGTAAGCTTATCGGTATAGGTAAAGTTGATACCCTTGCTGCCCATAGCCTCCATGAGCTTGGGCACAAAGTCGATGGGCCGGTGGTGGCCGTTGTCACCCAGGAAGAGTACCTCCAACCGCCGCGGCTTGTTGGCTTCCTGCTTGTCGGTTTGGGTTACACCCGACGTGCGGGCGCAGGCCCCAAACAGGGACAAGGCCAGTAAGAAGAGGACAATACGTTTCATAGTTTTTATTATTAAAATTGTTTTTGCTGTATTATTTCCTAGTTTTCGTCTGCGACGCGAACCAGATTGTGTAAGACGGCCACATCTCACGGGTTCTTGAAATCCGGTACCTGGATGATCTTCCCGCCCTGCATCGCCGACTCATGTGCCAGAATCCCCACACTGGTCCAGTTGGCCGACTGCGCCGCGTTGGGGAACGGGTCGCGATCCTCGATCAGAGCCGAGATAAACTCATGCGCCAGGTGCGGATGCGAGCCGCCGTGGCCGCCACCCTGCACAAACGAAAGGTGTGCCTTCTCACCGGCATCATATACCCCACGGCCCGTAAAGGATTGTATTTCCTCGGGCAGCAGGTGCGCATAATCAGGCGTTTCGACCCGCTCGGGAATCTCGGGCTCAGGTTTCTTGGCGGTGTGAATCACCGGATGTTCGCCTTCAATCAACGGCCACTCGAACGATTTCTTACTACCGTATACCTCGAAGCTTTCGCGGTACTGCCGGGCGGTGTCAAACAGCGAACGGTACACATAGGCCGACAAGTCGCTATCCTTGAATTTGATATGGGCCGATTCTACGGCAAACGGCGAATTATGGATTTTCACCAGATCCTCGCTGATGGTACCCGAGCCAAAGCAGGAAACATACTCGGCTTCCAGCCTGAGTAGTCCGGCCACGGGTCCCACGCAGTGCGTGGCGTAGTGCATCGGCGGTAAGCCGGGCCAATAGTCGGGCCAGCCTTCCATATCCTGCTGGTGGCTGGCTTTCAGGAACTGTACTTTCCCCAATTCCCCTTTTTCGTATAACTCTTTGACAAAAAGGAATTCGCGGGCGTAGACTACCGTTTCCATCATCATATATTTCAGGCCGGTTTCCTGACAGACCTTCACAATCTCCATGCAGTCTTCCACCGAAGTAGCCATGGGTACCGTACACGCCACATGTTTACCCGCCCGCAAAGCTTTCAACGTCTGCTCGGCGTGGTTGGGAATGGGTGAGTTGATGTGTACGGCATCCACTTTGGGATCGGCCAGCAGTTCATCGTAGCTGGTGTAACGTACATCGATTCCAAATTCGTCGCCCACGGCGTTGAGTTTCGATTCGGTGCGCTGGCAGATAGCGTACATATTGGCGTGGGGATGCCGCTGATAGATGGGAATGAACTCGGCCCCAAATCCCAGACCGACAATGGCAATGTTAATTTGTTTCATTGGAATTAAATAGTAATCAGGTGGTTTTACAAAGTTGGACAGAGGGTATTGGCTTTTATGAAAGCCAACCCATCGCGCATGAGTTGTTCTTCGGAATCGAACATCTTACGCCAGATGTTGGCAGCGGGTAGCTTCGGGCTGAATGCCTCGATGCTCAGCCAGCCGTCGTACTGTATATCCTGAATGGCCTGAAATACGCCCGGCCAGGCCACGTTACCTTTACCGGGCGTGGATCGGTCATTTTCGGACAATTGGATAAATGAGATTCGGTCGCCCATGGTACGGATACAGTCGCCGATGTTTTTTTCCTCGATATTGGCATGAAAGGTGTCGAACATGATCCGGCAGGCCGGATGGTTCACCTCATCCACGAAGCGGATCAGGTCGTCACCGCAGCTGGTCAGGTAGGTTTCGAAGCGATTGAGGTACTCCATACCTAGTCCCACACCCTGATTCTGGGCATATTCCGACAGGTTTTGAATACCTTCTACTCCCCATTTCCATTCTTCGCTGGTGGCAGGTTGGCCCGTGAATACGCTCAGGGCTGCGTTGAAAGGTCCCATCAGGTTTTTGGCTCCCAGTACCACGGCACAATCCACGCTACGTTTCAATGTTTCCAGCGCATGGGCGCGAACGCTGGCATCGGGACTAATCAGATTGGTGTCGGCACCGCAGAACGTATCCGCTTCGCGGTGCAGGCCCATTTCGTCCAGCCGTTTACGCCAGCCGTGCCAGGCATCGGGATCGGGATTAAAGACGGGTACCTCCACTCCTTCAAACCCGATTTCCTGAATCAGATCAAGCACCGGAAAAAGGCTTTCATCCACCTGGGTCCCCCATAGAAGGAGGTTCATGCTGTATTTCATAAGAGGGCTGTCAGCTAATGGCTGTTAGCCACTAACGTTTTTTTAATACTCAATTTAGCTAAATCATCCGTTCGCGGCCATTTCAATTAAAGCCCTGATTAGTAGTCATGGGCTATCGGCCGTTTACCTCTGCAATTTTTCAAAGTACAATTTTACAACAATAAAATGCTACATACTTTACGAGATTTGATTAGTATTGACTTGATTTTGACTTCTAATAAAAAGAATGAAATATTTTTGAGCAATATTTAGCTACCATGAAACCTGCACTTCTCAAAAACATCGAAAGCCCAACAGCTTCACTGACTATCCAGCAGCTTGAAGAGCCACATTTTGATCCCAATTGGCATTTTCATCCCCATTATCAGCTTTTTACGGTCCTGGAAGGTACGGGCAGCCGGTTGATCGGGGATTCCATCCGGCCCTTTGAGGCGGGCGACACGGTATTTTTGGGTCCCGACATACCGCATTTATGGCGCAGTGAGGCTACTTACTTTGAGAAGGAAAGTACCCAAAAGACCCGCGGGATTGTGCTTTATTTTCAGGAGGATTTTCTGGGAAAGGAATTCCTGGCCAAATCGGAGTTACACCCGGTAGAGCAGTTGCTCCGGGAATCGAAGCGCGGCATCGCCTACTCCGGAAAAGCCCGCACCGCCATTGTAAGCACACTGGGCAAGCTGCTGGTCAGCGATGGTTTTGAACGCATTATCGGGCTACTGAAGCTTCTCAACACCCTAGCCCATAGCACCGAAGGCCAGCCCATCACAAGCCACAATTATACGAACACATACAAGGTATCCGAAACGGAACGCATGCAAAAGGTACATAACTACGTGTGGCAACATTTCAAAGACGATATCCGGCTGGGCGAAGCGGCGTCGCTGGCGGGTATGAGTGAGGCCGCTTTTTGTCGGTATTTCCGCGCCCGGGCCAACAAGACTTTCACCGATTACGTTAGCGAAATCCGCATTGGTCACGCCACTAAACTTCTGTTGGATACCTCCTGGACTATCTCCCAGATCGCCTACGAAAGCGGCTTCGACACGCTCTCCAATTTCAACCGGAATTTCAAGAAGCTCACCCGCCAGACACCGCGCGAATACCGGAGTACCTACCGAACTTCGGTGCAGTAGAGTAGGGATAAAATACTTATCATAATCCACAAGGGTTATTTCGGCATATAAGCATAAGCATGGTACGTAAGTTAAGAGCCATCTTACTGCGCACCTGATTCTAACCCCTTACTTGAAAAAAGATTCTTAAACTAGCCTACTTCGCCTGGTTCTCCGTACTAGTGGCAGGACCACTTTAAAGGTAGAGACGGGCCTTTGATGCCTTTGTGAGAGTATCTGCCAACTTTTATCGTCACATTTACGACTCTATTCAGTACCTTCCGAACCTTATGGAAAACGCATTCTCCCGTCGGAGCTTCATGAAAACCGCCGCCGTTACGGGGCTCGGACTTTCTCAACTTAGTTTTTCTGATCCCAGGTACCTGGCGGGTAAGCGGATCGGGATTATCGGCCTGGATACTTCGCACAGCGTAGCATTCACCAAAGTACTCAATGCGGCCGAACCCGATGCAACCTACCAGGGCTACCGTGTGGTGGCGGCCTATCCGCAGGGTAGCAAGGATATCGAGTCGAGCGTCAAGCGCATTCCTGAATATACCGAGACCGTCAAAAAGCTGGGTGTCGAGATTGTGGATTCCATTGCGGATCTGCTGACCAAAGTCGATGTGGTACTGCTGGAAACCAACGACGGACGGCGACATCTCGAACAAGTGATTCCGGTCCTGAAAGCGGGCAAGCGCGTATTTGTGGACAAGCCCATCGCGGGTTCATTGGCCGATGCCGTTGCCATTTTTGAGGCTTCCAAACGATATAATGTACCCTTGTTTTCGGCCTCATCGCTACGCTACATCAAAGGCGTGGAGGGGCTGGATAAAGGTACGGTCGTTGGGGCCGATACATTCAGCCCGGCTGTACTGGAGAAAACCCATCCCGATTTGTTCTGGTACGGCGTGCATGGCGTCGAAACGCTGTTTACCGTAATGGGCACGGGTTGTAAAAGTGTGGAACGCATCCATACCGACCTAACCGACATTGTGGTAGGTACCTGGGGCGATGGCCGCGTGGGTACCTTCCGGGGTACCCGCTCGGGTAAGCACGAGTATGGCGGGACGGTATTCACCCAAAATGGCAATATCGTGCTGGGGCCCTACGCGGGCTACGAACCACTTTTGAAAGAGATCATCCAATTTTTTGAAACAGGTACCCCGCCCGTTTCGGCCGCGGAAACGTTGGAAATATTTGCCTTTATGGAAGCCGCCGACGAAAGCAAGCGGCAAAACGGGGCGGCCGTCACGCTGGAAAGTGTCATGCAGAAAGCAAAAACCAAATAGATATGGAACATAATTCACGTCGCGATTTTATCAAAAAAACGCTGGCTGGCACAGCTGCCTTATCGCTGGGCGGCATGCTGCCCGGTTTTAGCCCCAAAAGTTACGCCCGCATTATTGGGGCTAATGAACGGGTCATGCTAGGCATCATGGGCGTCAATAGCCGGGGACTGGCGTTGGCCTCCAATTATGCTGTCCAGCCCAATTTTGAAATCCTGACCATTTCGGATGTAGATAGCCGGGCGGCAGCCAAGTGCATCGAGGCCGTGGGAAAACTGGCTACCCGGAAACCCGAGGCGCAGCCCGATTTCCGGAAGGCTCTGGAGAATAAGGATATGGATGCTTTGGTGATTGCCGCGCCCGACCACTGGCACGCGCCGGCGGCTATCCTGGCATCTAAAGCAGGCAAGCACGTCTACCTCGAAAAACCTTGCAGCCACAATCCCAACGAAGGAGAGATGCTGGTAGCCGTAGCAAAAAAGTACAAAAACGTGATTCAGATGGGCAATCAGCGGCGCTCGTGGCCCAACGTGGCGGCGGGTATCGCCGAAGTACAGGGGGGTACCATTGGCCGCCCGTACTTTGCCAAGGGCTGGTACACCAATAACCGCGCTTCCATCGGCACGGGCAAGAAAGTGGCCGTACCCGAATGGCTCGATTACGAACTTTGGCAGGGTCCCGCACCGCGTCAGCCGTATCAGGACAACCTGATTCACTACAACTGGCACTGGTTCTGGAACTGGGGTACGGGCGAGGCCCTGAACAACGGCACCCACATGGTGGATCTCATGCGCTGGGGCCTCGGGGTAGAGTACCCTACCCGCGTTACCTCCTCGGGCGGGCGCTACCGCTACCAAGACGACTGGCAAACACCCGACACGCAGGTGATTTCCATGGAATTCCCGAACAATACCGCCCTGACCTGGGAAGGCCGCAGCTGTAACGGCCGCACCGTGGAAGGCGAAAGTGTGGGTGTCATGTTCTACGGTGAAAAAGGCTCCATACTGATCGAGAGCGGAAATTCGTACAAGGTTTACGATCTGGAAAACAAGCTGGTGAAAGAGGTCAAGAACGACCTGGTGATTGATCCGCGCAACAAGATGAATCCTTCGCAGGCGTTGGATGCCTTTCACTTCCAGAATTTCTACGATGGTATTACTAAAGGTACCCCCCTGAAATCCGACATCGTAGGCGGACATCAAAGTACCCTACTCTGTCAGTTGGGAAATATTGCTTTGCGCTCGGGCGGTGCGCTGGATGTTGATTCGAGCAACGGCCATATCAAGAATAATCCTCAGGCCATGAAATACTGGAAACGGGAGTATGAGAAAGGCTGGGCACCTACCGTATAAATTGACAGTCGATTTTCGGCTATTCAAAATCATCAGAACCTAACCACCCAACTACCCAACCTCTTGAAAACTGCCTCCCAAGTCGTAGATGCCAGTTCGTTGAGCAAGCGGGACACTGTTATCTCGATTCTCATCATTGGCGTTTTGTTTTTTATTTTCGGCTTTGTGTCGTGGGTGAACGCCATCCTGATTCCCTATTTCAAGATTGCCTGCGAACTGACCAGTTTTCAGTCGTACCTGGTGGCCTTCGCTTTTTACATTTCCTACTTCATTATGTCGGTGCCGGCGGCCTACCTGCTCAAAGCGGCGGGTTTCAAAAAGGGCATGATGATCGGTTTCTGGTCCATGGCACTGGGTGCGTTCATCTTTGTACCGGCGGCTTACTCCCGTACTTACGAAGTGTTTCTGCTGGGCTTGTTCATGATCGGCGTGGGACTGGCGATTTTACAAACGGCGGCTAATCCCTACATCACGATTCTGGGTCCCAAGGAGCGAGCGGCACAGCGGATCAGCATTATGGGTATCTGCAACAAGGCGGCGGGTATCCTGGCTCCGCTGCTCTTTGCCGCCGTTATTCTGCGCCCTACCGATACAGATTTATTCGCGCAATTGTCCTCGATGGGCGAGACCGAACGCGGCGCGGCGCTGGATGAATTGATCCGCCGGGTGATCGTCCCCTACGCTACCGTGGGTACGGTACTTTTTATTTTGGGAATTCTGGTTTTTTATTCCCCGCTCCCCGAACTCAACACCGAGCAGGAAAGCCCCGAACTGGCGCTGGCCAATGCGGGTAAGAACAGCATTTTCAAATTCCCCCATTTGATTCTGGGGGCCGTTGCCATTTTTCTGCACGTAGGTACCCAGGTCATCGCCATCGATACCATCATCGCCTACGCGGGCTCCATGGGCATTGGTCTGCTGGAAGCCAAAGTATTTCCTTCGTATACGCTTTTTCTTACCATTTGTGGGTACCTGTTGGGCATCGTACTCATTCCCAAAGTCATCCGGCAGGTCAATGCGCTGCGTATCTGCACGTTACTGGGAACGGTCTTTACATTACTCATCATCTTTGCCAGCGGAAGGGTCAATTTTATGGGCCACGACGCCGACATCTCCATTTGGTTTGTCGTAATGCTGGGATTAGCCAATTCGCTGGTATGGGCCGGAATCTGGCCGCTGGCGCTGGACGAATTGGGTCGCTTCACGAAGCTGGGCGCGTCCATTCTAATCATGGGATTATGCGGCAACGCACTCATGCCGCTCCTGTACGGTTATTTTGCGGATTTGTATAGCTTGCGCGATGCTTACTGGGTACTCATTCCGTGCTATTTGTACCTGGTGTACTATGCTTTTTACGGGCATCTGGTAAGGCGGTGGAGTTTCTGATTTTTTTCTAAAAACAATACATACCCTTTCATGAAATTCGACACAGATATTTCGAAAACGAAGAAGGAACTCGGCCAGAAATCAGGCGATTGGGCGGCGGCAATTATCAAGAAAGCCATTGCCGAAAAAGGCCAGGCCAATATTATTCTTGCCACCGGAACTAGTCAGTTCGAAACCTTGCAGCAACTGCTCACGCATACCGATATTGACTGGGGTAAAGTGGTGATGTTTCACCTGGATGAGTACATAGGACTGCCCATCACGGCTCCGGCCAGTTTCCGGAAGTACCTCAAAGAACGATTTATCGACCAGGTACCTGCCCTGAAAGCCTATTATCTTATTAATGGTGAAGCCGATCCCCAGCAGGAATGTACCCGGTTGGGTGAACTGATCAGACAGTACCCCATCGACATGGCGCAGGTAGGTATTGGTGAAAACGGCCACCTGGCGTTCAACGACCCTCCAGCCGATTTTTCAACCGAAGATCCCTACATTGTTGTGGAACTCGACGAGGCCTGCCGTCGGCAGCAATTTAACGAAGGCTGGTTCGGGTCGATGGACGAGGTACCTCAACAGGCCATCAGTATGTCCATCCAGCAGATTCTGAAATCGAAATCCATTGTGTGTTCCGTCCCTGACGAACGCAAGGCGCAGGCAGTCAAGGATTGCGTGGAACTCCCCATCAGCAATCTGCACCCGGCGGGTATTTTGCGCACTCACCCCGATTGTAAACTTTTTCTGGATCAGGATTCGGCATCCTTACTATCGTAATTGGCTGATGGCTACTGGCCAATGGCTGATAGCTCGTCTGGATAAGGAAAATGTAGTTGCCGTTTTCACAATTGAAACCTAAATGCCTCTTTACCTCAAAATAATCAACGGTACCCTCCTCACTCCCTACCGCCTGATTCGGAACGGTACCCTTGTCGTTGTGGACGGGCGCATTGCAGAAATTACCGAAGGAAATGTGGAGGTACCTGATGCTATCGAAATCGACGCGCAGGGTAGGTACGTCGCGCCCGGCTTCATTGATTTGCACGTACACGGCGGCGGCGGACACGATTTCATGGATGGCACCGAAGAGGCTTTCCTGAAAATAGCCGAAACACACGCCCGCTTTGGTACATCCGCCCTGGTTCCTACCACGCTCACCAGTGATCAGGCCTCGCTGTTCAGGACCTTGGAATTGTACGAAGCGACCCATAAGAAAAACGAAAACGGGGCGCAGTTTCTGGGCCTACACCTCGAGGGACCTTACTTCGCTATGATTCAGCGCGGCGCGCAGGACCCGCGCTATATTCGAAATCCCGATCCAACGGAGTACCGCGAAATCATCCGCCGGGCCAACGGTTCGGTCAGGCGGTGGAGTGTGGCTCCCGAGCTACCCGGCGCGTTGGAAATGGGGAGGTACCTGCGGGCGCAGGGAATCATTGCCTCCGTGGCCCATACCGAAGCCATCCACGAAGACGTGGTGCTGGCCGCCGAAAACGGTTATACGCTCATGACACATCTGTATTCCGCGATGCTGGGCGTGACCCGACGTAATGCCTTCCGCTACGCGGGAGCCGTGGAGAGTGCTTTTCTGCTCGACGACATGGATGTCGAAATCATTACCGATGGCATCCATCTGCCGCCACCGCTGTTGCAATTGATTTACAAAATAAAAGGTCCCGACCGCACCGCCCTCATTACCGACGCCATGCGGGCCGCTTCCCTCCCACCCGGCGACAGTATTCTGGGGCCGCTTGATAACGGCCTGAAAGTACTGGTGGAAGACGGCGTGGCCAAGCTACCCGACCGCAGTTCGTTTGCCGGCAGCGTAGCTACGGCCGACCGGCTGGTACGTACGATCGTACAACAAGCCGGGGTACCTTTGCTGGACGCTATAAAAATGATGGCATCCACACCCGCCCGCATCATGGGAGTACAGGACCGGAAGGGCTCGCTAACGATTGGCAAGGATGCCGACCTGGTACTATTTGATGAAGATATCCGGGTAAGTACGACGATTATCGGGGGAAAAGTGGTTTTTGAGAATTGATTAAGTGCGAACGTACGAAATAATCGTCCTATCAAGGTAGGTACCTGATTTCTGAATTGACAAATAAATATCCGATACTTTAATACCTCTTCCCTATGCTCAAAAAAAGCTTGTCTGTCCTCGCCCTTGCTCCCTTACTGGTCATGAACCAAGGATGTAATACCTCTAAAGAAACCGCTACCGAAAGTACCAAGCCTCTGCATCTGATCGTGCTCGATCCCGGTCACTTTCACGCCGATTTGCTTCAAAAAACAATCTATGATCAGGTGGATTCGACCGTACACGTGTACGCGCCCGATGGACCCGAGGTGAAAGCCTACCTGGCCAAAGTGGACCAGTACAATACCCGCGCCGATTCGCCCACCAACTGGAACGAGCAGGTGTATACCGGGCCCGACTACCTGGAAAAAATGCTGGCCGACAAGCCCGGCAACGTGGTGGTGCTGGCCGGCAATAATCAGAAAAAAACCAACTACATCAAGCAGTCGGTGGATGCGGGCCTGAACGTGCTGGCCGATAAGCCGATGGCGATCGATGCGGCTGGATTTGAATTACTGAAAGACGCCTTCGCCTCCGCTGAAAAGAACAACGTGCTGCTCTACGACATCATGACCGAGCGGTACGAAATCACCAACACGTTGCAAAAGGAGTTAGCCAAACAGGCCGACATTTTTGGTGAATTGCAGAAAGGTACCCCCTCGCAACCCGCCATCAGCAAGGAAAGCGTCCACCATTTTTCCAAGATCGTGTCCGGTAGTCCGCTCGTGCGTCCCAGCTGGTTTTTCGACACCAAACAGCAGGGCGAAGGTATCGTAGACGTCAACACCCACTTGGTGGATCTGATCCAGTGGGCGGCGTTTCCGGAAGTAAAGCTAAGTCCCAGCGATGTGAACCTCATTTCGGCCCGCCGCTGGACCACCGATCTCACACCTTCGCAGTTCAAGCTCGTTACCAAGCAGGATACCTACCCCGATTTCCTCACTTCGTCGGTCAAGGACAGTACCCTGAGTGTATACGCTAACGGCGAGATCAATTATACGCTCAAAGGCATCCACGCCCAAGTGAAGGTACTCTGGAATTTTCAGGCGCCCGAAGGAGCCGGCGACACCCATTACTCCATCATGCGCGGCTCCAAGGCCAATCTGATCATCCGGCAGGGCAAAGAACAGAATTATAAGCCCATGCTGTATGTCGAACCCGTTGGCTCGGATGCCAATTACGCCCAGAACCTGGAAGCGGCTTTTAAAAAAGTGGAAGCCTTGTACCCCGGCATCACGCTGAAAAAAGACGCCAAAGGCTGGCAGGTAGAGATTCCCAAGAAGTACGACAACGGCCACGAAGCGCATTTCGCCCAGGTAGCCAATAAATACATGGAGTACCTAAAGGACGGAAAACTCCCCGACTGGGAAGTTCCGAATATGATTACGAAGTATTACACGACGACCAAAGCGCTGGAAATGGCGGAGAAATGACGTTGATTATTTGACATTACATAAAAGATGCCGTCTGCTTGTTGAGCAGACGGCATCTTTTTATCACTCATGGGAACTAAACGTTAGGCTATCGAGCGTCAAGCGTCAATTTATCCCGTCCGAGCTACTTCTGCTCGTTCAACGCCCAGTTATAGTCGCGGTACGAGATATTGTCAGTTTGCAGATCGGTTTTTGAATACTTATTGATCCAATCTTTAATCGGCATTTTCTTCTTAAAATCACCACCATACCAGTCCATAATCTTCGTGACGCTGGCTTTGTCTTTAGTGACAACGTTCTGCTCGGGATTATTAAGAAACTTGCTGCCCTGGTCGTCGAGTTGCTTATCAAGTTTATCGGCCGTATAGGCCTCGTTGCGCAACGGAGGGCACGACATGGCCGCACATACCAGCGCAAAGTGAATCCTGGGTTCGTTGAACTGCTTGCGGATAATGCCGTGCTCAATGTTGTTCAAATCCATCTTCTTACCGCCAATCTCAATGAATTTTACGTCCCAGGGCGTATTCACGAAAGGAATTTTAATGGAAGAGCCAATATTCTTGATACTTTTCAGCGGATAATGGTCCAGAATCAGTTGCACGGTATAGGCGTTGTAGGCGTTGATCCAGTAGGCTAGCTTTTCATCTTTACTCCAGGAAGACCCCGGAGCATTTTTGCTTACCAAATCAAGATATTTTTTTAACTCGGCCTGATCTTTTTTGAAGCCTTTGTAATCTACCAACCCTTTATTATTTACGTGCTCTTTGAGCAGCTTATCCCAAATCCCGTGTTCAATCGGGGCCGCGTTGGATGTAGGAGCCGAGGTACCGCAGGAGGCCATGACCACTACGGTTAAAAGTGCGAAAATTGTATTTTTGAGTTTCATCATTTTTTTGTTAAAAGTGCCACTACCCGTCAAATAGGGTAGCGCCACAGAGGTTTTCTTTTTGGACAATCTACAATCATATACGAAAAATAGAGGATTATAGTTGCTCATCAGAAAAAGCTCCGCCCACAGGACCCAGTGCCCTTATTCTTCAAATCTGATAGATTGGTAAAAGACATCGGTGCCGGAGATCGGTCAAAAGGGAAATAAGTATTGGTACTTTCAACCAAAGGTACCCTGCTGTCGCTTGGGGTAAGCAATGCGTTTTGCTTCATGAAATTCAATCGATTGTTCTGAACAGCCGATCCCAGCGGATTTTGTTCCAGAAGTTTTCCGCCACCGGATCAATGGACATCCACACAAACACGGCCTTGCCCACGATATGGTCGGCGGGTACAAAGCCCCAGTAGCGCGAGTCCTCGGAGTTGTGGCGGTTGTCGCCCATCATGAAGTAGTAATCCTGTTTGAAGGTGTAGGTCCTGATCGCCTGGCCGCCGATGCGAATCTGCTCGGGCGTCACTTCCACGTTTTCGTTTCCTTCGTAGCGCTCGATCACCGGGCCGTACACGGCGATGGTTTGTGCGTTGATTGGTACCGTTGCTCCTTTGGCAGGTACCGCCAGCGGGCCAAAATTATCGCGGTTCCAGTCGTAGGCGGCACCTCCGTAGATTCCCGGCTCAGTCTGTGCGGGCGGCGCAGTAGTTGGTTCAACACCCTTGACCCAATCCATTTTCTTAAATTCAGCCAGTATTTCCTGGGTCATATTGACCCGGTACCCTACGAGCCTGTTGACTTTTGCTTCATCATCGTACACTTCCACGGGCTGCCAATTGATGAATGGTCCTTCGGCCGATTTGAAGTCGTTGACAATGCCATACTTTCGAAAAAAGCGCTCGTTGAGTACTTCGGTGGTCTTGATAAAATAGAAGGTTTCGGCGCGGGAAGGTACCTCCATTTCTTTGTCATTTACATAGACACGTTCCTGCCGTACCTCCACCCGGTCGCCGGGGGTACCTATGCAGCGTTTGATGTAATTGGTTTTCAAGTCGGTGGGGTACTCGGGTTCGCCCGGTAGTCGGGGCGGGTAGTTGAATACCACCACATCACCGCTCTTCACGTCCGAAAAACCGGGGGTACGGTACACGGGTAGCTGGATAGCTTCGCTGAACGAGGGAATATCCGTTCCCCATATTTTCTGGTGCGTCAGGGGTACCTGCAGGGGCGTTTTGGGCGTGCGAATGCCGTAGTGCAGCTTGCTGACAAACAGGTAGTCACCCACCATCAGGCTATTCTCCATCGAAGGGGTAGGGATGGCAAAAGCTTCAAACGTCAGAAACCGAATCAGCGTGGCGGCGATTACGGCAAACAGCAGCGAGTCGGACCACTCGCGGAGGAAAGATTTCTTGGGTCGGGGTACCTTGGCTTTTTTCTTGAACATGGCCGTTTAATTAAGGGTAAAATTTCGGCCAATATATGAAAGTTTGTATAGTTTTCTTTTATATTAAAGAAAATATATCCGTTATCCCATGACGGGTGAGTTCCTGTTGGTCAGTGGTCCCAAAACAAAGAAAGCCAAACCGCAAATGATTTGGCTTTCTTCTATTCCAGTAGTACTCAAGGTACCCCTACCCTTCAAACAAATTCCCCAAGCCGCCTAATACTGAGCCGCTTTCTTTGTGGGCATTGCCACCGCGGGGCGACAGCCGGTCGATGAGTTTGGAGATAGGCATCGATTGCAGGTACACCTTTCCGGTACCGCGCAGCGTGGCCAGAAACATTCCTTCGCCACCGAATACCATGGATTTCAGGCCGCCGGCGCGCTGGATATCGAAGCTGATGCTCGGCTCAAAACCTACCACACAGCCCGTGTCCACACGCAGAGTTTCGTTGTTGAGCTGGCGCTCCATCATCACCCCGCCTGCGTGTACGAAGGCCATGCCGTCGCCACGCAATTTTTGCAGAATAAAGCCTTCACCACCAAACAGACCCGAACCAATACGCTGGTTAAAGTGAATTTTCATGCTGGTACCTAACGCTGCACAGAGGAAACCGTCTTTCTGCACGATGAGCTCATTGCCGTAAATTTTACCAAGATCGATCGGCATGATCGTACCGGGGTAGGGAGCGGCGAAGGCTACCTTCCGCTTGCCATAGCCGCGGTTGGTGAAGTGCGTCATAAACAGCGACTCACCCGTAATAAGCCGGGTGCCAGCCTGGAATATCTTGCCCATGATACTCTGGTTTGCCTCCGAGCCGTCGCCCATTTTGGTCTCGAACTGAATGCCATCTTCCATGTAAAGCATGGCGCCGGCTTCGGCGATGACGGTTTCGTTGGGATCGAGCTCAACTTCCACTACCTGGATGTCTTCGCCGATAATTTTGTAGTCTATTTCGTGAGAATTCATGTGTTGTTGTTTAATTGTGTAATTGTTGAACTGTTTGATTTGTGTAATTGTCATTGAACAGAGAATCTTAAACAATTCAACCTTAAACAATTACACATTCCCATCCCCTACTCTTCCTCGTCCGTCGGCGGTTTGGGTTTCCCTTTTCGCGTTTTGCGGCCCGGGATATCTTCCCGGTCTCGGAGTTTTTTGTCGTCCACGTTTTTATTCAAAAACTCATTCACCCGGTCCATGTCGAAGCTCGTGGTGATTTCCCCGAAGGAGTTTATCTTGATATCAAATCCTTCCAGATCTTTGTGAACGCGTGGTTTTTCTTCTTCGGGCTCGTCGGGATCGACTGGTTTTTTCTTGGCCATTTAGTCTTTCGTTTTATAGGTTGACAGGTCTTGGGTTTCGATGATAGCCCGCAGGCATTTAACAGGGTCACTAATGTAAAGAACCTTGCCGGGATTGGCAAGGTTCGTATAGTAAACGGTACGTTTTGGCCTGTGGTTGGCGCGAAATAGAGGTCAGATGGTGAGCCGATTACAACACTTCCACCGCTCGCCGTAGCCGCCGCACAACTTCTGCTTTTCCCAGAATTTCCATCGTGACCATCAGGTCAGGGCCTGCTCCTACGCCCGTTATGGCCAGGCGGAGAGCCTGCATGACTTTACCCATTTTGATGCCCGTCGCTTCCAGGGTCTGAGCCAGTACATGCTTGATGTCATCGGCCAGGAACGACCCCTCGTACCCTTGCAAAGCGTCAGCAAAGGTACCTATGCCCTGTTTGGCTTCTGCGTTCCATTTCTTAGCCACGATGTCCGCGTCGTATTGTTCAGGAGCACTGAACAAAAAAGCTGATTCGTTGACGATATCTTTGACAAAATGAACACGATCTTTCAGCAGATGCACGATCTGGATTGCCTGAGGGTCCGAAATCTGAATACCTTTTTCAGCGAAAAGCGGCTGAATCTGTGCCGCCATGGTAGCGTCGTCTTTTTCTTTCAGGTACTGCTGGTTGAACCAGTTGGCTTTCTGAATATCGAACTTGGCCCCGGCCTTGTGCACACGCTCGAAGCTGAACGCCTCAATCAGTTCCGGCATGGTGAAAAGCTCCTGCTCGGTACCGGGATTCCAGCCCAACAGGGCCAGAAAATTGGCGGTCGCCTCGGGATAGTAGCCCTGCTCCCGGAAGCCCAACGCTTTCTCGCCGGTTTTAGGATCGGTCCATTCCAGGGGAAATATCGGAAAACCGCCCAAATCCGCATCACGCTTGGACAGCTTGCCGTTTCCGTCCGGCTTCAGCAACAAGGGTAGGTGTGCAAATTGCGGCATGGTATCGGCCCAGCCCAGGTACTTATACAGCAATACGTGCATCGGTGCGGAAGGCAACCACTCCTCTCCCCGGATCACGTGGGTAATGCCCATCAGGTGATCGTCCACAATGTTAGCCAGGTGGTAGGTTGGCATTCCGTCGGATTTGAGGAGTACCTTGTCGTCAATTTGCGACGAATGTACCACTACCCAGCCCCGGATCAGGTCGTTGAAGCGAATGTCGTCCTTGGGTTGTACTCGCATCCGAATCACGTACGGTTCGCCGCTTTCCAGTCGGGCTTTGATTTCATCCACGGGCATGGTAAGCGAATTGGTCATTTGCATGCGGGTGATGGCATTGTATTGCGCAGCAGGTACCTTGGCTTCTTCCAGCCGCTTGCGCATGGCATCCAATTCTTCAGGTGTGTCGAAGGCATAATATGCCTTGCCCTCAAACACTAATTTTTCCGCGTATTCGCGATAGATATCCTTTCGCTCCGACTGCCGGTAAGGGGCGTGTGGGCCACCGACGTTGGGTCCTTCATCGATGGTGATGTCTAGCCACGCCAGCGCTTCCAGAATGTACGCCTCGGCACCCGGCACGTAGCGGGCCTGATCGGTATCTTCGATGCGGAGGAGCATCTGGCCACCATGCTTGCGGGCAAACAGGTAATTATAAAGTGCGGTGCGAACGCCCCCGCTGTGGAGTGGCCCGGTGGGGCTGGGAGCAAATCGAACGCGGACAGGTTGTTGGTTCATGGTTGGGTATTGATTGATAAAAAGCTGATAGCTCTTTGATTCGTAGTGACGGGAAAACTTATGACCATCAGCCATCAGCTTATAAACTTACTTCACTGCAATCACCGAAATCTCGACGTTGACGTCCTTGGGAAGCTTTGCTACCTGGACGGTCTCACGGGCGGGTGGGTTGCTATCAAAATAGGAACCGTACACTTCGTTCACCAGGCCGAAATCATCCATGTTCTTCAGGAAAATACTAGACTTGACGATATTAGTATAGGTAAGCCCGGCGGCGGTCAAAATATGGCCGATGTTTTCCATGACCTGCTTGGCCTCCACTTTTATGTCGCCGGTTTCCGCCTCTTTCAGGGCTATTTGGCCCGAAACATACAAGGTGTCATTGACCAGGACAGCCTGACTGTAGGGCCCGATGGGAGCAGGCGCCTTTTCTGAAAAAATAATCTCTTTTGCCATTCGCTTCGTAGGTTATAACTTGTCGATGAATTGCAAAACTACCAAAATATGCCGCTTGCCGCCCTGATTATTTTTGTAAAAAATCCCATTGAAGGTCAGGTCAAGACCCGTATTGCCAAAACCGTGGGCCACACCAAAGCCACTACGATCTACCGCGAACTTCTCCAATATACCCACACTGTTGCCGAAAAACTTCCCGCCGAAGGCTACACTAAAACCGTCTATTATGGCGATTACATCAACAAGAACGACCTGTGGAACGGCTGGGCCAAAGCGCTTCAACCCGAGGGCAACCTGGGCGACCGCATGAAGCAGGCCTTCCGGGAACAGTTTGCGACCGGTGCCAGCAGCGTAGTCATCATCGGCAGCGACTGCCTGACACTGCAATCCCGCCATCTGGAAGAAGCTTTTCAGCAGTTACAAACCAACGATGTGATTCTTGGCCCTTCGACCGATGGTGGGTACTACCTGTTGGGAATGAACCAATTGCATGGTCCTCTATTCGATGAAATGCCCTGGAGTCAGCCGGGACTTATGGAAAAAACCCTAGCCGTTCTTCGGGCGGCAAAACTCCGCTATTCCCTGCTGGAACCTCTCACCGATGTGGACGAATGGGAAGATTATCTGGCTACAAAAACCACCGATTCCAGTTTAAATCCATAGACAAGGCCTACCGAAGCGGCTATATCCATTCTCCAGGTTTGGGTCCTTTTTACCATGTCGTAAGGTACCCTCACCTTTTCGCAATCCTACCCCAAATTCTTGGGCTTTCACTTACTGTTTGTCGCAATTGACACCCTACTTCGTCGCTTTCAACCCCTACTGCTTTAAAAAGACGAATATATATTTGTATTGTATTATATATTCCTCTACTTTTATATCACAAAGGCAACATATTCCTATTTTGTAATATATTATTGATTATTACGTATGGAAGGTACCGTTCAGCTATATAGAAATGGCCATTAATATCTGACATACAGGGCTTTTGGTATTTATATTATTATTTTTCCTCCAACCTACCCATGGAATTATACTTCGTCATGAAAAAGGAAACCATCAGGAAGTCAATCGGTATTGGCGCATCCAAAGAAAAAGTGTGGGAGGTACTGTTTGATGAAAAATACCTCCCCATCTGGTATGCAGAATTTAGCCTGGGCGCCTGTGCCCAGGGTACCTGGCGGGTAGGTAGCAAAATATTATTCACCGACATAAGCGGCGGAGGACTGGTGGGTAAGGTGGTGGTGAATCGACCATGCAGAGTTTTTTCGGTTGAATATCTGGGCCTTGTGGTTACGGGTGAGGAAGATTATGAGAGTGACGAGGCCCGTGCGTTGCGGGGAGGTAGGGAAATATATAGGTTGCAGGAACAGGAAGGTTCTGTACTGCTTTCCGTTGAAACCGACATGCCCGAAGAGTCTTATAACTCTATGGCACTGGCCTGGGAGAAGGCCTTGCTGAAAATAAGGTACCTCGCCGAAGCAGCCTGAAATTACCTGTTAGCCATGAAATTTCTTTTAATTTTTTATTCACCCTAAACAACCATCCCCTATGCCCAAGTCCAACGTTTATCTCTACTTCGATGGCAACGCCGAGGAAGCGTTCAATTTCTACAAGTCAGTTTTTGGCGGCGAATTTGCCATGGTACAACGCTTCGGCGAAATGCCCGATGCTGACAAAATGCCCGACGAGACTAAGAACAAAATCATGCACATTGCCCTACCGCTCGCCGCTGACGATGTGCTCATGGCCTCAGATATCATGGAAGGCATGGGCGAACCGTTCAAAGTCGGCACAAACTTTTCGATTTCGCTCAGTACCGAAAGCAAGGAAGAGACCGACCGCCTTTTTGCCGGACTATCCGCCGGAGGTAAGGTTGAAATGCCGGTGCAGGACACTTTCTGGGGCGCATACTTCGGCATGCTTATCGACCCATTCGGCGTGCAGTGGATGGTGAACTACGATAAAAATTACCAATAACAATAAGCAGTACTTTTTTGCCTGTTTGCCCTCAAAGCCCGGTCATGATATGACTGGGCTTTTTTTGTCATAGGCACTATAGATTTTTAGCTTGTTAGAATAACCGGGCATCCAAAACGTTTCAAATAAAGTCTTGTTTTTGCCGGTTATCCAACTTATCAGCATTCTGAACAAATAATTAAACTGAAATCTGTCATAGAACCTTACATTAGGACTTAAAAATTGGACGAATGAATAAACCACCCCTCTCGCTTTTAATTTTTTTCATCCTGCTTTTCGGTACCTTCCTGCTGCAAAGTTGTGGAGAGGATCAAGCTTACACTTTTGAAAAATTTAACGAGCAAGCACTGGATTTTGCCAAAGACGATCAGCTCATTGACCAACAGGAGTATGAAACCCTGACGCAGGGTATTCAAAGCTCCGACGACCGGAGCTTCCGTACCCTTAAAAATGAAAACGGCGAAGTGGATCACGGCAAGGTAGCCGCCTACCTGAAAAAGTATTTCGACGCCAAGGGTATCCCCGTAATCGATATTTGGAAACCCGGCACTGCTTCAGGTACCTCTGCCAATTTCAACGTCAGCGTCTATCTGGAAAACTCCGTCAGCATGGATGGCTACGTCGATGCCAACTCCACGGCTTTCAAAGCGACCCTACTCGACCTGCTGACCAACCTTGAAAACTTCGCGGCCACGGATACCCTGAACCTGAACTACATCAACTCCACGATTATTCCGGTCAAAGCGGCGGCCACCAAAGATGACATTACCGAGTTTTATCAAAATCTGAACCGGACCAATTTCAAATCGCAGGGTGGCACGCGGGGTACCTCCGACATCGGTGACGTACTCAGTAAAATCCTCAATCAGCAGAAGCCCCATGAACTTTCCGTTTTGGTTTCCGATTTCGTATTTTCGCCCGGTGGGCAAAACGCGGTGAAGTACCTCGAAGGACAGCGCTCCCAGATCCGAAGTGAGTTCGTGGCCGCCCGTGGGAAAAACCCTAACTTGTCGGTGGCTATTCTGCAAGGACAGGCGCAGTTTGAAGGTACCTATTACGACCAGAACGACAAGCCCCATGCGAAGCTCGACGCCGCGCGGCCCTACTACCTATGGCTGATCGGTACCGCCGCGCAGATTCAGCAGGTGCTGGACGCCCGGATTCTGGAGCAAACCCGGAATGGATTTTCCAACAAACTGGTGATTCAGTCGGCGAGCGAGGCCTTGCAGCCACCTTTCAAAATCATGTACCGTCCCCGCATCGGGGAGTTCGATTCGAAATCGCTGGCACAGGGCATCATTACCGACGCGCAGGCCGCCCGAGACGACCGAAACAAAGGCATATTTGAGTTCAATGTGGCGGTGAATTTTTCCAAAGGCATGCAGGACGCAGGGTACTTTCTGGATAGCACCAATTACAAATTGAGCAACGAAAAATATAGCCTCCGAGCCAAAACCATCAATGATCGGAACGATCCGTCGCTGAGCGGCTTTACCCATTTGCTGACCCTACGCACCACCGATCTGAAGGACGAAAAACTGCGAATCGACGTGGTAGGCAAGGTACCCGGCTGGGTGTATACCACTTCTTCCGAAGACGACACCCAGATAGAAACCAACGCCGACGAAGCCCGCAAAACCTTCGGCTTCAGCTATCTGGTGGAAGGCGTCAGCGATGCTTTTTACCCCCGTTCACAAGCCAATCCTTTGTATACCATCCCTCTCACCATCCAAAAATAATCCTCATGCAAGAAGTATTTGCCAAGATATACGAATGGTTCGGCCTGATTCCCTTCTATTCCAAGGACATGGGCGACCACCTGCGCGGCTTCGACGTCACCTGTACCGATTTCATCGCCACGCCCTGGTACAGCTACATCGGCTGGATCATGCTCGTGACGACGGCCTTCACCTTTGCCCTGCAATACTACATCGTCGATAGCTCGCGTTACAATAAAGCCCGGCACTGGTGGTTTTTCGCGCTGGGACTGGTGTTGCTCAATTTTCTGATTGCCTTCGCCATTCCTTACAACGACATTCAGGACAATAATTTTTGCAACCAACTCAAACTGAACGTTTCGGACTGCGTCGGCTTTGGCTTTTCCAACGCGTTGTGGAGCCTGATTTTTTTCATCATCATCAGTACCATTCCCATTTTCCGGTCGCGTAGCACCAATTGCCGGCATACCACTTTCTGGAAACCGTGAGGTAATGATGAGTGATGAAGGATGAATGGTTAAAATCTTAGCCAATGGAAGATAAGAACGTCATTCGTAGAAAATCGTTTGATTTTGCTGTGCGGATAGTGAAGCTATGCCAGTTTGTTAGCAAGAATCATCATGAGACTGTATTAACCAGTCAGTTACTTAAATCGGGCACTTCAATTGGTGCCAATGTCCGGGAATCCACTAATGCAGAATCTGGGGCTGATTTTATTCACAAGTTTGGAATAGCCCAAAAAGAATGTAATGAAACACTCTACTGGCTTGAACTTATGAAAGCAACAGGGTACCTCACTGAAAATGAGTTAGATTCGATAATAAAAGATTGCAATGAACTGATGAAAATCATCAGGAGTATAATCTTGACAAGAAAAGCCAATTTAAAAAAAGAAAGGTGATAAAAATCTGAAACTCATCACTCATAATTCATCATTAAAAAAATGGCTCGTTTATTCATATTTGCAATTGGGGGTACCGGTTCGAGGGTACTCAAATCTTTGACCATGTTGCTGGCTGCCGGCGTGAAACCGAATTCTCAGAATGAATTCGAGATCGTGCCCATCATTATCGATCCGCACAAGTCCAACGAGGATTTGAAACGGACCGCGCGGATGCTGGAAAATTACCAGGCCATCGCCGAGCGGGCGGGGGCTGACAGCGGTTTTTTCAGTACGCGCATCACGACGCTCGACAAGCTGGTAACCTCACAAAACCGCCTTTCGGGAAGTTTTACGTTCAATTTGCAGCAGGTATCCAACACGCAGTTCAAGGACTACATCGACTTTGCGCAACTCAGCGATCCGAGCCGGGCGCTAGCCGATATTCTGTTTTCGGGCAAGTCCATCAACAAGCGCGACGAGGAAGTGAATCTGCTGGACGTGGAAATGGACATCGGTTTTGTGGGCAATCCCAACATCGGGAGCGTGGTGCTGAACCAGTTCAAGGATTCGGAAGAATTCAAGGAGGTAGCTTCCAATTTCAACGCCGACGACCGGATTTTTATCATCAGTTCCATCTTTGGTGGTACAGGCGCGGCGGGTTTTCCGACGATCCTGAAAAATATCCGCGACGCGATGAACAACCGCAACATCGACGGCAAGGGATTTCTGCAAAATGCTAAGATTGGCGCTATTACGGTACTCCCCTACTTCAATATTGAAAAAGACCCGAACAGCCCGATCCAGAAATCGGACTTCATTGCCAAGTCCAAAGCCGCGTTGTACTACTACAAGGACAATGTGACGGGTAATAATTCGGTGAACGCGCTCTATTACATTACCGATGACTACAGCGGCAAGCCCTATAAAAACGACGCGGGCAACGAAGGCCAGAAAAACGACGCGCATTTTGTGGAACTAGCTTCGGCGCTGGCGATTCTGGACTTCCTGGAAATGCCCGACCGAGAGTTGGAATCGGTGGATGGCAAAGCTCTGAAACCTGTCTACAAGGAATTCGGTATGAAGACCGATGCACCGGACTTCAAATTTTCCGATTTTGAGGATAATACCGAGTACAAAATCAGCCTGCGCCTATCGCAACTGGCCATGTTCCGCAAGTACCTTGACGAACGCATCGGCGACGCTATCGAAAAGCAGGCGTGGAGCAACGACGCACCTACCATTGACCGCGCTTTCCTGAGCGATTCGTTTTATCGTACCAACCTGTCGGAATTCATGACTTCGTTCGGTGATTGGCTGAAAGAAATGTCGGGCAACCGGCGCGGTTTTACGCCTTTCAACCTGAATTCCACGCTGGATTCGCTGGTGGTAGACAAATCGGTCAAAACGGGATGGCTGGAAAAGAAAGTAGATTATCCTTTTTACGACGATAACCTGAGCAAGCAGTCTAAAGGCAAGAATTTCCCCTCGGCGGAGCAGAAAATGATCAAGCTCTTTTTCGATACCACGGAAGACATGCTGACCGCCAAATTCGGTTTTAAGAAGTAGATTTCTGATGGCTGATCGCTATTGGCCATTAGCTCAAAAAAAGCCCTGACAATCTGTCCGTTACAGTTGTGACTTTTTATAAAAAAGAAAATCAGGCAGTTATATTTACAATCAAAAAAAGCCAATAGCTATTAGCTATCAGCCAACAGCTAAAAAATATGAGCAAAATATTCGGCCATACCAACCGGGGCGGCAAGGATTGGTTTCTCTCTGATGCCTACTCCGACAAAGAAATCGAGTCGATCAAAGATCCCGAAGGCGGCAGCGGCGATTCGCTTTCGCCCGCTATCCCCAGTCCCTTCGCGCGCATCGACCTGGCCAAATCGGCCTTTCGCAACATCAACAAAACGCCCGACCTGAAAGCCTACACCACCAACGGCAATGTACTGGCGAGCCGGATGGACGAAAAGCTGGTATCGAACTGCCTCGACCTGGCCGAGATGCTGTTCAACAGCGACAGTTTGCGGGAGAATATGCGGATCATCGTGTGGGACAAAAACGCCGAGATTTCAAGAATGAAAGCCTCGTCCGATGCGCACCGTCGCCTGGCCGAAACGCTGGAACTATACCTGCAGCAGGATAAGGAATCGTATAATTTCGACTTGCTAAGGCGACTCTACCTCATCGAGTTCAACCACAAAATCATCGGTTGTTCTTCGCCCGCGACGCTCTTTTTCCCAACGGCAAACGACCTCAGCCACGCCCAGATCAAGCTAACCAAAAACGATGTTCTGTTCGACAATCACTATGTGCCATTGTACGAACGGGAAGCCGAATTTCAAAAATATTTCCATCACCTGTTCCGCGCCAATCCGTTGCTGGCCAGTAAGATGAAGGTGGTAAATGACTACCTGGCCAAGAATCTAGCGATTCTCGATCGGAGGAATCACGCGCTCTACCAGGAAATCAACAAACTTAATCCTGCCGCTTTTTTGAACAATTACTCGGAACTGGATACGGGGGCCGCGGGCGATGTGATCGAGGTCATCGGGGTACCTTTGCGGAAGCGTAAAAAGGAAGACATCCTGGGTTCGATCGGAGAGAGTGATTTCCGCATCAATGCTTCCAAAAGTCTGGCGGGTGCGCCGCCGCTGGTATTGCAGAATAACTTTAATAAACGCCTCCGCTACGTCAACGACGACTGGGATCACACCATCGAGGTACCCTACGCCGATTCGGAAACCGTTTTGGAAAAACGCAGTCTGCCCGGTGCCCGGATTCAGTACCCTTACCTCACCGTCAGCGACTTTCTGGAACCCTACCTCATCCGGCTGGTGTACCCCATCAACAAGGAAAAGTTTTTCGATGGCAACGTAAATCCCGAGGTAGGCGACGATTCTCAAGGATTTTTACTACCGCTCAAAAAACAGTTTTTCGAGTATTTCACTCCCAACGATCTGCTGGGTGCCGGGCCGGGAAAACCCAGTATCGAGATGACCCAGGGCGTGGCCGGGTCGGTGAAAGTGACGCTGCGTATCCCGATCATGCGGGAGGGCGAGTACATCGCCTTCGAGCGGACCTACTACCAATCGCTGGAACATCAGATTTCGAAGCCCGACGAGGCTGCCAACAAAGGCGTCGTAGTGGAGCAGCAGGTCGGTCTGACACTCTTTCCCTTCGTCAAGACCAACATCCCCGATCTGGCTTCGCCCTACCGCGTGCAGGTTATTGACCGGAACGTGGCGGGTGTGTTCAAGAATTCCGAGTACGTGCTGCAGTTTTTCAGTCAGCGCTCCAATGTACCCATCAAGGTCATCAACGAAGAAACGGCCAACTCAGGCAAGCCTCGCAAACGTACCCGCAAGCAGGCCGCCGATGCCACGACGCAGTACTACGTGCTGAACGATGAGTTTGACTACATCTACCTCAACGACGCCGGGCAAGTGGACATGGGCGGAGTAATCATTCCCAAATGGCCGCATTTTGCGAATGGCAACACCGTTTTCACGTTCGCGCTGGACTTTGGTACCACCAATACGCATATCGAGTACAAGGCGGGCGCTTCTGCACCGAAAGCTTTCGACATCACGGTGGAAGATATGCAGATCGCCACGCTGTTCGATCCGGCCAAGACGAGCGAAGACTTTGGCGGTTCGGGGGCCATCGCTATCCGCGAATTTGTGGACTATGAGTTCCTGCCCGAGCAACTGGGGGGTACCAACCGCTTCAAATTCCCGACCCGGACGGTTTCGGGCGAAGGCAAAGATCTGGATCTGAACAAGGAAACCAACAGTCTGGCCGATTTCAATATTCCGTTCACGTACGAGAAAACGCACGATGGGGTCAACGAAATTAAGTCAAACCTGAAATGGGCCAAGGTAGAGCCGGGCAACACCAAGCGCATCCGGGCCTATTTCGAAACGCTACTCCTGATGATGCGCACCAAGGTACTTCGCAACGGCGGCAACCTGCACGAAACCCGGCTGGTGTGGTTTTATCCCAGCAGCATGACCAACAACCGCAAGGACAGTCTGGAAGGCCTAATCAACGATTTATTCGCGAAATACTTCAAAGGCACCAACACGCCCATCGGCATCAGCGAGTCGCTCGCGCCTTTCTATTACTATAAAAATACGGGTCAATTGCCGGGGGGTACCTACTCGCCCGTCGTGTCCATTGATATCGGGGGAGGTACCACCGATGTGGTGGTTTTCAAAGCTAACAAACCTATTCTGCTGTCATCGTTCAAGTTTGCGGCCAACGCTATTTTTGGGGATGGTTTCTACGAGTTTGGGGCTACTTCGAACGGGCTCATTAAGAAGTACACGCAGCATTACGAAATGCTGCTAAGTGCCAACAAGCAGTACGATCTGATGAAGGTACTGGATTCGATCAAGGACAAAAACAAATCCGAGGACATCATCGCCTTCCTGTTCTCGCTCGAAAACAACTACCGTATCCGCGACGCCAGCCTGTTTTCATTCAATTCGCTGCTGTCCGAAGACAAGGATTACAAGATCATTTTCCTGTATTTCTATTCGGCCATCATGTACCACGTGGCGCAGCTGATGAAAATCAAGTTGCCCGATACGGAAATGCCGAAAAATATTGTCTTCAGCGGTACGGGTTCCAAAATCCTGCGCATCCTGACCCGCAATCAGAAAACGCTTTCGGAACTTTCCGAACGCATTTTTGAAGCGGTTTTTGAGAAAGAATTCGGGTACGACAATCTGGTGATCAAAGCCGAAAAAGATATTCCGAAAGAACTGACTTGCAAGGGCGGGCTCATGACCAACCCCGAAGATCTGGACATCAATATCAAGAAAATAAAATCGGTGCTGACGGGCCTGGAAGACCAGTCCATCACCCAGCTCCGCTACTCCGATCTGACTAACGATGTGCAGAAGGAAATCACCGACTACGTGGCCGATTTCAATGAGTTGTTTCTCGATTTAAACAAAAAGATGAGTTTCTCGGATAACTTCGGGGTATCGTATGATTCCCTGGAAATTTTCCGCAATAACATGAACCGTCATCTGCGCGACTACCTGGCCGAGGGGCTGGATTACACCAAAAAGCTGGATGAGGTACGTTCGGACGAGAAAGAAGTGGAGGAAACGCTGTTCTTCTATCCAATTATCGGTATCATCAACCATCTTTCGAAGCAGCTGGCCGAGTTGACGCCCGTGACCAGTTAATCGCGCGCTGATTTGCGTTTTAAATGCCAACCAGCCTATTACCATCAATCTCAACGCAATTATGCCCGCTTATAGTAATTCAAGAGACAGTGAAGTTGAACGGTTGAAAAACAGAATCAATCTGTTGGAAAGCGATGTTTCCAAACTCAGGCAGGAAGTAAAAGCCCTGTCTATGAAAGTTAAAAGCGCAGAAATTCCGATGGAAATTTTTGTGGGGGGTACCCCTCCTCCGTCTGCTCCGCAGGTACCCCAGTCCACTCCCCCACCTACCCCCGAGCCAGAAAAGACGTCCCACGTTTTTTTCCTCTCCACGCCCAATTCGGACGGGAGTTTCAACAATAGTTCGGCCAATTTTTCTTACAAGGAGGGGGCTTCCATCTACAAATTTCAAAATTTCAAAGACAACAAGGCCACGTTCCGTATCGACGAGCGGGAGGCATCCGTAAAGCTGGCGCTGAGCTACCCCGACAAAAACATCGACCCTGTCTGCGATGCGCTGAACGCCTTCGATCCGCGCGCCCGAAAAATCTTTACGGTCGAACCGGGAATAGCCGAACTCACGGGCGACAAATGGCGGGTCATCACCAAAGCCCGCATCCGGTATGAAAGTTGAAATCTTTGAAATTTTCCTGATCGGTATCATCATTGTCATCCAGTTTACCGTTTTTTTTCGTACCCGGCGGCAAATTGGTATTTTCAGGACGATCATTCCCGAAGTGAAGGAATTGAGTGTTTCAAAGGTATTAGTCTTGTCTTTGGATCTGGACAGGCTCCCCCCGCGCATAATTCTGGAAAGTCTCGACAAGTACCGGGGTAAAGTGAAAGGCGTTCCCTCGATTTTTTTGCAGGTAGCGGATGCCGATGCTCCCAAGGATTTCCAGCACGAGGCCATCGGCCGAGAAGAATTTGAATTGGAGAGCTACCAGACATTGAATGCCCTTCCCAAAACGCAGGTCAACCTCATCGAAAGCCAAGCCGATCCCAATCCCATTTTTACCAACATTCTTTTTTCGATCAACAACTACCTCATCCGCAATCGGGGAGCTTCCTCGGATTTTAATCTGATCCGGGACATTGTGGTACGCAACACCGATGCCGTTGAGGAAGACATTAACCTGTCGGTCAGCATTCCGCTGTACCTGGGCCTGATGGGTACCATGCTGGGCATCGTGATCGGCCTGTTCAACATGCCGGACATGTCCATGGCCGTGGACGCCGTAGCCAATAACGGACTGCTGAACGAAGGCATTTCGTCGTTGATCGGTGGAGTAAAAATCGCGATGATCGCCAGCTTTACGGGGCTGTTGCTCACGATCATCAATTCGGGGGGTACCTTCAAAGGCACTCGCACGTTGGTGGAAGCCCGCAAGAACGAGTTCTATACCTTCATTCAGGTGGAGTTGTTGCCCATTATCAACCAGGGCATGGCGGCTACCTTCGAATCGCTGCAACGCAATCTGCTGAAATTCAACGAAGAGTTTACGGTCAACCTGACCAAAATGTCGGGGATTTTCGATGCCAACACCCGGACGATCATGGCGCAAAAAGAATTGCTCGATGCGATTGACGAAATGAAGGTATCCGAGATGTCGCAGTACAATGTGAAGGTACTGCAGCAGTTGGATGGATCGATCAAGGAATTTGAGAAATTCAATCTTTCCCTCACGCATGTAAATGCCTTTGTGACCAACGCGCAACGCATTGTGGAGCGTACCAATGAGCTACTCAAACGTACCGAAAACTTCCAGACCATCGCCGACAATCTGAACGGAAAGCTGACCCAAAGCCAGCAACTCATGGAGTTTTTGCAGTCGCACTTTGCCAATCTGGAACAGCATAAGGAATTCACAGCCAATGCCGTAGCCGACGTCGGGCACGCTATTTCCGATTCCTTCAAGGATCTTGAAGTGCACATCCTGAATTCCAGCGAGGCAGTGAAACAGTTTACCGTGGACGAAACCGAATCGCTGCGCAAGGCGCTGTCGAGCAGTCATACTAGCCTGAATAACCTGCAGCATTTGACTACTCTGACGCAGGATGTTTCGCAATTCAGGGAAAATGCGGCTTCGCAGGGCGAACGTACCCGCCAACGGCTCGACGAGTTGAATTCGAAAATGACGGCACTGCTCGGTTTGCTTGCCAAAGCCGAGGAAGACCGCGCCAACCAGAAGCTCGGCGCCCGCCTGAAGCGAATTTTCGTCTCCGGAAAATAGTACCGCATGAAATCACAGAATTCCGGTTTTTTCTGGCCCAGTTTTGCCGACTTGATGACGAGTCTGTTTTTCATCATGCTGGTACTTTACGTACTTACCTACCTCAAGCTCACCAATCAGCAGCGCGTGACGCAGCAGCAGTTGAACAAAATCAAGGAGGTACAGGCGGCGGTAAAAGAGCTACCGCGAAAGTACTTTGCCTACGATTCGGTGTACAAGCGGTTTTCGCTGGTGCAGAACATTCAGTTTGCCCAAAAGAGCGATGAAATACGGCAGAGTGACATCCAGTACCTGACCAATGTGGGAAAATCGATCAGTAATTTGATCGATACCCTGAAAACGAAGTACGCCGGACAGGACATTAAGTACGTCGTTATAATCGAAGGTATGGCCTCAAAGGACAACTATCCCGATAATTTCACGCTGAGCTACAAACGTGCGCTAGCCGTACAAAACCTTTGGGATGAGCGGAATATCCGGTTTGACCAGACGGTTTGTGAAGTGCAAGTGGCGGGTTCAGGCACGGGCGGCATCGGGCGATTCCCGCGCGCACAGGAGACTAAGAATCAACGAATTCTGATTCAGATTGTGCCAAAAATTGGGGAGATTAAGGTAGAGTAGGTGATGTTGTTGATTTGTTGATCCTGTTTGCTCAAGTAAGGCTTCGTGTATAAAGCCAGAATTTTTTACCGAGTCGAGGTTCTATTTCTTTTAAGATTGTAAAGCCCAGGCTTTCGTAGAGGTACCTTGCTTTGTGCATCATTTCGGAAGTATGCAGCGCAATGATGTGTTCACCGGTTTCTATGGCATATTCAATACATTTTTCAGTAAGTTTTCTACCGATTCCCTGTCCGCTGAAATCTAGACTCACCGTAACAAACCGTATATAACACCAGCTACTGTCGTAAATCTCCGTCGGATTCCCACTGGGAACCAGAAAACACATTCCGATGATTTCCTCTGTTTCATTCACACAAACCAAGCAAAAAGATTTTTCCAATAAGTCTCTGAATGTTTTGTCATCATTCAGATTGGCTTTGAGTTTTTGCCAATTTTCAGGTGTCAACTCCTTTTGATATTGTCCCCAGGATTTAAGAGCCAGGTTTTTCAGCCCCGGCAAGTCGTTGATATTTCCTTGTCTATAAATCATCTGCCATTCAGGTACTCATTGCATTTAAAATCCATTATAGGGTACCTTACTATACTATTTCAAATCAAACAGCGCCTTTAATTCTGTCGCCTCCTCGGGTTTGATCCGACCGGCCAGTACCAGGCGTAGTTGGCGACGGCGCAAAGCGCTTTTGTACAGTTCTTTATCAGCGTCGGTTTCAGGTACCAGCTCGGGTACCTCGATGGGCCGACCGTTCTGATCCACCGCTACGAAAGTATAGAACGCGCTGTTGGTACTGATCCGGTGCCCGGCGGGAATATCCTCGGCCCACACTTCCAGAAATACCTCCATTGACGAATTGAACGAGCGCGTCACGCGCGCTTTCATGGTCACAATATTGCCCAGTTTGATTGGTTCGGTAAACGATACATTATCCACTGAAGCCGTGACTACGATGCGGTTGGAATGCTTTTGGGCCGAAATGGCGGCGCAAATATCCATCCAATGCAGCAGCCGTCCGCCCATGAGGTTGTTGAGGGTATTGGTGTCGTTGGGTAGTACCATTTCGGTCATGGTTACGTCCGACTCGCTGGCTTTCTTGGGCTGAGGCATTTTTGTTGTGTAATTGTTGAACTGTGTAACCGTCTAATTGTAAAGGCAATAGTTGTGTTTGATTAGTGCCTGGAAAAGGCATGAATGTAACTGTCACGCCCATGATTTTAAGTTAATTGTCAAATAATTACTGAGCAATTCTTCAACAATTACACTCTCTTTAAAACTTCGGGCATCTCGTCTTTTTACGTTGCTGGGCAAAGTAGCGGGTTGTGAGTAGGTATTGCGCTTTGACACTGAGAAATACGTACGAATCTTTGACTTTGGGATTGCCCCGCTGGAAACCCGGCTGGTTAGGAGCTTGTCCGATTTCGGGGGCACGGTCAGAAAGCTGTCGGGCCAGGTCATTGGGTAGGGCGTCGGGTTCAGGATAAAAGCCGCTCACATCGTCGAGGTAGTCGGAACTCAGGAAGTTGTTGCAGAGTTCCAGCCCCAACCCCCAGCGACCCGTGAGGCGGTAGGTGAAGCCGATGCCTGCTACCACCAATAACGGTGTCTGGGAATAGTTGACCCCTTCGGTGGTCAGGGGTGGCAGACTGTACCAGGTACCCCCCAGATTGGCTTTGGGATTCAGGATCGTTGTACCCAGGCCCGCGAAAAGATAAGGATTAGCGCGGACCTGTCGCGAAAAGGGAAAAAGATCGCCCTGTGCACCTATGTAGATGTCGGGATTTCGGGTACGGAAGGAAAGATTGTTTTTGGCATTTCGGGAATACTGCTGGTCACCCTGTACCTGGTAATAACGCAGTTCACTCCGCAGGCTGACGTGCTCGGTGAGGCGATACATCCCGCCTAGCGCCAGATTCGGACCCAACCCAAGGTGGGCGAAATCCACGCCATCGACAAGGTCGCCCATGTAGTAGGCTACCCCCGCGCCGACCATCAGGGTGATAACTCCTTCGGGTGGTACGCTGCCCAACCCTTCGATCCGGGCCTGGGCATGGGTACTGGGGCGAAAAACCAACATTCCCCAGCAAAATAGGAAAACAACGAAAAATACTCTGCGCATAAGGTGTGCGGGTTGCCTTTCTCAACAATTCATGGTGCCCTGCAAATTAGCTACAAAACTATAAAAAACGCCAAAAGCCGGAATAAATCCGGCTTTTGGCGTTCATGGCTGGTCGTAAATTCAGGCTATTTCGATGCCCTGCCTTTGTACTTTTTTCAGAAAGTCGGCATCGTCAAAATCACGTTCAATTAAAATGGGTTCGATCCGATCGTCGATTTGCTTGCGCAGTTTCCACAGCAGCGGGCTTACCGAAAAATAATCGCCCTTGACCCGGTTCACTACCACAACGACGTCGATGGTGCTGTCGTCACTGTACGTACCGTTCGCATAGGAACCGTAGAGATACACATTTTCGAGCTGAAAGTGATCTTTCAGCAAAAGTCGGTAGGCCCTGACCTTGTCGATGGCTTCTCCTCTGTCCATTCCAATCATTCATCAATCATTTAGTTTTCCCGGCGGATCGAGCTGGCTCCCGAAGTACTGGAACGTACCTGGCTGGCACTCCCCGAATAACGAATGCGGCTGGCTCCACTGGCATCGGCCTGAAGTGCACTGCTGGCGACCACCGAGGCATTGCTGGCACCCGATGCTTCCAGGTTGGCTTCCTTGACGGGAAAATCCTTTCCGTCGAAAGTCGAAGCGCCCGACATTTCACCCTCCAGTATTTCCGCCTTACCCATCAACGTCAGGCGTGAAGCGCCCGAGAGGTCCACAAATACCTTGTCGGCCGAGAAATCCATTTCGACTTTAGAAGCACCGGATACGTCGATGTCCATGCCGCGCCCTCCCCGGAAGCCTTTTACTTTCGCATGGGATGCTCCTGAAAAGTCAACACCGTCGAGCGCAGGCATGGTGACCTCCACTTGTACGCTTTCGCGGTTTTTGCGCCAGCCATTATTCTTGTAGCCAATCTGTAGGGTACCCCGGCTGACATTGTATTCCAGATCGTCTAGATCGTCCTCTTTACCTGCCACAGTTACGCGAAAGCTGCTTCCCTGTTCTACATTGATCTTAAAAGCGCTTCCCATGGACAGCTTGGTAAAGTCCGATACCTTCAGGGTACGGGTAGTTTGAGGACCCTTATCTTGTGCCACACAGGCTATTACGGAAAATAAGACGAGCGAAAGTGCAAGTATTTTTTTCATAGTCATACGATTTTGTTTGGGTGAAAAGTCAGAAAGATGGGTTTTCAACAAGGATGCATAAAATCCCCCGAAAGTTGCTTAAGTCGATAATTTTTATTGTTGCGTATCGATTTTACTCGCGCCCAGGGTGGTTTTACGGATACTCCGTACCTTGCCCAATTCGGCTTTGCTGGCTCCGACTGCTTTTACATCGGCTTCATCGATAGACATGTCGGTGGCTTCCAGCTTGCAGGCTCCCGCCAATGAGATGTCTGCTGTGCGGGCCCGTCCCCGCAGTGTCACTTTCGAAGCACCCGAGGCCGCTATTTCCAGTCGGTCGGTCGTAACGTCAATTTCCGATGTAGTAGCTCCCGAAAGTCCCACGTCGAGGCGGTCGAGATTTCGGAAACCCGTAATGCGGGTTTTGTTGGCACCCGATAGCTGAACGCTACGCAGATCGGGCATGGTAATGACAAGCCCCACGCGGCGATTCCTGTTATTGAAAAAGTTGTAATCATTTTTTCCCTTCACTTCCAGGGTACCATTATTGACCGACACATCCAGTTCTTCTACGTCGTCGCGCTGCCCATCGGCTGCTACGGCGAATTCACTGCCCTGCCTGATTTCGATGGAATAGGCTCCGCCGACATCTACCCGCTGGAAATCCCTGGCCGAATATTGCTTTACATACTCACCCCGTTCTCCTAGATCAAGGCGTTCCGAATCGGAATCATCACCGTCGTCATAACTGTAGTCGTCATTCCCGTTCTCGGCATCTTCGTCCTGCTCGTAGTCACGGCTGTATTTGGCGGGTAGGTTCAGGCATACCAGCCCCGAATCGCGTTTTACGGCCCAGCGCAATTGCTTCCAGTCGCCGTTGTCACGTTGATCGAATACTTCACGGTACTCATCTTTGACCTGCCAGTCCGAATATTTTCCATGGAAGAAATCCGGCGTCATGACAAAGGGACGGTCATACGGTACCAGCACGCGCAACCTGATTTTCTGATCCCGGAAACGCGAGTCCGGATTGAGGGTAGGTTCCTCGTCAAAGCGCAACACCGAATCTTTCTGTGCAATCCGGTAGCTCATGCCCATGGCGTTGCGACGGGCATCCTGCGGCGAACTGCCCCGGGCACTGGTTTCTCGTTCGACTTTGATGCTGTCGCCGCTGTAGCCTTCCACCACCAGCCTGATGTCCCAGTTGAAATCATTATTGTCGTCGTTGTCGTATTCGTCCAAAATGGGGGTACCCGCCACCTGGTACAGATCCGTCTGCTGCACTTCACCCCGGCGCGAAAATTTCTGCTGGTATATGGCTCCCGAAATGGCGATCCCGATCAGTCCCACGACCCACAAGCCGGCCAGCGTAAGCCAGAGCGTTCCGCTGGCTACCCGACGATTGGCAATAAGTGTCAGCCCCAGTAACAGCACGACAATGAAAGGAATAATGACTACCAGCGCAATAGACAGAATAAGCGTGGAGGGTGCTTCCTGCAACAGCATGAGGGGAGGAATACTGCCGAAGGGTAGCATGTTCCGCATCCCGATGCCAAAGCCACCCCCAATCAGAATTCCCAGCAATGAAGCCACAGCTGCCGCGATCAGCAGCGCCCCGATTATGATGCGCAAAATAGGTCCAATACCTTTCAATAATTTGCCTAATCCACCAATGATGATTGCAATGGCGCGGAAGGGAAAGAGCAGCAGTCGGGTTAGTGGGGGTTCCTGGCCGTCGGCTTCGTTGAGGTTCAGGCCACGCTTAATGTTGGTTTCAATGTTGGAGAGCGTGATGGGTTCGCCCTGCATTTCCATTTTTTCGGTGAGGGTATTCGCTGCGGGCGAAATGATCCACAATACGACGTAAAGCAGTAAGCCGGTACCAAAAAACAGGATGGATAGTACCCACAAGAATCGCACTACACCCACATCGATGCCGAAGTAGGACGCTACCCCGGCGGCTACCCCACCCACAACCTTGCGGTCGGGATTACGGTAAAACTTCTTGATGCTTTTGTCTTCTTCCAGGGTAGTAGAACCCGGAAAAGCAATCCACATGGCGATATAGAGCAATACCGTAATGCCACTCACCGAACCGGCGAAATCGTCGGGGCCGTTTGTAGCGCCCGACACGGCCGGAAAACCAATGATCAGCAATAGGAATGCCAGCCGCACCCACAGAGGGTCTACGGTGAAATAATGCGCCAGACCTGATGCTACCCCCCCGACTAGTTTGCGACGCAAATCGCGGTACAGCCTACGTGGGGCGGCCGGTGCGGCAGTGGGGTTTTCGGGAATTTGCGGAGCCGAATAGGACCGCTCCGAGGTACCCGACTGCTGGCGGGGCGAGGCCGCCTGCAACGGTTCGGTTAGTAAATCCTCGGCCTGCTCGATGGCCTCGAAGTCGGCCACGGTACCCATCGCGCCAATGAGCTGATCCACATCTTCCAGGGAAATAACCTGCTTGTTTTCGGCTTTTTGTTTGGCCAGAAAGCGCTCGGCGATGCGGCCCTCGATGTCCGACAGGATTTCCTTGCTGTCGGCAAAGGATGAGAAGTAGCGTTGGACCGACCCCAGGTAATTTTTAAGTTTCTCGTAGCCATCTTCCTCAATATGGAAAACGACGCCGCCTATATTGATACTGATTGTCTTTTTCATGATAAGTGTTGTCGAATGTCAGGGATAAACGGTCAGGATGGTCTTTGGATCTGAATGGCCTCGTTGGTCTTTCGGATGATCGTCTGCACAGAATCGGCCAGATCCAGCCAGGTTTCCTGCATTGCCTCTAAAAACTGCTTTCCGTCATCGGTCAGTACGTAGTACTTACGGGGCGGTCCCGACGATGATTCCACCCATTTGTAATCCAGAAGGCCGGCGTTCTTGAGCCGGGTCAGCAGCGGATACAGGGTACCCTCCACTACCATAATGCGGGCCGAGGTCAACTCGTCCAACATGTCGGAAGCATACACCTCGCCGCGCGAAATGACGTGCAGAATGCAGAATTCCAAAATTCCCTTCCGCATTTGCACCTGGGCGTTTTCAATATTCATGGTTTTCCATTAGTTAAACTTTTGATATTCAATTTTTCGATCGTTTTGTGGAGTAGCAGAAGGTCCCGCCGAATAGGATTTTTCCGTCAATCCATCCTCATTTCAGGGCATATCCATTCTTGTATTTTCCCAGTTTATTGGTAATAAACAGAAGAAACATGGCTTCGAATATTAAGGTAAAGGGTATGACAGAGAGGTTCTTGAAAAATAACAGAATGGTCCATTCCGATGACGTATCATTCAAAATCCCGTTTTCCCGTAGGGTAAGGTAAAGGCACGTTTCGTACGCCAGCTGATCAATCAGATAGTTGAGAAGCCAGGCAACGAGTGAAAACATTATAAAATTCAACAGGAGCGTAAACCACTGGGTCCTCAGATTCCGGAGCGCAATTGACCACTGTGCCCGGCGGTCTGCCTTGTGGGTAAATATTTTTTTGATCCGCACGAATCCCGCTTTTACGTTGGCTAATCCTATTACGTAGAGGAACAAAAGTACCCGGGCCGATTCCACCACTACTTCCAAAATGATAGTTACTCCGGACGATATCTCTCCAAATCCCCCTAATTGAATCACCCTACCCAGGGCCGCAATGAGCCCCAGTCCCAATACGATCAGGAAATGCTTCCTGAAAAAATTAACGGCGCTATGAAAGCAATCCAGTTTCTCGAAAAGACGTAGAGGATGATTCATAAGTGTACATGTTAGGTGGCTGAATGATTATTATGATCGGAATTTGGCTAATAGATGCAAAGGCTTCTTCTCCATGCAACACAACAAAGGTATGCAAAGGTACTTTGCTATGCAAGGTACTTGGTTGAATTGATTATTGGGTTGTGATGAGTGGCTGGAATACCGGGATGAATGGCTATTTTTGCAGGATATTGATTTGCAAAACCCAATGAAGCCTTCAGGTATCACCTTGACATTGAGCATCATCGTGGCCATGAGTGAAAACCGCTGCATAGGCCAAGACAACCGGCTTCCCTGGAATCTACCCGACGAATGGGCTTATTTCGGCCGTATTTCGGAGGGCAAGCCTTTTCTGATGGGCCGCAAAAGCTACGAATCGCCCGACGGACTGTATTCCGACTACCGGAATATCGTACTCAGTCATACCCCTAACCTACCTCTTCCTCATCCGCCTGCCGAACTGGCCCATAGCCTTAATGGAGCGCTGGATCTACTAGCCGCCGAAGAGGAGGTACTGGTGCTGGGAGGCGTCAGCCTTTTTGAGGAGTTGCTTCCCAAAATTGACAAACTCTACCTTTCGATTATTCATGCCCACATCGAAGGGGACGTGTTCTTCCCGGAAGTCGATTTTTCGGACTGGATGCTACTTCATTCCGATTACCACCCCGCCGATGCCCGCCATGCCTACGCTTTTTCCATGAATCAATATGTACGAAAGAAGGGCTGAAGCTCCGATCTTACAGAAATATCTTCCCTGCTCCGCCCCGGATCAGAAACAAAGTCCGTATTATTGATAAATTGATTGGTTGCCTATGCGCTTTGGTTGGTTTTGGTTGTTGATGCTTTTTGCCCTGAACGGTCGGGCACAAACACCTTACGGGAATGAGTGGATTCGTCCTGAACAGAGCTACCTGCGTTTGGGTATAATTCGGGACGGCTGGTACCAGCTGAAAGCTGGCGATTTACAACAATACAACATCGACCCTGCCACGATCGCTCCTCAGTCTTTGCAGTTGTACCGCCGGGGCCAGGAAGTGGCCATTCGGGTGCAGGGTGAAGCTGACGGACGGCTGGACGCGGCAGATTACATCGAATTTTATGGCCAGCATAACGACGGTCTTCTGGACTCCTTACTGTATGATCCTCCGCAGGCCCAGCCACATACCTATTATAGTTTATATTCTGACACCGCCACCTATTTTTTGACCTGGCGTTCGGTAGATCAGGTTGTTGCCGGCCCGAAAGGACAAAGGATTGCTCAGGTACCTGCGCCTTCTCCAGTTGGGAAGGCATTATATCATGATGAAAAAGTCCGGCAGATATTTACAAGTGAATATCCCGCCGGTAACATTTATCCCCCTGGCGCTGGCTACGACGATGGCTACATCCTATCTCCCTACGACTATGGCGAAGGCTGGACGGGTCCGGCCCGTCAAACCAACCAATGGGAAACCCTGCGCCTGCAAACTCTGAATCCGGTAAGGGAAGCATTTGAACGATCCGAGGTTGAAATACTTTTTGTGGGACGAAACGCAGGGACACACCGGGTAGAAGTATGGGTAGGCGATGCTTCCAAACGAAGCCGAAAACTAGGAGAAATCCAATGGAAAAACTACGGTACGCAGCTGTTCCGGGCAAACCTTACGCCGGACGATCTCTCAGCAACCAATCAGCTCAGCCTGGCCTATGTACCCCTTGAGCCCGAAGAATCTGTGTCGGCCTCTTATGTAGAGTGGACCTACCCGCAGCGCATTGAGTTTTCATCTGCCGAAAACCAAAAACTGCTGCATCCTGCCAGACAAGAGGCTATTGCGCTGAACAGACCGGACAGTTTGCTTTTTTTTGATATAACCAAGCCCTCGCACCCCCGGCAACTGGGTTTGGCAGCACGAAAAGACACCCTTTTTGTTTCCCCTGGGGTAAGTCAATCGCTGCTGGTAGTCAAAAATCCTTTATCAGTTTCCAACATACAATCGGTCCACTTTCCCAGCTTGGATTCAGCCAATATCGATTATCTCATTATCACGCACCCCCTGGTACGTACCCCCGTGACTGGCAGCGCCGATCCCGTGACTGATTACGCGGCCTACCGCGCCTCAGAGGCGGGCGGGCACTTCACCCCACTTGTGCTGAACGCCAGCGAGGTAGCCGACCACTTCAACTACGGTGAGCCCGGCCCCGTCGGTACCCGGCGCCTGATGCGGTGGCTGCATGACAAAGGGAAGCTACGCTACATGTTTCTGATGGGTCGCTCGCGCTCGCCCCAAGCCGTGCGCAAGCAGGCCAATGCCCGTAGCGAAGATATGATACCCAGCGCGGGCTGGCCCGACTCGGACATCGCGCTGGGCATGGGCCTCGATTCCATAAACCCTGACGTACCCCTGGTACCCATTGGCCGCCTGAATGCCTACAACGCCCAAAATGTGTGGGATTATTTCCAAAAGGTAAAACAGCACGAAGCCGCCCCCGCCGCGGCACCCTGGCGCAAGAACATATTGCACCTGAGCGGCGGGCGCTCGGGCAGTGAGCTAAGTACCTTCCGGAGTTACGTAGACGACTACACTCGTCAGATCATTCCCTCCGTGGTAGGCCCGGCGCTACAAACTATTTCGAAGAAAACCGATGAGCCCGTGGAACGCTTTGCCATTGCGCCTCAGATCAACGAGGGTGTGGCTTTGATGACCTTATTCGGGCATTCCAGCCTGGACATTACGGATATCGACATTGGCTTTGCTTCCAACGATGCGCTGGGCTACCGGAACGCAGGGCGCTACCCGGCGGTACTGGTCAATGGCTGCGCGCTGGGTAATTTTTATTACGGTCCTACCCCCATCAGTACCGACTGGGTTCTGACGCCCAACCGGGGCGCTGTGCTTTTCCTGGCCCATACCCACAACGGCCTCTCCGCCGCGATGTACCGCTACAGCCAGGGCTTTTACGACGCCCTGGCTGACCCCGTCTTTGCGAGCCGGGGGTTTGGAGACATCATGCAGGAGGGTATCCGAAGGTACCTCAAGACCAACAATACCCTTTCGGACCGCATTACGGCCCAGCAGATGAACTTACAGGGCGACCCGGCTATCAAGATTTTCCCGGCTACCCGACCCGACTACACCGGGCTACCCTCGACCTTCCACATTACAAACTCCACAGGAGGCACGCCGACGGCCTGGGACGATTCCCTGCGAGTGAGCGCCGAGATTGCTAATTATGGGCGGGTTGAAAATCAGAACTACATCATCCAGCTTCGCCGAATCAGGGATTCCCAGACTATCGCTACCTATACCCTGAACCGGCCGGGGGTACCCCTGCGCGATTCGCTCCGGCTGACTATCCCAAACAACAGCCGTCAGGGTGGGAACGAAACCTGGGAGCTAAGCCTGGACCCAGAAAACGTGCTCGATGAAGAAGACGAAACCAACAACCTCCTCACTACCCAAATTCGGGTGGCGGAAGGCGGAGCCATCCCCTTGCTTCCGGCCGATCGGAGCGTAATCCCCAGGTCCCAGGTTGAACTGGTGGCACAACTACCCCAGTTCCGGGCGAATGCCCGGGTTATTTTCGAATGGGATACCAGCCCGACTTTGGGCTCGAACCCCCAACGCGATACGGTGACTGCCCGTGGGGTTCTTGCCCGGCGAATGCTTGCCCTCAGTGGCCCGCCCCCGCAAACCCTGTACTGGCGGGTGCGGATCGTGGGAGATTCCATCCAGCCCCCCCGGTCTTTTACGTATGATCCGAAAGGGGGTACCTTCCCACTACCCGAGGGTGTGGCTACCGTAGAGGGTTCTTTTTCCAAACAGCTTGAAGAAGGTGAGCGGTTCTCGGCCCAAATCGCTTTTCAAAACCTGACGGAGGTACCCTTCCGGGATTCAATTCAGGTATTGGTCCGGGAATTTCAAGATACTGACGTTATTGAAAAACAGTTTTCCATTCCACCCTTAGGGGCTAATGCTACGCATGAATATACCTATGAACAGGGTACCCTGGGCCAGGCGGGACTGAACCGGGTGTTGATCCAATTCAATACCGGCCAACTCCCAGAGCAACTTTATGCGAACAATGTAGTCGAACTGGCGTACACGGTCCGGCCCGATCAGACTCCCCCGGTCCTCGATGTGCTGGTGGATGAAAGAAGACTTCGTGATGAAGAGGTAGTTTCGCCGCAACCTACCCTACAAATTCATATTCTGGATTCCAATCCCTACCTCCTCCGTGCAGACACAACGGGACTGCGGGTTAGTATCCGACAGCTTTGTGACCAATGCCCAGAGGTACCCCTAGCTCTGGATCAGGCCCAGTGGGTACCTGCTCCCGCCGCCGATTTTGGAGTAACTCTCCCCCTTCCCCAACTCACATCGGGTACCTATCTGCTCACCGTACAAGCCCGCGATGTGAAAGGCAACGAAGCCGCTCCTTATCAAATCCGCTTCCGGGTGACCGACCAGAACAAAGTAGTTTCGGCCATGGCTTCGCCCAATCCCGCCGACCTCTGGATAAAGTTCAGTCTGGAACTGGAAGGTAAAAACGCTCCCGATCTCTGGCAGGTGTATCTGTTCGATCTGACCGGAAAAGCACTAGGTACCCTGTCGAAAAAACCGACTCTGGGCCAAAACGAACTAGTTTGGGTACCTGCCTCGCTCGCACCCGGCCTGTACCTGTATAAAATGAAACTGGAAGGAGCCGAATGGCCCGCGTCGGTAGTGGGTCAGGGTAAAGTTCTTTATTCCCGCTAAAAGCTACTTACCCTACCCGTGACCCGAAACGCGCTTTTCCTGCTTCTGATCTGGCTCGGGCAAGGTACCTTGGTATTGCTGATGGCGTACTTCAATCCCAATCACTTCACCACCATCGACTCGGGCTACTATCTGGAATCGGCCATGCACCTCTTGCGCGGCGAAGGGCATACCTACCTGGTTAACGGTCGACTGGTATGGAACGGTATTTTCCCTGTGGGGTACCCCGCCGCCATCGCGCTGGTATCCTTGCTCTCGGGACTTAGTCCGTTGTGGGCCTCCAAAGTAGTCAATCTGCTGGCTTCGACTGTGTTTCTCTACCTTCTGCGCCACTGGTTTGGCGAGCGTAAAGCCCTAGTTACGGGCATCCTCCTACTGTTGGGCCAATTTGTGAAGCTCTGGGCGCATACCTGGTCCGAGCCGTTGTTTCTGGTGCTGCTTTTTAGCTGGGCCTACCTATTTTTTAATTCTCCGAAGTCCTATATTCTTATTTTTCTGGTGGGTACCTTGCTGATGCTGGTTCGCTACGCGGGGATTTTTATCATTCCGCTCGCTGGAATCCTGGCCGTGGTTGATTTCTGGGAAATGCAAAGGGTACAGGCCCAGTCACGGCTGCTGCTCGCGCTGGGCTGGGCGCTGGTGATGGGGGGATATTTTTATTACAATTTCTCCCAAAGCGGCGATTGGTACGGGGGAGCTCGTTTTGAAGAAAACTTGCCTTTCCTGCAAAGTATGGTTCAATTTGCCCAGGGTACCTTGAATGAATTCTTTCTTTTCCGGGATACTGATTTTACTCATTTCGATTTGCTTTTCGCAGCCGGACTTGTGCTGCAGGTAGCACTCACGCTATTGTTTTTTGCGGGCTATAAAGCTCCTGTTTTGACGCCTTTTTCATCCGTACGCTTCGCGTGGCTGACGGCTTTCGCGTACCTGATTTTTTTATTTACTATCCGCCTGTTCAGTCCCTTCGATGCGCCGGGTTATCGGCTGTTGTCGCCTTTTTCGTTTCTCTTTTTCTGGGGGATTTTGTACAGGGTACCTGACAATACTTTTAGCTGCAAGCGCGCATTTATCGGGGGAGTAGCGGTGATAGCTTCGTGGTTGCACCTACTTCCACAAACAAACTTGGAATCTAAACTGAAGCCCTTGTGGCTTTGGTTCGGAATGACGTAAAGAAATCAATCCCAGCACTCCATAATCAACAAATCCCCTTCCCGCGCCATGATGCGTACTAAGCCATCAGTAGCGGCTTCGTTGCTGTTGCCTGAGCGGTGGCCGAGCGTGAGCGTTTCGTCGGTGAGGTTGTATTTCAGGCCACTCGTCACGATGCCGTTTACCGCGCCGACGGGGATCAGGGAAAGGGGCGTGCCGGCGGTATACCATTTCTCGAAGGTACCTGCGAGCGGAAATATCTTGGAATTGTTGTCGTACATCACCAGGCGGATCTGGGTTTTGTAGCGCACCAGATTCGTGATATTCGTGATGGCGTGGTCGGCACGGCGGCCCGTGGCCCACACGATGTTGGCCGCCGGAAAGCCGCGCCCGATCAGGAATTCAATGGCTTTTTCGAGATCCGTTTTGTCCTGGTCGGGGGTAGGTACGATTTCGAGCGGATGCTGGCGTTCGCGGATGGCGTCAAAATCGTGGCCGTGATCGAAGTCGCCCAGCCAAGCATCTACCTTGATACCCCGATCCAGCACGCGGTAGATGGCATGGTCCAGCACGACGACGAACGGACTCCATTCCAATAATTGACCGAGCATTTCGTCGTTGCACGCCTCGCCGTTGGCAATGATGAGGGCGGGCTCCTGCTTTTCGCGGACAATGTGGTGCGAACTCACGGCCGGACTTCGGTTTTGGCGCGGTTCCAGTACGCGTCCATTTCGGGCAGCGTCATTTCGTGCAGTACCTTGCCGTCGGCTTTGGCGTGTTCTTCCATGAACTGGAAGCGTTTGATGAATTTCTTATTGGTGCGTTCCAGCGCGGTTTCAGGGTTGAGATCCACGAAACGGGCGTAGTTGACCAGCGAAAACAGCAGGTCGCCAAACTCAGCTTCGGCTTCTTTCTGATCCAGCACGGCGTCGGTTTCGGCGTTGAAGTGCGCTTTGAATTCCTGCATTTCCTCCTCCACTTTTTCCCACACCTGGCTTTTCTCGTCCCAGTCGAAGCCCGCGCCCCGGGCTTTTTCCTGAATCCGCATGGCCTTCACCAGCGCCGGCAGCGACTGAGGTACCCCCGAGAGCACCGAACGGTTGCCCTCTTTGAGTTTGAGTTGCTCCCAGTTCTGCTTCACTTTTTCCTCGGTATCGGCCACCACGGGGTTACCCTCGGCGTCGCCGTAGATATGCGGGTGACGCGAAATGAGCTTGTCGCAGATGCCGTTCAGCACGTCGGCAATGTCGAACGCATTGGTTTCGGAGCCGATTTTGGCATAAAAAACCATGTGCAGCAACAAATCACCGAGCTCTTTTTTTACTTCGGGCAGATCGTTTTCCAGAATCGCATCCGATAGCTCGTAGGTTTCCTCGATGGTCAGGTGCCGCAGGCTTTCCAGGGTCTGCTTGCGATCCCAGGGGCATTTCTCGCGCAGATCGTCCATGATCGTGAGCAGGCGGTCGAAGGCGGCCAATTGTTGTGGGCGGGTATTCAAAGGAATGGTAAAAGTTGAAAGCGGCGGACCGCGTTAAAAATATCAGATTCCAAAGTTATTAAATTCTGGCCACGCTTTCCCGCTCAAGTACCTCGTATTCGGCCAGGAGCGTCCAGCAATGGGCTTCGCAGGTCCAGTACATGTGGAACAGCGGATTCGGCGCCAGTCTATACAGCAGTGGATTTTCGTAGGCCGTCAGTAGCCCGGCAATGAAAAAGAAAAATCCTCTGAAATCTTTCTCCGTATAATTTTCCACCGCAAGCCGGGGGGGTACCTTGCCCAGCCGCAACAGCGAAGTAGCCAGCAGAACACGGTACATCGGATGGCTTTCCTTTTGGAGCAGTACCTCAGCATCAGCTACTAGTTGGACTCGGATGGGTTGTAACGCTTCCGGGTCAAAAGCCGCGATGAGCCGTGCCACGTGGTAGACGATCAGTGCGGTATGTGGGTATTGGTGCGCGCAGCGGAATGGCGCGGTGCGGTAGCGGCCGGTTTCGATGACCGAGCGGATGTAACGCAGGCTATCGGTATCGTGCTGGTCAAGGGGTACCTTATAATAAAAAAGGCAATACAGCATATTGCTCAGCACGCAGGCATCGAATTCCACGTACATGTTTTTACCAAACCAGGTCGAGTAGGCTCGCAGGTCCCGGTACTCGGGGTAGGTGTTCTTGATCCACTGCCGGGTACCGTTGGCGTGCTGGGCAAGCTTGTTTTTGAGCCAGAGCAGTTCTTCTTCTGTGGGATTTTCGGTGAGGTGCACGAAGGCGGTGTCGTCCAGGTCATCGGGGATGCGGAAATGCTCGAAGTGACGGAAGAGGTACCCATTGGGGAAATGCCGGGAGGGTCGGGTTTTCCAGAAGTTGTAGGTTTTCAGGCCGTCCTTGTTTCTAAAATCCGGGTAGTTTTTTTTTACTTTATTTATAATCTCGTCAACCTGTGGATGGCAGTCCGGTGAAATGTGCGCCCGCAATGATTGAAGTGTAAAACTGATGATAGCCGAAAAGAAAAGAGTAGTATCGGGACGGGTATAGCTCAAGGAGGGATTGGAGCGGTAGGCGGGAAACAGTCCTGCCGGAAAATACCGATTTCCGTCGGATTGCTCCTGGGCGATTTTATATATATAATTTTTTATCAATCCACTCATTTATAGATATTTACATATTGGCATGGTAATTGAGAATACAATTCAGATTAATTTCCTTCTAAGACTATGAAGCATTTTTTACTGCTGTTGGGAATCGTGCTGATGGTTTCGGGTCAAGCATGGGCCCAGCGTACTTTTATTCTTTCCACACTGAGACATAAGACTTTTGCTAGCGTAACTGCTTCTTCGGGCAGGCCCACGGTGTCGCCCTTTGGCAAAAATACCCAAAACTTCCTAGGGAAAGGTCAGTCGCTACAGGTGTCGGTGGGCCACCGGCTGGGTTGGCATTGGGGTATTGTGGGATCGTACATGTACAGCACGAATCCCATCCGAAAAAACGATGTCCAAAATGACCTCCTGCGCCTGGTGCGTGTCAATGTGGAGCAGTCTGCCCCATGGCAGAGCACAGCTACCAACTGTACGCTGCAAAGCGCGATGGTTGGTCCCATGTTCACATTGCAGGCCGGCCGGTTTGTATTCGATATTCAGGCGACAGCAGGCTATGCCCAGGGTACAAGTTCCGACATGGAATTTAACGCCCAATACCAGCAGGAAGCCATTTCGTATACGACTCCGGCGCGTACTATCCTGGCTCCGGCCGCCGGGGCCGGCATCGCCATCCGCTACAAAATATTCCGGTGGCTGGCCCTCCATGGCTCGGCACAATACGTTACGGCCGATTTGAGATACGACAACCTGTACCAGGAAGTAAAAGTAGGTCGCCAGAGTTCCCTGGAGCTCATACGCCCGCACCAGCCCGTTGGGTTACTGAACGTAGGGGGCGGGTTGAGTTTTCTGTTTTAAAAAAGGGGCAAAGGTACTGATGAGCAAAGTAGAAAAATGATCGGTACCTATTAGAAACCAATAGGTTGGGCAGAAGTGTTTGCTCCCTTTGCGCCTCTGGAACTTCCTCCCTCCACACTACAACCCGTACCGTACCTTGATGCGCTTCACGATGGGACCCAGCGTTATGCCCTGAATGAGGATGGAGAAAATGACGATGCAGTAGGTGATGGATAAAATAATGTCCTTGTTCATGGCGGCGGGCAGCGAAAGCGCCAGCGCGATGGAAATCCCCCCACGTAAGCCGCCCCAGGTCATGATCAAGGGGGTACGTGGCATGAAATTCACCGAACGGCGCAGGGCCAAAATCGGAAGGTAGACTGACAGGAGCCGTGCCGCTAGCGCAATCACGATTCCAATCAGGCCCGCCTGCCAGTAATCGTCCAGGAAAGGAATCACCACGATTTCCAGCCCGATCAGCACGAACAACAATGCGTTGAGCAATTCGTCAATCAGCTCCCAGAATTTATCCAGGTACTCCACGGTTTCACTCGACATCGCCTCGGAGCGGCCCTTGTTGCCAATAAACAAACCCGCCACAACCACCGCCAGAGGCCCTGAAAAATGCAGCGCCGATGCCAGGGCATAGCCACCCATGACCAGTGCCAGCGAGAGCAATACTTCGGTCTGGTAGTGATCGATGGATTTCATGAGGCGGAAAGTCAGGTACCCCAGCATGGCTCCAAGCGCCAGGCCTCCACCTACTTCTTTTCCGAACAACAGGGCTACCTCGGACGGAGAAATTTCGGCAGGCCCCAGGATGGCTACCTCTAGAATGGTCAGGAAAATCACCACACCTACCCCGTCATTAAACAGCGATTCACCGGTAATGACAATCTCAAGGTTCTTCGGAATCTTGGCTTCTTTCAGAATTCCCAATACGGCAATGGGATCGGTGGGCGAAATCAGCGCTCCCAGCAACAGGCAGTGGATGAAGGGAATGGCAAAACCGGCATAGGGTAACAGGTAGAAAAACAAGGTACCCATCAGAAAGGTAGAAAGTACCACGCCCAGCGTCGCAAAACTCAGGATACTCCATTTCTGCTCCCGCATTAGGGCCATATCGGTGTGGAGGGCACCCGCAAAAAGCAAAAAACTCAGCAGTACTTCCAGCAGCACCCGCGGAAAATCAATTTCACTCACCAAAGCCTTGGTACCTTCCAGAACCGCCGCATTGAATTGTCCCACGATCAGGAGGGCGATGGAAGACAACAGGGCGATCAGCATGAGGCCGATGGTGGAAGGGAGCTTTACATAACGAAAATTGACATACGCAAACAGCGCACTAATGGTGGTGAGAATGGCGATTACGGTAAATAGATCCATCAACGAAGGGGGTTAAGTATACTTGAATTCTGGCTTTTCAGTTAATCAAAGATATATAGAATTATATTTGACCGATTCTTTTTTTATCCTCCCGATCCTATGAGTGATTCGATGCAGTCGCGCCGCACCAGCGTTTTCTTACGCAATATCAGGGATTTTATCTCCCATATTTTCAACCTCGAAGAAGGCAAGGCCGATGATGAGGAAGTCATCGAGGACATCAAGCGCGGCGTGGCTTTCCGGGGTACCAACCTATGGATTTTGATCTGCGCCATTTTCATTGCCTCCATCGGCCTCAACATGAACTCTGCCGCCGTGGTGATCGGTGCCATGCTGATTTCGCCTCTTATGGGGCCCATCATTGGCATTGGCCTGGGCATCGGAATTTTCGACCTACAGCTGATTCGACGCGCCCTCCTGAACCTGGCCGTGGCAGCCTTCATCAGTGTACTTACTTCCACCGTATACTTTCTCATCACCCCGCTCAGCGATGCCCAAACCGAGATTCTGGCTCGCACTGCCCCTACCCTCTGGGATGTATTGATTGCTCTTTTTGGTGGTTTTGCGGGAATTATAGCCAGCTCGCGCCAAGACAAGAGTAATGCCATTCCGGGCGTAGCCATCGCTACGGCGCTAATGCCCCCCTTTGTACGGCTGGTTATGGAATTGCTACCGGGCAGTGGAATTTCTTTATCGGTGCTTTTTATCTTTTTTCCATCAACTGCGTATTCATTACGGTTTCTACGGTCGTGATTGTCAAGTATCTGCGGTACCGGCCTAAGCAGTACGTCGACGCCAAAACAGAAAGCAGGGTTAAAATCTGGATCGCTCTTTTGGTGATCGCCACCATGATTCCCAGCGTTTTCATTGCTTACAATGTGGTGCAAAAAAGCTTTTTCGAACGCAAGGCGCGCACATTTCTGGAAGAAGAACTCAATCAGCAGGCCACGCAGGTAATCAGCCAGCAGTTTCTGTATGGAGCAGATACCTCAAGGATCGTCATTACGTGCATTGGACAAACCATCGACAGCACCCAGATCATGAAAATGACCCGACGTATGCCCCGCTATGGCCTCTCCAACACTCAACTAGTAGTACGGCAGGATTACAATGAAGTCAATTCCAGTATGCTGGCCAAGTTCAATATGGATCTACGCACGGGGATTCTGGAAGATTTGTACACCAAAAACGAAGAGCTGGTGCAGAATAAGGATGCCCGGATTGCCATGCTCGAAAAGGAAGTGGTCCGGTACCGTACGCTAAATTCACAATCGGGCGATATTGGCAAGGAAATTAAGGTACAGTACCCCAATCTGACCGAATTTTCGCTTTCCCTATCACCCATTCATAATCTCCAGACCGCCAAGATCGATACGGCCTACGTAGCCTACGCCAAGTTCACGAGACGCCCCACCTGGCGTGAAACCAAACGCATGGAAGACTGGCTAAAGGTACGTACCAAATCGAAAAACCTGCGGCTGATTACGCAATAAAAAATAAAACCCCGCCAGGGGCGGGGCCTATTTCTCCTTGTCATGTTTTTAGTTGTTGATGAAAATCGATATAGTTCAGATTAAGAAATTACGTTTAAAATCAACAAGAAATGTCCCGCCTCAGGACTACAGCAGTACCGTTTGGTCGTTGGCGATGGTAAGTACCTCCGTATCCTGCAAACGCGTGGCCAGACCCAGGGTTTTGGGTACCTCGTAGTGAAAGTAGAACTTCATCGTGTGCAGTTTGCTTTCGTAAAAGGCGGCTTCCTCCCCGGCGGGGTTCCGAGTGAGCAGGGCATTTTGAGCGGCGACCCCCTGCTTCAGCCACTGCCAGGCTACTGTCACGATGCCGAATAACTCCATGTACAGGGTAGCGTCCATCAGGTACCGTTCGTAGTCGCCTTCGGCGGCAAAGGGCAGCAGGCTTTGGGTCACTTCGTGCAGGCGTCTGAGTTCCCTGCTCAGTTTATCAGCGTAGGGTTTCAGCGTCTCGTAGGTTGTGGCCGCCGCCAGGGTTTTGTTTATTTCGGCAAAGAGCAGTTGGGGTGCCTTGCCGCCTTTGATTGTCATTTTCCTGCCCAGCAAATCCTGCGCTTGAATACCTGTGGTGCCCTCGTAGATGGGCGTAATTCGGATGTCGCGGTACATCTGTTCGAGGGCAAAATCTTCCGTAAATCCATAGCCGCCCAGTACCTGCAGGCCTTCGCTCACCGACCGTACTCCCATCTCCGTGGGGAAAGTCTTGGCTACGGGCGTCAGTAGCTCCAGCAGCAATTCGTTGTTTTCTTTCTCCTCACCTTCGGTCACCCGCACCAGATCCGACAGCCGGGCGCTTTCCATCAGCAACGACAGTGAGCCTTCTACAACGGCTTTCTGGAACAATAGCATCCTTTTTACATCAGGATGATGAATGATCATCGTCTGGGGCGAATCCAGCAGGTTTTTCTCATTAAGCCGGCGGCTCTGCGGACGTTCTTTGGCGTATTCCAGCGAGGCATAGTAGGCCGCCGACGCGATGGCCGCGCCCGTCATGCCTACGCCGATGCGGGCCTCGTTCATCATCTGAAACATGTAGTTGAGCCCACGATTCGGTTCACCCAGTAACCAGCCCCGGCAATCGTCGTTTTCGCCCATGGTCAGGTGCATGGCCGGAGTACCGCGCTGGCCGAGCTTATGGTAGATGCCCGTGGAAGTCACGTCGTTTTGCTCCAGGGTACCTTCATCGGTCAATCGGTATTTGGGTACTACGAAGAGCGAGATACCCTTAGTGCCTTTGGGTGCGCCCTTGATCCGCGCCAGCATCAGGTGTACCACATTGTCTACCGCGTCGTGGTCGCCCGCCGAGATAAAAACCTTTTGCCCTTTGATCGAATAGCTGCCATCCGCGCGAGGCTCAGCCGACGTCGTAATATCCGACAGCGAGCTACCCGCTTGGGGCTCGGTGAGGGCCATGGTACCTTGCCAGGTACCGTTCAACAGGTTGGCTACGTACGTATCGATCAGGACAGATGAGCCGAAGGAGGCAATGAGGTTGGCCGCACCCGATGTAAGGCCGATGTACATCATCCCGTTGTTGGCCGCCATCATGATAAAACTCACGCAAGAGCCGATCAACTCGGGCAGTTGCTGTCCTCCCTGCTCAAACGGAAAACCGGCCCCAATCAAACCGCCTTCGCCCACCGCTCGCAGGAATGCCTTGATTTGCGGATGCACCGTCACCTTGCCTTCCTTCAACTCAGGTTGGTTGCGATCCACATCGCGGTAGTGGGGGTACATGATCGTGTCGGCGATTTGCGTCGCCGAATCCAGCACCATGCCGAATGTTTCGCGGTCATGCGCTTCGAAGTAGGGGTACTTCGTGAGTTCGGTAGCATGATGAACTTCGTAAAGCAGGAAATCCAAATTGCGGCGGCTGAAATACTGAGCCATTTTCTAAGGCTTTATCGGGAGTACCCGGTTTGAAAAACGAGAAATCATAAAATAGGTATGCTTGCATACTATTCTTCAAATATAAAACTCCTCTTTGAATTATTAGCCTAAATGGTGTGAAAATTTTGAGACATGGAAAGTATCCACCTCGTTTTAGAAAGCAACTCAACCCAATTCAGTTTCGGGTACATTATTCCTTTATTTTATTCATTTTGTGTTGTCACTTCTTTCTTTTCTCCTGGATCAAATTGGCACTGAAATTGCGGGATATCCGAAAGAAGATTTGAAGGAGGATGAAGAAAAATTACAAAGGGTTTTGGTTAATTCTGTTGGGAATACTGGCGTGTGGAACGCCTCTCCGGGCTTCCCACATTCTGGGCGGCAATCTAGTTCTAACCCCCAAAGACAACCTCAAAGGTACCTTCACCGTATACGTGGTGTTATACTACGACGCCCAAAGTACCGACCCCAACGCCGAGCAGACGGAACTGACCGTCTCTTTTTTTCGCAAGAGAGACAATGTACGGCTCAACGACCTGGGCCTGAAGCTGGTAAGTCGGGAACCGCTGGCTTTTACCAATCCTGGCTGCGCTGCTTCCCGCAATTTGAAAATCAATGTCGTAAAATTTGCCGCTGACATTCAGCTTCCCCTGAGTCAATATGGCGATCCTCAAGGCTACTACATTACCTGGGAACGTTGCTGCCGCAGCAGTACCGTCGGCAATATTCAGAGTGCTGGTACCTCGGCCCTAGTGCTGTACGGGGAGTTTCCGCCCGTTTCTACGCAGAACAGTTCCCCGGTATTCAGTCCGGCCAACGGCGAAGTCCTGTGCCGTGACAAGCCCTACACCTTCGCTTCGGGCGCTACCGATCCCGACGGAGATGAACTCCGCTACCGGCTGGAGACTCCTTTCACCAGTACGCGCCCGCCTTATGGGATCGATCCACTCGCACCTGCAACAGCCGGGCCTTATCCCCAAATAGAATGGGGAAATGGCTTCAGTATGACCAATCCTCTCCCAAGCAGTCCTGCCTTTACTCTAGACTCCAAAACGGGTACCATTAGTTTGACACCCTCCAAAACCGGATTGTTCGTGTATCGGGTTGTGGTGGAAGAATACCGTAACGGACACAAAGTCGGTGAAGTCCACCGTGACTACCAGATGGTGGTGGTCGACTGCTCTAATGAAAATCCGCCTCCCGTTGCGCTTACGGAAGCCGACTTTCCTCCCGGCACCTCCGTAGCCGAGGGCGATTCGCTCATCGAAGTTGGCATTTGCCGGGGTGATACGATCAGGCTAAAAGCCGAAGTCGATAGCCGGTGGGCGTATCAATGGCAGCGCGACGGGGTCAATCTTGAACAGGCCAAGGGAGCCGCCATTACCATTACGCAGGAAGGCGTGTACAGCGTGGTCAAAACCTTTGCCGACCGCTGTGCCAACACCAGTACCCTCAGTGAGAAATTCGGGGTAAAATACCGCACGCAGGCGCAGGTAGAAATCACACCCGGCCCCGAAGCCGGGGTGTGTGAAGGTAGCTCGCTCGATTTGAAAGCAAACGTCGGCGGACCGGGCTGGTCGTTCCGCTGGGAGAAGGACGGCACCGATCTCGACGGAGCTTCCCTAGGCACATTATCAGGCGTCAGGGAGGCGGGCGTGTATCTGGTGAAAGCTACCGATGTAGTGACACGCTGCGTAAGCAGGGATACCGTTGTGGTGACTCTCAATGCTTTGCCACCCGCCCAGCTTAGTATTCCTGCCGTCACGCAACTCTGCCAGGGAGACTCGGTGCAACTGCAGGCCAACCAGGGATCCAACCTGACGTACGCGTGGTACCGGGACGATGTGGTTCAACCAGATTCCCTGCGTTCTTCCCGTTTTGTCCGTAACGCGGGTATTTATTCGGTTCAGGTGAAGGATACCACTACCGGCTGCTTCCGGCGTTCGGATACGCTGCGAATCGTGGTCAATCCCTTGCCTGAGGTACTTTTTGACTCCATCCCGCTTGTCTGCGGCCAGGCCAATACTCGTTTGGCTTTGGTTGCCACTCCAGCGGGGGGTACATTTTCGGGGCGGGGTGTAGAAGGTACCACGTTCGATGCCCGGCAAGCCGGAGGGGGCAGTCACATAATTACATACAATTACCAGGCTCCTACGGGCTGTAGTGCTACCGCTACCCGTACGGCTCAGGTATTGCCTGCTCCCAGGGCACTGCTGGGCAGTGGCAAAACTATTCTACAGGGGGATAGCCTGCTGCTCCGCAGTTCTGTGACCGAAGAGGCATCCTACGCGTGGTCGCCGCCGCTGGGCCTAAATGACCCTACTCTGGCCCAACCCATAGCTTCGCCTGAGCAAACGACTACCTACCTTCTGCGCGTCACAGCGGCCAACGGCTGTTTTTCGGAAAGTGAAATTCGGATTGTGGTACTGCCGCCGGTCAAAATCCCCAATGGCTTTACGCCCAACGGCGACGGCACCAACGATACCTGGGAAATAGAAAACAGTAGCGCCTACACCGATTGCGAAGTCACGGTGTTCAACCGCTGGGGTAATACAGTATATGCTTCCAAGGGGTACCACAATGATTGGGATGGCCGAATCAACAACGAGGAATTACCCAACGCCACCTACTACTACGTCATCAAACTGCACCCTGAGCTACCCGTGAAGAGCGGCAGCGTAACAATATTTAGGTAGTGAATAATTGATAATGGAGCGTTGATAACGATGACAGGTTTTGATCAGCTGATCAAAACCTGTCATCGTTATCGCTAGAACCCAAAAAACACTGTCAACTCTAACTCACTGGTAATTTCAAACTCCCTCCGCTACTACCGTTTTCACACCGGGTACCATGCGGGTCAGCAGATTTTCGATGCCCGATTTGAGCGTCAGGGTCGAAGATGGACAGCCGCTGCACGAGCCTTGTAGTAGTACCTTTACGGCACCTGAATCTTCATCGAAGGAATGAAAGTTGATCGCGCCGCCGTCCGACTCCACCGCCGGGCGTACATACTGGTCCAAAGCTGCCTTGATTTTCTGCACGGTTTCGGTATCATTGGCCTCCACCACCAGCGTGTTGCTTTCTATGGTTTTGGGCTCAAAGACCGGCTGGTTTTCTTCAAAGTATATCTTCAAAAACTGCTTGGTATCGTACAGTACCTCTTCCCAGGCGCTGTCGTCATCCTTGGTAATCGTAACGAAATTACTCGCAATAAATACCCGCTGCACGTGGGGAAACTGAAAAAGGTCGGCCGCCAGGGGCGAGGCTTTACCCTCTTCCATAGCTGCGGCGTGCGACGGGTAGTCAAACGACAGTCCGTCAGGTACCAACTCGAAATTCAGGACGAATTTCATGGAATTAGGATTGGGACTCAGTTCCGTATAAATATAGATTGGACGATTCAACATATCTTATTTGAAAATAATAAATGGATAATTTGAAATGCAGGTTCTGGTAAATAGCGGGTACCCACCCATGGCCACCCGCTATTTACCAGAACATCAGATGCCCCGAATTGGTTTGTTCACAGAGAAAGCCCACAGGAATGAATCCGGTGGGCTTTCTGGTGATCTTATACAATCCGGCCTGGCGATAAAACCAGTCGAAGGCTATGCCTCAGCGGCTTCGGGCTCGGCTACTGCGATGGGTTCAATCGAAACGTACGACTTATTGCCGGCTTTCTTTTTGAACACTACGTGGCCTTCCACCAATGCAAACAACGTGTGGTCACGCCCCACGCCGACATTGCGGCCTGGATTGTGTTTCGTACCCCGCTGACGGACAATGATGCTGCCAGCCTTGGCGTGCTGTCCACCAAAAAGCTTAACGCCCAGATATTTAGGATTCGAATCCCGTCCGTTTTTGGAACTACCTACACCTTTCTTATGTGCCATGATATTTGTTTTTTAATATGAATTGCTACTGGCTGATAGCCGATAGCTGATCGCTTTTCTTATTAGTCTTTTGCAAAAATAAACGGGGTCGACTTACCAAGTTAGTAGGTATTAACAAGCTATCAGCTCGTACACCTATACTAAAATATCGTCAATCCGGATTTTCGTCAGGTACTGACGGTGACCGTTTTTCTTACGGTAACCCTTGCGGCGTTTCTTTTTGAAAACGATTACTTTCTCACCTTTAAGGTGTTCCAGAATCGTGGCGTTTACAGTGATACCCTCGATCCCGGGGGCACCGATCTGGATCGCGCCTCCGTCGTCGACGAGGAGGACTTTGTCGAAAACAAGTGCAGCGTCCGCATCCCCTTCCAGCCTGTGCGTGAAGATGGTGCGGCCCTTTTCTACCTTAAATTGCTGACCTGCGATTTCTACGATTGCGTACATGTGTCTAGCTTCTTTTTTGAAATGAGGGGCAAAGATAAGGACTTGCGCCTGAATTCACAATGTACGCTCCCGAATTTTTTGAAGGGTACCCTACCTCCCGAGATTTTCATTTCGCCTGATCCGCCCGATTCCAGTACAGCACCGTACAAAAATAACCGACGAGGCTGGTAGCGGCTAGTATCATATAACTCACGCCGTTCAATTGTAATACTGCCTCCTGGCTGATACCGCTGAACAGGCCGGCAATCGTCCATGGAAAATAATGCCCGTAGCCTGCTGCCGCAATAATCTGGGCAATCACCGCCATAAAGGACACAAACCCCAGAGGGGCCAGGTACCCTTTCCCCCACAGAGCCAGCAGGGCAACAGGAGTACCCAGGCTTATGGTCAGCACCGTGGTAATAAGATGATGAGGAAGCATCGCACCGAGTGCCGGAAAAGGAGAACCGGGTAGCTGAACAATCAGGCCGATCAATAGGCCAATCAGCAGGTTGGAGACCATCAGAGTCAGACACCAAAGCGCATAGACGACGAATTTGGCATGGATAATCCGGGCGCGGGAGGTAGGTAGTGACAGCAAGTCTTTAGCGGTACCTTCGGAGTACTCCCGGCCAAACAACCAACTCGCCACAAAGCCAAAAATCAGTACCCCACCTACCCCCATAGCTTGAGTCAGTAAGCCGAAGTACGATGTCCAGTCCACCGAAAAACTCATCAGCCGCGCCTTGGCACTCAGGGCACCTGCCTGGGCGGTGGCTTCGGGGTCGGAGAGTATCAGCATAAATACGCCACCCATCAAAGGCGCCAGGCCAAAAGCGGCAATCGTGACCTTAGTAATGGTAGAATGTCTGTTTTTGAGGAGTTCAGCGCGCAGGGCCGGAAATCGGTTCGTCATCGGATCTTACGGCTTGATGGTATGAAGAAAATACGATTCCAGATCCTCCGTGAAGGTATATACCTGGCGGGGAGGTAAACCTTTCTCTGCCAAGAGTTTTGTAATCATTTCGGGGTTCCTGATGGCTTTTTCGTCCAAAATTTCTATTTCCTGTTCGCTGTTCAGACTGGCCTCCGTACCTGCTTCGGCCAAGTAAGCGACCGCCCGCGGATTGTCGCGGGTATCTACCAGTACCTTCTGAATCAGTTGTTTAGCCAAATCGTGGGTGGATATCTCTTTGACCAACCTACCCTGATGGATGATCGCGACGCGACTAGCTACTTTGGCCATTTCGCTCAGCAGATGACTCGACAGGAAGACCGTCGAGCCGGTGGACACCAACTCCCGCAACAGCTGTCGCACCTCCACAATTCCCTCGGGGTCGAGCCCGTTCATGGGTTCGTCCAGTATGAGCAGTTTGGGTTCGTGCATGAGGGCCTTGGCCAGTCCCAGCCTTTGCTGATTGCCCAAAGACAGTTGCGCCGCTTTTTTATACCTGTACGGGTTCAGTTTGAGCTTTTCGATGATCCGGTCAATCAGACCGGGGTCTTTCAACTGTCGTAAGTGGTAATAAACTTTGAGGTTTTCAAGTACCGAAAGATTGGGATAGGCATAAGGCGTTTCTACCAAATAACCGACCTGATTCCAGGCGTTGAAGGACCGGTTGACCTTTTGACCAAAAAGCCTTACTTCTCCCCCATCGGGTCGGATCATGCCAAGCAACATTCTGATCAGGGTAGTCTTGCCCGCTCCGTTCAACCCCAGAAACCCGTACATCTCGCCTTCCTCGACGCGAAGGGAAATCTCATCGACCGCCAGAGTAGGGCCGTACTTCTTCGTGAGGGCTGAGGTCGTAATGAATTCCATGGGCTGAATTTTGGTAGAAAGTCATTCCCATTTGAAGAAAGTCGGACAAGGATTAAAAGTACCTGTTTCCTCGCCCGGCCTCTATCGATTCAGACCGGAAAACAGGGTCATAAAAAATTGGCACAATGATTGAGGTACCCCTACCAGTCTTTGCCATAAACCACAAAAATATCCTATTAATTTATGAAAAACACGCTGATAATCTGTATTTTAACTATCACACTAAAAGCTTATGCTCAAAATTCTTTGCCCTATAATCCCGGCACTTCGCTAGCCCTGGTCGAGAATCCCGTAAAAAAAGAAAAAAATATTTTATCTAAGCCCAAAGGCCTGACGGTACGCGAAGTAAAGTGGTCGGCCCTGGAAAATCTGTTGAATTCAAATACGGACACTACCTACATCGTTAACTTTTGGGCCACCTGGTGCGGCCCCTGTGTTAAAGAACTCCCTTATTTTGAGCAACTCAACCGCAGCTTTGCCGGCCAAAAAGTCAAGATCGTGCTGGTGAGCATGGATTTTGTACAAGACAAGGATAAGCGAGTGGTACCTTTCGTAGAGCGCATGCAACTCAAAAACACGGTGTGGCTGCTCAATGAACCCGACGCCAACAGCTGGATCGACCGCGTGGATCCCAGCTGGTCGGGAGCCTTACCAGCTACACTGATCCTCAACCCAACGAACAAGAAGAGGGCGTTTTACGAGAAATCACTAAATTACGAAACCTTAGCCCACGCGCTAGGTTACTTTGTCGGTTATTGATTGTCAAAAGCAATGTTACTCAGGCTATGAAGCGATGAAAAAATATGCAGCATTAATTGTGAGCCTCCTGGTGGGCTGGGGCGCTACGGCAACCGCTTCCAGCCTGCACCTGAGGTCCGCTTCTTCCCCGGCCGACTACCGGATCGGGGATGCGGTGGCCAATTTCCGATTGAAAAATGTGAACGGCAGTATGGTGTCGCTTTCTGACTTTTCGGGTCAGAAAGGCGTGATCGTGATATTCACCTGCAACCACTGTCCTTTTTCCAAAGCTTACGAAGATCGGGTCGGTGCCCTGAATGAGCGTTTTGCCACGCAGGGCTATCCGGTGGTGGCCATCAACCCGAGTGACCCCAAAACCTACGAAGACGATACGTTTGAGCAGGTTCGGGAACGGGCCAAAACCAAGGGATTCAGCTACCCCTACCTGGTGGATGATACCCAGACCGTAACGCGTGCCTTTGGTGCGTCCCGAACGCCCCAGGCTTATGTCCTCAAGAATACGGGGGGTACCTTCGTCGTCCAGTACATAGGTACCCTCGACGATAACCCCCAGGACCCGGCCAGCGTGACCAAACGCTACGTGGAAGACGCAGTCGCCAACCTACTGGCCGGAAAGCCCGTGGTGGTTACGACGACCAAGGCGATCGGCTGCGCCATCAAGTGGAAGGACGCCTAGAGACACCGGTCTTTTCCGGCCCTAACCCAACTCTCGCGCGCCGGGGCAGAAATGCTCCGGCGTTTTTTTATCTTGTCAGAAATACGCAATACCTTGGGAATACGTACCTTTCTGGTCTGAAATGTCTGTCCGTATGATTTTACACAACTCTACTCTCCTCTTCATGTGTGCTTTCGGCCTGGCTTTGCGGGGGTTCGGTCAACCGGGCACCGCCCAGCCGACCATGGGCCAACCGAATGTCGTCCCCCCCGTATCCAAGACCTTCACGGCTCCGGAAGAATTCACGGGCAATTGTGAAGGACCCGCCGTGGACGCCGATGGTAACATTTATGCCGTCAATTTTGCCCAGGATGGCACAATCGCTCAAATCAGCCGACGTGGCAAAACGAGTTTTTTCATTACCCTACCCAAGGGTAGTACAGGCAACGGCATCCGGTTTGGCGATGCCAATACGTTCTATATCGCCGATTTTACGGGCCACAACGTCCTGAAAGCCAATCTAGAAACCCGCGAAGTGACCGTGTACGCCCATGAACCCCGCATGAACCAACCCAATGATCTGGCCATTACCCGCAGCGGACATATTTTCTGCTCCGATCCTAACTGGAAGGAAGGTACCGGGCAGGTGTGGCACGTGGCGCCTGGCGGTACGGTCCGTCTGGTAGCCGAAAACATGGGTACCACCAATGGCATCGATATCAGTCCCGATGAGAAGACGCTCTATGTGAATGAAAGCGTGCAGCGCAACGTCTGGGCCTTCGACCTGGCCCCGGACGGTACCCTGTCGAACAAACGCCTGCTGCTGAAATTTGAGGAGGGTGGCATGGATGGCATGCGCTGTGCCACGAACGGCGATCTGTACATTGCCCGCCACGGCCTGGGTCAGGTAGCGGTGGTTTCCCCGGCCGGTAAGGTTATCAAGACCATCCCCACCATTGGCAAAAAGGTATCCAACATCTGTTTCGGGGGGCGCAATGGGAAAACCTGCTACATCACTTTGCAGGATCGGGGCTGCCTGGAAACCTTCAAGGCCAAAACGCCGGGCCGCGAGTGGGTCATGATGAAGGAATTTACCAAAAAACGCTGATTGTACGAATTCTACTATCATGCCCTTCCCCATTGATTTTCGCAAAGCCCTCCGCAGTTTTCGCTACGCCGGGAAAGGCATAGCGGATCTTTTCATCTTTGAAAACAACGCCCGCATTCATCTTTTCGTGGCGATAGCCGTTTTGGGAGCGGGTTTTTATTTCCGACTTTCGCCGACCGAGTGGGCCTTGATCGTTACACAGATTGCGCTGGTATGGGCGGCCGAAGCTTTCAATACAGCCCTCGAGAAGCTGGCCGACGCCGTATCGCCCGAGTACCACCCGCTCATCAAATCGGTGAAAGATCTGGCCGCCGGCGGGGTCCTGATCGTGGCCATTTCGGCGGCAATCGTAGGTGCCCTTATTTTTTATCCAAAACTACTATCACTATTTTGACCTCCTACCTACCCCAGATAACCGCTAAATCCAGCTTCACACGGAGTTCCGGCATCCGTGCCGCTGCCATTTGTATAGGGCTTTTGACTAGTATGGGTCAGGTAAGCTTAGCACAGGTTGGCAACCAGCGGCCCATCCAGTCTCTATACGATCGCGAAACGATTTACATGCTGGGCCCCACGCGCTATGTGCGTAACAATGTAGTGTATGCGGGAGCTGCCAACCTACGGCGGGAATTTTCGGTTTCCCCAGCGGGTATGGACCTCTACATCCGCTCCCGTCGCAATCGTAACATCGCCTTGGTTGTATCTCTGGTAGGCTCGGCGGGTTCCATTTATTCGCTCGCTACGGGGAATAGGGAGGCTTTCCGAACATTCTTTTGGGTGTCGCTTGGCACCGGTGTGGTGTCGACGGCCCTGGGTACCCGAGCCAACACCCAGTTGAATCAGGCTGTTTGGCTGCGCAACCGGGATGCCTTAATCCTGGTGGAAAATCAGCAATAAAAAAGCCTGACTCCGTGGGGAATCAGGCTAAACAAGTAGGAAAAGACTGCTTATTTCTGGTAGGTGATGGGTACCTCAAAGCCCATTTTGTCCCACTGGAAGCTCAGCTTGTTGTCATTTTTTACGTCGAACATCAGTTTTTCAGCTGAGGTATCGTACATTTTGGTCGGTACGGTCACTTCGGCCACGTTTTTATCCTTCACTTTATCGTAGCCGAAAGCGCCCCACTGCTTCAGTTCGGGGTTCAGGATCACGGTCCACTCTTTCTCTCCGGGAATGCTGTACAGCGAGTAGGTACCTGCTTTGACGGGCTTGCCGCCAAACATAGCGTCTTTCTTGAAGGTAATTTCGGTAGCCTCATTGGCACCCGTACGCCACACTTTTCCGTAAGGTTCAAGGCTGCCGCTGCCTTCCTTACCGAAAATAACCCGTCCCCGCTTGGAGGGTTGTCCATACGCTACACTTACATTGGTACCTTCGGCAGTCATTTTGGGGCTGGGTTTCTGGGCATACACCTCCGAGACGCCCACCGTAGCGACGGTGATCAGTGCCAGAGCAAATAATAAGATGGTCTTTTTCATGTTCTTTTTTGGCTTGTATAGTTGATTGCTTTTTTTGTCAAACGCATTTCGGTCCTAAAAAGTTATAAAGGTGTGCAACAAATCAAACGCTTACCTTCCTGCCCTATCCTGTTTTCTTATTTCTATACCACTTATTTCCGCATCCAGTACCAGGCATTTTGCGATAGCTTCTTAGCGATCCAGGCTTCCGCACTTTTCCGGTATGCAAAAGGCAGGTAAAGTAGGGCCAGGTTTTACTTTTTAAGAGAATCGGTTACTGGCGCAAGAAAATGCCTTTTCCCGGTAGCCTTCAGCAATCCATAACCTAGCCCCTACCCTTCTCATGTACCTGACGTACCACCGCCTGGCTGTATTCTCGATACTTTTTCTGGGAATCGCTACCCTGCTACCAGCCGTAGCGCAAAGTGACCCATCGAAAATACGGGTGATCATGATTGGTGCCCACCCCGACGACTGTGACCTTAAAAGCGGTGGAACCGCGGCGCTGCTGTCGTTAATGGGGTATGCCGTCAAGTTTGTGGCCGTCACCAATGGCGATGCGGGCCACCAGACTATGAAGGGTACCGCCCTGGCCAAGCGTAGGCTGGCCGAGGCGCAGGAGGCGGGCAAGCGCTTCGGGGTGACCTACGATGTGCTGGACAACCACGACGGCGAGCTTTTGCCCACGCTGGCGGTACGCCTGCAAATCATTAAGAAAATCCGCGAGTGGAACGCCGACGTCGTCATTGCACCCCGTCCCAACGACTACCACCCCGACCATCGCTATACCGGCGTGCTGGTGCAGGATGCCGCTTATATGGTGGCGGTACCCAATGTGGCGCCCGAAACGCCTCGCTTGCAGAAAAACCCGGTCTTCCTCTACTTTCAGGACAACTTCCAGCGCCCCAACCCCTTCCGGCCCGACGTAGCCATCGACATCAGCCCGGTGTACGCCCAGAAAATCCACGCCTTGGACGCCCACCGGTCGCAGGTGTACGAGTGGCTGCCCTGGATCGGGGGCTTTCTGGACAAGGTACCTACCGACCAAGCCGAGCAGGAAAAATGGCTGGCCGAAACCCGGGCGGTGAAGATAACCCCCGAGGTACGGGCTTCGCTGGAAAAAGGGTACGGCAAAGACAAAGCCGCCCAGGTGCAGCACGCCGAGGCGTTTGAGGTATGCGAGTACGGCGCCCGCCCCACCGACGACGATTTGAAACGAATATTCCCGATGCTGAAGTAAGCATGAAATGGCGGGCTGACCTCCGCTGTTCCCGGTCAGCTACCTTTCAAGGAATAAAGTACCCTGGTTTTGTAAAGAGCTTTTATACTTGACAAAGTACAGAACCTCATTAACCACGGGAACGCAATGAACAAAGACTCCTATGTTTTTGCCAACTTTTTTCTGGGTCTTTCCGTCGCCTGCGGCGTTTTGCAGTCCATTGTCCATTTCCTGATCGGTGCCCATATTTACACCCAATCCTCTTCGTCGAGCTGGTACCTGGTCACGAATCTGGTTTCCCTAATCGGTTTCCTGTTTTATCTACAATACTTCCACCACAAGCAGTATCAGCTGGCGTTTTCGACGGGCTTGCTGGCCATCCTGGCCAACATCATCCTGGCGAGCATCGTCTACGCCATCATGCTGTTATTCAAAGGACTTGAAAGGTACCATCCCATCGTGGCTATGGCAGCTTTGGGAACTAGTCTGGTCCATTCGCTTGCTCTTATTTTTTCTAAAGCCGGACAACGGTTCTGGTTAAAAATAGCGGGTATAGGGGGCGCAATCCTGGCTCTGACTCTACTTATCATTTTCTTGTTGGCCCAATCTTCTCCTGAGGTCTGGCCAAAGCAAGCGCTGGACAAAGTCAGTCAGTGGGCTTCGTTGGCGGGTCTGCTGCTTCCGGTGCTCTATATTTTAAATTTTAGGGATGAGATCAAAAAACTGCCTTCTACGGAAAAGACGAACGCTGCGAACCAGTTTTCGGAAAGTTTCATGGGTCTATTGGGCGTACTGGCATTGGGCGCTACGCTTTTCTTTGGCTTCCGCATAGCCCTGCAAGGCTACGAGGCTACCCATGTTTCGGCGTCGGTTCGGATACTGGCCAACCAATTTGAAGCCCGGACGTATGTGAACCGCCGCGGCGAAAAGCTATCCTACCGACTAATCCGGCCCCTGTCTTATGATTCTACCCAAAGGTACCCTCTGGTGGTGTGTCTGCACGGAGGCGCGGGCTATGGTACCGATAACATGCGGCAGATCGAGGGAATAGACCGTATGCTGGCGTCGGATTCAATCCGAAAAAAGTACCCTGCGTTTCTTTTTGTCCCCCAAATTCAGCTCGGTACCAGCTGGGGCGGGGTTCCGGGACTGATCGCGAAAGACTCTCTGGTTTTTGAAACTATGGCGGCCCTGGAAAAAGAGTTCAGTATCGACCCCACAAGAAGGTACGTCCTGGGCCATTCGCTGGGTGGCTTCGGGACGTGGTACTTCATCGGTACCCAGCCCGACCTGTTTGCGGCGGCCATGCCTTTCGCCGGGCAGGGCGATCCCGCATTGGCCAGAAACATGACGGGTGTGGCCGTGTGGGCTTTCCACGGCACGCTCGACCGCAATGTTCCGGTGAGTGGCTCGCGGGATGTGATCGGGGCCATCAAAAAGGCGGGGGTACCCCTCGGTACAGCGAATTTCCCAACGCCGGTCACGGCATCTGGGACGAAATAGAAGGTACCCCCGGCGTCATGGACTGGCTTTTTGCTCAAAAACGCGACTAGGTACCCTACATCCTCTCATAGCCGCTTTACTTCAATCCAGATATCCGTATTGCGCCCCTTATCATCGCTGCACGAGATTTTCACGCGGCCCAGCGGTGGCGCCATGAACACGGCAGCGGTGGGGGCGCTTTTCTGGTAGAGCTTGTCATTGATGTACCAATATACCTCCTCCACGTTGTTGGCTGCCTGGCAACTTAGCAGAATCTGTTGCGGTTCATCGCGGCGGATGTAGTACTCGCTGCCCTCGTTGGGACTCACGATGAACGGCGCGCCGTCGCGGAACACGCGCTCACAGGCCGGATTGTGGGGCGGCTCTTTTTCGTAAGGTAGCTTTTTCAGTTCGTAGTAGGCGATCAGTTCGGGGGCGAAGTTGGGGTAGGAACGACGCACGTAGCCACTCGTCGGCAGACAGTAGGGGCAGTACGTTAATTTGGCGGCGGCATCGGTAAAAACCCATTTTCGGTGGGTACAGCGGTGGTAGGGCGACACGCCCATCAGGTGGTAATCCACAATTTTATGGGTGCAGAATTCTACCGGAATATCTCCGCTCACGGCGCACACCAGCCGCACCGCCACGGCCTCGGGTGCCCGGTACCAGCCTTTGGGCGAGTTGTAATCCAGACTATTGAACACCGAAAAAAGCAGCGGCGTGGCCGTTTCGGCACCGCTCAGCTCAGGTACCCCCTGCCCCGAGAAGTTCCCGACCCACACGCCTACCGTGTAGCGCTTGTTATAGCCCACGCTCCACGCGTCGCGGCGGCCGTAGGAGGTACCCGTTTTCCAGGCGATGCGGGGCAGGTGGTAGGTGTTGTCGAAATTGGTGGGTAGGTCGGGGCGCGTGACCTGCGTGAGGACGTTGGTGATCAGAAAAGCCGCGCCGGGCGAAATGATGCCACTGCCAGTCGTTTTGTTTTTCTTGGATAAAACTCCGGAAGAACCAAAAGTCAGCGGACGTACCTCGCCGTTGTGCGCAAAGGCCGCGAAGAGCCGCGTGAGTTCTTCCAGGGTTACGCCGCAGCCGCCCAGAATCAGCGACAGCCCCAGGTCTTTGGCCTGCTTGCTCACGGTCTGGAATCCGGCTTTTTTGAGTTGATCCACCAGCACGGGGGTACCTACCTCTTTCAAAATCTTCACCGCCGGAATATTCAACGAATTGGCCAGCGCAAACTCCACCGTCACCGGTCCGTTGAACCGCTGGTCGAAATTCTCCGGCTCGTAGCCGCCGAAGTTGGTAGGTACGTCGTTGAGGACGGTTTTGGGCGTAATGAGGCCTTTGTCAAAAGCCGTGGCGTACAGCAGTGGTTTCAGGGTACTGCCCGGCGAGCGCACCGCCCGGATACCATCCACCTGTCCGCCGTCGTAGGGATTGGTAAAATCCGCCGATCCGACGTAGGCTTCGACGGCCATGGTTTCGTTATTGATCACCAGCACTGCCGCGTTGTGGATATTCTGACCGCGTAGCCGGTTGATGTAGTTTTTGACCAGGTCTTCCGTTTGTCGCTGTTTTTGCCGATTAATGGCCGTGTGAATGGTGGGTTGGTCGGGATACTCCTTTTTCAGGCGCAGCGCCAGGTGCGGTATTTCATGGGGTGCGGCGCGGCGACGTACCTCCAGCGGTTCGCGCAGGGCATCCTGAATGGTGCTTTTTTCAAACAAATTTTCCTTCTCAAAACGGTGTAGCCACGCGTTGCGGGCATTCAGCAGGGTTGCCGTGCGGGTGTCGGGCCGCAGGCTCGACGGCCGGTTAGGCACGATGGCCAGCGCGGTGATTTCGGCCAGGCTCAGCAGTTGGGGCGGCTTGCCGAAGTACAGCAGCGAAGCAGCTTTGATACCCTCGATGTTGCCGCCGTAGGGTACCAGGTTGAGGTACAGTTGCAGGATTTCGGTTTTGGAATAATGCAATTCGAGTTGGAAGGCCCGCAGAATTTCCACGAATTTGCTACCATAGCTGCGCTCGCGCGGTTCCAGCAGCCGCACGACCTGCATGGTGATCGTCGATGCGCCGGAGGTACGCCTACCCGTGAGCAGGTTGCGCAAAGCGGCCCGTCCCAGCGCCAGCGGGTTTACGCCCAGATGCCAGGCAAAAAAACGATCTTCCTTGTGAATGAGGGTTTTGCGAAGCAGCGGCGTAATTTCAGACACTTCGGTTTGCAGCCGCCACTTGTCGTCTTTACTCAAAAAAGCGTGCAGGACGGTACCATCCGCGGACTGGATTTGGGTGGAATAAGGTACCCTGGGACGGAAAGGAAAAGTAAAATCCAGGAACAGTCCTGTGAAGAGTAAAAATCCGAGTAGCCAAAACCAGCGGGTTTGGATGAAGATTTTGAGGTGTTTGAACAAAACTCTTTTGAGATTACGCCAGGAGCGTGTTATAAATGCGAATCTTAACAGTTCGCGACTGTTTGTGCCAGCTACAAATGCAAACCAGACCTTTCATTGAATTCTTAGCCAATCAGTATTTTGGGAATCTCCTGTACTTTTTCCATCGCCGACTCTTCAAATGGTTCTTTCAAAGATAAGTAAAAAGCATCATATCGAAGGGCGCTCACTACTTTCACCAACGACCGGAATAATCTCATAATTCATATCTCCTAACTCATAGCTGAATTCATGTCCAAATACGTCGCCGCCATTGATCAGGGTACCACCAGCACCCGTTGTATTTTATTCGACCGCCAGGGGAACATCGTTTCGGTGGGCCAGAAAGAGCACGAACAGATTTACCCCAAACCCGGCTGGGTGGAACACAATCCCGACGAGATTTGGAAAAATACGCTGGAAGTGATTGCCCTGGCCCGCATCAAGGCCTCCATTACTGCCGCCGATGTGGCGGCCATTGGCATTACCAATCAACGCGAAACGACAGTGGTCTGGAATCGCCGTACCGGCAAACCCTACCATAACGCGCTGGTGTGGCAGGATACCCGTACGGGCGAGCTAATGGCACGGTTTGAACGAGAAGGCGGCATCGACCGATTCCGCGCCACGACCGGCCTGCCGCTGGCTACCTATTTCAGTGGATTGAAGTTGAAATGGCTCCTTGACCACGTGGACGGCCTACGGGCCGACGCCGAAAAAGGGGACGCGCTATTCGGCAATATGGATACGTACCTGATCTGGAATCTGACGGGCGGCGCAAGGAGCAGCGGCTCCCGAGGCGGTATCCACGTCACGGACGTGACCAACGCCAGCCGTACCCAACTCATGAACCTGCGCACGCTGCAATGGGACGAGAGCATGCTAAATGCCTTTGACATACCCCGAGCCATGCTTCCAGCTATCAAAAGCAGCAGTGAGGTATATGGTCACGTACAATCGGACGCCCTGCCGGGGGTACCCATCGCCGGAGCCCTGGGCGACCAGCACGCCGCGCTCGTCGGGCAGGCGTGCTTTGAGCCGGGCATGGCCAAGAACACCTACGGTACAGGCTGTTTTCTGGTGATGAATACAGGCGACGAATTGCAACTTTCCGAAAAAGGCCTACTGACGACGATTGCCTACAAATTCGGCGATCAGCCCGTGCAGTACGCGCTGGAAGGCAGCATCGCCATTGCCGGGGCGTTGGTGCAATGGGTACGGGATAATCTGGGATTAATCGAAAAGAGCAGCGATATTGAAAAACTGGCGCAGAGCGTCGAGGACAACGGGGGCACCTACTTCGTGCCGGCTTTCTCGGGTTTGTACGCGCCCTATTGGCGCAACGATGCGCGCGGCGTGATCGCCGGATTGACCCGCTACGTGACCAAGGGACATATTGCCCGCGCAGTGCTGGAAGCTACGGCTTATCAAACCGTCGATGTGGTAAATGCCATGCAGCAGGATTCGGGCATCGAGTTGAAATCGCTGCGGGTGGATGGCGGGATGGTAGCCAACCAAATGTTGATGCAGTTTCAGTCCGACATGCTGGACGCTCAGGTGGTAGCGCCCGCCGTGGCCGAAACCACCGCGCTGGGCGCAGCCTACGCCGCCGGACTGGCCGTGGGATACTGGAAAGATCTGGATGACCTGCGCAAGAACTGGGCCGTAGCCCAGACCTGGAATCCTGCTATGCAGCAGGAAGACCGCACCCGACTCTACAAAGGCTGGCAGAAGGCGGTTACGAAGTCGTTTGGCTGGGAGGAGTAGCCTTTTTTGAGGGTACCCTGCGAGTACGATTCTTGTGAGGTACCTTTCATAAAGCAGGGTGGAAACACCCAACTCCACTAAACTTCACTCAACAACCAGAACTATCAAAAATTCGCCGGCAATCCGTACGCCACGCTGACCCCTACCACGCCATCGCCGCGCTTGAAAGTAGTGACCAGGCTGGCCGTAATGTCAAGGTACCTCCCGCCCGGAAGCGGAAGGGTGTACCCTACACCCGGTTCAAAGCGTAGCGAGGTGCGCATGGTTTTGCTGGCCGCAATATCAAGGCCCAGATTCAGGTCGGTGTGCAGGCCTTCCAAAACCGGGGGTAGGTACAGGCGCGGCCCGACCGTAACGGGCAGGCTGAACCCGTGGGTTTCGGTGGGGTACCCCACCACGCCCCCGTACATGGGTGTGTTGAATCCCCAGCCCGTAGCATAGTTATAGCCGTAGGTCAAATGCGTGAACCCCAGGTTGTAAGAATACGTCGAAATTCGGTAGTATTCGGCCCCCACCTTCGCGGTCAGGGCCAGGTTCTGCCTGATGGGATACTGTAGCCGGGCGTTCAGCCCCGCGCCGAAGCCCAGCCCATTGTATTTGCCCACGCCGTGCAATACATCGGCGGCGGAATATAGGATCGTTTTATCGGTCTGGGCGAATGTAGCAGCCATCGTAGCCGTACTGAGCAGAAGAATCGTGAGTAGCTTTTTCATACGTGCAGATGTTTGGTGAATTGACGTCTGCAAAGTTGCAGGCCCCACTACTCAGGGTCAATACTACATTTGTATGATATTTGGGGAGAGGAAGCATTTTCTCAGGTACCTACTGACACGGGTTGAAAAGCGGGTGGTACCCCCATTGAGACGCGCTTGGCAGTGAAGGCCTTTTTCTTGAAAAATAGCCCTACTCCGTGCAACATCCCGCATCGGATGGCAGTCTCTTATTCAGAACGTTCAAGACCTAAACCTTCCGTGAAGTTATTCCAGACGACTTTAACATTTCGTTAACATTCTTTCACAAGTCATTAACGAAAGCTCAGAATGACAATAGTTAGATTTGTTAAAATCAATTGGTTATAAAAAAAAGTAAACATGATGAAAACCGTACATTCCTATACTTTTTGCCTGACGCTCGTTGTTTGCGCCGCCTGGAAAACTGACCTGCCAGCAGATACCACATCTACCTCCTACCACCTAACAAAGGCGACCGCAAATCGTATTGATTTTTCTGGTGAATGGAAACTGAATGAGTCGGAAAGTAAACGTGATGGAAATTTTCCTATTTGCATTTTAGGAGAGCAAGATCATATACGTTCCAAAACAATGAAAATAGCCGAGCAGGCCGGTTTTCTAACACTAGACGTAACAAGCCCGTCGATTGACGGCGAGCTAGTGCCGAGAAAAGAGAAACTGGCCTTTGACGGTAAAGAAAGAGAGGCTCTCGTGGTCGGAAGCCCAAGGGAGGAATCTACCGCAAGGTGGTCGGATGATGGTCAAACGATGACTGTCAGTTCAGCCAGATTCCTTGATGATTACAGTGAGAAAGCAGTTATTAAAGTAACGGAGATTTGGAAGTTGATCAATGATGGGAAATCTATTGCTATCTCTGTCCAGGTAGATCGCTCTGGTTGGGACACCATGAAGCTCGTTTACAATAGGCAATAATCTGTGGATTACCGCTTCTAAGGCATGAAAAAAAGGATACCCGTAATAAAGTCAAACACCTTTCTTTTCAAAAATCAATCCGATAAAAAAAGATTGGCAAAAAGCCCAATTGATACTCCTGCCGATAGTAGGGTGGTTCGGGTGAGTAGCTCACGCTGAGCTGATTCTGAATGCCCAGAATATTCACAAAATCCACGGCGAACGTATGCGTCAATCGATTTTTATTGACCTTGTATTCGGTCTTGATATCGAAGCGGTTGTAGGGGACAAACTGCCGGGAGTTCAGGGTAGCCTCCTCAAAAATAACCGACTGTTCGCGGCGCGAGGCCGCTGCGTCGACGGGGCCGTACCAGCGCCCGCCCGTGGTGGTGTACTTCGCCCCGAGGTTGAGCGTCCGGCCTTTTTTGACCACAAATTCCCGGCTAAACAAGGCATTGAAGGCATACTTGCCATTGACGTCGGTATTGCGCCAGACCTTGTCCGATCCCTGGTACCTGGCGTCGAACAGCGAGGCGGTGAGCAGGAAGTAGTAGTTGTTGCTGAAAAACTTTTCCAGGGTCATTTCCAGGCCGTAATTTTTACCAAAGCCCGTATTCTCAAGCTGTTCCGGGAACACTCGTTCGGCCCCCGCACCTGCGTTCAGGATCGAGAAGGACGACGGACGTACGGTAACGGGTACCTTATAGAGATACTGATAATAGACTTCGGCCAGAAACCGCATGTTTTCGCGGAGTAGACGCGAGTACCCCGCCACCAGGTGAACGCTCTTGCGTAGACCCACCTCCCGCACCGGATAAGGTAGGGCGGGCTGACCTTTCAAATCGGGATGGTAAAAGTACAGGTAGGTGGGCAGTGACTGACTGTGTAATCCCGTCGCCAGCGAGATTTTCTGTCGTTTGGGTAAATCCCACGCCAGCCCCGCCCGGGGTTCGATCCAGGACTTGCTGTAGCTGTTGATCGTATTGACCAGGCTGGTCAGTCCAACGGTTAGCGCCAGGTTTTCGGAGAGGTACTCCTTGTACTGGACAAAGGGCTGGATCACCGCAAAAGTAGCGCCGTCGGCGTCCCACCGCTCCCGCCAGGGCGTCCACAGGGCGTCGGACTCATTGAATATCCGCACACTGTCATGTGCATTGAAACGGATCAGATCCAGGTTGATCCCTGCCCGCAGCGACCGGGTAGCCCCCCACTTTTTATTGAGGGTAGTGGAGAGAGAATACTTGGTTTCGGAAAACCGGAAATCGAGCAACGGGCGGATGGAGTCGATGGCGTAGCGTTTGTTCACTATGGTCGGCGCGCCGGTTTCGTCTTTTTGCAGGAATAGGAATTCATGCCTGGAATCCTGCACGTTGTTGGACACGGCTACCGTAGATTTGAGGAACAGGCTTTTATTTACTGAACGGCTATATGTAATGCCGCCAATCTTCATGTTGCTGGAATAATGCTGGTCGCGGTCGTTCTGTCCGAAAATGTTCCGGTCGGCGGCCTCCTGGGTGCTGGCCAGAATGTTGATGGTACTGGTACCTCCCAGCGCCCATACCGCCACCGATCCGGCCGAACTCCCGTTTTTATTTTTGAGCGGGAAATTCATGCGCATAAATCCATCGGCGTAGGAAGGGGTAGCCTGGGTACCAATGTCAATTCCCAGTTTTTTGAAGAGCCACAAATTGGCGTAGCGTCCGGTGATCAGGTACGAAGCTTTCCCGGTTTTGGAAAATGGCCCTTCGGCGATCAGCTCGGTACCCAGGAAACCGAACTGGGCGGCAGTTTCGTGCTTCTCGTTGTTGCCGTTGCGCAGTTTCAGATCAAACACGCCTGATACTGTATTGCCGAATTCAGCCGGAAACGCTCCCGTGAAAAAATCCGAATTAGCTAGGTACTTGTTGTTGATGATACTCACCGGACCACCTGATGAACCCGCCTCCGCAAAGTGATTGGGATTGGGAATCGAAATGCCTTCTACCCGCCACAACAGGCCCGACGGCGAATTGCCCCGAATCACGATGTCGTTGCGCGAGTCGTCGGCCCCCTGCACGCCGGCGAAGTTGGAGGCCATGCGGGCGGGCTCGCCCCGGCTGCCGGCAAAACGCCCCGTTTCTTCTACCGAAAACTGCCGGGCGCTGGCGGTGGCCATCTCGTTGGCGGCCTCGCCGTTGCGTCGCGCCCGCACCGTCACCGTTTCCAGGTTGGTCACCGCCTCCTCCATTTCCAGGTTCAGGATGGTTTCTTTTCCGGCGTCCACCAGAATATTATTGAGCAGTACTTCCTTGTAGCCCACCAGCGTCAGCTTGACCGTCTGCCGGCCCACCACCACGTTGGAAAGGCGAAAGGTGCCTTCCGCATCGGTGGCGTCGCCCTGCGGTTGTCCGGCAGAAGTGAGCAATTGTACCGTCACACCCACCAGCGGGTATTTGGCTTCTTTGTCCAGTACCAGGCCCCGAATGGTTTGGGTAGGCTGGGCGTGGGCTGCTCCAAACAACAGGGCCAGCAGCAAGGCAAGACAGGATATATTTTTCATTGGAAAAGTGGGTTGAGGTGTTGTATAGAATGGTTAAGTGAGGGATTAAAAAAGAATTAGAACTGTCCTCTGGGGCGGTAAAATAGCACGACGCTTACAAAGCTGTACAGATGGTAGAGCAGGCATACGGCCAGCCAGAGCGGATGGTGGAACAAGTCATAAAACAGAATCAGGCACCCACAGGTCAGCGGGATTCGGATCATTTCGGAGTTGAACAGCCACGGCTTGGCTTCCAGAATTCCCGACCAGTTGACAATCAGGTGCCAAAGCAGCAGGCTACCCGCCACCCGCTCCCAGGTACTGAGGGCGCTGTTGGGACTAATGACCAGCATCATCAGGACGGCACCAAATACAGCCCCCGAAATGAGGTAGTGATCCGAGCCGGGGATTCGAAACGTTTTGATTTTTCGCTGATTCTGGGCCGTAATCTCTTCTTTGGGTGGATGCACCGGAAGATTGGCGGGTCGCCAGCCCAGGGGCATAAACCAAATCCTGATTTTATCCCACCAATGCGTCGCCTGCCGGGCGTCCTGCCACAGCACGTAGTAATAGTGAAAATTGATCGCGATGGGATTCCAGGTTTCCGGTTGTCCGTACATACCGTAGATCACCTTGTCGGTTTCTTCTTCGTAGGTGCCGAACAACCGATCCCAGACGATCAGGAACTCGCCGTAGTTTTTGTCAAGGTACCTGAAATTCACCCCGTGATGCACCCGGTGGTGAGAGGGGGTAGTGAAGACATATTCGATCCAGCGCCACAGTTTCGGGATCAGTTCGGTATGGTGCAGAAAGGAAATGAACAGGTGGATGGCCGTCATTAGGTAGATGTCGAAGGGCCGAAACCCGATGATCGTCAGCGGCCAGAAAAAGAAAAACGAGAACAGTCGTTGTGTGACACTCGCCCGTAGGGCTACCAGGAAATTTATTTCCTGTGCACTGTGGTGGGGCGAGTGGGCCGCCCACATGATATTGATTTCGTGCCCCCAGCGGTGTACCCAGTAAAAAATGAAATCGACCCCCAGGAGCAAAAGCAGGTAATTATACCAGGTCATAGGCAGGTCGTCGATGAGGCGGAAATGTTCCCACAGGTAGCCATAGCCCAGGTATACCCCGGCGGCTACCAGTACGTTGACGGTTTGGTTGCCGATGGCCGTTCCGTAGTTTGTAATGGCTTCAGGAAAGGAGATCAGATTTTTTCGGTAGTAGAGGCAAAAACCAATCTCAGCCAGCACAAAGAAGATGGCGAGGGGAGCCAGCAGACTGTAAATGTTCGCAGAGGTACTCATCGTTTAGGCGGGGTTAAAAAGTTGCAGGATACTCTTTTCTACAAATTTCCCCGGACTGCCGCTCCCCTACAACCCACAGTTTGTGACGGCCATAGCTCAGTTTATCTAAGGTCGGTATCGGCCACCAACGGTCGGGATAATGCGCCCGAATTTACCAGTCCTGGTTGAGCCAGAAAGGTTTTTCCCACCGCGTCAGGCTTCCAGATTCATGGTTTTCATAAAATCGGCCTTGTTTCGCCGCGATACTTCCACGCTACTGCCGTCGTATAATTCTACGTAGCCACCGGCGCCACGAATGTATTTTGTCACATAATCCAGATTGATGATATGGGACTTATGCACCCTGAAAAAACTGGGGTCTTCAGAGAGTTGGGCTTCAAATTCGGCCAGCGACCGCGAGGCCAGGATTTTCTGTTTGTTGGAAAAATGAACATAAGCATAGCTACCCATTGCCTCCACCCGTACAATATCTCCCGCCGGAAATAGCAGGATGCCCTCCATGGTGGCAATGGCAATTTTCTTTACTTTTTGGCGCTGCTGCCTGAATTCTTTTAACAACAAGTGTATATCGGGTGTGGGGGTGGCCTGGGGTTGTTCGAGCTTTTGTTCCAGCAGTTGGGCCTGTGCGGCCAGTAGCTGTTCGTTTTCGGCACTCCGTTCCAAAGCCAGCGCTCTGGCTTCATTATGGGCTATTTTCAGGGTCTGGATCCGGTCAAAAAGCGCCACATTCAGGAACACGACCTGGAAGGTAGCTCCGATGTGGAACCCGTAGTAGGTAAAAAAATGATCGAATGAAAGTACCCCCAGCAGTGCCAACTCCACTGCGAGTATTTCGACAATGAATACGCCCCAACCCAGCAGGTAAAACCGGGCCGATTGGAATCCCTGGCGGTACATCCAGGAACCTACTGCCAAGAAACTAACGAAGGTGATAAATGTAACGATATTGAAAGCCATTTCGGCCCACCGGGCACCGAGCAGTTTCACCAAAAATGTAGCAACGGCCAGCCATCCCAGGACCACGAACACCCGGTGCACTTTGGGAAGTATACTGCGCATGGTAAGAAAGCTGACTGAAAACCAGATACTGGTCAGCAGGGTACCCAGCCTGATCAGACTGGTGTTGATGCCATTGTTCATGAAGGGCATGTCCCGCCAGAAAAAGTCGGCCAGGTAGCCTTCGAACGACAGAAATACCAACGACAGAAACAACACGTGAATCCCATAGAGCAGATACACGGAATCGCCGAGCGAGAAAAAAATAAACAGGCTGAATACCAGCGTCAGAGCCAGGGCACCGAAGGTAAAGGCATTGATCAGCGTTTCGTGGTACACCTCCTCAGCGAGGGGTTTCAAGGTACCCACTTTGATTCGTAACGACATCCCGTTCATATCGCGAACGCCCAACAGCATCTGGGTTGGCTGCCTGCCCAGGTCCAGCACAATGCTGTTGATGCCCAGCAAACGCCGTTCGAAAGGGCGCATGGCACCGGTTTCCACAAAATAATTCCGGTCTTTTCCTTTCAGGAAAGCATCGATGTAGTCGATATCCTGGGTTAGCAGGATCGCGTAAAGCTTCTCCGACGTAGCATTGCGTAGGTCGAACTTCAGCCACACCCGTGAATGCTCAAACCCCAGATTGATGGCGTTGCCTTCGATGGGCTTGAACTGATCGTTGCTGATTTTGAGTACGTCAGTGTAGGAAAGACGATTGGTATGATCTACGAAGTAGGTTCCCGATGAGCCCATACTGAGCAATTCCTCAGGGTTCGTATAGGTAATGACGGGTTGCGCATTAGCCTCAACCCATGCCAAAAACGCTAACAGGAACAGTACATGTAAAGGTTTTTTCATGTGCGTGTGCGGGGTTTAGGAACGATGAAGGAGAGGGGAACTTATAAAACTAGGGTTGAAAATCAATACAATAGTGACCGTTCGCTCAATTAAATGACCGTCTGATAAGTTTTCGGTACCCTACTATCTATATCTCTTTTGCGGCAAGCTTGCAGTGGCCCCTACCCGTTTCATTTGCTTCTACAAATCTCCCTGAACCCTCGCTCAAATACAACGGGCGTTTTGTGACAGGTATAGCGCAGTTTACCTGAGGTCGTTACTGGCCACCAACGGTCAGTGCTATACCTCTGCGCTTTACAGATTTTGATGGGGTTGAAAGGTACCTTAGCTCTCGGCTTATATGTATGGTTTTCAGGAGGCCGATCTTGTCGCGCCGGGGTACCTCAATCGGATTAGTTCGTAGTCCTTATCAGACCTTCAGTCAGATGATTTGGAGCAGAATGAGTTTGTGGGGGAGTCTTTTGTAGAATACCTGATCTTTTTCGTAAAGTAGGGTAGAAATACTAGACTTTACATCAAATTGGAGCATTTGGGTAAGGATTGTGGAGGTATCACGCATAGAACAGGCTACTCAAAACCCAATCCGCTCCCTTTCCCGCTCCGCTCTTCTCGCCAGTTCCAGACGCACCCACTCGTGAAACTTGCTTTTCCATTGTCCGATTTCCTGATGTAGCCAGGCGTTCTCTACACGCAGGGCCTCGTTGTCGCGGCGGAGCCATTCGGTTTCGCTGAGGGAAGTGGTTTCCAAGCCCAGGAGGGTAGGTAGGGGTACCTCGAGAAGCTGAGCGATGGCTTCCAGGCGCGAGAGGGGCGGCTCGGTGCGGCCGCGTTCGATGTCGCCGTAGGCCGAGGTGGAGAGCCCCAGCTCGTCAGCCATGTTTTCCTGCGAGAGGCCTTTTTGCTGCCGCAGTTGCCGGATTCGTTCGGATAGGTTCATGAGAAGTTCACGGTAAAATTAGTACTGTTCCCAAAGTAATGAAGTCAGATGAAAACACCTGACTTAATCAGAACAAAAAACAATAAAGAATCTCTCACTTTACTCAAAAAATGGCACACCGGGCGTAGCGTACTTTCGCATGCCTTCCTCGTTGATCTCCACGCCAATACCCGGCTTTTCGGAGAGCGTGATAAAGCCTTTTTCAATCATCGGTCCGTCGAAACTGATGATTTCCTTATACATCGGGTCTTCGTCGAAGTACACCTGCCATTCCAGAATGAGAAAGTTGGGCACCGACGCACACACGTGGCACGACGACATGGCGCCCAGGTAGGAGGCTACCATGTGCGGCGCAAAGGGTACATAGTAGAGATTGGCCAGGTTGGCAATGCGCTGCGCCTCGCCGAGTCCGCCCGCTTTCTGGAGATCAGGCATGATGATGTCCACAGCACCAAGTTCCATCAGTCTGCGGAAGCCGTGGCCCAGGTAGTGGTTTTCACCGGCGCAGATGGGCGTTTCGGTACTCTGCGAGATAATCTTGTAGGCCTCGGCGTTTTCGGCCGGGATAGGCTCTTCGAGGAAGAGTAGCTTGAGCGGCTCCATCATGGCCGCGATTTTCTTGCCCGTCGTCATATCGTAGCGCCCGTGGGCGTCTACGCAAATATCGATGTAGGGACCTACCGCCTTGCGCACGGCGGCGATTTGGTTGTACATCCGATCGAGTTCACCCTGGCTGGCGGTCCAGTTGTAGGCATCGTACTTGGCGGGGTCACGGGCTTCGTCTATATCGAACTTGACGGCGGTGTAGCCCGCTTTTACGGCGTTACTAGCGGCTTTGGCGAAATCCTCAGGCTTGGGGCCTTCGGTACGGTAGGCGGCGGTATCGCAGTACACCCGGATTTTATCGCGAAACTTACCCCCCAGCAACTGGTACACGGGCATCCCGTAGGCTTTGCCCGTCAGATCCCACAGCGCGGTTTCTACGGCAGTCAGCACGGCGATGAACATACCTGCCTGCGCACCCTCAAAAAAGCCCGAACGGCGGATGTCCTCGAACAAGCGGTGCACATTCAGCGGACTTTTGCCCTTGATGCGCTGGCCCATCATTTTCACCAGATGGTAGGTACCGGGCGTTGCATCCACGCCCTCACCGCAACCCCAGATATCCTGATTGGTGTAGATTTTCACAAACAGGCTATGCCCTCCCCGGATGTAGCCGCACTTGATGTCGGTGATTTTCAGGTCGGCGGGCTTGGACGACTGTGGGGTACGTTCGACAGCCTGGATGAGGCCTTCACCGTAGGTAGCCCCGGCATAAGCGGCCATTGCGCTGGCTAGTGCGCCCTTGCGGAGAAAAGAGCGACGGGAGTTTTTCTGTGTCATGAGCAGAGTATCGACCTTTTTTAGGTTTTAGAATTGAAAAAGAGGAGTAAAGTTTCGTTTGACCAGATGAGTGGTATACTCGGTCGGTTTTAGCTGGCAAACGCTTTAAAGAGCGGATAATCAAGTACGACTCACCACGTCCGTCCCTTCAGAAACTCCGCGACCTGCTCTTTGGGAACGGGGAGTTCGTTGATGTGGTCGTTGAGCCATTTCGAGAAATCCTTTTCGATGTCGTCGGTCCAGCGGTTGTCGATCTGGCCGGGGGTGTACTTTTGCTCACGCAGACGCAGGTGGCCGAACATATCGCGCAGTCGTACAATCTCGGAGGTTTTCACGACCTGCTCCACCAAGTGCGGCGGGATGAAAATCACGCCCCCATCGCGGCCCAGCACCACGTCGCCGGGTAGTACCATGGCGTCGCCAATGCGGGTAGGCTGGTTGATACCCGTAAGTGTGGTGTTCAAGTCGCCGTCGGGATTGTTGAGATGGTGTGACGGATGGTAAGTACGGAAAAATGAGGTAAACGACCCGATTTCCTTCAGGCCGGCAATATCACGGATAGCTCCGTCATAGACGATGCCGTTGCCGGTTTTGGCGTAGATGGAGTTACCGAGGTTATCACCGATGGTAGGACCATCGTTGTGGAAACCGTGGTGGTCCACTACATAGACATCCCGCTTCACCAGCAGGTCGATAGGCCAGGCATTCTGCGACTTGATCCGGCCATCCTTAGTATGTCCCTTTTCGTCATAAACACGCTGCACGTCGGGCCGGCCCGGCATGAAGGTAGCCGTCACGGCGCGGCCTACCAGCACACTGTCGGGATTGATAGTCATCCAGTTTTCGGTATACTGGTAGCGGTAATTCTTGTTTTTCAGCACGGCCCAGGCTTCTTCGAGGGTAGCCTTTTTTAGGCGGTCCAGCAATTCGTCAGGTACCTTAGGACGGCCGTCGGCGAAGCGCTCGCCCTTCCACTCAGGCGTAAGCATGAGGAGGTCGGCTTTAGAGATTTGCTGGGCAGGAGTGGTAGTGGATGCCGCGCAGACTACGAGCAGCGAAAGCAGGAAGCTGTATAATGTTTTCATGTAGAGTCGGAGAATAGATTTTAGGCAAAAGGAGGAATAGCCCGCACTTTTACTTATGTGCTGTGTAGACCTAAAATCTTTTGCTTCTCCTGCCTACCTAGGTACCCCTTTCCTGATCCAGCAGATTCTCCAACTGAATCTTATTATCCACCAGATGATCTTCAGCTATTTCCCAAAGGATGACGGGATCGATAAGATGATACTCGTGAATGGCAAAGTTCCTGAGTCCATACATCTGTTTCCACGGTAGCTGTGGATATTTTTCTTTGACAGCCTTAGGTACCTGATTGACAGCTTCACCAATTATTTCGTAATTCCTCGTAACGGCATCAATGACCATCTCATTTTTCAAAAAATCATCCAGGCCATTCACAGTGTCCAGGTACCTCAAGATTTTATCAATCGATTCAATGATATCTTCGATGTAGGCTATATGGCCTCTGTCTTTCATAAATAGATAACTTGCTCTAAAATAGTCTCTTTCCATTGCCTGCGCAGGGACCTTTCGGTAACCAGGTCAACCTTTCTACCTACAACCAATTCAAGGTACTCCTTCAAATCAAAGAACTTCCAGCCGATTCTTTTCTTGAACGACACCAGGATATCGAGATCAGAATCTTTATTGTAATCTCCTCTGGCAAACGAGCCGAAATACCCGATCTGATCAATACCGTATTCAGCGATTAAATACGGTTTGATGGATTTAAGTTTAGATTCTATCTCTTCATTTTGCATATAAAAAAGTCATCTTAAATCTTTCAGTATCTTCTCAGCATTTTTGTTGTCCGGGTTTAAAAACAAAGATTTTTCATACGCTTTGATTGCCTCTTTTTTATTACCCACTAGTAAAAGACACTCACCTAAACTATCAAAGGCATTGAAACCTGATGGGTATAATTGGGTGTTAAGTTCAAAAATAGCTAACGCTTCATTTTCTTTCTTTGATCTAATCAAACTGTACCCAAAACTATTTATTTGATTTTCACTAATATTATACTTAGATGAGAGCCCTTTGCTTTTTTCGGCTTTAATAAATTCAGTTGTTTGCTCAATTGAATTGGACTTTGAGTAAAAATCATTGATGGAAAGCAAATTCATAATGCGTGCTTTCTCACGCTGCTCAGCTAGAGATTCTACGCGATAATACTTTCGTTCGGCATCCGTCACTTTGGTAGTATCTATTTTGTACCGTTTCCATTTGGCATCCTGTCCCATCTTTACGTACTGAGTCCCGTATATTTGTGGTTCGTCTCTTCGCATTAAGTCACGGTCAATGGCTGCCGCCAAAAGCCATTTGTTGACCGTTGAATCCAGGTCAATTGCTTTCTTCATCATCTTCACTGCCATCAATGAGGCTGTTGTATCTTTGCCATGTTGAAAAATCATAGCGGAATGATAGTAGTCTTTACCTGTGACTACTTGCCCTGAATCCAGCATTTCATACACGCGCTTTTCTCTCATACTATCATTTTTGCTTAATTGATTCCAGTCGATATCTTGGACTTTCCTTGAATTCTGATCCTCATCGTACATCCTTTTCAACTCAGGGTTATCCTTGATCTGAGAAAATACATTCGTAAAAGACAGAAGCAGTAGGAAGGTTAAATAATCGATCTTGTTTTTCATGACTGAATGTTATGCTGCTCAGGAAATCAATAATCTTTTTCGATAAAAAGCCCATGCTGCTGTCAGTCTCCAACTGATAGCGTACCATAGACCGAATTATAGAATTGCAAAATACGCCAAATCCCCTAAAACCCAATCTGCCCTCCTTTCACAACCACCGCTTTGTCTTCGGCTGGTTTCCAGATATTAAGCCCCGCAAAAGCAGTTCAAAGGCAAAAAACTTCCTCTATTTTCACAAATCCTGACAATTTCTCACCTCTACTGACTAGAATAATCCGGCGGTTTGGCCAAATTTGTGTTCAAGGTACCTCCTGCTCTAGGTCAAACTGTGTGGAAACTAAGCCCCGGCGGTTTTCGTTGTGTATAGATTCCCAATGGCGGAAAACCCTTTTTCTATATTTTAATTTATTCAAACCACTTACTTACCACTAATGGACTACGGAAAAGAATTCAGAAAATACGCCGTGCATCACATGGGCCTCAACGGCTCCACAGTGGATGGCTACATGAATCACACAATTGAGAATATGACCCGCGCCGTCATCGAGGAGCGCCCCATGAACTTCCGCGAGGTAGACGTGTTCTCGCGCCTGATGGCCGACCGCATCATTTTTATGGGTACCGCCGTGGACGACAATATCGCCAACATCGTGGTGGCACAGCTGCTGTTCCTCGAATCGGCCGATGCCAAGAAAGATGTGCTGATGTACATCAACAGCCCCGGCGGCTCGGTATACGCCGGCTTGGGTATCTATGATACGATGCAGTATGTACGGCCCGACGTGGCTACTGTATGCACCAGCCTGGCGGCTTCGATGGGGGCGGTGCTGCTGGCGGGCGGCGCAGCGGGCAAGCGTTCGGCGCTGCCCCACGCGCGGGTGATGATCCACCAACCCTCAGGTGGGGCGCAGGGCAGGTCTACAGACATTGAGATTACGGCCCGCGAAATTGTCAAGCTTCGGGACGAACTTTACGAAATTTTGGCCCAACATACCGGAAAAGACAAGGAAACCATCGAGAAGGATTCCGACAGCGACAAGTGGTTTCGGGCTATGGAGGCCAAAGAATATGGCCTGATTGACGAAGTCCTGACGCGCGAAAAATAAGCGCCGTTTGCTAAATTTATACCAACCGATAAGGCTCATTTCTGAAACCTTATCGGTTTTTTTATTGTACGGTAGGGAACGCATCTTGGTTTGCGGAGCAAAAAATCAGACCTTTGCTGTACTATTCCTCTGGCTCTGAAAATATTTTGTGAACTAGCTGCACAAAATATACCTCCCCTTTTCGTAAGGGCTAACTCAGAAATTTACCGACTTTATAGTACCCATACACCAATTCTTTAATACGACCCAATGGCCCAAGTAAGTTGTTCGTTCTGCGGACGCCGTAAAAATGAAGTAGATCTTCTGTTGTCGGGCATCGACGCCCATATCTGTAATCACTGCATTACGCAGGGAAACCAGGTAGTGATGGAAGAACTAAATCCAAAAGACAAGAAAGATCCAAAAAAATCGAAGCTCCCCAAGCTCAATTTAATTCCACCCGTGGCCATGAAGGAATTCATGGAGCAGTACATCATCGGGCAGGACGAAGCCAAGCGGTCGTTGGCCGTAGCGGTGTATAACCACTACAAACGCCTGTCGCAGTTTAGCAGCGATGATGAGGTGGTGATTGAAAAATCCAATATTATCATGGCGGGCGAAACCGGCACGGGTAAAACCTACCTGGCGCGTACCATCGCCAAAATCCTACAGGTACCTTTCTGCATCGCCGACGCCACTACCGTGACCGAGGCAGGCTACGTGGGTGAAGACGTGGAAACCATCCTGACCCGCTTGCTGCAAGCCGCCGACTACGACGTGGAAGCCGCCGAGCGGGGTATCGTGTACATCGACGAAATCGACAAGATTTCCCGCAAGTCGGATAACCCATCGATTACCCGCGACGTGAGCGGCGAAGGGGTACAACAAGCTCTGCTTAAACTACTGGAAGGCTCGATCGTGAACGTACCCCCGCAGGGAGGGCGCAAGCACCCCGACCAGAAGATGATCGCGCTCAACACCGAGAATATCCTGTTCATTTGCGGCGGGGCGTTCGATGGTATCGAGCGGCATATCGCCAAGCGGATCAACACGCGGCCTATCGGCTTTTCGGGCGACAATCGTATCATCGAGATTTTTGACAAAGGAAACCTGATGCGCTACGTGACGGCGATGGACCTGAAATCGTTTGGCCTGATTCCCGAGCTGATCGGCCGTCTGCCCGTACTGACCTACCTCAACCCGTTGGACCGCGAGACGCTGCGCCGCATTCTGACCGAGCCCAAAAACGCCCTCGTAAAGCAGTACCAGAAATTGTTCAGAATGGAAGGTGTCGAACTGCACTTTGATGACGATGTAATTGATTTCATCGTCGATCAGGCCATGCTTTATAAGCTGGGAGCCAGAGGTTTGCGCTCGATCTGTGAGTCCATCATGACAGATGCCATGTTTGAGCTACCCTCGCGGAAAGACATCAAGGAATTCACCCTTTCGCTGGACTACGCCCGCGACAAATTCGACAAATCGTCCATGTCGCTGCTGCGTTCCGTAGCCTGACCAACAGTTCTAGACACCTCAAAATTACCCTGCTTTTCACGGAAAGGCAGGGTGTTTTTTTGCCCAAGATTGCTTATTCTTGCAAGCGGAGTTTATAAGTCTGGCAATAAGACGCATTGGTGACTTTTGAACAAATAAGCTCCTGAATCGTGCGGGCTGTCCCCGTCATTAACCCATAGACTTCTTATGAATGATTGGCTTACAAATAAATCCATCGTGGTAATCGGTGGAACCACTGGTTTGGGACTTTCGGCCGCAAAGGCCTTTGTAAAGCACGGGGCCAACGTGGTTGTGGTGGGAAGAAATCCCGAAAGTTGCCTGATGGCAGAAGTAGATCTGGGCCAAAACGCCCGCGCCAAACAGGGCGACGCCACGCACGCCCAGACCTCGCTGGATGCGATCCAGTTGTGTGTGCGTGAATTTGGCAGTTTCGATGGTCTGTACCACGTTGCCGGCGGAAGTGGCCGCAAGTATGGCGATGGTCCCCTGCACGAACTAACCCTGGATGGCTGGAATACCACGCTGAATCTGAACCTGACGGCCCTGATGCTGTCCAATCAGGCCGCCATTCGGGCCTTCATGGGCATGAACCGTGGCGGAGTAATCCTCAATATGGGTTCGGTGCTGGGCGCCTCGCCCTCACCGCAGCACTTCACGACCCATGCCTATGCCGCCGCCAAATCGGCGGTGATTGGTTTTACTAAATCCACGGCGGCCTATTACGCCAAAAACAACATCCGCATCAATGTACTGGCCCCCGCCCTGGTAGATACCCCCATGGCGCAACGGGCTGCCCAGGATGGAGCTATTCAGGAATTTATCAAAACCAAGCAGCCCCTCGACGGCGGACGCATCGGCCGGACCACCGATCTCGACGGAGCAGCCGTCTACTTCATGTCCGACTTCTCCCGCTTCACCACGGGCCAGGTTCTGACGGTAGATGGCGGCTGGAGTGTGACGGAGGGACAGTACTAGTAGGGGTGTTTTTTGTTCTTTGTGTTTTGTTTCATACTTAGTTCAATACACTACATTTCGAAGGGTTATCTGAAACTTCAACAAATTACAAAACACTACAAATGGTTTTCATCGGCATCGATCTCGGCGGAACTAACATCAAGGGCGTTTTGGTCAATGAGACGGGGGAAGTGCTGAAACAGCATTATATTCCTACCCGCGATGATCCGGAGGGGCATTGGCGTGGCAACGTGCTGGATATGGTGCGGTACTTCAAAAGCTTCTGGCAAGGCCCCATCGAAGCGGTCGGCCTGTCGGCGCCCGGCCTGCCCGATGAAACCAACCAATACATCGCGTTTCTGCCCAATCGTTTGCCTGGTCTGGAGAATTTCGTGTGGGAGGGGTACCTTGGTCTGCCTGCTTTCGTTATCAACGATGCGCATTCGGCTTTGATGGCCGAAGCTTCGTTTGGCGCCGCCAAAGCGTATAAAAACGTGGTGTTGCTTACCCTGGGTACCGGCGTGGGCGGAGGACTCCTGATCAATGGCGAACTATTCCAGGGCCTTTCCCAAATGGCGGGGCACCTCGGCCACATCACCGTCAACGCCCACGACGACGAATGCAGCATTGTGGGTTTGCCGGGCAGTCTGGAGTACGCCATCGGCAATTATTCCATTGAACGTCGCAGCCGGGGACGTTACACTTCGACCTGGGAACTGGTGGAAGCCTATCGTACGGGTGAGGCTTTTGCAACCTATCTCTGGCTGGCTTCTGTCAAAGCGCTGGCGGTAGGTTTATGTTCGATGGTAAACACCTTTTCGCCAGAATGCATCGTGCTGGCCGGAGGTATTACGCTGGCCGACGATGCGCTTTTTACTCCTTTGCAAACGTTCATGGAAGTCTACGAATGGCAGCCCGGGGGTAAGTCAACGCCCATTGTGCAAGCCTATTTCGGTGATATGGCCGGAGCCATTGGTGCGGCAGGCTATGCAATGAAGAAGCGTTAAATGTTAGCTCGTAATTTCAAAATAGTGTATTCTAAAAACGTTACTATAATGATGAATCATCTGCGGTTTTTTGCAAAAATGCTACTACTGATCTTACTCAGCACACATGCTCTTTTTGCACAGAAAACACTTACCCAATTTGATCATTATTTTGAGGAAGCGGGCCTAAAAGGAAGTTTCAGTCTTTATGATTTGAAAAAAAAGGAATATGCTACCACCGATAAAAATGACTTCATAAAAGCTACCTCGCCTGCCTCTACCTTCAAGGTACCCAATACCTTCATCGCCCTGGAAGAAAAGGCCGTGCAGGACGAAAACGAGATCATAAAATGGGATGGAACACCCAAGCGACTCAAAATCTGGGAGCAGGATTATGATCTTAAAAACGCCTACAAAAACTCGGCTTTCTGGTTTTATCAGGAACTAGCCAAGCGGGTCGGCGAAGCGAAGTACCATACTTATCTGAAAAAACTCGACTACGGGAATCAGGACATCAGCGGCGGACTGACCACTTTCTGGCTGGGATCGAGCCTGAAGATTTCTCCCAAAGGCCAGCTTGAATTTCTACAGAAACTCTATGCCGAAACGCTGCCTTTTAGCCAGCGTACCTACCGGATCGGAAAAGAGATCATGATCGAGGAAAAAACTGAGGCCTATACGCTGCGCGCCAAGACGGGCTGGGCCGACACCAAACCCGAACACGTAGGCTGGTACGTGGGGTACGTGGAAACCAAAGACAACGTCTATTTCTTTGCCACGCACCTGTATCAGCCCGACGCGCAGCAGCACGAAGATTTTGGAAATCAGCGCAAATTGATTACCCGGAAAATATTGAGCGGACTGGGAGTTTTGTAGAAGGTACCCTTACTTACTCTTTTTTCTATAACCGCTTTTTCTATTCACTCATTGCCCTAGATGGATGTAATTCAGGAGTACTTAGACAGATGCCGCGCTATTACGGAAACCGTCGAGGCGCAAAAAAGCGAAATTCAGCGGGTTGCCCGATGGTTTGCCGATACTATCCTGGCCGGCCGTATGGTGCACGTGTTCGGGAGCGGGCACAGTCGCATCATGGTCGAAGAAATGTGGCCGCGTTACGGTTCTTTTCCAGGCTTCAATCCCATCGTTGAGCTCTCGCTGACGTTCCATAATCTGGTCGTGGGGGCCAACGGACAGCGGCAGGCGATGTTCCTGGAAAACGTACCCGGCCTGGCGGATCGCATCCTGCGCAATTTCGACCTATCGGAGCTGGACTCTGCGCTGATCATTTCGTCGAGTGGCTGCAACGTGGTACCTATCGAAACGGCCGAGCTATTCCAGAAATCCCGCGTAAAAGTAGTCGCGTTGATTACAAAGGAACATTCCGATCAAAGTACCTCCAAACGCAGCGATGGTAAGAAACTAGGCGACTTCGCCGATCTGATTCTTGACACGGGGGCACCCGTCGGCGACGCTATGGTCAGCATCACCAATCTGGAAACACCTGTGGCACCCGGCAGTACCGTAGGTGGCGCCATGCTGGTCAACTGCATCAAAGCGGAAGTGGCCCGCCTGCTCACCGAAGCCGGACACCCGCCCAAAGTACTCAGCGCGGGTGTAGTGGTAGGTACCGAAAAAGCCGTCGAGCTCTTCGAGGCCGCCTATGACGAACATGCCCACCGCCTGGCCAAGCTCTACGAAAACGTGGGAAAAAAAGCCGATAGCTAATAGCTATTTGAATTTTTCACTCTTAAGTGTCAACTCTCTACTATAAAACCCTCCACCAAATGCAGCCTATACCCATCAAAACCACCGTAGTCGGCTCCCTACCCTTTCCCGGCTGGCTCGAATTCGCCAGTATGAATCTAGCCCAACTCGGCCCGACTGATGTTGCCGAGATGATCGACGACGCAGTGATTGCCGCCATTCACGATCAGGTAGCTGCCGGGCTGGATGTCATTACCGACGGCGAGCAAACCCGTCTCGATTTCAACCTGTCGTTTTATGGGTTTATCAAAGGTATCCAAAATGATGCTTCTGAAACCCGCAAGTACGGCCCGCCTGCCCATGATCAACGTGGCAAAAACAGCATCGTGGCTCTGCTTTCGGCTCCTAATGGTCTGGGGGTAGTGGAAGAGTACAAGCGACTGAAACGGCTGGCTCCGGTAGGGCAGGGCTTGAAAATGTCGATCCCGGGTCCCTATACGCTGGCCGGGCGACTCAATCCGGGAGAGTTTTATAAAGACCGCTGGGAAATTACGGAAGCCATACTGCCGCTCGTCAGTAAAGAAATCGCAAATTTAGTCGCGCTAGGCTGCCCCGAAATCTGCATCGACGAGCCTTCCATGAGTTGCTATGCCTACCGCGAAGACACCAAGCGGTTCGTGGATATTTTTAACCGTACCGTTGCGCCGGGCGTAGGCAAAACCCGTCTTTCGATGCACCTGTGTTTTGGCAACTATAAAGGCCGCTCGGTAGGTAAGAAAACCATTGCCCCCATGCTACCCGACTTCCTGGATATGACCGTGGACGAACTACACTCCGAAATGACGATCCTGAACTTTGCCGAAGTAAATCTTCTGGAACGCTTCGCCGAACAGTTCGACGTAGCCGTGGGTGTCATCGACGTAAAAAGCTATTACATCGAAACCGCCGCGGACGTGGCCGAACGCATCCGCAAAATCCTACCTTACGTACCCGCCGAAAAATTGGCCGTGGCCCCCGACTGCGGTCTGAGCCAAACTGCCCGCTGGGCTACCAAGCTGAAATTAAAGGCGATGTGTGACGGAGCGAAGCTGGTGCGCGGGGAGGTTTGAGAAATACTTTACAAATGCACACCAGTGAGAAATATTGGATAAAGTCGTCTTGAGAAATACCACTAGTTTTCCGGTTGCTTGATTACTTTCCATGAATCAGTGGGCTCTCACGAGCTGACCGCAAGTTTCTGAATACCCGTCGCTTCCTACTTTCTTGTGGCTGACACTGGATGAAAATACACTAACCTACCCTGCCTTCCTGCTTCGAACGGTACTTTCACCTCCCGAAACTAGCCAGCATCGGTATAATTGTCCTATCGGGCATCCTTATCCTGCACTATACCTACAAAAAATAGAATTTTCTCTATTCACCAATTGTTCAAAATATTATTTCCTCTTTTAAAGGATAGGATTTTTGAAAATTCTCCGCATATTCGATACTTACAAATCTGACTAAGAGTATGCTGAGCCGCGTTGCCAATTCGATTTACTGGATGAACCGCTACATGGAGCGGGTGGAAAACTACGCCCGCTTTGTGGGCGTGAACTTCAATATGGCCCTCGACCTCCCCCCGATGTAGACGAACAATGGGAGCCGTTACTAACCGCCACGGCCGACCACGTGCTGTTTGACCAGTATTTCGACAAACCCAGCCGGGAAGATGTCATCTACTTCATGACCTTCGATAAGCGTAATCCCAATTCCATTGTAAGCTGTCTGTATGAAGCGCGTGAAAATGCCCGCACCATCCGCGAATCCATCACGAAGGAGATGTGGGAGAGCATCAACGAGTTTTACCTCTTCATCCGGGCTACCCCTACCGACAATTTCCGCAACCTGGATCTGATGCAGGCTTTTTTTGCCGAAATCAGGCGGCGTTGCCAATTGTTCCACGGAGTAGTAGACTCCACCATCACCCGCAATGAAGCCTGGCATTTCGGACGCCTGGGCCGGCACATCGAGCGGGCCGACAAATCCTCGCGCTTTCTGGATGTGAAGTACTTCACCCTCCTGCCCGACAGCGGCGGCGTTGGATCTACGCTGGACCTGATGATGTGGACCGCGGTGCTTAAATCGGTGAGTGCCTACAACATGTACCGCCAAACCCATGCTGCTCTCACGCCCATGAATATCGTGGCGTTTCTGATCCTGGACAAGCTATTCCCACGCTCCATTGCCTACTGTGTTCGGCAGGCGGAGCTTTCGCTTTTTGCCATCGCTGGGTCTACGCCCGAGCGAGGCTTTACGAATATAGCGGAAAAATCCATCAGCCGGTTGCGGACAGAAATTGAGTTTACCGATGTCGAGGACATCTTCAAGGCGGGGCTGCACCAGTACCTGGATCACTTCCAACAACTTAATAATGAGGTGGATAATGCTATATACAAAATGTACTTCGACGCCAAGCCTATCCAGTCGCAAAGCCAGAGCATGGGACAATATCAAAGTCAGAACGGGCATCAATTCCAATCCTTCCGCATGCATTAATTATTATTGAATCACTGAATGAGCGAAGGATGTACTATTTTTGTTTTATTCGCCGCTCGGACGACCACCTCGGGGCCGCTGCGGCCCCGCCGTCATTCTTACATTCATTCACTATTTGCCCATGACGTACTGCCTCGGTATAAAAGTAGCCTCGGGCCTGGTTGCCATTGCCGACACACGCCTGACTTCCGGCACTGAAGTTTCGACCAACAAGAAGGTGTCGGTCCACCAGTTCGACCATCATTCGCTCTTCATCATGACCTCGGGCTTACGCTCGGTACGCGACAAAGCCATCACCTACTTCAAGGAAGTGCTGGAGGAGCAGGATGCTAGTTTTAACAAACTTTACAAGGCCGTCAATGCGTTTGGAGCTCAGGTACGGCGGGTAGCGGATGAAGACAAGGTTTCGCTGACGGAAGCCGGACTGGCCTTCAATCTATTCTCGATTGTGGGAGGACAACTCGAAAACGATGATGAACATAAGCTTTTTCTGCTTTATCCCGAGGGCAATTGGGTCGAGGTAGGTCCGGGCTCACCATTTTTTATCATCGGCAATTCGGGTAACGGCAAGCCGCTGCTTTATCGCAGTCTGCGCTATGATTCCAGCCTTCAGGATGCACTCAAAATCGGCTTCCTGTCGTTCGATTCTACCCGGGTGAGTTCCAATGATGTGGACTATCCGATCGATGTGATCATGTACGAAAAAGACAGTTTTCGCATTGTGGAGCATCGCTTTGAGAAGGACGACCTCGACTATATTGCCAAACAATGGAGTGCACTCCTCAAGAATTCCGTTCAAAAACTCCCGGTGGAGTGGATGGAGCCGGTTTTTTCTAAAACCCTCGAAACCTCATGAATCTAAGCGTAAAGCATGTGCTGAGCTATACATACGACAAGCCCGTGGCGCTTGATCCGCATCTGCTCTACCTCTACCCTAAGTCGTATCCTCACCAGCGGTTGCTCGATTATTCACTCCGCATCGACCCGCTGCCCTCCCGTGTTGTCCGCAATGTGGATGCAGAAGGAAACGTGCAACAAGTGGTTTATTTTGCCGCCCCCACCGACTACCTAACCGTAAAGGCCGACATGACGCTTAGCTCAGATCCCTTCAATGTTTTCGATTTCGTCCTTTTTCCTTTCGAGGCCAAAAACATACCATTCCGTTATTCCGACCGGACGCACAAGTACCTGCTGCCCTACCTGAGCCGACACGAAATCACGCCCTACGTGGAGCAGTTTGCCCGGCAAATCGCCTCTCACGTCAACTGGGCTACGGTACCTTTCCTGACGGAAATGAGTAGTCATATCCACGATAACTTTTCCTATCAGCAGCGCCCCGAGGGGCGTGCTTACCCACCCGAAGACACCCTACGCGGGCTGTGTGGCTCCTGCCGGGATTATTCCAGTCTGTTCATTGCGGCCTGCCGAAGCCTGGGTATGGCCGCTCGGCTGGTCAGCGGCTACCTGTATGGCAATCCTACCCAAGCCCACGAGTTACACGCCTGGGTGGAGGTGTATCTGCCCGGTGCCGGGTGGCGGGGATTCGATCCTACCGAGGGGCGGGCGATGATCAATAATCATATCTGCCTGGGCGCTTCGGCCGACTACGATCAGCTGGCTCCCGTAATGGGTACCTTTCGGGGAGCCGCCTCTTCTTTTCTGACCACCGAACTGGAAATAGAAGAAGTTGGGGAAAAATAAAGGGGATTGGCGGGGGAAATCCCTAATTTTGTTGCTTCATTAAGGAAAGGAATCTGTGACGCTTATAAAATCTATTTCGGGTATTCGAGGGATCATTGGTGGAAAAATCGGTGCAGCCCTCACCCCGATCGACGTTGTGAAATTTGCTGCCGCCTACGGAACGTGGCTGCGGAGTACCAATTCTGAAAGCAATACCGTGGTGCTGGGGCGCGACGCCCGCCTATCGGGCGACATGGTCAGCCGGCTGGTGTCGGCTACCTTGCAAGGTATCGGCTGGGATGTTGTGGATCTGGGGCTCTCGACTACCCCTACCGTAGAGATCGCCGTAACCGCCGAGCGGGCCGCCGGGGGTATCGTCCTGACCGCAAGCCACAATCCCATCCAATGGAACGCCCTGAAGCTGTTGAACCATGCCGGTGAATTTATTTCTGCGGCCGAAGGTTCGGAGGTGCTACGCATCGCGGAAGAGGAGGCTTTTGATTTTGTGGATGTCAAGAAGCTAGGTACCTACCGTACCGATGATACCTACCTGGCCAAGCACATCAATCTCATTATGGCTCTGCCCCTGGTGGATCGCGCCGCCATTACGGCTGCCAACTTCCGCATTGCGGTCGATGCCGTAAATTCTACGGGCGGTATCATAGTACCCCGCCTGCTGGAAGCCCTGGGCGTTAATTCGGAGAACATCCTGAAATTAAACTGCGATCCGACGGGCAATTTTGCCCATAACCCCGAGCCCCTGCCCGAACACCTGCGCGATATCCGCCGCGAAATCAAGAATGGCTCCTTTAATCTGGGGATCGTGGTAGATCCGGACGTGGATCGGCTGGCGCTGATTTCCGAAGACGGCTCGCCGTTCGGGGAAGAGTACACGCTGGTAGCCGTGGCCGACTATGTGCTTAAAAACAAAGTGGGTAATACGGTTTCCAACCTTTCATCTACAGTAGCCCTGCGCGATATTACCTTAAAAGCTGGAGGAAAGTACTTTGCCTCGGCCGTGGGGGAGGTCCATGTAGTGGAAATGATGAAAGCCAACAAAGCCGTAATCGGAGGAGAAGGCAACGGCGGGATCATCTACCCCGAACTGCATTACGGCCGTGATGCGCTGGTAGGTATCGCCCTGTTTCTGAGCCACCTGGCCAAATTTGGCAAATCAGCCTCCTTTCTTCGAAAGACCTACCCCAAATACTATATCTCAAAAAATAAAATCGAACTGACTCCCGATGTGAATGTGGATGAGGTTTTGGAAAAAATAAAGTCGCGTTACGCTAGGCAACCTATCAATACCATCGATGGAGTACGGATTGAATTCGACAAGGAATGGGTACATTTGCGCAAGTCTAATACCGAACCCATCATCCGCATTTATTCCGAATCCGAAACACTGGCAACGGCGGACAATCTGGCTAATAAGATCATTTCCGACATCAAGGAAGCTATTTCGGAGAGAACCTAAGGTAGGTTCATAGCGAATTTTATACTACACTAGAAATGAAAGCTGCAGTACTTCACCAGCTGGGGACGCTACCGATCTACGAAGACTTTCAAGATCCCATCCCCCGCAACGAAACCGAGCTTCTGCTCCACGTAAAGGCTGCTTCCGTTAAAAACCTGGATAAACTCCGCGCCAGCGGGCAGCACTACGCCAGCTACACCCACCTCCCCGTCGTAGTCGGGATGGATGGTGTGGGTACTTTGGAAAACGGTACGCGGGTGTATGCGCAGGGTCTCACGGGGATGATAGCCGAAAAAGCGCTGGTCGCCCACAACCGATATACTATTCTGCCGGAACGAATTGACGACGTAACCGCCGCTGCCCTACCAAATGCCGTTATGGGTGCTGCTCTGGCCCTGCGTTTTCGTGCTAAAATAGAAAAAGGCGATACAGTTTTGATCAATGGTGCTACGGGCGTGACGGGCCAGGTGGCGGTACAGATTGCCAGGCATTACGGAGCGGCCAAAATAATCGCCACAGGCCGAAACCCTCATTTGTTGCAGAAATTGACCGAAATCGGGGCCGATGAGGTGCTTTCATTGGAGCAGGAAGATGGGACTATTGTCGAAAAATTAAAAGAACTCAATGCCGCTTCTCCGATCGGCGCCGTTATCGATTACTTGTGGGGCCATCCTATCGAACTGATCGTTGATGCTTTGAAAAGTTCGGGCGCAACGGCCAGCGTACCCAGGGTACGTCTGGTGTCGGTGGGTAGCATGGCAGGGGAAACAATCCGACTGGATTCCGGGAGTCTGAGAAGTTCGGTTATCGAATTGCTGGGATCGGGGCTAGGTAGCTTTACCCCGCAGGAAATGCAAAAATTCAGCACCGAAGTACTACCCGAAATGTTTCAACTGGCCGCTGACGGAAAACTTCATATCGGGACCGAAACCGCAGCCTTCCCGGATATTGCCGCTTCCTGGGTACAAAAGAATGCTCCTGGTAAGCGACTGGTGATTTGTATTTAGGGCGACCCTGCCGCCAAACACTTGAAAAGAATTGTATGAAAGTCTATTTCGACAACGCCGCCACCACCCGCCTGGACCCCGAGGTACTGGATGCTATGCTACCGTACCTGACCGAGCAGTTCGGCAATCCCTCGTCCATTCACGGCCATGGCCGCACGGTGCGATCGGCCATCGAGCGGGCGCGCAAAACAGTGGCGGGTCTACTCAACGCCGCCCCGGCGGAAATTTTCTTCACATCAGGCGGAACCGAAGCCGACAACACGGCCCTTCGGAGTAGTATCGAAACATTGGGCCTGACGCACGCTATTACCTCACCCGTTGAACACCACGCGGTGTTGCATACCCTGGAACATCTGCAAAAAAACGGACAGGTGGAACTCAGCCTGGTACGTCTGGACGAAAAAGGCAATGTGGATCTGACGCATCTGGAACAATTGCTCCAAACTAAGCCCCGCTCGCTGGTTTCGCTCATGCATGGCAACAACGAGATCGGCAACTTGCTCGATCTGCATGCCGTGGGTGAACTGTGCGCGCAGTACGATGCCGTTTTTCATAGTGATACTGTGCAGACTATGGGTCACTACCGGCACGATCTGCAGGTACTCCAGGCCAACTTCATTGTAGGAGCAGCCCACAAATTCCACGGCCCAAAGGGGGTAGGTTTTCTTTATGTCAGACCCGGCACCAAAATTGACCCCTTCGTATTTGGCGGAGCGCAGGAGCGCAATATGCGCGGGGGTACCGAAAATGTGTATGGAATCGTGGGTTTAGCCAAAGCCCTCGAAATTGCTTACCGCGACATGGACGCCCATCGGCAGCATATCGAGGATTTGAAGCGGTACATGATTGGTCAACTGCGGGGTAGCATCGAGGGCGTCATTTTCAATGGCACTTCGGCCGATCTGGATAGCAGCCTGTATACGGTTCTGAGTGTGAGCCTCCCACCTTCGGAACTCAATGACATGCTGTTGTTCAATCTGGACATCGCCGGAATTTCCGTGTCTGGTGGTAGCGCCTGTTCAAGTGGTTCTAACGTTGGCTCGCATGTGCTGGGCGCACTAAATGTAGATCCGGAGCGGGGCAATATTCGTTTTTCTTTTGGCAAGTACAACACCAAAGCAGAGGTAGATTTCGCCGTTTCGACACTCGCCGAATTGTATAGAAAAGAAGGCATTCTGAAATAGGGTACCTTGGGAGTTGGTGCCTGGTGATCCTATGATTCAAGGTTTATCCGCTGCTCCAACGCGCTTGTAATAATGACGGGTCGCTCCAAAACCCTTGGAATAATCTTCTACTAAGTCAGTTCTAATGAGTTCAGGGTAAGTATTTTCAGAATTCTTTAAAAGAAAGAATTCTATATACTCACTATCAAACCGAGAAATTATATTCAACGTATCTCCTACTAATTCAGCCTTACCAAAACTATTGTTTTGCAATAACACCGTTGGTTTATCGCTGTTTTCAACCAGATATATGTAATCTCCCCCTATTTTATCACTATTACCGTAGCTCATACCTTTACTATACCCAAGAGTTTGAGGAGTCACTGCTTCACCCGATTCATTTATTGTTTTTACCCACTCCCACTTACCTATTAAGTTAACAGAGAGGGGTATGGGATTGGGATCATTATTGTCTTTGCAATTACTAAGAGACAGGATCGCTAGGATTGTAAAGATAGCTCTGGTTACGATCTGGTACATAGCTGCGTAATTTTAGAAATTTCTGACTAATTTACCTGGATAACACCTTATTACAATTGCAATATAGCCAAGAGCAGGGAATTATTCTTCTTACTTGCTACCGTATCCGGTGGGAGCAATCCGATCTGATAGGTTCGAATCCTTTTCCCGCCAACATCAGGATTTATCCTATCCGTGCCACTGCCTGGCTATTTTCAGTGTGTAGTCCACAAAATCCGCCAAGCCTTTCTCGTAGAATTCGTTTCCGGTCGAGTTACCTTCGTCATCCAGGTTTTTACCCGTTTCGTGCGATTCGAACAGTTTGGGTGAAATGACGGAATATTGGTTCAGGAAGCTGATGAGTTTGTTGATCATGATCGTCATTTCCAGGCACGGGCGCCTGCCGCCGCGGCCGGACGACACGCCTACCAAACCAAACACTTTCTGATCGAACAAATGGGCAAAGGGCTTGGTACCTACCTGGTGTAGCATATTGATAAACTCGCCGCTCGTCATCCAATTGTACTCGGGTATGGCAAAAACCACCAGATCGGCTTCCCCCCACAGAGCCACCAACTTTTGTTGAAAGGGAGTCAGGTTTTCTTTATCCAGGCTACCCCGCCCTACCATCGGAATATCTATTTCCTCAAAATCAAACAGGGAAACATCGCTTTCCTGGGCTGTAAATAAGGATTTGAGGTACTTGCCTACTTTTAATGAATTGCTGTCTTTGCGCGGAGAGGCGGAGATAATGGCTATTTTCACAGGTTAGTCGAGTCGGTTGATAAAAGGGCGGTACTGGCTTCTTCTTTCTTAACGCCAAAAAGGGCGGGAAGGTTAGCTGTAAGCGGCCCATCCTACTCGTGCCACTATGCTTTTTTCACCAAATCCACCAGCGTTTCTACCCATATTTCGCTGTCGTTGAGGCTTTCCACCAACTGCCAGTGCTCACCGCCGACTTCCTTGAACAATTCGCGGTATTCGTCACCGATTTCAATAGTAGTTTCAAGGCAATCCGCCACAAACGAGGGCGACAAGGCCAAAACGCTCTTGATGCCACGCCTGGCCAGATCCTTGATTACATCGTCGGTATAAGGTTTGATCCAGGGTGTACGTCCCAGCCTTGACTGGAAGCTGGTCGTGTAGGTACCTTCGGCCAGGCCCAGTTCCTTCACGAGCAGTCGCGTCGTTTCAAAACACTGGGCCCGGTAGCAAAACTGATTGTGGCGATTGAGGGTATCGCAGCAGCTCCCAAGTTTGCATTGCTTGTTTGTGACGTCACCTTTCAGGATCTGCCGCTCAGGCAGGCCGTGATAGCTGAACAGGACGTGATCGTACTTACGCTCACTGAGGTACCTCCTACCCAGCCGCACGAAGCCTTCGATGAATTTGGGATGATCCAGAAAACGGTTGACAAACCGTAGTTCCGGCATAACCTGCCAGGTAGCCAGTATGCGCATTACTTCCTCGTACACCGAGCCGGTAGAAGCCGAAGCATACTGTGGGAAAAACGGAATGACGGTTATTTTGGATAAGCCCAATTTCTGCAATTCAGCCAGTCCGCTCGCGATACTGGGATTCTGGTAGCGCATGGCCAGTTTTACCACGTAGTCCCCGCCCAACGCCTTTTGCAGCATTTCTTCTACGGTATAGCCGTACGTTTTCAACGGAGACCCTTCTTCGGTCCAGAGTTCCTTATATACCTTGGCCGACTTGGGAGCCCGGAATGGAGCGATGATGAAATTGATCAGCATCCAGCGCGACACGTAGGGGATGTCGATCACACGACCATCCATCAGGAATTCGCGTAGGTACCTGCGAACATCAGGCGTGTTGGGGCTATCGGGGGTACCCAGATTGACAATCAGCACGCCGGTTTTGCCGATTGTTTTAGTAGAAGTGGTTAATGGTCCGGTTTGTAATTGGGTATTCATGGGTCAATGTTCTGGGTGCTGCATTCAGAAAATCCTGGATTCCTCCTGAAGAACCGATCAAATTCATTCGAGGCGAATACTCGCAAGAATATCTGGTCAGATACCTATAAGGTCGGTTTCTCAAACGATTCGAATACGGATTTCGGTAGTTTGTCAAACACCTGAATGTCGGTCAGTTGACGCTGCCCGCGATCGCCGGAAAGCATGATTTTTCCGTAGGGCTTATACGTCTTCCATGGTAAGACGAAATTCGGTTTCTCATTGTCAGCTTTGGCGTAGTAGGCCCACTGCGTCACCAGATGCGAATCGGGGTTGAACCAGACGTAGTATTTGTTCTGGGGGGTGTCGCCCACGCCGTCGAAGGTCATCTGGATTTTTTCGGCGGCAGTTCCATCCTCGGTTTTATCTTCACCGATGTATTTCAGAGTCACGCCCGAATCTTTCAGTTTGTAGGGCATCACCAGCCAGTACGCATCGTTAATCCACGCACTCTTGCCCTGCTTCACGTACTTGGCCACGGAGTCGGGTTGGGTGATTTCCTGTCCGTTTTTCATGACCCGACCTTTGTCCGTATTAATATTAAGTAGTACGGTCTGGTCATTTTTTAAGTTGTCAACCCGTACATCGCCGGTCCATTTGTCCCAAACAAGGCGGCGGTTGCCGAAAAAATTCCAGGTTATGAAGTGGGTGTTGTCCCAGTTTTTCCGTCCGCCCATTGCTTTCATGGCTTCATCTGCCAATGCAATGGCCTGGGGGTCGGAACCTGCCAGATTAAAGCCTTCAGCGGCAGGGTTGGACGATTTCTGGGCCGTTGTGCAGCCACAGAAAACACCCACAAACAGGGCAATGAACAGGAAGTGCTTTTTCATTTCAGATAATAGCTTTTAGATGGTTAGCAATGAGGTACCCTATACAACTGTAAAAATAGCATTTTGTGCAAAAAAAGAAATTTTACCTGCCGGGTCCCTACACGCCCAGGAGCCGCCATACGCCCGACACGAAGAAAAGCACCAGGCCTACGGGAGTCAGCACTTTCCAGCCCAGGTACATGAGTTGGTCCACGCGCAGGCGTGGAAGCGTCCAGCGTACCCACATCTGCACCAACACAGCCAAAAGCCCCTTAGACAAAAGCCAGAAGGCACCCGAAAGGTACCCCAACGGTGTACCAGGTTCGCCGCTCGTCCAGTCGGCAAGGCGCAGGGGGCCTATATTTGGAAACGGTGTGTTCCAGCTACCCAGGAAAAGGATGGCCCCAAGTAGCGACACGAGCAGCATCATGCCATATTCCGATAGCATTAGAAGTGCATAACGCATCCCGGAATATTCCGTGTGAAAGCCCCCGACCAGTTCCGACTCCCCCTCCGGCAAGTCGAAGGGCGCGCGGTTGCACTCGGCCAGCGAAGCGATGAAAAAAATGACATATACGATGAGCAGGAATGGATTGCGTACGACGTTCCAGCTCAAAAAACCACCTACCCGGGTTACGTCCACGTTCAGGTCGCGCAGCCCGAAGAGGTAAATCGTTTCGGGCGAATAGATCCCCTGCTGAAAACTGATAGCCTGCAGGTCGAGAGTCTGTGTGAGCATCACTACGCACAGCACCGCCAGGCCTAGGGGTACCTCATACGAAACGATCTGCGCCACTGAACGCATGGCTCCGAATAGGGCGTACTTGTTGTTGGAGCCCCAGCCCGCCATCAGAATGCCAATCACATCCACCGACAAAATAGTTAGAAGATAAAAGACACCTACCGCCGCGCCCGATCCATTGAGGCCGGGTGCCAGCGGGAGTACCGCATAGGAAGCAAATACGGCCGCAAAAATCACGAAAGGCGCGCCCAGGAACAGCCACTTGTCGGCTGCTTTGGGAACGATGTCCTCTTTCTGCAAAAGCTTCAAAAGGTCGGCAAAAAGTTGCAGAAGGCCCCATTTGCCCACTTCCATAGGCCCCATGCGATCCTGAATAAAGGCCGATACCTTACGCTCCAGATATACCCCCACCACCACGAAGCCGGGTACCATGAGGAGGAAGATAAGGAGGGTGGTGAACATAGTGCAGGTAGGTAGCGATAGAATTGAAGGGACAAAGGCACAGAGGTACAAAGTAGCTTACGCACGAAATCGTAGTATTAGCGTTTGGCACTCAAATCAACATAAATTTCTTCGCTCTGTGCCTTTGGAACTTTGCTCCTTTGTGCCTTTTTTCAAAATTCTGCACTCTTGGGGTACCTTGGGAATGGAATCACATCGCGGATATTTCCCATGCCCGTTACGAACTGTACGAGCCGCTCGAAGCCCAGGCCAAAACCGGAATGCGGAGCTGTGCCGAATTTCCGGGTCTCAAGGTACCACCACAGGTTTTCGGGTTCGATACCTATCTCGTGGACACGCTCAAGAAGCTTATCGTAATTGTCTTCGCGTTGGCTACCTCCAATGATCTCACCGATTCCGGGAAATAGTACGTCCATAGCGCGCACGGTTTTTCCATCTTCATCCAGTTTCATATAAAATGACTTGATCGCACGGGGATAGTTGGTCAGAATCACGGGCTTTTTGAAATGCTTCTCTACCAGATAGCGCTCGTGTTCGCTCTGTAAATCTACCCCCCATTCGACGTGATACTGGAACTTCTTCTCCTTATGCGGCTTCGACCTGACCAGGATATCGATGGCCTCCGTATAGGTCAGACGCTCGAAGGGGTTATCGACCACGAACCGCAGCTTTTCCGACAACGGCATGGAGCGGTCGTTTTGGGGCTTACTTTTTTCCTCATCCGCCTGCCGCTTCTCCAGGAAGTCCAGATCGTCGGCACAGTGTTCCAGCGCATAACGGATCACGTACTTGACAAAATCCTCGGCCAGGTTCATATTGTCTTCCAGTTCGAAAAAAGCCATTTCCGGCTCGATCATCCAGAACTCCGCCAGGTGGCGCGTGGTATTGGAATTCTCGGCCCGGAAGGTGGGTCCAAATGTGTAGATCTTGGAGAGCGCCAGCGCACCCAGCTCTCCTTCCAGTTGCCCGGAAACCGTCAGGTTAGTCTCACGGCCGAAGAAATCTTCTTTGTAATCGATCTGGCCGGATTCATCGCGTGGAGGATTTTCCATATCCAACGATGTAACCCTAAACATCTCTCCGGCACCTTCGGCGTCAGAGGCCGTAATGATGGGCGTATGCAGGTAAAAGAAGCCGTTATCGTTGTAGTACTTATGCACTGCAAAAGCCAGCGCATGGCGTATTCTAAGAATGGCCGAGAACGTGTTGGTGCGTGGGCGTAGGTGGGCAATCTCACGCAAAAATTCCAGGGAATGCTTCTTGGGTTGCAGCGGATACTGTTCCGGATCGGCAGTACCGTAGATATGAATCTCCTGAATTTTTACCTCCACCGACTGTCCCGAACCGAGCGATTCTACCAGAATTCCCGTGACTTTCAGGCAAGAACCCGTCGTAATAAGGCGGATGATCGAATCGGAGAATTGTCCAGGCTCGGCAACGGCCTGAATATTATGGATGGTAGAGCCGTCGTTGAGGGCAATAAAAATGGCATTCTTGCTCTCGCGTTTGGTGCGTACCCAGGCTTTGATTTCGACCGGCTGACCGATCTCGGCACTTTGCAGGAGTTGTTTGATCTGTACGGGACCCATTGTTTTCGTTATCAGTAAGATAGCCGGCTGGTAGCGGCCGGGATTTTTCAATAGGGGGCAAAATTACAAATTACTGATCGAAAACCTACCCACGGCCCTAGGTTTAGCCAAGCGCCCCCAACCCGCGAGCAAACTTTAAAAGGCTTAGAAATCACGTATTTTTCCCCGACCTAAGGGCTTGTATAAAAGTAATTTGACTTTTTTTGTTAATAAAAAGTAACTTATAATACAATTTTATCATAAATTGGCATCAATATTGACAGGGAAGCCATAGGATACAAGGGAGGATGAATTGTGGGGCTGCAAAAGAGGCAATAAAGAGCTTATGATCATTATTTACTAATTCATGCAAAAGCTGATTATTACCCAGGGACTGCTGCAAAAGCTTTCTCCTCAGCAAATCCAGTTTATAAAGCTGCTGCAGGTACCAACTGCTGAACTCGATTCCCGGATCAAAGAGGAGATTGAAGTAAACCCCGCACTGGAAGAAGGACAGGATGAACTGCCGAAAAGCGAGTTCGAGAGTGAAGGCAATGAGGAAGGCGACTACGAAGACGGGCACCATGAGGAGCTTGATTTGGATGGCTACCTGAATCATGACGAACTCAATGGCTACAAGATGTACGGGGATGGTGCTTTCAACATGGAGGAAGACTACGAGTACCCGGTCGAGACGCGCATGACGTTACACGACAGTCTTTTTCAGCAGTTCGGATTCTTGAATTTATTGGAGCAGGAGCGGTTTCTGGGGCTACACTTATTGGGGAGTATCGAAAGCGACGGCTACCTACGGCGATCATTAAAAGCTATTGCCAGCGACCTGGTGTTTACCCAAGGAGTATACACTAGCGAAGCCGAACTCGAAAGGGTACTGAAAAAAATACAAGCCTTGGAACCGGCGGGAATTGGCGCACGCAGCCTCCAGGAATGCCTGCTTTTGCAATTAGGGCACAAATCCCAGTTCGATGCCACCGTGCAGCTTGCCCGGCAAGTCATTGAGAATCACTTCGATGAATTCTCAAAAAAACACTTTGAAAAAATACAAAAGCGCCTGGGTATCACCCAACAGGAGGCCTTCGACGTAATCACGCTCATCACACGACTCAATCCCAAACCGGGCTCCGTAGAAGGTGATGAAGACCGCTCGCACTACCTGACTCCTGATTTCATTATTGTCAACCATCAGGGGCAGTTGGAAGTAACCCTCAACTCGCGCAACGCTCCCGAACTGCGGGTTAACCGTACCTTCGCCGAAATGCTCGACACCTATAATAAGAGCGACAAAACGAACAAGAGCATCCGTGAAACCGCAGCCTTTATCAAGCAGAAGCTGGATTCTGCCAAGTGGTTCATTGACGCCATCAAGCAGCGGCAGGTAACGCTCATGCGCACCATGACAGCCATCCTCAATTATCAGTACGACTTTTTTCTGGAAGGGGATGAGACGAGACTCCGCCCGATGATCTTGAAAGATATCGCCACGGTCATCGAAATGGACGTTTCGACCGTGTCCCGGGTGGCCAGCAGCAAATGCGTGCAAACCGAGTTTGGCCTGTATCCCCTCAAGTATTTTTTTTCGGAGGGTATTTCTACCGAGTGGGGCGAGGACGCCAGCAGCCGCGAGGTGAAGAACATTCTGCGTGAGCTTATCGAAACCGAACCCAAGCGCAAGCCCTTTTCTGACGACAAGCTGGAAAAAATGCTTAATGAGAAAGGCTACAATATCGCTCGCCGTACCGTAGCCAAGTACCGCGAGCAACTCAACATCCCCGTGGCCCGGCTACGCAAGCAAATCTGACAACGGATAGTATTATTGACTCGTTTACTTGTTTGTTTATTGGTTGATGCGTTGATTTGTGCAATTATTTCGTGAGTGGAGCGGAATCGTAAGTGTTTGTGGGGCAGACCCGCTCTGGACACTCTGTTCCGGGACCCCGGCAGGCGACAGTCCTGCGTTGACCGCCGCACATCAACCAACCAAAAGACAAACCGATCCCGGTGCATTGAACAATCGCCTTGCTCTTCTGCTTTCTGTCGTATTGCATCCCCTGCTGCTCCCGACCTATATTTTAGGTATTCTTTTTGGTATGACGCCCGAAGTGGTGGGCATCAGTGCATTGAGCATGTCAGCGCGGGTCAGCCTGCTATTCCTGCTGTTCCTGAATACGTTTGTCGTACCGGCGCTTATGATTTACGCCTTTTACCGCCTCGGCCTCATCCAGGACTTGCATCTCGATACCCGCCGCGACCGTCGGCTCCCCTACCTGATTACCCTGATCCTTTATTCGCTGAGTACCTACCTGTTCGGCTGGCAGTTTCAGCCTATCAGCGAGCTTGCGCCGCAGATAGCCGTGGTACTAGGCAGCATCACCGTGTCGCTGGCGGTCGTGGCCCTTGTAAGCTTACAGTGGAAAATCAGTGCCCATGCTACGGGCATGGGCGGAGCGCTGGGGGCATTGGGCGGTGTCATACTGCGCTACAGCGACTTCTCGCTCTTTTTTCCCCTCCTCATCAGTATTTTTATCACAGGCTTACTCCTGAGTGCTCGCCTAAGCCTGAATGCCCACACCCCTGCCCAGGTATCCACTGGGTTGGGAGTAGGCCTGCTGATCAGTATAGCGGCGGTCTTTCTGTACTTTTAGTTGATTAAAGGCGATAGGGTACCCTGGTTCCGTAAGCTGATAACACTCTCTACCTTCAAATCTTCCACAGACCATGTACGAACATCTGCTGTATGAAACTGCCGACAGTGTAGCGCGCATTACCCTCAACCGCCCCCAAGTCCACAATGCCCTCAGCCCCGATCTGATCCGGGAAATCACCGATGCGGTGAACGCGGCCTCAGCCGATATTTCGGTTCGCGTTCTGCTGCTTACAGGAGCGGGTGACAAAGCTTTCTGCTCTGGTGCCGACCTCAAAGCCGGGCTTGGCGATGCCTCGGGCCTGGGCGATGCGCTACGTACCCGCTACAATCCTATGATCCTGGCGCTACGTACCATTCCCAAACCAGTGATTTGCCGCCTCAATGGCCTGGCGGCAGGAGCGGGCTGTTCGTTAGCCCTTGCCTGTGATGTAATCATCATGTCGGCAGAAGCCTACTTTTCCCAAATCTTCGTCAACATCGGTTTGATGCCCGATGCAGGCTCAACCTACTTCCTGCCCCGGCTGGTAGGCCCGGCCCGAGCCTTCGAACTGGCTTCCACAGGCCGCCGCGTATATGGTCCCGAAGCTGTGCAAATAGGTCTGGCGCAGCGCGCCGTATCCGCTACCGAACTGGATGGCGCCGTGGAAGAAACCTTGGCTTACTATCGACACGCTCCTACCCAGGCCATCGGGGCTATGAAGCATGCATTCAACCGATCTTTACAGTCAGATCTGGAAGAAATGCTACATTACGAGGCCGAAGGGCAAGATAAACTCAGCAAAACTCACGACGCCGGGGAGGGGATTCTGGCTTTTTTACAAAAGCGAAAGCCTGAGTATCAGGGCTCGTAGATGTTTGCGTGTTTTTTTATTAAAAATGGAAAAATAACATTTGGTAAAAACCCCAACACCTTCTATTTTTGCAGTCCGATTCTATATCGATGGTTTCGTAGCTCAATTGGATAGAGCACCTGACTACGGATCAGGAGGTTTGGGGTTCGAATCCCTACGAGACCACTTAATTATCAAGCACTTACAAGATAGAACTTGTAAGTGCTTTTTTGTTTGATATATGATCTGCTGGATTTGCTCGTCAAAAACTGATTTGATTGGGTACAATTTAGTCTTGATGAATCACCAATCTGCAAGTTTCTTCTTTAAATAGATTTACTACTTCGCAGCTTTTATCTTTCACACTTCTGATTCTTTCACCCACCTAGCGATTTAATTACATCAGCGCTTGCAGATCTAATCGTAGTCGAATCACTATTTCCAGCAGATCCTTCGCCTTATCTCCACCCATTTCCAGGACATCTTTCAGAAAATCCAATTGTTCCATTTGGCTCTGATTTTGCCCCGGACTACCCGTCTGCCACCCCTCTTTATACTTTTCCAAAAGGGTAATGTACGCTACCGACTTGCTTTTAAGCATAAGCTGGCAAAGCAGAAGGGTACCTTCGGCTATCCAGTCTCCATAGTCCTTTTCCTGGTCGGAATTTTTTTGAACTTCTTTTAATTCCCCATCCAATTCTGCCAGGGTTTCTTTCTTGCTGAGGGGAGAAACGCCCCATTTAGCAGTACCCGCCACGACCAGGGCATTTTCGATGAATACCCGATTGGTCAGCGAATAGTATTGGGAAGAATCGGTCCCTGCCCTGAATGCAAGGCGATAAAAAGAGGCAGAGCATTCGTACGCGTTCTTTTTCGCCTGATCAGTGCTGACCATAGCCAGACGCTTGTAGGCACTTCCAATAAGATTCAGCCGCTCCGCTGTTTCACCGAAGCTCCTCAAACTTTCCAGCTTCCCAATGGCATCTTTGATAAGATCCGTTGCGCTTTTTTCTGATTCGGGGTCTAGGGTACCCTGCTCCCGATCCTTTTGCATTTTTTTGACAAAATGTTTGATCTGAAGATTACAGTATTGTTCAGTGGTTGAAAAAGCAAATGTTGCTTTCTCTGCCTTCCATAACTGCTCAAATTTGACCGTTGCCAGCTCGTATTTGTCCAATGCACAGTAGAGCAATGCCTGGAGTTCGATGATGCGGGTACTTTGGATACTGGCCTTTACCAGTGCTTTATCGATGGCATCCGTCGTGTTCAGGATCGCCTCGGCATCGTGCCCTCCGCTTTCTACTTTGTTCAGCAGGTTGCTCAACTCGATTTCGGCTTCTTCGGGAATGATGAAGCTATATACTTCACGGGGCTTGCTGACACTCTGGGCAAGCTGGTAGTACGGATCACCGTAGCACTGGTAGGCGCCCCAGGTGTTGTTGCGCGTGCCGTGCGCTTCGTAGATGGCCCGGCGTGCTTTTTTGGTGGCCTCGCCAAAGGTATTTCCTTCAAACATAGCCTGGTAGAATCGCTCGGCAAAATCCAGGGCGGCCGTATCGTTCACGGCCCAGCCCGCCACAACCACGGCCTTCACGCCATTTATAATCAATTGGGTACCCAGGTTGGCCGCGAGGCGGGTGCGGTGGCTGGTCAGTTCTTCGGTGGCGGCGTCCATATCGCCCAGGAAGCAGCAATTGACAAACACCAGTTCGGGCACACCGCTCATTTGATCGATGTGGGCGGGAGTCAGGTAAGCATTTTCGCCGATCAACATACCCGTAGGCTGGTTGGGATCGCTGTTGAATATCCCATGTCCGGCCAGGTGGACGATTTTGTAGTTTTTACTAAACAGCCCCATCAGAATTTCGGTCGCCTTCTTACTGAGAAGCGAACTGACTGTAAAGCCCTGAATCTGCAACATTTCGGTCACTTTTTCGCCTTCCAGCAGCGCGGCTTTGAGCTGCTTATTGGGATTGTTCAGATTAGGGTCACCAATGACAATCGCCGTTTCTTCTGTCACGGGGTTCGGATTGATACGAAAGTTGGGGGTGGACAACTGCCGGATCATGCCGGCATTGACACTTAGGGGACGGGCATTGGCCACACTGTCCTGCAGCAATTCCCAAGGAAAACCCGCCGTGTATGGATCAAGTATCCAGTTGATGTTGTTTTGCCGCTTGACCTGATCCTTGAAATCGTTGGGAATCATTAATTCAAAGATGGTCTTGGCCAGTTCCGGCGACCACTGATCCTGGGTAGAAAGCCCGTCCAACATCACACTCAAAGTAGCATCGATGGTTGAAATTTCGCGTTCTTCCGATCGGGCCGCATCGGTAGAAATCGTGAATTTGATCCGGTGGTGAGGGGATTCGTCCTGCGCGCGAACGACGGTGATCCGGGTCCACCATTCGGCGGTATCATCGACGGGAAGTCGTTCCCGCCAGCCGCTGAGTTTCTTTATTTTGTTGGTATTTTTAAAAATATTGAGCGACCGATCCTTCGCGCTTTCAATGGAGCAGAGCGATTTCATGCCCGCCAACGCGCGATCTTTGTACAACTCGACAAACTCGATGGTTTCGATGGTTTTGGGTGATGAATATACCTGCCTGATTTTGGCGTTCGCATTCTGCACCCCCTGAATGATGGCCCGGATCGAACTCTCAATCTTCAAACCACCGAAGCCCGAGCTGATGAATAAAGACGAAATACCATTCGGTTTCGACTTCTGATTCAGGTCCGAATCCTGAGGTGCCTGACTGTTCAGATTTGCCAAATATTTCGAGATACCCCTTTCAATCGTGATCGTAAGCCGGTACTCGGTTAGTTGCCCGTGCTGACCCAGTCCCACGATAATGGCACCCTTGAAAATTTTGTTTTTCCCGGCATCCACCATTTCGCTCGCGCCAATCGCCCCTGAGTATAAGCCCAACCGTTCCCGGCGGCTCAATTCACCATTCAGGTGCCAGTCGATGGCTTTCTCGGCCGACTGGATGCCGTCATTTTCGAAGTGCCCTACCATAACCGGATACTGGGCGTATTTCAAATCCCCGTTGCTCACCGACACTGAGATCGGTATATCACCGACGGTAAAGGAACTATCGGCCTCCAACCCTAATAAGGTCCGCTCCACGCCTTCGGGCGAAAAGTCAAAGTCGAAGGTATCTTTGGCTTTGAATTCCGTATCGAGCCCCCGGATGGCGGGTCTTACCCGGGATAGCTTGGCGGTACTGCCGCTCTCCAGCAAATCGGTCATAGCTCCAAACAATTCGGGTTCGTTGGCTAGTTCGCCGTGCGTAGTCCGGGAATAGTAAACGCTATTCTGAGCCAGCAAAGCCCTAGGAATACCACTCGCCCAGGTTACACTTCCATCGCCTTCTTTGGTCGCCAGAAATTCCAGGACTTCCCCGTTATCTTTCCCTTTTTTGACAATCCGGTACCCACTGATGGTCTGATCCCGCCTTCCGGTTTGTCCGGCAATGTAGGCAGCCGGGCCGTAGTCAAGGGTGGCTGCTTTTGCTAGGATTTTGTCTCGGTACGCGCCAAATTCATCCAATACCTTCTGATCGGGAACCGGCCATTGGTCGTCGTTGAAGGCCTTGCGCATTTTGTCCCAAGTACTGCTTTGGGCAAAGTCATTGTCAGCATCGGTAGTCAGGGGTAACAGGTTGAGGATACCCGGGAACCGGGAAAACACCTCCAGCAATTCTTTTTGGGTATGGGTAAAATCAAGAAAATCCAGTTTACGTATCAACGAATCCAACCCGAACAGTACGTACGGAATGCGAAAGGCTCCGCCCAACGGCGCGCCCAGAAACACGAGCCGGAAATCCTTGCTTGCTTTCAGTTTGTTCCAGGTACCTTCGTGGTACACCATGAAGTCCCGTACCAGTACCCCGCCCATCGAGTGCGCGATGATCTTGATGGGTTGTCCCCATTCCAGAAGTTGCTCGATCCTGCGGTTGAAGGTGGCCGCGCCCGCAACTAGACTGCTCCGCCAATCGAAAGGAAAGGTGATTACGTCGTAATCCTGCTTGAAGTAATCGACCAGTTTCCGATAGGAGCTACCGACCAGTCCGGTTGCCTTGACATTGGGGTTATTGTCTTCGCTATTCCGGAGATGGGTCAACTGTCCGGTCGTAAAGCCCAGAAAATTGATCCAGACTAGCTTCTCCCGTACCGTAAGGGTACTTCCCATGATACCGGGAAGCAACACCACGATTGGTTTTTTGCCGGAAACCGTATCTTGAAAAATACTACCTCCCGGAATAATGGACTCGATGTTTCGGATTTCAGCCTCGGTAAAGTTCCGGGCTTGCAGCCGGGTAAAGCCCGGTATGAGCGTATTGTCGGTATTCTTCAGGGCCAGCAGCAGGGCATTGCGGGTCCGCTCGTTTTTGAAGTAGTTAAAGTGACTGACGTCCGTACTGGTATCGAAAAAATACTGCGCCCGGTCCTGCGCCCGCCGGGCGCCATTGTACATCGACTGCGTATCGACGACGAAGTCGTTGTCGCTCCAGAAAAACAGGTTCGACAGGATCACTTTCAGCCCCTGCCACCGCAGGCTGGCTTTGGCATCGCCCGCCAGAATGATGAGCGGCGTGCTGATCAGGGTTTCCGGCTGTACGTTGTTCAGCATCTGGTTGAAGGGCGAGCGGGGATTCTGTACTTCCAGACCCGGTAGTACCGAAGGGTCGTCTTTGCTGTCTACCAACCCCGCCAGCAAGTCTTTGAACGCAGTATACACTGGATTAGCCGCTCCTCCGGTCGCCAGCCCGACAATGTTGAAAATGACGTTCAGATAAATATTCAGGCGGCGCGAAGCCAGCGTAGAACCACTGGACGGGCAGGCTACCCGGATGTACTTGCTGATGATGATATTTTTGCTGGCTACGACATTTTCAATTTTCTCGATCAGGTCGAGATCTTTCTGGCGATCCTGCTTACGGAGATAGTTTTTATCACTGGCCGAAAAGCCAGGGGTAGCGGCTTCATTCCCAAAATAACGGTTCAGAATATCGCCTACCAGGCCACCGCGCGACTGGCTCACGAGCGTCAGATTGGCCTTGCTGGGCAGTTCCTTGACCAGGTCGAGCACGTTTTGGAGCGGACTGGCGGTTAGGGACTCGTGTTCAAAGGCCAGCACCTGATTTTCGTAGGTCTGGTGAATGAAATTCCAGGCGGTGGTACCTTTCAGGTCGCCGAATGAGCCTTCGGTGGAAGTGGCAGTACCATGCAGAAAGAGCAGGTACTCTCCCTCAGGTCCGAAGGTAGGTTTGGTAAATTCGAACGTGGGGCTCAGTCGAAACAGGCCGGTACCATGGGTCAGATGCTTTTGCTCCAGCTTGGCAGCCAGGTCTTTCACCAGCGGACTGAGTACCTTTTTCTTGGTAAACAGTTTGACCACCTTTAACACGATGGTACCCAGTCCCCGGGTTTGCTCACTCCCTACCAGCTCGGCCGGAATGTCGAGTACCCCCGACTCGTCGTTTTCCAGGCTCCGCAGTTTCTCCGAGGTACCGGGGAATATCTCGTCGATGGTCTGGTAGTTCCCGATCCAGACGGTGCCGTCGTCGTAGGTAAACTCCACGATCTTCGTTTCGTCCAGTTCCGCTTCCGTGTGGGTACTGAGGTCGCTGCGGGTGGCGGGCGTAATGACGATGGTTTTTTCAATGGTAAGCTCGTCGGTGTCGTCGTCCGGGTGATTACTGGTCGTGGTGCCGGGGATGCGGATTTTCAGGGTTGTCATGCGGGAAGGGTTCAGGGAAGTAGGTAAAGGTAGGCTACCCAAAAATAAGGAAATGGAATACAGGAAGCTCTACCACTTAATAAGATTTCGTTTCTTCCCGTTCTGATTTTTTGGGTGATTGTCAGTATTTTGCAAGTATATCTCTCACCTACCTTACCTAGCTGGGATTCCGCCTGGCTTTACATCGTCATATTTCGTAAAAGTACCCTTACCCGGCCAAGAATCTGGTGCTTCCGTTGAATTCAAATAGAAAGCTAAATCACAAACATGGTTGGTTTACCAATGAAATATGTTTACGTTTACGTAAACATTGAAATTATGTAAACATGACCGAAGAACAAATTGTCCACACAGCTTTGGATAATCTCCTGAAAACTACCCAATTCAAAGGTCATTGGGAGAGAAAAGCAACGGATGAGCTGGATGGTACTTTGCGGATTAGAGCCGGAGAAAAAGTCTTGCAATTCAATGTGGAGATAAAGAAAGAACTCAGAATGCACATTTTACCCCAAATTTATGGGTTCAGTGAAGCGCAACAGCCCTTTCTGCTCATTGCTGGCCGGCTTTATCCCAAGATTAAAGAGGAGTTGAGAATCCATAATATCTCTTACCTGGAAGCCAACGGAAATCTCTATCTGAAAACTATGGATCAATGGTTCTGGATTGATACCAATGAACCCCTGAAAATAGATAGAAACGTCAGGAATCGGGCTTTTACCAAAACTGGCCTCCGCGTGTTGTTTGACTTTTTAAGGCATCAACAGCTGATAAATGAGCCATATCGGCAAATCGCCGAGCAGACGGGCACCTCCATTGGCAACATCACGCATATCGTCAACGGACTCAAGCAGGAAGGCTACCTGATCAAGGTTTCAAAGAACGAATATCAGTTCCAACGGCTGGATGAACTGCTGGGACAATGGATAGCGGCCTACGGGAAAACGTTGAAGCCTTCCCTGAAAATGGGCAGGTTTCGGTTTGTGGATAAGGATGGGTTCGCTAACTGGAAAAGCCTGACTTTACATGTCCCCGGATCACTCTGGGGGGGCGAGCCCGCCGGGGAGCTGCTGACGGGCCATCTGAAATCGGCCGAGCTAACACTTTACACCGAAGACAGCCGGAGTGAGCTCATGAAAAGGTACCGTCTTATACCCGACGAGACGGGGCCCGTGCAAGTGTACAGGAAATTCTGGCAGCAGGAAGCAAATGACTGGGCTACCGTGCCCCCCCTGCTGGTGTATGCCGATCTGATTAGTGCCCAAGACAGGAGAAGTCAGGAAACCGCCCAAAAAGTGTACGATGACTATATACAGATTGAATTACCGTGAATTGCGGCAGAATCCCACGGTAGACGGTCTGCTTTCGGGCCTGGAGCGAGGATTCACCAAGTATGGCATCGATTTTTATCTCGTGGGAGCCGTAGCCCGTGACGCCTGGATGAGCATTCATGACAAAAAGGCCCGCCGCACCACGGGTGACATTGATTTTGCCGTACTCGTTAATACGCCTGGAACCTACGAAGCATTAAAAGAGTACCTGGTTGCAGAGGAAGGATTCTTCCCCTCTTCCGAAAACCCTTTCGTTCTTATATGGCAGGACAAAACGCAGTTAGATTTGCTTCCTTTCGGGGGCATCACTGACGAGAATGGAACAGTAAAAGTCATGGGCTCTGGGTTTGCATCGATCAATATGCCTGGATTTGGCGAAATCTACGAAGAAGGATTGCCGGAACTGATCCTCGAAGGGCAACATCGGTTCAAATTCTGTACGCTACCGGGTATATTCCTGTTGAAACTTATAGCGTGGGACGATCGGCCAGAGGCCCGCCGCGACGACATAAGGGACATCAGCGACATTCTGAATCACTTTTTTGACCTATATGATGAGGAGATATGGACTAATCACTCAGATCTGTTTGAAGATGAAAATGATGACCTGCGGCATATAGCCGCTCAGGTAATGGGACGAGAGATTGGAAAGATTGCCCAACGAAATGATCAGCTGTACCAGCGGATATTAAATATTATGCATGTCAATACTGCTGACCCCCGCACCAGTGAATTAGCCCGAGTTATGATAGACTATTTTGACAATACCTTAGAAGATAACATTTTGATTGTAAACCGAATAAAGAAAGGTTTCACAGAATACTTTATCTAAAAAAAACCATAGAAACCTATACATAGATCAAGAAATCAGCCCCTAACAATGAAGCTGTATTTAGGTGTTACAGATAATAATTGGTTTCATTATTTAAGCCGAATGAATCCAGAAGACGTCAACTTCTGGCAACCCAGCGGGAATGTGAGTTTTAAAGTACTGCACCCCGGAGACCCCTTCCTTTTCAAGCTCAAAAAGCCTCTAAATACAATTGGAGGCGTTGGCTTCTTTTCCAGCCATACGACGTTGCCGATATCAATCGCCTGGGATACGTTCCGCAACCGGAATGGCTGTGCTACATTTGATGAATTCAGTCGAATGATATTGAATTATCGCAATGATAGGCACAATATTAATCCCACGATTGGTTGCATAGTCCTGACCAACCCCATTTTTTTCCGGGATGAGGATTGGATTGAAACCCCTTCAAATTGGGCAAACAGTATTGTTCAGGGGAAGTCGTATAGCACAGAAGAGCCCATAGGTAATGCAATCTGGAAGCGTGTTGAAGCGCTTACTACTAAATATATGGCCGAAGCGCAACTCTCCTCGAATCCCTTTTTAACCGAAGAACCCGCTTTCCCTGCTTATGGAAATCCAATCCTTACAAAAGTCAGGCTTGGACAGGGAGCATTTAGAGTACTAGTGACCGATGCCTATAATAGAAGGTGCAGTATCACAGGCGAAAAAACGCTTCCCGTGCTTGAAGCAGCCCATATCAGGTCTTATGCTGAGGCTGGGCCGCACCTCACCTCCAATGGTATCTTGCTTCGCTCCGACATGCATAAGTTGTTCGACAATGGCTATTTGACAGTCACTGAGGACTACAAAGTGGAAGTAAGTAATAGGATCAAGGAAGAGTTTCAGAATGGGAAGGAATATTACCAGTACCACGGGAAAGGTCTTTTAATTCTTCCAACAAAAGATACTGATAAGCCCGATAAAAGATACATCGAATGGCATAACACTAACATTTACCGGGGATGAAAAAGGAAATTGAGGTAATAACGGAAAAGATCAAAGCATTCCGGGATGAGCGCGATTGGAAACAATTCCATGATCCTAAGAACCTTGCAATATGCCTCAGTATTGAATCTTCGGAGTTATTACAGTCATTTCTATGGAAAAATGCCGATGAGGCAGATATTGAGAAAATAAAGGAAGAGTTGGCGGATGTACTGTATTCCGCTTTGCTTATTGCCGATCATTATAATCTTAATGTGAAAGAAAGCATCGAAGCAAAACTCAAAATAAATGCTCAAAAGTACCCTGTGTCAAAAGCAAAGGGCTCTAATAAGAAATATGATCATTTGTAGATAACGTAATCGTACCGGCGCTCTTTAAGCAAACACATGATGCATCTACCCAGATTCCGGTTAGTTTTCAACCCAACCCGCCTTTGGTAGTAGTTCAATCAGTCTCGCCGGACGCGTCCGGCACTACCCCAACTCCCTAACTGCATGAAGTACCTGCTACTGGTATGTTTGGCCTCGCTGGTGGCCTGCACCCAGACCCAAGAAGAGAAAAAAACTGACAAGCCTAACATTGTTTTCATTTTCTCCGACGACCACGCCTACCAGGCCATCGGGGCCTATGGCAATAAGATCGCCAAAACCCCCAATCTGGATCAGCTGGCCAGCGAAGGCATGCTATTCACCAACAGCTTCGTGACCAACTCCATCTGCGGTCCCAGTCGCGCGACCCTGCTCACGGGAAAATACAGCCACATGAACGGCTACAAGCGCAACGACCGCACGCTGTTCGATACGGAACAAACGCTGTTTTCGAAGGTACTGCAGCAGAATGGCTATCAAACCGCCTGGATCGGCAAGATGCACCTCAACAGCCTGCCCGTCGGGTTCGACTACTGGAATATTCTGCCCGGTCAGGGTCAGTACTACAACCCCGATTTCATCAGTCAACCCAACGACACTACCCGCTACCACGGCTACGTGTCGGACCTGATCACGCAGTTTTCGACGGAGTGGCTCGAAAAACGCGATACTTCCAAGCCGTTTTTCCTCATCGTGGGCCATAAAGCCACCCACCGGACGTGGCTGCCCGCCCTGGAAGATTTGGGAGCCTACGACGACGTGGAGTTTCCGCTGCCCGACAATTTTTATGATGCCTATCAGGACCGCGAAGCCGCCCGGCAGCAGGATATGTCCGTGGAAAAAACCATGCGGCTGAAGCAGGACCTGAAAATCCATCCCGATTACGAGAAAGACGGGGTCTACAACCGCTTTGATCCGGAGCAGAAGAAGGTATTCAAGGACTACTACGACAAAGTAGCCCAGGATTTCGAGGCGAAAAAGCTGACGGGCAAAGCGCTGGTGGAGTGGAAATTGCAAAGGTACCTGAAGGACTACTACGCCACGGCCAACGGCCTGGACCGCAACATCGGCAAGTTGCTGGACTACCTCGATAAGTCAGGCCTGGCCAAAAATACAGTGGTCATCTATGCCTCCGACCAGGGCTTTTACCTGGGCGAGCACGGCTGGTTCGACAAGCGGTTCATCTACGAAGAATCCATGAGAACGCCCCTGATGGTACGGTACCCGGGCATCGTGGAAGCGGGCAAAAAACAGGATGATCTGGTACTTAACATCGACTGGGCACCCACGGTACTGGACATCGCCGGTGCCCCGATTCCTGCGGACATACAGGGCCAATCGTTTCTGCCGTTGTTGAAGGGTACCCCATCGACGCAGGTACCCTGGCGGAAAGCGGCTTACTACCATTATTACGAGTTTCCCCAGCCGCACCACGTCTATCCGCACTTTGGAATCCGGACCGATCGTTATAAATTGGCCTACTTTTATGACGGCCCCGACGCGTGGGAGTTATTCGATCTACAAAAAGATCCCCACGAAATGTCTAACCTCTACGGAAAGCCGGGTACCGAGTCTATCACGGAAGACCTGAAAGGGCAGTTGAAAAAACTCATGGAAGCGTACAAGGATGAGGAGGCATTGAAAATATTGGCTGCGGCCAAAAAGTAAGAACGAGTGAAATTGGATATGATGAAGACCGTGAACGTACAAGTCTGTTTTTTAGGAGCACTCGCCGCCCTAACGTGCGGATGCCAAAAAGAACAGAATAATTCGGCTACCTCGGATACGCCGGTGGTAGCTGCGTCGATGAATAGCATTCCCGAAGGGAAACGCGACACGACGGGCATGGCGTGGATACCGGGGGGTACCTTCCTGATGGGAGCCGACGAATTTCCCGATTCCCGACCCGTGCATAAGGTAACCGTGGACGGCTTTTACATGGACACCCACGAAGTGACCAACGCTGAATACGCCCGGTTTGTGGAAGCTACCAACTATAAGACCGTCGCCGAAAGGCCCCTGAATCCGGCTGATTATCCGGGGGTACCTGCCGACAAGCTGGTACCTGGCTCGGCGGTGTTTACCCCTACCCCTACCTCCGTGTCGCTGGACAACCCGCTGCAATGGTGGAACTACGTGGCGGGCGCCGATTGGGCGCATCCCGAAGGACCGGGAAGTACCATCAAGGGGCGGGAGAATCTGCCCGTGGTGCATGTTTCGTACGAAGATGCCGCCGCCTACGCCCGCTGGGCGGGTAAGCGGCTCCCTACCGAAGCCGAATGGGAGTTTGCGGCCCAGGGCGGCCGGGGCAACCACACCTACTACTGGGGCGATCAGCTGAAACCCGGCAACAAGTGGGTGGCCAATATCTACCAGGGTAGCTTCCCGGACAAGAACCTGAATGAGGACGGGTACGCCGGAGCCGCTCCGGTGAAGTCGTTTCCTTCCAATCCTTACGGCCTCTACGACATGGACGGCAATGTGTGGGAATGGTGCCAGGACCTTTACCGCCCCGATGCCTACCAAACCAGCGCCGCCAACAACCCCAAAGGTCCCGCCGACAGCTACGATCCTGATGAACCCGGCGCTACCAAACGCGTCCAGCGCGGCGGCTCGTTCCTTTGCAGCGATCAATACTGCATTCGTTACAAGGCCGGAAGCCGTGGCAAAGGCGAGGTGACCAGCGGCAGCAACAATCTGGGCTTCCGCTGCGTAGTAAGCGCGAAGTAGATGAAAAAAGCTAATGGCTGATAGCTAATGGACGTTAGCTTTTTTTAGCTCCTCAGTAGCTTACGCAACATGAATTAATTAGATATCGAAGGGTTGCGGGGATGCGTTCTGCAACCTGGCATCCTGTTGGTAGGCTTTTATTTCCGGAGTCCAGTCCTTGAACCAACTTTTCTGGTGCTTGCGCGAATCGTTGAGATCGGCCTGGATCATTGTGATTTCTGCCCGTAGTTTTTTCTTAAAATTCTTGAATTTGCGCTCACTGAACGCATGGGTTTGGTCAAAAAATTCCTCGCGCAAACCCATGCTGCTATGTTTCAGAAAATCGACTTCTTTCCTGATCTCGTTCAGCTGTTTTTGCAGGATCTTATTGTACCGTTTGAGCATGTCCTCAGCTAGCCAAAAAGCATCGGCTTCCTCTTCTTCGAGGTACTCGATCTGTAATTTCAGCAACGCCAGGAAGTCGTTTTCCTGGTAGGCTTTCGTCACGCGCTGGATCAGCTCGGTCTTCTGGATTTTGGCGGCTTCGTCCGTTTCGCGGTCGGGATGGTACTTCTTCACCAGCCGCAGGTAGATCGCCCTGGCATCCTGTAGCAGGGCCTGCTGCTGTTTGTCCACTTGCAGTGGGGCGTCGGGCTCAAAGTTTTTCAAATCCTCGGCCTGCCCGGTTTCCCACTTTTCAAGCATTTTTTTCCGAATCTCCTCGCTGTGTTCCTTCACGAAGGTATCCACGCCCTTGTCAACCATCTCGCGCAGGTCCATGTCGATCCCCAACTCATCTTTGAGCTGTCGGGCTATCGGGGCCAAATTCTTCTCATCGGAAAGTAGCGGCTCCCCGGCGTATTTTTCAAACAGCTCTTTCAGTATCTCATCGCCATAGCCATTCTTTTTCAGCAGTTCGCTGGCCTGGTCGGCCATGTACCCATCGAACCATGGCCGGTCGTACTTGCCAATGCCCAGTTCGTCGGCCAGTTCATCCAGCCGTAGCAACCGGCTCCGCAGCAGCTCATCCCGCCTGCCGATCAGCGGCCGCAATTCGCTTTGAATGCGAGGTACCACCTCCCGCAACCCCTGCTCGAGGGTATGGTGCAAAGACTGGCTCTCGCCGATGTCTTTCAGGAGTTTCTCATAGCGAGCTTGTAGCTTCGACTTTGTGGTAGCTCGCTTTTTATAAACTAGTCTTTGCTTCATTTTTTTACAATCGGGCCGTACGACAGCCGATTGATTGGTTGACGAGGTTGGGGCGAAGCTACTGACTCACCACCGTTTCACTTTCCTTCAAAGACCAGTCGTTATTGTAAAAACCCGCCATCTTGACGCCCGTCACGCCACTCCGCAGCATGTCATTGGTAAAAATCATGAAATCGGGAAAACCACTGCCGCCGCTGAAATACTGATTGGCGTTGGCAGCCTGCATGCCTATCAGACCCGTGCCACTTACTACCGCTACCGAAGCTACTTCACTATCCTGCCGGGGCCACACGAAATAGGCGGCGAGATTGTTGCCGGAGAAGGTACGGGTACCTACCGTGAGGGTACCATTGGCTACCTGAATGGGACAGTCGGCCAGTAGTTTCGGCCAGGCCGCGTTGTTGGTGGCATTGCCGTACAGCACCACGCCCCGGTCGGGGTACCTTTGCGGGTCGAATTCCGTATCGGCAATCAGATCCACGGCCCCATTGCCCCGGTAGTACCACGACTCCATGTCGAATTTGGCTTTGTCCAGCGCCCAGGCCTTTTCGGCGGCGCTGCCGCCGGTGGCGTATACGAATACCATCCGGTGGTTGAAGGGTTCCTTGAGGGTACCTGAGCGCCGGGTACCTTTCTGGCGCGCATCGGGTTTGCCTGCTACTTTCCAGGTATCTTCTTTTTTCAGAAAAATCGTTTCGTTCGGACTTTTCACGCTATAAGGTACCTCGGCCACGCTATCCAGTTGGATCTTGACTTCCGTTCCCGGTGCAAAAGCGCCCAAATCCAGGGACAGCGTAGCAACATTCTGGGTGGTACCCGTAATGCGGTTTTTGGCCTGATCCCGATCCAGGACAATGCGACTGAAACGCAACGGTTCCTGCTGCTGGTGAATGGTCGCCCATTTCATTCGTCCGGAAACACCGGGATTGGCCGTGGTAAAATCCACGTGATTGGCCGCAGTGGCCGTGTCTTTGGCGAGGGTATGCCAGCTGAAAAAATCGAACAAAGGCGGCCAGTCGACGCTGATGTCGCCGTACCAGTGGCTGCCGCCGGGGTACTCATAGTAGCTGAAGTCGGGGTGAAAACCGGCCAGTAGCTTCTTCATCTGCCGGGCGTATTCCACCGAAACCGTCCGGTCGGCGTCGCCGTGGTTGATGTACACACCCAGCGGTTTGTAGTTTTGTACCAGCGCCAGCACATTGCTCGGGTTACTGGCCCGCAGCAACATCGCTTCCATGGGCGACGACGCACTGTCGGGAATCATGCCGTCGTGCGAGCCGTAGGACGACAAGGTAGGGTACCCCGCGCAGGGCGCAATGGCCGCCCAGTTGCCGGGGTAAGTCGCGCCCAGGAACCAGGTACCGTGTCCGCCCATCGAGTGGCCCGTGAGGTAGATCTTCTCGGGATCGGGCGAATAATTTTTCTTCGCAATCGCCAGCACTTCCAGGGCGTCGAGCCGACCCCAGTCCTCCCAGTTGAAGCCGCGCGGACGACGGTTGGTAGGCGCCACCAGCACGCCCCAATCTTTGGGCTTGTAAGCCCGCGCCTGGTTGATGGCTTGCACTTCGGCCCCATGCACTGAGAAAAACAAAGCGGGTGCCACACCAGGCTTGGGATTGAGCTGCGGGGCTACGGAATAGTACTGCACCGTGCCGTCAATGTCGCTGACAAAGGTACGGCTGTACTGCTTGCCGGTCGCGATGGTTTCCAATTCTATAGATTTCGTATCCAGCATTTTTCCGCTTTGCAGCAGCGAGAGGTTTACCGTTTGCTTGCCGATGTTCGTGGCTTTACTTCCGTTCAGAAGCACCCCTACCTTACGGGTGCTGAGAGCGGGGACAGCAGGTACCTCGACCGACATCTTATTTCCCATTACATCGGAGATAATCGTCAGATCGGTTAGTGGCTTGGAAGAGGTGTTGACCACCACTAGGCCGACCCACAGCGAGTCATTTTGCAGGGTAGGTACCACGTGCGGCATGGTCAGGTCGGCGGTGTTGAGGTACACGGGCTTTTCGGGAAAATCAAGCTTGGCCACAATCCCGCCGTACGAACCGAAGCGGCCCACGCGGACGTAAAATTCATTTTTCCCTTTTTTCAGAACCACAGGAATATCCATCCAGCCGTAGCGGTAGATATCGCCCCCGTGCGGCACGCCGTTGACGTACACCATGTCGTTGCCGGTTACGTTCAACAGGGCGGTCTGCGCTTTTTTGGTGGTGTAGGTCAGGTACAGGTACCCATTGCCCATGTCCCGGCTCCGGAAGCGGTGCATACTGTCAGCCTTCATCGCCTTCCAGGTAATCTCTTTTTGATCCAGGGTGGAGAAGGTACCCCCGTCCTGCGGGGAAGTCAGGGCGTTGGTATTCAGGGCATAGGCCAGTTCGTCTTTGTAAATGGCTTCGCGGCCATACTGGTGAAAAGGACCCGCCACCAGGCCTTCCGAGAAATAGAAGGTAGTCTGCGCCGAAACATCGGGCAAAAGCGAGAAAAAAGTAAGTACAAACAGAAGAATCGTCCTCATACTCTTGGATAACGGGGTTGAGTTATTTTATGAAGTAGTCTGAACGAAGTTAACCCCAAAATGGATCAATAGGAAGTAAAAGCCACCTTGAATTCCATAATAATAAAGTCAAATATCTGATTTTCAAATATTTATTTTTATAAAAATTTTTAATAAATATGTAACGAGGTACTTTTAAGCAAACCGAAAACAGTATTCGGATAAATAATTTGGGTCAATTTGGTTAAGTCCATCACTGCCCGGTCTTTTGTTTGAAATATTTCTTCGTACATCTGCTATTCAATTTTCAATTATGAACGATAAAGAACTTTCAAGAAGGCAATTTCTGACCCGTGCTTCGCTGGCCGTGGGTGGTGCGGCGCTATTGGTCCATGACACGTTCGGGGTACCTGCCTACATCAAAAATCTGGGCAAGCCCAATTCCGTTTTCAATGGCGTACAGGTAGGTGCCATCACGTATTCCTGGCGCAGTATGCCCGGCAGTGCCGAGGATATCCTGCGCTACTGCCAGGAATGTAACATCAGTGCCATCGAACTCATGGGCCCCACGGCCGAGTCGTTTGCCGGGGCACCGGAGGCACCCGCGTTCGTGCGCGGCCAGTTGACTGACCAACAGAAAGCCGAGCGGGCCGAGGCCGCGCAGAAGATGGCCGCCTGGCGCGCGTCCGTCTCCATGGATAAGTTCGAGCAGCTTAAAAAGATGTACAACAAAGCGGGGGTGAGCATCTATGCCTACAAGCCTAGTGCCCTGGGAGCTAACAACACCGACGCCGAGGTGGATTACGCCTGCCGGGCTGCCAAAGCGCTGGGAGCCACACATGCTACGGTCGAGATTCCCACCGATCCGGCGCAAAGCAAGCGGCTGGGTGATATTGCGGCCAAAAACAAAATATACATCGGCTACCACGGCCATTTGCAACAAACTTACACGATTTGGGACCAAGCCCTGGCGCAGTCTAAATACAACGCGATGAACTTTGACATGGGTCACTACGTGGCAGCCGGCCATGATCCCATTCCGCTGATCACCGACAAGCACCAGCATATCGTGAGTATGCACACCAAAGATCGGAAAAACAAAGCCAACGGCGGCGAGAATGTAGTATGGGGCGAGGGCGATACGCCCATTGTGGAGGCCCTGCAGCTGATTCGTGACAAAAAATACAAATTCCCCGCTACCATCGAGCTCGAATACCCCATTCCCGCTGGATCGGATGCTGTCAAAGAAACCGCCAAATGCGTGGAGTACGCCCGTAAAGCACTGGAAGCATCCTGATGTGGTACGGAGGGTACCTTATTTGGATATTTAAACTGTCAATAGAATAGTAAAGCCTCTGACCACAATGAATTGCGGCCAGAGGCTTTTTAAATCAAAAAACAAATACACAAAAAACAATTCAACAACTTCTTCACGCCAGTTTCAGCTTAATCTTCTCCGCCTTGGCCTGAGCCTTTAACGCCAGCTCGGTCGCCAGGAAACAATGCTCCTGCGTCATGGCGGTTTCGGTGCGGTTCAGAATATCGTCTATCAGTAGTCGCCCATAAGGCAAGTCTACATCTTTGGTATCTACCGTGATCGTTTCTTTCTGATTGACCAGGAACAGGTGGTTGCCGCCGGGAGCGCCGCTAATATCCACATTTTTGCGAATCTCGATGAAGCCCTCGGTACCCAGGATCGTCAGGCGGCCATCGCCCCAGCTTTTCAGGCCATCAGGTGTGAACCAGTCGACCCGGACGTAGCCCATGCCGCCGTTGCCACGTACCATCACGTCGCCAAAATCCTGGAGGCCCGGGTACTGTGGATGCGCCACATTGCCCACTTCCGAAGCCACCACATCGGCCTCGGTGGAGCCAGTGAAGTACAGGAACTGGTCGAACTGGTGGGAACCGATGTCGCAGATGATGCCGCCGTACTGGTCGAGTTCAAAAAACCACTCGGGCCGGGTTTTGGGGTTCATACGGTGCGGGCCCAGTCCAATCGTCTGGATTACTTTACCGATGGCACCCGCCTTGACCAGCTCGCCCGCTTTGACGGTGGCTTTATTCTCGAAGCGTTCGCTGTACATGATGGAATAAATCCGCCCCGTAGCTTTCTGAACCTTGCGGACTTCGGCCAGTTGGGCCAATGTAGTGATGCCGGGTTTGTCGGACATGTAGTCTTTGCCGCTCTTCATCACCCGGATACCCAGCGGCGCCCGGTCGATCGGAATACCTGAGCTGAGCACCAACTGAATGGATTTGTCGTCGAGGATTTCCTGCTCGCTGCCGGCTCGTTTGGCCTGCGGGAAGCGCTTGCCAAAATCCGCGGCCAGATCATCTTCCTTGGCGTAGTAAGACACCAGCTCGCCGCCGCCCCGCTGCACGGCTCCCACCTGCCCGTAAATATGTCCGTGGTTCATGCCGATTACGGAGAACTTGATTCGTGGCGCTACGGGCTGCAACGGCTTTTCAGTCGGGATTTCTGCTAGGGTCGTTCCGTTTCCGGCCTGACTGGCCAAAGGTAGCATCATCAGGCCCGCGGCGGATTGTACCGAGCTGACGAGAAATTTCCGGCGGTTTTCATGTTGTTTCATAGGGCTCTTTGGCTCCGTGAGAGCTTGATTTAGTTATGATGGTTAGATTCTTCTGTATTAATAAGACGAGTTCGCCGTATAAATTACCCGAAAACAGAAAAGAAATCACCGCCGTGCCTGCGGGATTACTATATTTGTTTGGTTGATAAAGCAACAATATTTAACCTAACTAAACCGAATATGCATTTGACCTATTTTACCCGTCTCCGGTTTTACGTTCTGGGTCTGATCGCCCTGACCCTGATTCAGGCTACCCAGGCCCAGAAAATCCCTACCCCCAAGGAACACTTTGGCTTTGCCATCGGCGACGACTACCATCTGGCTACCTATGTGCAAACGGAAGCCTACTTCAAAAAACTTGCCGCCGCTTCGCCCCGCGCCAACCTGGTAGACATGGGCTTTACCGAAGAAGGTCGGCATCAGTACATGCTGGTGGTGTCTTCGCCCGAGAATCTGAAAAATCTGGCAAAATACAAATCCATCTCCCAGCGCTTGGGCCGTGCGCAGGACCTAACCGATGAGCAGGCCCGGGCTTTGTCCAAAGAAGGAAAAGCCGTGGTGTGGATCGACGGCGGCCTGCATGCCACTGAAACCGTGGGCGCTCACCAACTCATCGAAACTTCCTACCAGCTCATCAGCCGTCAGGATCCCGAAACGATGCGTATTCTGGATCAGACCATCATTTTGCTGGCCCACGCCAATCCCGACGGGCAGGAACTGGTGAGTACATGGTACATGCGGGAGAAAAAAGACGACAAGAAAAGTACCGATTTCCTGCCCCGCTTGTATCAGAAATACATCGGCCACGACAACAACCGCGATTTCTTTATGATGAACATGAAGGAATCTTGGAATATCGGCAAGCAACTGTACGTGGAGTGGATTCCGCAGATTGTCTACAACCACCACCAATCCGGCCCGGCGGGTTCGGTGGTTGCCGGCCCCCCCTACCGCGACCCGTTCAATTATGTCTATGATCCCATGATTATCACCAGCCTGGATGCCGTGGGCGCGGCCATGAATAACCGCCTCAACGCCGAAGGCAAGCCCGGCTATACCCAACGGGCGGGCTCGGTGTACAGTACCTGGTGGAACGGTGGCCTGCGCACCGCTCCCTACTTTCACAACATGATCGGTATCCTGACCGAAATCATCGGCAGTCCTACCCCCGACACCATTCCCCTGGTACCTCAGCGACTGATTCCCAACGGCTCTCAGACGTTCCCGATTACGCCCCAGCTATGGCACTTCCGGCAGTCGATCGACTACTCGGTATCGCTGAACTACGCCGTGCTCGATTACGCCTCCCGCTACCGCGACGAACTGCTGTATAATATTTACCGCATGGGCAAAAACGCCATCGAACGGGGACAGAAAGATACCTGGGCGCTTTCTCCCAAGCGTATCAAGGAAATCGAAGATGCTTATGAAGCTGCGAAAAAGAAAAACAGCAAAACCAAGCTCACCAAGGCCTACTACGACTCGGTTATGACCGATCCTACCCTGCGCGACCCACGGGCCTATGTTCTTTCAGCCAGCCAATCGGACTTTCCTACGGCGACGAAGTTCGTCAACGCCCTCATCAAATCAGGGGTGCAAGTCCATGTAGCTACGGCGGATTTTATGGTGGGTAAAAAGAAATATCCCAAGGGTACCTACGTCGTCAAAACCGCGCAGGCCTTCCGCCCGCACGTGATGGATATGTTCGAGCCGCAGGATCACCCCAACGATTTCCAATATCCGGGCGGTCCTCCGGTACGTCCCTACGATGCGGCCGGCTGGACACTCGCCTACCAGATGGGCGTCGAGTTCGACCGCATTCTGGACGATTTTAAAGGCCCGTTCCAGGCTCTGCCCTATGGCGAATTGCAACATCCGATGGGTACCCTTGAAACTGTAAATCCGGTGGCAGGGTACCTCCTAAATCCTGAGGCCAATGACTCGTTCACTGCCGTGAATGACCTCCTAAAAGCGAACGTAGACGTATTCCGCACCACCGAACCGTCGGACCTTGAGGTAGGTGCCTTCTTTGTACCGGCGGGCGAGCAGGCCAGAGCCATGCTGGGAAAATCGTCCAACGAGTTGGGCATCGACGTCAAAGGAGTAGCGCAGCGTCCTACGGCTCCCCTCGCCAAGGTGAGTCCGCTTCGGGTGGGCTTATGGGATACCTACGGCGGCTCCATGCCCTCGGGCTGGGTGCGCTGGCTGAGTGAACAATTCCACTTTCCGGTAGAAGTGGTGTATGCTCCGACAATCGACGCGGGCGAATTGCGCAAGAAGTTCGACGTACTCCTTTTTGTATCGGGGGCCATTCCTGCACCAGCGGGCGAAACGGGCGGGCGGGGTTATAGCCGCCGGGAACCTAACGCCAAAGAAATCCCGCAAGAGTACCGCGACCAACTGGGGAAAATATCGGCAGACACGTCGGTGGCAGCGCTCAAAAAATTCATGGAGGCAGGGGGTACCGTACTGACTATCGGCAGCAGTACCAATTTGGCCTACCACCTGAAGCTACCCGTACGCAACACACTGGTGGAAATAACGGGCGATGGCAAAGACCGCCGCCTGCCCAGTGAAAAGTACTACATCCCGGGCAGCATTCTGCGCGTGAGCGTAGATTCCACGCGGGCCGTCGCCTGGGGCATGCCATCGCAGACCGATGTATATTTTGATAACAGTCCGGTGTTTACTGTGGCACCCGATGCGCTAGCCCAGGGTACCATCAAGCCTTTACTCTGGTTCGATAGCGCTACCCCGCTCCGCAGCGGCTGGGCGTGGGGACAGTCCTATCTGGAAGGAGGCGTCACGGGCTTTGAAGCCAAGGTAGGAGCCGGTAAGCTCTATGCCTTCGGGCCGGAAATTACCTTCCGGGCGCAGTCCCACGGCACTTTGAAGTTAGTGTTTAATGCGCTTTACTCCACGGTGAACGCGGCTGGCGGAACGGGTACCGACTGATCTTATAAGATATCGGCGGGTGCTTCCACCCGCCGATACGCTGCATCAATTCCAATCCGTATCTTCCAGTATAAAAATATCATTTACAGTAGTATTGAATTTGAAAGCGATTTTTAAAGCGAGCGCCGTTGATGGTACAAATTTTCCAATCTCGATGGAATTGATCGTTTGCCTTGAAACACCTACTTTTTCTGCCAATTCTGCTTGGGTAATGTTCTGTTTTGCACGTTCAACTTTCAGATAGTTTTTCATTTTCAAGCAGTTATTCCCAAGAAAGGTATAATCGTAGGTAATAGATACTGATTGCCAAAGCAAATACCAGTATGAGGAAATGATTTATTTCAACGAGTTGAAAGGAAAACACCTGGTGCGAATAAAGGTTGGTACTGATAAGCTTCAGGCCATATCCCAAAACCAGGGCGATGTAGGCAGATGAAGACTTTAAGATTTTTACCCGCTCATCATCAATTTTCTCTTTGCTTACAAACACAATAAACAATCCTACCAGTAAAGGGATTTCTGAACCCGGAGCGTTATTGATAAAAAACGCCACAATTCCCATTACAATTAATACCAGGCCTAGATATTTAGGTAGCTTGTTCATGATAACATAAGTTTATTTTACTTTACAAAAGTACAGTATAGTAATCAAAATGACAAGTATAGTTTACTTTTTGAAAAAATATTATACTGATCGAACTGTACTTATAAGTACGAAATAGAGAGTTACTGCCTACTGGTGAGGGATTCCACCCCCCAGCGGCATATTGTAGAAGCATACGCTATGAAACATCCAAAAATCCTGTTGGCCTGCCTCTTGGCCCTTACCGCAACGGGCGTGCGGGCGCAGGCTGTGCGCGAAGAAACGAGCGCTCAGACTGAAACGTACCCTGCAACTAATTTTCCGTATTCGAGCCTGACAAACTTCACTACGATGGAGGCTATCGGCGGCCAGGATACAGAAAAGGATTCCCGCTCAAGCTACATGGGGGTGTTGGGAGAAAAATGGGAAACGGACAAGCGGGGTCGCCGGAGTACCTTCATTCATAACGGGCAGGAGATGTCGATTGGCTACACTACGCAAACGAATGAGCCCGTGCATAAAAACCAAATTCCGCAGGGCCTGCCTGCTTCAGTACGTGATTCATTGGTTGGCCAAGGTACCCCGCCTCCGCCACCCAAAGCGACCTTAATGAATAGGCCGGTAGGTTCTTCCCAAAATAAGTAAAGTTGGCTACTGCCCGGAATTCCAAGAAGAATGCTGCGGTGGAAGAAGGCAAAAGATTGAAGCTTCGAGGTACCCTGACCAATGGTTGGAGTCAATGAGAGTCTGCGTTCTCACGTAAGCGCCCAGCCTTGCTTTTACCAAAATCAGGTACCTTTACTTTCCGCTTTCTACTACTTCTTTTAAGCCTTTAAGTACCTTGTCCCACCCTTTCACGGACTTTTTATAACGGTCTTCCGCACCTTCCCCTCCCCCTACGTTATCTGATACCGATAATGTGGTTTTTCCATCTTCATAAGTCAGCTCATCCGTTACAACTGAAATGCTGGAGGTACCCTTGCTATTGTCATTGGTCAGGTTATATTTCAAAAGCTTTCCGGGCACTACTTCCAGAATTTTGCCATGAAACTCTATCTTTTTTATCAGAAATATTTTCCCCTTAAAGGTGATGGGACTGCCTACCTTCCAATCGGAAAAGACTTTGCAATTGAAAAAATATTTCTTTGTCTTTTCAGGATTTGTCAGCGCATCCCAGACCGCTGCCGGTTCCGCGTTGATCGTCACTTTTTTCTTTACCACGAAGTCTTTCATGCCGTTGATGGATTAGTGAATAAAACCTACAGTCGACTCGGGTTCGAAGGCCATTCCGCTCAGCCTGATACTTTCTTGAGCAGCTACTAGGATGGCCATTGAATTCTTTCCCAATCGACTCACCTACCCTAAAAACTTCTAAAAATACTATTCCAATAACAGGTCGCTTCCTGATCGCATTTAATGGATGAATTGACATGTAGGGTAAAGCATTCTCGAGCCAGAGGGTCGAGTTTCCGGATGCTTACTTTGACCATTACTTTAAACGTCAGGAAAAGTGCCTCAAAAACAAAGAGGAAGCCCCAGCGTGGAGCTTCCTCTTTGAAGTTTACAGCTTGTCTGGCTGCCGCTACTATTTCTTACCGATCCGGTATAAACGCCCCTGGTCGGTCACGGCATACAGGGCGCCGTCCTGGCCCTGAGTTATGTCGCGGAACCGTTGGGTTTGGTCGGCCAACAGACGCTCCTCGCCAATGACGCGGTTATTCTTGTCCAACACCAGCCGGGCGATATGCATGCCGCTCAGGGTACCTATGAAGAGATTATTCTTCCATTCAGGAATCTGATTGCCGGTATAGAAAGTCATGCCACTGGGCGATACCGAAGGGTCCCAGTAGTAGACGGGTTGTTCGAGGCCCGCCTTCTGCTGGATGGCATCGCCCACTTTTTTCCCGCTATATTCGATTCCGTAGGTAATGGTGGGCCAGCCATAGTTTTTACCAGCCTCCACGCGGTTCAGTTCGTCGCCCCCCCGGGGACCAAACTCATTCTCCCACAGATCGCCCGTTACGGGATGGATCGCCAGCCCCTGCACGTTGCGATGTCCGTACGAGTACAGTTCGGGCCGGGCGCTCTCTTTACCGGCAAAAGGGTTGCCTTTCACAGGTTGCCCGTCGGTCGTAATCCGGATCACCTTACCCAGGCCTGATTCCAGCGATTGCGCCTGAGGCCGCGTAACCAAATCGGACCGTTCGCCCGTGCTGAGGATCAGGTTGCCCTGACGATCGAAAAGGACACGTCCACCAAAGTGCAGATTGCCCTTATAGTAGGGAGTAGCTCGGTAAATCACTGTGGCACCTTCAATTTTCTTTTCGTCTGCCGAGAGTTTTCCCTTGGCCACAGCCGTCAGGTTTCCGTCATCCGTGGGTTCGGAAAACGCCCAGTATACCATCCGGTTGCTTTTAAACTTTGGATCCAGAGCAATGCCAAGCAGCCCTCCCTGCCCTTTAAAGTGAACTTCGGGCAAGCCCATAATAGGATCGCTCAGCTTGCCCTCCTGGGTCACAATACGCAGGTTGCCGGCTTTTTCGGTCAGGATGAGACGACCGTCGGGCAGGCTGGTGATAGCCCAGGGCGATTTCAGATCCTCGGTCAATACCTTCCCTTCATATTCACTGGAGGTTTTGATACCCGCGGCACGGGTCTGATTCGTAAAGGCGGGTTTATACTCGGGCGAGTTTTTCTCATTGTTTTCCACGGGAGGCAACGTTCCGGCTTTGGTGGAAGCCTGGTCGCTCTGAGCAAAGGAGAATGGACAGATACTGAAGACCAGCACGGTGGCTGAAGCTACAATTGAAATGGGTTTTATCATAATTGATTTTGATATGACTTTCTTATACAGATTACAAATATAGGCATCGGCAGCATCTGTCCGCATGCACACTTCTTACTTTGGATGCGCGTCTTACCAGGGAAGCAGTGGTTTTGGCCGCTTCTCAAGGCCGAAACCATACCAAAATCCCTACTCATTTTCGCTCATCGTCTTGCTTCTTTTAAGGGATGTCTCGCTCGATTTCATCAACTTCACTTTTCAACTTAAATTATTGAATTATTTTAAGTTGAATATATAATAAAACCCATTCGGTATAAACCATTATTGGGTACCTAAGCCAGTCGTTACTTCTTAACTTCTAGCAGGTTAACGAGTATATTTCTCACTTAAATCTGCCAAATTTTAACGCATTGGGGCTTTTTGCAAAGTATGACTAAAAAATATGAATATATGACGATTATTTTTTTTGAAAAACGTAGTTAGAATCCGACACAATATATACTTTCGTGTGCTGATTAAGCATACCAATTCAATCAATCCATTTACTTAAACCCAACAACGCCTCTATGAAACAAGGTGTACAAATCACAGCCCGCTGGGCTGTACTTCTGCTGCTCACGATGAGTAGCTTTTTGGCGCAGGCACAGGAACGTCGCCTTACCGGCAAAGTAACCACCTCGACCGACGGCCAGGGCCTGCCCGGTGTCAACGTGCAGGTCAGGGGAACTACTGTCGGTACGGTTACGGACGCCGACGGGCAATTTGCCATCAATGTACCGGGCGAAAACAGTGTTCTGGTGATTTCGTCTATTGGCTTCATGAAAAAAGAAATAACCGTGGGGAATCAGAGCACGATCAACGTGTCGCTGGATGACGATGTAAAGAGCCTGAGCGAGGTGGTCGTGACAGGCTACGGTACCCAAAACAAGCGGGACATTACCGGGGCCGTGGCTTCCATTGATGTCAAGCAGGCTTTGGCGGTCCCCGCCAGCAACCTGGCGCAGGCCATGCAAGGCCGGGTAGCAGGCGTGAACGTATCCAATGACAACTCGCCAGGGGTGGGGTGATGGTACGTATACGGGGCTTCGGTACCATCAACGATAACTCTCCTCTGTATGTGATCGATGGTACCCCTACCAAAGGCAACCTGAATTCCCTGAACCTGAATGACATCGAGTCCATGCAGGTGTTGAAAGATGCTTCAGCGGCCTCCATCTACGGGGCGCGGGCCGGAAATGGAGTCGTCATCATTACCACCAAGAAAGGAAAAATCGGCAAGCCTACCCTTACCTACGATATGTATTATGGTACCCAGAGTGCCTGGCGGGGCCTGGACTTGACCAACACGCAGGAATATGCCGATCTGCTATGGACGTCCCGGATCAATGCTCTCAACACACTGGTGAACGGAGTAGCTACCCCGAACGCGGGCCAAACCGGTCTGATCTACCCCAGCAACGCGCAGTTTGGCAAAGGCGCCACGCCGGTCATCCCGGATTACATCATTCCCGCCGGAGTTTCGGAAGGCGATCCGCGCGCCGATCCCAGCAAGTATGTCTTCGACCCCTTTAATCCCAGCACGCGCTATCTGATCACTAAAGCCAACAAACAGGGCACCGACTGGTTTGACGAGATGTTCAACCCGGCTCCCATTCAGAACCATCAGCTGGGGGTATCGGGCGGCAACGAGAACGGACGTTACGCCATGTCGCTCAACTTGTTCGATCAGAAGGGAATCATGCAATACACGTACTACAAGCGTTATTCGATCCGGGCCAATACGGAATTCAACGTAACCAAGCGGGTGCGCGTGGGCGAAAACTTCCAGGTAGCACTGGACGAGCGCGTGGGACAGACGAACGGCAACCAGAGCGAATCGAATCCTATTTCCTTTGCTTACCGCATTCAGCCCATCATTCCGGTGAAAGACATTATGGGCAACTATGCGGGAACATCGGGTACTGATCTGGACAATTCCCGCAATCCGATCGCCGAACTCTGGCGTAACAAGGACAATGTAGGTCGTAATATGCGCATTTTTGGTAATGCCTACGCCGAGGTGGACATTTTGAAAGACCTGACGGCCCGTACCCAGTTCGGGGTGGACTACAACCTGTACAATATTCGCAGCTACCGCGCCGTGGATTTGGAATCGTCGGAGAATGCCGGAGCCAACGAGCTAAACCAGACCAACAACTACGAGTGGACCTGGACCTGGTACAACACGCTGACGTACAAGAAGAATTTCTTCAATGACCACCTGAACATGAATATCGTGGTGGGTACCGAATCCATCAAGAGTTTCTTCGAACAATTCACGGGTCGCCGGCAGCGCTTCGCTTCGGATGACATCGACAACCGCTTCCTTGACGCCGGTAACCCCGGTACTTCGGTCAATTCAGGTACGGCGTCGGACTGGCGGCTAGCTTCCGAATTTGCCAAAGCCAACTTCTCACTAGACGACAAATACCTGATCGACCTGACCGTGCGCCGTGACCGTTCATCTCGCTTTGCCGAAGCCTACCGTGTGGCGTATTTCCCGGCTGTGTCGGCCGGATGGCGGTTGTCCAACGAATCATTCATGAGTGGCGTAAGCTGGCTGGACGATTTCAAACTCCGCGCGGCCTGGGGCCAAACGGGTAACCAGGAAATCGGTAACTATAACCGCTTTGGTATCTATGGCACCAATGCCGCCCAGAACTTCTATGACCTGAGCGGTGTCAATACTTCGGCCGTGCAGGGCTACGACCGTACCCAATTTGCCAATCCTAACGCCAAATGGGAGACCACGACTTCTACTGACTTCGGTTTCGACGCCGTTGTTTTGAAAGGTCGCCTGGACGTTAATTTCGACTGGTTCGACCGCAAGACCACCGACATGCTGTTCCGGCCTGACGTACAGCGTACGCAGGGTACGGCTACCGTACCCTTCCAAAATATCGGCTCCATGCGCAACAAGGGTGTCGAACTCGGCCTGAACTATAACGGCAGCGCGGGCAAGGATTTCACCTATTCGGTGGGAGCCAATATTGCTACGTATCGCAACGAGGTTATCAATTTGACGGGCGACCCCGCTACACAGTACTTTGGCTTCACCACGCGCCTGCCTCCCATGAGTGTGACTCAAGCGGGCTATCCGATTGGTTCATTCTTTGGCTATACCATTGACGGCTTCATCAATTCTGACGAGGAAGGTAAAAGCCTGCCCGTTCAGTTTGGTGGTGGAGCCAACAACAAGGCCGGGAATTTCCGCTTCCGCGACGTCAACGGCGATGGCATTATCAATGCGTCTGACCGCTCTATCATCGGCAGCCCCCACCCTGATTTCACCTACGGTCTCAATATCAGTGCTACCTACAAGGCCTTCCGATTAGATATGTTCGGTCAGGGTGTGCAGGGCAACCAGATTTTCAACTACGTACGGTACTGGACCGACTTCCCGACCTTCGCGGGCAACCGCAGCACACGGATGCGTTACGAGTCATGGGAACCGGGCAAAGCCAATCCTAAGCTACCTCTGCTGCGCTCCAACGACGTAATTTCCGTCCAGCCTTCTACCTACTACCTAGAGGATGGCTCCTATCTGCGTGTGAAAAACATCCAACTCACCTATACCGTCCCCGGAAAATTCCTGTCGCGGTTAGGTCTGGGCAAGGCATCGGTGTACATCCAGGGACAAAACTGGTTCACATTCACCAAGTACACCGGACTGGACCCCGAAATTAACCTGCGTAGCTCGAGCGGCACCGACCAGGACAAGCAGATCGGGGTGGATGAAGGCGCTTACCCAGCGTATCGGGCGACCCTGGTGGGGCTGAGCCTCGGGTTTTAATCGGATTGTACAAAATACTTCAAACTGATATTCTCAAATGAAAAAAATAACCTATTTCACAAGTCTGCTCGTGCTGGCCCTCGCTACTTCGTGCAGTGATGATTTTCTGGAAACAAGGCCCAAAGCCGCGCTTTCGTCCGAAACCCTCAAAGACCGGGCGGGCATCAACTACCTGCTTACGGGTGCCTATTCCCTTCTTGATGGCGTAGGGGCGGGCAATACGACCTACCATAGTTCGGCCGACAACTTCGTATACGGCAGCATCGCTTCCGATGATGCCTACAAAGGTACCATTGCCGGCGACCAGCCCGAGATGTCCCTGATCGAGCAGCGGCAAATCCAGCCTGACAACACCTACTTTCGGGGCAAGTGGCAGGCGGTATACGATGGCATTGCGCGTTCGAACGACGTGATGCTGCTGGTGGATCAGGTAACTCAGCTAACCGACACCGAGAAAACGCAAATCAAGGCTCAGGCTCGTTTCCTGCGCGGACATTACCACTTTGAGGCTAAGAAAATGTGGAACATGGTACCCTACATCGACGAAACGGTTTACAATCCTGACGATCTGAGCAGTACTAAAGTACCCAATGACAAGGACATCTGGCCCAACATCGAAGCCGATTTGAAGTTTGCGCTGGACAACCTACCCGAAACCCAGACGCAGAAGGGCCGCCCTACCAAGTGGGCGGCTGCCGCTCTGCTGGGCAAGGCGTACCTTTATCAGCGTAAATGGGCCGAAGCCAAGGCGCAGTTTGACGCCATCGTGAACAGCGGCCGCTACAAGTTGATGGATCGCTACCATGACAACTTCCGTACGGCAACCAACAACAACGCCGAGTCGATTTTTGAAGTACAGCATTCGGTCAATGATGGTGCGCCGGGCGGTGAAAACGGCAATCAGGGAGCTACCCTCAACTACCCTTACGGGGGCGGGGGCGTGACGACCTGCTGCGGTTTCTACCAGCCTTCCCAAAATCTGGTGAATGCCTTCAAGACCCAGAATGGCCTGCCGATGCCCGAATCGTTCAATACCTCTGATGTCAAAAACGACCAGGGCATCGAGTCCAACCAGGCCTTTACGCCCGATCAGGGTGAATTTGACCCGCGCCTCGACCATACGGTGGGCCGCCGGGGCATTCCGTTCTTGGATTGGGGGGTACATCCCGGTAAGGCGTATGTCCGCGATCAGTCGTACGGCGGTCCTTACTCACCTCGCAAGCATGTGATGTACCGTTCGGATGTAGGTAGCCTTACTTTTTCGGGCAACCCGCGCCTCAACGCCAACAACTACCGCATGATACGCTACGCGCACGTTCTGTTGATGCTGGCTGAAGCCGAGGTAGAGCTGGGCAATCTGACGCGCGCCCGCGACCTGGTGAACATGATACGCAACCGGGCGGCCAACCCGGATGGCTTCGTAAAGACGGCCGACGGAAAACCCGCCGCCAACTACGTCATCAAGCCCTACGCCGATGCCGATCCGGCCTTCAGTACCGCCGCCAACGCCCGCACCGCCGTCCGCTTCGAGTCGCGCCTGGAACTGGGTATGGAAGGACACCGTTTCTTCGACCTGGCCCGCTGGGGTATCGCCGATCAGGTCATGAATGCCTACTATGCCGTCGAGAAGGCCAAGCGTACCTATTTCAATGGGGTCAATTTTATCAAAGGCAAGCACGAGTACTACCCACTTCCGCTGCAGGAAATCGTCAACTCACAGGTAGGTGGGAAAGCTACTTTAAAGCAAAATCCTAACTATTGAGTAAGTTGATTTATTGAAAAAAGAGGGGCGCCTTTTAGAAAGGTGCCCCTCTTTTTTATAGAACAAAACAGTTGGGTACAGGTTTTACGATATAAAACTGAACCGATTAACCTATGAAATCATGTTGAAAAATCCCACTTTCGCCGCAGTATTTTCCACAGCCTACCTTTTATTGTTTGTAGTCTTAATCGCTGTCGGCCAGGCGGGTGTCGGTACGCTGCTTTTCATATTTTCGCCACTGCTGATAATTTGGCTAGTGTACGTCGTGCTACGCTACGGGAAGGCCTCTGGCCGTACTTTCGATGAGTATTTTTATGACGATGTCAATATTCGGGTGGATAAGCTGAGGGAGTAGTCGGGCACTTCTCTGACTAGCGAATTCTTGTTTCTTCCGATAAGACTCTACTCTTGTAACATGACGAAGAATATCCTTTGTAAATATTCCTATTATATCTTCTCTTAAAAGGTAGAATGATTCGCTATATCAACAAAAATTAATAATAGACTTGTTGCAAAGGCTTAAATTTGATTTATGAATCTCTCAATTACAGCTTTAAAAACAGACCGACAGTGGCGCTCAGCTACCGGTTTGGATCAGAAACGTTTTTCCAAATTATTGGTTTGGTTCGAGCAGTCCCATGAACAAATTTACGGCAGGGGCATTGAACTCAGGCAGTCCGAGTGTCCTGAACTACCTGCATTGAGCACCTACACGGATTTATTACTGTTTACCTTATTTTCGTTGAAATCAGGGCTTTCGTACGATCTCTTAGGTTTCACTACCGGCATGGACGGCTCGACCGCCAAGCGAAATCAGGACATCGGTATAACCGTACTGGGCCATACCTTGGCGGCCTCAGGCCATGTCCCCAAGCGTAGTTTTGACAGCGCCGAGGAGTTCAAGGAACACTTCCAGGACAAGGGTGCCATCCTGATCGATGCCACCGAACAACGTACACAGCGGCCGGGTGACTCAGACTACCAAAAGATGATGTACAGTGGCAAAAAAAGCTCACACCGTCAAGGCCATGATTATGGCCACCACCGATCGGTACATTCATTTTTTAAGTAAATGCTGGGTCGGGAAATCGCACGATTACACTCAGCTCAAAGTAGAATTCCCGGCCGGGGAACCCTGGTTCAAAGATTTACGGGTAAGGGTTGACTTGGGCTACCAGGGGATAGTCAAAGACTATGAATGTGAGCAGATTAGCATCCCTGAAAAGAAGCCCAGGAAGGGCAAGTTGACTGAGGTGCAGAAAGAAAGTAATCGGGGCAAATCCTCGGAACGTGTCTATGTCGAGCAGGCTATCGGTGGAATGAAGAGATTTCGGTATTTGAGTGATCGCTTACGAACCCGTAAGGTACTTCTCTACGAATCAGCGATTGGTATTTGCGCCGGCCTATGGAATTTTTATCTTACTAACTAGTTGTTAATCACTATTGCAACAAGTCTATTATATATATTTACAATGGAAAATCAGTTTATTCCCCAACGATAGCCGACCATGTCAGTAAGCGTAAAAATATTACTACTCTGTACTCTCTGCTCGTTACTGATCGATACCTGTGCCGGGCAGGACATAACCTACCGTATAGAGATGGATTCTGTTTCTTACACTTATAGCCTAGCACCTGAATCCATTAAATCAAAAAATCGACTTCGGGAAGCAGTCGAGGACATTATACTGACCACTACTCCCAACGTTGATAGACCTTACAGCTCGGTTGATGTACGTATCCGGTTCCTGGAAACTTTTGATATCAATCGGGTAACGATGGTCGTCATAGACTTATTCCATGATTTTAGTTCCTCAGGCACACCACTTGGTTTTTCAAGTAATTGGCTATCCCCCAAATCAATAAATTACGATACCAAGGAAATCACGTATACAGTCGACGGCTTACAGGCCAATACGAGGTATCCCATGCGCGCGATCGTGAATCTTCAAGGGGATATAAGCAATAATAGCATCGAGCTTTTCTCTACAATAACGACTGCCCCGGCTCCCATCGGAAGAAAAAAGAAACTTTTGTTTGTGGTTGATCAGGAATGGAGAGACAATGCGGCAATCAGCCAGGCATTGCAAACCTATTCGCGAGACGTCAACCTGACCGACACGAGCGTTGTTTTCGGGTACTATTACATAGGTACCTCCCTGGCCGAGAAAATCGCCCTGTATGAGAATGTAAAGCGCGACTACCTGGATAATGATTTGGCTTACTTGTTTTTTATAGGTCGAAACGCCGTTGTGCCAATCGCTACTGTAATCTATGATACAAACAATCAAATAGTCAACCGTTATTCGCTCCAGTCCTTTACCTACTACACCTTTCCCCGGTATAATGCCTATCAGTTCGATGCTAATTCAGGTGAATTTGTTTCACCAAGGACCCCAAGTCTTTATGATCGTTCTGAAACTGAAAAATTGAATGCAGTATTTCAACAGACCGGTGGAGCCATTTCTATGGGAATGCTGGTACCTGACATCTCGTACGACCGTCAGACGAGCACGAATCGGATTTTGGCTTACTTTGATAAACTGCACCGATACAAAAATTACGAATTCGGATTTGACAAAAAAGTTCTGATCACCGATGGTTTTACAAGTGACGTTGAAACCATGAATTTAGCGGAGCAGAATGATCGTTGGTACGCAGCAGACTCGGTAAAATTCGGTCGTGTAAAAAACAATTCTTTTTCGGGCTACGACCAGCTGTGGAAAGACGATTATATTCAGAAGTTACGGGACAACTCCTATGAAATCCTTACCTACAATGGCCACGGGTCAAGCAGTTATCACAGTTTTGGAATTACCGAAACAGACATTACTCCGCTGCCCGCGCTCAACACGCAGATTATCAATTTTCATTCGTGTGACGTGGGCAACTTTCGACATGCCGGATACCTGGCCAATAAGTATCTGGAAACCGGGAACGTACTGGCCGCCCATGCGTACAGCGATTTGCTTTTTGCATTTACCATCAACGGAAGGAGCGCGCTGGCGCCGGAATTCGATAGAAATGGAGTATTCGACAACATGTCAAAAGGGGAGACAATCAGTGATGCTTTCAGGCATTATACGGGCTATATAGATACTGAACTCATTCTTGGTGATCCACTCTTGACTTTGAGAGAATCGTGTGGCCCTGTTATTGAAAGCCAAACGTCGGGCGACTGGCATACTCGTTCTACTTGGACTTGCGGGCGCATTCCCACCCAAAACGATACGGTGCGCATCCTGCCGGGGCATGTCGTCACTTTACAGAATATAGGACAGGTAAAGGACATTGCAGTAGAGGGAAAATTGGACTTATTAGAGTCTGGCCGATTGGAATACTGATCTTATATTTTAAGGCGGGCTTTGAAATGATTATCACGTTTCAAAGACCGACCATCTTTCGATGTAGTAAGAATCGTATCTTGCCCATATTATGCTGCGCTATGGGAAAGCCTCAGGCCGTACTTTCGATGAGTATTTTTATGACGATGTCAATATCCGGGTGGATAAACTGAGGGAGTAAAGGAGCGCTACTTTCTAAGATACTTTTGCAAAGGAAGAGGAGAATTATTTTCGATGAGAGCCAGCAAGGTACCCTCGGGTCCGATGAGTAGGTAAGAGGGAGAAATCGAAAGCCCATATTTGATCATGAAATTCCGGGCTTCAGGAATAGGCACGAACCCTAACTTGAACTCGTTCATGGCAGCGTAACCTTCCGGCATCGAAGACATAGTGATTCCCAGCGAAACCAACTTGATGTGCTTCGCCTTCGCTATGCCAATTAATTCTACCAAATCTTTAGCACTATCAGCGCTAAAAAATGGGGGCTCTAAATTTTGCCAAAAACTTAACAATATGTAGCTACCCCTCAACTGTGAAGAACTGTACGTTTGATCGTCGGCCCCCTGCATCACAAAAGGACTAAGTACCTGCCCTACTTCCGGCTTTTTATAATCATTCAATAGATTCGCCTGTCCTAGCTCCAATTCTTCTTTCGTTTTCTTTCTTACCACATAAAAGGAAACCTGTCCGTATTCGTCAATCTGTGGAATGGCACTGTATTCTTTGGAACCGCCCTCAAACATCCGGGAAAATTCCTCGAATGGTATCTGCATACCCGTCTCTTTGTCGTAAATTTTAGTGTTTCTGTCAATTGTGCCTTGGGAGCTTATCCGTCTTGTGCTTCTTTGCAGGCTACTCTGAGCCACGGCGGTATGAGCGAGTCCATAGAACAATAAGAGAAGTATGAGAAAAGATCCGCGTGAAATCATGGCTTGTTACTTTATAAATATTCGTTTTCTTCCCCGCATGAGGCCAGAAGTTATACTGTTTTCCGGTACATCAGCCTTACACCCTCAATTTCCTCAAAAGTAGGTACCACCCGATTCAACAGCGTTTTTCGAATCAGCACTTTGAAGGTACATTCCATCTCAAACGCTTGCTCCGTCACTTCCAATTCGTAGTTTTTCAGAATCTGGTTCACGTCGCTGGTCGCTTCGTAGGGAAAGCTGATTTCGTACTCGTCGCAGACGTATTTTGTCAAAATCACGGCTTCGTCCAAAGCCAGCTCGGTGGCGGTTTTGTAGGCATTGATCAGGCCGGGTACCCCTAGCAAGGTACCCCCAAAGTACCGCACCACCACGACCAGAACATTGGTCAGATCGCGTGAGTAGAGCGTATTCAAAATAGGCCGCCCGGCGGTACCTGACGGCTCGCCGTCGTCGTTGGCGCGGTAGTGATTTCGGTCCAGCCCTAGGCGATAAGCATAGCAGTGGTGAACCGCCTTGGGGTGTTGTTCGCGCAGGGTACCTAACAGAGGTTTGGTATCTTCCTCAAAGCGAATGGGATAAGCGAAGGCGTAAAACTTACTGCCCCGGTCTTTGAAAAAACCTTCGGCGGGCGCCTCAAGGGTACGGTAGCTGTCGTCAAATAGCATCGTTCTTCCGATTCATTTTCAAAATAACCACCGAATACACCAGCGCTGTCAATCCCAAAGCGGCCATCACCGAAAACGCCAGCGGTAGCCGCGCTATTTCATTGGCAAAAATAGCCGCGGCCAGGTAGGCCCCAAGGCCAATGCCCGCTTCCATCGAAATATACATGGTAGCCATGGCCCGCCCTCGCCCGTCTTCCTCGCTCAGATCCACTGTCCAGGCAGTAAGGATAGGTGAAAGGATACCCGTGGCGAAACCAAAAAACACGGCACCCGTAAAAAACAACACGGGCGAAGTGGCAAAGCCCGTACACAGCATGGCCACGATAAGATTGATGCAACCTACCACCACTACCTCTACCCTACCATAACGGTCCGAGACTCGGCCCGCCACCAGCCGGATGAATAGCGACGTAAGCGTGTAGACCAGAAAATAAAGGCCGTGGTTGCGCAAGCCGAGTGAATCGCTGAAATCGGGAATGAGCGTAAGTACCGCTCCGAAGCTGAAATAGGTCAGGAAAACCACCAGCGAAGGTGGCAGCACGCGCGGCTCGAAAACATCCTTGCGGGTAATCCTGAATGCCTCCCATGAAAGCCGGGCGGGATTTTTCAGTGTTTCTTTCATATTGATCAGAATACCGATCGAGAGAAACGCCAGAAACGACGAAGTGTAGAATAAGGCATTGAGTGAAAACACGGCCGCAATCCAACTCCCGATGGCCGGTCCCAACGCCGCCCCGATGCTGACACTCATGCCGTATACCCCCAGTGCCTCGCCCCGCCGGTGCGCGGGAACGATATCGGCAATGTAGGCTGCCGTACCCGTAGGCTTAAAACCCGTCGAAAAACCATGTCCTAACCGCAGCAGCAGGAAGGGTACCACAGTAATAAAAACGGGATATAGAAATCCGCACACGAAGCACACCAACGACCCGAACGCCATGACCGGAATGCGTCCGATGCGGTCGGTGAGGCGGCCACTGAACGGGCGCGACAGACCGGCAGTGAGCGTAAACAGACTTATGATAAATCCCTTGTACTCGGCTCCACCCATGCTCGTGAGGTAGGTGGGCAGCTCGGGAATGAGCATATTGAAACTGGCAAAAAACAGAAATGAACTTAGGCTGAGTAGCCAAAATTGCCCGGTGAAGATGCCGGGTGTCGCGACGCCCGGTGTGGCGGTAGTTTGCATTCCACAAAGGTAGGGGATGTAAGCAAATATCTCCGCTCATCAGGCGCAGAAGCACATTTGAGTTAAGATATTAGTAAATAAGTATTTAACGATGCATCCCTTATCGTTGGCTTCTATAAAAGTAAATTTCACTTTTTACCCGGAAATATGATACTCGGAGTAAGGGAAAGTACTATGATGGGGCGTCAAAAAAGAACAACCTATAATAAAGTAACAATTTTACACCTATGAAAAAACATCTAATGCATATTTCGTTTAGGATGGCTCTGAGCTGCATACTTTTTGCTTTCACGGGCCATTCGTTGCTTGCTTCCGCAGCGCCGTACCCCACGCCGGGTACTACTGGCCTGCGTACCATTGTCGATAAAACGATCACGGGAACTGTAACTTCTCAAGAAGACAAAACGGGCATTCCCGGCGTCACTGTTCTGCTGAAAGGTACCACCATCGGTACCACCACCGACGCCGACGGTAAGTTCAGCATTGATGTGAAATCCGACGCCGACGTACTGGTATTTTCGGCGGTGGGTTTCCTGACGCAGGAACGTACGGTAGGCAACGCCAGTGTGATAGACATTATACTGGCAACGGATCTGAAAACCCTTGACGAAGTGGTAGTGGTAGGGTACGGTACCGCCAAAAAACGTGACCTTACCGGGGCCGTGTCGCAAATAAATGCCACCAAGCTCGACAATGAAAACCCCCAGTCAGTACAGGACATTTTACGGGGTAACATCGCCGGTCTGAACGTGGGGATGTCGCCCTCGGCAAAAGGCGGGGGTAGCCTGCTGGTGCGCGGCAAAAACTCCCTGAATGCCGCTTCCAGCCCGTTGCTGGTACTGGATGGAGCCATCTACTACGGCGAACTTTCGGACATCAACCCCAACGACATCGAAACCATCGACGTGCTGAAAGACGCCAGTTCGGCGGCCGTATTTGGGGCCAAAGCCGCTAGTGGGGTCATTCTGATCACTACTAAAAAAGGACAGGAAGGCCCGCCAGTAGTGAACATCAATACCAACGTAGGCGTAGCGTCGGTTTCCAAGAATGAAGAAGTATGGGGACCGAACGAGTTTCTTGACTGGCGGAGCGAGGTGATGAAAAATATCAATTCTAATTTCAAACCCGGCCAGTTTACCAATCCTGACAACCTACCCACCGGTGTAAGCCTGGAACAGTGGCTGGCCTACGACGGTTCGGCAGGTGACCCTACCACGGTATGGCTCCAGCGCCTGGGCATGCAACCCATGGAAATAGAAAATTACAAAGCCGGGAGAAGTGTGGACTGGTACAGCAAGGTATTCCAGAACGGCATCCGGCAGGATCACACGGTCAGCATGTCGGGACGCAAGGACGGGCTAAACTATTACATGTCGCTGGGGTACCTCAATAACGAAGGCATCATTTACGGCGACAAGTTCAGCACGGTGCGGGGTCGCCTGAATCTGGAAGGCAAAATCAATAAATTCCTGACCGTGGGTACCACACTACAGTTTGCCGACCGCGACGAAAGTCAGGTGCCGGTGGATTACAATCTGGCGCGGACTATCTCGCCCTGGGGATCGGAATATGACGAAAACGGCAACTACATCTGGCGGCCTAATGGCGAAGCAAGCGGGGGCAAGCACCCCTACTACGACCGTAGTTTCATTGACCGTCGCAAAAAGTTCACAACCCTGAACACCACTTTGTACGCGTTGGTCAATCTGCCCCTGGGCATCACCTACCGCATGAATTTCACGCCGCGCTACGAGTTTTATGAATATTACAACCATGAGTCCTCCAAACATGCCGAGTGGGCCGCTGTGGGCGGAACCGCCGTCCGGGAGCAAAGAAAGGACTACTACTGGCAGGTGGATAATATTTTCAAATGGACCAAGACGATCAACGACGTACACAACTTCGACGCCACATTCCTGATCAACGCCGAGAAATTTCAGCGGTGGAGCAATTCCATGTCAGCCCGGGGCTTCCTGCCCTCTGATGTGTTGGGGTACCATAATATGGGCACGGGTGTAAATCCGACCATCAGCAGCAACGACGAGGTAAGTACTGGCGACGGTCTGATGGGCCGCCTTTTCTACTCCTTCAAAGACCGCTACATGCTGACACTATCGACCCGCCGCGACGGGTACTCAGCCTTCGGACAGAAGAACCCGCGCGCGTTGTTCTCCTCGGCGGCAGTAGGCTGGGTGTTCACCGACGAAAAATTTGGTAAAATACCCTGGCTGAACTACGGTAAGCTGCGCCTGTCGTGGGGTAGCAACGGAAACCGGGATATTGGCCGGTACGTGGCCCTTTCGGATTTGAACACCGGCAAGTACCTCTACCAACGCCAGGATGGCAGCATCTACCAGGTGAACCAATTGTATGTGAACCGGATGCAGAACAGCGACCTCCAGTGGGAGCGCACCACATCCGTGAACCTGGGTCTGGACTTCGGAATCTTCGACAATATCGTGAGTGGTTCAATTGAATTGTACAAATCGTCTACGACGGATCTGCTCGTGCAGCGCTCGCTGCCTGATATTCTTGGGTTCAGCTATGTATGGGATAACCTCGGCGAGGTACAGAACAAGGGGATTGAGTTCAACCTGAGTTCGGTCAATATGAACCGCGAAAAATTCTCGTGGCGCTCAACGGCTACCTTCCAGCTGAATCGCAACGAAATCGTACACTTGTATGGTGATCTGGATGCTAACGGCAAGGAAATAGACGATGTGGGCAACCGCTGGTTCATCGGCCATTCCATCGACGAAATATGGGACTACACGGTGGACGGCGTATGGCAGACCAGCGAGAAAGAAGAAGCCGCCAAGTATGGCGTACAGCCGGGCGATTTCAAGATCAGGGATGTAGACGGCGATGGCAAGTACACCAACGCCGACAAGGATTTCCAGGGCTGGCGCAATCCCCGTTTCCGCTGGACGCTGCGCAATGAGTTCCGCCTCTTCAATGTCTTAGATGTAGCCGTTTCTTTTTATTCCTACTGGGGACACAAGGACGACTTCAACCAGATGAAAAACCGCGACGGGTTCCTGGACCGGACCAGTTCGTACAAATTCCCCTACTGGACCGCCGAAAACCCCAACAACGAATGGGCGCGGTTGTATTCCAGCGAAGGCGGTTCCAGCGGTTTCTCGGTGTATCGCGATCGTTCATTCATCCGCCTGGATAATATCTCGGTAGGCTACACCATTCCCAAAACGATCACACAGAAGGCTAAGATCCAGAATCTGAAAGTTTTCGGTGCCGTGAAAAACTTGGGCTACTACGCGCCCAACTGGAACTACTACGATGCGGAGCCGGATGATGATGGCAACAATGTTCCTGCGCCGAGAATCATCACCGTCGGAATTGATATCACGCTTTAATGCTTAACCTGCCAAACAACATGAAATTTTATAATAAAACGAAACTGATTTTGACCGCTGTGCTGGCTGCTACGCTGACCAGCTGCGATAAATCCTGGCTCGCCCCTGAGCCGCTCTCCTTCTATTCGCCGGAGAACACCTTCAATGATCCCGAAGGTCTGGAAGCTACCCTGGTAGCCTGCGAGCGCAACATGCGCTACGAATGGTACGGCGACTCACCTCCCATTATCACCGAGAGCATCTTCTCCGATATTGCCGTGGAAGGTACCACCGACAAGTCGGGTCCCGCCCAGAACATGGATTTGCAGATCACGCCCGACGCCCAGCTCAACAATGGCGATTACAACAAGATCGGCTGGTACTGGTACGAAGGCTATAAGGGTATCAAATACGCCAATGTGGCTATCTCCCGCATCGAACAGCCCAAGTGGGAATCGGAAGCACAGAAAAATGATGTGCTGGGCCGGGCCTATTTTCACCGCGCCTACCGCTACTACCGCCTTACGCAGCAATTCGGCGACGTACCTCTGATTTTGAATGAAGTAACGGAACCCAAGCTGGACTTCTTCTCGACCAAGCGTGAGGTCATCCTGAAAAAAATGAAGGAAGATCTGGAATTTGCTGAAAAGTGGGTACCTGTGATAAAAGACAAAGGTACCGTCAACCGCGGTGCAGTCAGTCACTTACTTACCAAGGTAAACCTGGCCCTTGGCTTGTTTGACGATGCCATCAAGTCGGCCAGCAATGTCATCGACGGCGGTGCTCATAGCCTTATGACTTCGCGCTTCGGGGTAGATCAAGCTGACGCCAGCAAAGATGTCGTGTGGGATTTGCATCGGCCCGAAAACAAAGCCCTGCCCTTGAATAAGGAAGCTCTGATGCTGGTACTGGATCGCTATCAGATTGAGGGCAACACGGATGGGGGTACCACTAGTATGCGCCAGGGGGTACCCTTCTGGTTCAACAACATCAACACCCCCAATGGCAACCGGGGTACCATCGATACCTATAATATCGAGATAGATCAGGTGACCGAATACGGTCGAGGCATTGGCCGTTTGCGCCCCACCTGGTACTCGACCCATAGTGTGTGGGATGATGCCAATGACTTTCGCCACAAGCCCGGCAACTGGATGACGATGGAGGATTTGCTGTACAACAACCCCTCCCTGAAGGGCAAGGACCCTTACTACGGCAAGCACCTGCAATTCCGGAAAGAAGACGGCACCGTGCTGACGATCGATAGTATCCGCTGCTGGTTCGACTGGCCTCATTACAAGTTGTACATCCCCGATCCCGAACGCGTGCAGCCGCAGGGCGGGCATACCGACTGGTACGTGTTCCGTCTGGCCGAAACGTACCTGTTGCGGGCCGAAGCCTATTTCTGGAAGGGGGATTTGACCAACGCCGCCAAGGATGTCAACTCCGTTCGGACCCGCGCCAACTGCGCCCCTTACGAGCCGTCGGAGATCAACATTGGTACCATCCTCGACGAACGCGCCCGGGAGTTATACTACGAAGAGCCCCGTAAGACGGAGCTGACCCGCATCGCCTACATCCTGGCCATGACGGGCAAAACAGCCTACAACGGGAAGTCGTACAACATGGCCAGTTTCTCGGACAATAACTTTTTCTACGACCGCATTATGGAAAAGAGCAATTTCTATAACAAGGGCGTCAAAACCCGGCACGGCGACGAGTACAAAATGAGTCCTTACCATGTGCTGTGGCCCATCCCGCAGTCGTCGATCAATAGTAATTCCAAGGGAATCCTGAATCAGAACAAAGGATACAATGGCTACCAGAACAATGTACCGCCGCTGACGACGATTCCATAAGCGCCTTTTGCTAGTTTTGATGAGAGCGATTTGTTCTCTATCGACGAATCCCGACTACTTTCATAGCCGGGATTCGTCGTTTATTGGCTTGTATACATCTACCCGGCCTAAAATAACCCTGATAAGGCATTAGTATTCTAAAATGGGTAGTACCTTTATTGACTTAACCTGGCTAAGCCAAAATCTGCACTTCTGGACCACTGCACCTTATGCCTACCGATGTACTGAAAAGAAACCACGTTCGGGTACTAGGCAAAGGTACCACGCCCATGCTGTTTGCACACGGCTTCGGCTGTGCCCAGCAGATGTGGCGCTATATATGGCCAGCCTTCGAAGACGATTACAAAATTGTCCTGTTCGATTATGTAGGAAGCGGACAGTCGGATGTCAGCGCATATAATTCCGAGCGGTATGCCAACTTGAACGGCTACGCCGAAGATGTACTGGACATTTGCCGGGCTTTGGATCTGAGGGAGGTCATCTTTGTGGGGCATTCGGTAAGCTGCATGGTAGGTTTACTGGCTTCCATTAAAGAACCCGTTTTTTTTCAGAAAATCATCCTGGTAAGTCCTTCTCCGCGGTACATCAACGATCAAGGGTACGTAGGAGGCTTTGAACACGCCGATATCGAGGAATTGCTCACCACCATGGAACGGAATTTCATCGGCTGGGCCAACTTTCTGGCTCCGGCCATCATGAAGAACCCCGGTAACCCCGAACTGGGTCAGGAGCTTACTGAGAGTTTCTGCTCCACCGATCCCGTCATCGCCCGGCAATTTGCCGAGGTCACTTTCCTGTCCGACAACCGGCGGGATCTTCATAAAGTGCGTCATCCTTCCCTGATCCTGCAATGTTCGGACGACATGGTAGCCCCCGCCGAGGTAGGCAGCTACCTACGGGATAATCTTCCCGCCAGTCAGCTCGTGCTCATGGAAGCAACCGGGCACTGCCCGCACATGAGTGCTCCGGAAGAGACCATCCATTTTATGAAACAGTACCTCGAATCTTCCGTCTTAACCTGAATTTCTTGAAAGTAACCCACAGTGCCGATTATATTGTACAAACCATGCCCTGCGCCTGTCTGTTGTTTGGAGACGGGAGTACCATTGAGTTTGTCAATACTTTTCTTTGCGAACTGCTCGGCTATGAGGCGGCTGAGCTCGTCGGCCACAAACTGGACCGTATCCTGACATTTTCCAGCAGGCTTTTTTACCAGACGCACTTTTTTCCTCTGCTGAGGCTGAATGGGAAAGTCAGCGAAATTTTCTTCATGTTGCGCTCCAAAGCCGGCGAAAGTATCCCGGTCATGACCAATGCCACCCGGGATTCCAGCGGTAAAAAAGTCGTGAACCTGTGCATATTCATTACCGTGTGGGAACGGCAGAAATATGAAAGCGAAATTCTTGAATCCAAAAAGAGCCTGCAAAAAGCCCTCGAAAACAACGAGCAATTAAAAGGGCTCCAGGCACAACTGGAAGAGCACCAGCAAAAGTTGGACCGTCAGATCGCTACCCTCATCCAGCGAAATCAGGAGTATGTGCAGTTAAACAAAGTTCTGTCGCACGATCTGCAGGAGCCTATTCGAAAAATAGCCATCTATCTGGATATACTTTTAAAAGAAGAAAATATTTCTGGAAATCAGGGGATCAAGGCTCAATTTACGAGAATCCAGGCTTCCGTTACCCGGCTTCGTGCTTTGACCCAGAGCCTGCAGGAGTTTGTCAGTGTCGAATCCAATGAAGAATTACCCACAATCGTTACGCTGGATGCCCTGATCGCCAAGGCAAAGGCCGACGCGGTCCGCGTGACGGGTTTTGATGATTTTGAGCTTGAAGTAGGAGAAATGCTTCCGATAGAAGCGCGTGCCGGACAGATGAGGTTGCTTTTTACGGAACTATTTAAAAATGCCATTCAGAATCGGAAGGTACACGCCCGCTTGCGCATCATGGTTGGTTCGACGACCGTTGAAGAAAACAGCTACCAGTTCAGTAAAGACAGGTACCGATACATGGATTATTCGAGAGTGGAAGTAACGGATAACGGGAAAGGATTTGACAACCAGTATGGTACCTACGTGATGGGGTTGTTCAACAAACTGGATTCCGAATCGGCCGGCATGGGCATGGGCTTGGCTCTGTGCAAAAAAATTGTCTCCAATCACTACGGAACCCTATCAACAAATTCGCGGGAAGGAACCGGAAGTACCTTCATCATCACACTACCCGTCGTACAGCCCACAGCGCTATGATGGCTTCAGGAAATTGAACCCCTTTCTTCCGAAATGATCAGCCCAGATAACGTATGGTGAGCTGATTGGCTATATCAGCAAATCCCTTGACCGTAGCCGGTTTAGACACAAACTCGGCGACGCCTGCATCGAAGGCATTCTGAACGAAGGTAGGGTTATTGGTGGTAGAGATCATAACCACTGGAATGACGGGAAAACCCGGATTCGACCGCATGGCCTGGACGGTTTCCACGCCGCTCATCTTAGGCATGTTCATATCCATCAGGATAAGGGTGGCAAGGGGCGAGCCAGCCCGTTGGATCATCGACATCAATTCAAAGCCACTGGTGGCTTCAATGACTTCCATGGCCTGGCTGGTTTGAAGCAGGGCCTGCCGCAGAAAAAACCGGTCGTCCGGATCGTCATCCACCAGATAGATAATAGGGGTACCTCGCATAGCCTTGAATCGGAATTACCTACCTGGATTAATCGCCACAAAAAGTAAAAACAGAGTACCCCGAAGGGGTGCAGTCGTATACTACCGACTCACGAAGGTACCTCAAATAAGCCACTATTTCAAAAACCTGACTTGAAATTAGGATGCCGCACAAAGATGGTGCGGTTGGTGCATAATTGACCGACGGCTAGTCGGATGAGCTGAAAAACTGAAATCAAAACCTCTTCGATTCGGTTAACTTTCAGTCTCTTCCTTTTCTCCCTACCTTTGAAGGGAAATTTCAATGTAAAAAAGACCGAAGGCTAACGGCCGACCGCTATAATGGTTCGAATCTACTACAAAGAAGGTCGCCTGATTAAACGCGAAACAGACGTACGGGAGTTGGGCAAGCTTGAAAATCCGCTGTGGATCGATTTGCAGTCACCCTCACAGGAAGAAGAGGAGTGGGTGGAAACCAAGTGCGACATCGACTTTCAGACGCCGCAGGAAATTGTGGAGATCGAGAGCAGCGCGCGGTTTTTCGAGCAACACGACACCATCAACGCCAACTCCAACTTCCTGCAGATCAATTCGAACGGCTACCAGACCTACCCCGTTTCGTTCATTCTGCGGGGTAGCGTGCTTTTCACCTACCGCCGGGGCGACTCCAAGACCTTTGCCGACACGGTGAAGAAAATGAAGGTGAGTCCGGATACGTTTCAGACGGGCGTAGACTTCATGCTCATGCTACTCGAAACCCGCATCGAGGCCGATGCCGATTCGCTGGAAGCCATCTCGCGCGATATTTCCTCTATCAGCAAAGACCTCATCCGCGAACAGAAAGCCCGGCAGGAGGTACTGATCCGGATCAGCTCATTGCAGGAAATCACAATGATGCTGCGCGAAACCTCCATCGATAAGCAACGGGTACTTTCGGGGATTCTACGCAGTCAATACTTTCCTGAAGACCGCAAGGAACACCTGCGTATCATTCTGAAAGACATCAGTTCGCTGCTGGAATACACCACGTTCAATTTCGAGCGGCTGGAGTACCTGCAGAACACTTTTATGGGTTTGATCAACCTTGAACAGAGCCAGGTGATCAAAATTTTCACCGTCGTGACGATCATCTTCATGCCACCTACCCTTATCGCGGGTATCTTCGGCATGAACTTCGTGTCGCTGCCTACCTCGGGTTGGTCGTGGGGCTTCTGGGCGTCGCTGTTGCTGATGGTACTTTCTTCCTTTGTAGTACTGTGGTTTTTCAGAAAGAAGAAGTGGATTTGATTATAAAGTACCTCCTTTTAGCAAGCCTCTGCCTTCCGGTAAATTGTCTGCCTCTATGCCTCTTCACTTCACCACCGCCCAGACCAACGACGACCTGCGCCAGATCCTGGCTTTGCAGCAGAAAAACCTTAAAACTAAGGTAAGCGAAGCCGTGAAACGGGAGCAGGGTTTCGTCACGGTATGCCATAGCTGGGAGCAAATCAACCTAATGCACCATACTACCCCGCAGATAGTGGCCAAAGATGGCGATAAGATAGCGGCCTACGCACTGGCCATGCTTCCCGCCCTGGGAGAGCTGGTACCCGACCTGCAACCTATGTTTGCCCTGTTTGCTCAAATTCCGTGGCGGGGAAATTTTCTTACCCACAGCAATTATTACATAATGGGGCAAATATGCGTGGCGGAAGAGTACCGGGGTCAGGGTACCTTCGATGGCTTATACCAGAAGCACCGCGAAGTGTATCGTCCTGATTTTGACCTGCTCGTTACGGAAGTATCGACCAACAACACCCGCTCCATGCGCGCCCACGAACGGGTAGGCTTCCGCACGATCTACACACACTTGGATCATGTAGACGAATGGAACGTACTGGCGTGGGTGTTTTGAGGCAGAGCTACATTGCTGCTACTGGGCTCAACCAGCTTTAGGAACCGCGTAGAAGTTGAAGGTTTTCCAGTGGTTCATGTCCTTTGCCGACTTAATAGCGATAATTTCGGCCTGATCGTCAAAATTGGAAAAATAATAAAGGGAGTAGCCTAATCCTGCTACCGTTTCATAAAGTTCCGCCCGTTCTGATGGTGTGGATCGCTTGAAACACTCTGCCACCAGCACAGGCTTGTATTTCATTAACAAGCCGCCGATTGACTCGATCACCTCCCGGTCGGCACCTTCCACATCCACTTTGATGAATGAAAGACGGGGTAACAAATCAGAGTAGTGCTTTAGAAGGAAATCCTCAAGCACAACACCCTTTACTTTTTGTGACAATTGAAAGGAACCCTGATCCGTAACGACTTCGTTGGCAATACCACCGTTGCCAAATGAAGCCTCTGAAGACGCATAGTTGAATTCGCCTTCCTCTTTGGTGATGGCAAATGGATAAGGGATGATGTTGGCCTTGTCGCGGTTGAGTTTTACATTTTCTTCCAGGATTTTATACACATAAGGATTGGGATCGAAGCCCAGAGTGGTACCCTCTTTCCCGGCAGCCAATGCCATCGGGACAGTCGTATCTCCAATATTGGTACCGATATCAATGCACAATGATCCCTTTGGGATGAATTTTTTGAAAAAATTCACTTCCTGTTGGGTAAGAACCTTGGGGGAATGAGTGGATTTTTCCAGTTAGCGAACCGGATTTCACCTTCTTCGGCCATCTGGAATGCATCGATGGTATGACCATATTCTTGAGTATGGCGGCGGGCCTTCTTTTTCGCCGTTTTTTTAGAAATCAGATCTTTCAAGTATTCAATCATGGTTTGTTTTCGAGTTTGGCGCTAGTTGGCTTACAAAACTAAATTTTTTTATCGATTTAGGTTGTCCGGCAGTGAAAAGAGGCCTATATCTGCCGGTAATTCCTGAATTCAAACAACCGCCTTCCGGTCTTTTTCTCAAACCAATAAAGCAGGCGATCCTTCAGATCAAATTTCTTACGATTCAGGTCCATTTCCACCTTCCAGTCTTGCCGGGCAATGCGTTCCTGCATCACCTTTGGATGACTTTCCGCAAATCGTGTGAGCGAGTCGAACTGGGTGAAATCGAAGAAGTCTCCGCTTTGCAACAGTTCTTGCCACGCTTGCTCATCCTTCCAGAACCGCCCCACATTCTTCATTTTCTTTTTCATTTGGGTCGGGCTTTTTACCCAGCCATAATGATAGATAGCTGCCCCCGAAGGCTTGACTTTTAGCTTCGTTTTTCCCTTTCGAAAGCCTTGAGCGTCGCGAAAAGCCGAAATCGCGGGGTCGTTTCGAATAATCCTGACTTCACGACGGTACCAGGTACGGCTATCCCCCATGTAGTCGTAGGTACCATAGAAATGCAGATAATTGAACAAAAGCCCTTCCACGTTCGGATCGCCCACGTACATCTTACAACTATGGCGCACTACAGCGTGGTATTGCTCGTGCAACACTTCGTCGCCCTGAATATAAAAAACCCAATCAGCGTCGGCTGGCAGTTGCCGGTAGGCTTTGTCTGTTTCAACAGCCAGCACCTTGCCGCCTTGGCGGAGGGTCATGTCCCAAGTCGATTCCACGATCCTTATCTTGGGCGAATCGATGGCTTGAATCAGTTGGAGGGTATCGTCGTCACTTTGTCCCACGCTGACGAGCATTTCATCCACTACGGGCAGTATGGAATTTATGGCTTCGACAACTGGATAATCGTTCAGAAGGGCGTCCTTGATAATTGTAAATCCGACTATTTTCACCGAGTAAGGCTGATTGATGAAATAATTAAGGTTAAAAGTAACTGGTTCGTATGGTATGTCCAGCAATTGTTTTCACTTTCAAAGGTTTTTATTATCCGAAACAGTTGACAGCTAAACGCTTGACTTTTCCAAAATAGAATTATTCCAAACAACTCACTCGAGTAGGTTCCCGCGCCTTGAATTTCATGCCGTATCGGTGTAGTTTTGTTTATTCCAATTTTTGCCAACAATCTGGTTGGACAGGGCGTTGTACCTTCACCTTTTTCATCAAAAAAATACCATCGTTTTTATGTCACAAGTAAGCACCACTCATCAGGAGCCCCTTTTGGTTGAGGATCCCCTGCGCTTCGTTCTTTTTCCCATCAAGCATCAGGATATCTGGCACATGTACAAACGCCACGAGGCTTCATTCTGGACGGCTGAAGAAATAGACCTGGGGCAGGACATGAAGGACTGGGTAAACCTGAGCGATAACGAACGTCATTTTATCTCCCATATCCTGGCTTTCTTCGCAGCTTCTGATGGCATTGTAAATGAAAACCTAGCCATTAACTTTCTGAGTGAAGTACAGTACGCAGAAGCCAAGTGCTTCTACGGCTTTCAGATTGCCATGGAGAATATCCACTCCGAGACCTACTCGCTGCTGATTGACACCTATATCAGAGACCCTGCCGAAAAAGACCACTTATTGAGGGCCATCGACACGGTACCCTGCGTGCAGAAAAAAGCCGAGTGGGCTTTGAAGTGGATCAATAGCCCCGAATTTACTGAGCGTATCATTGCTTTCGCGGCGGTGGAAGGCATTTTCTTCTCGGGATCATTCTGCTCTATTTTCTGGCTGAAGAAGCGCGGCCTGATGCCGGGTTTGTCCTTCTCCAATGAACTGATATCCCGCGACGAAGGGCTGCACTGCGAGTTTGCATGCCTGCTTTATACCGATCACATCAAGAATAAGCTACCCCAGGAGCGTGTATTGGAAATCATGCTGGATGCGGTAAGAATCGAGAAGGAATTTATTTCCGAAGCCCTACCCGTGTCACTAATCGGTATGAACGCCGAACTGATGAAGCAGTACATTGAGTTCGTGTGCGATTTCTGGCTGGAACGTCTGGGTTGCGAGAAGTATTTCGGTTCGTCCAATCCCTTCGATTTTATGGAATTGATTTCACTGCCCGGCAAGACCAATTTCTTCGAAAAGCGCGTCGGTGAATACCAGAAAGCTGGCGTAATGTCGGGCGTGACCGATAAGGAATCAGGCCATAAGATCGCTTTTGACGAAGATTTCTGATCTTCCAACGCTGACAGCGTTGCAAACCGCTGTCAGCGTTAATCAAAACCAGTCAAGCGTCTTTCCTCTAATTGCCTAATACCTCATTCACGATTTTCCACACGACCCCGCTCTCGTAGCCCTTGCTCAGAGCGAAGCGCACGAGTTTTTGCTTACGCTTAAAGGCATCAGGTTCTGACCGGAGCAGCTGTTCCTCTTTTTTGGCCAATAGCTTGCGCAGGGTTTCTTCGTACGCACTGTCGTTGATTTCTTCCATGCCCTGTCGAATGGAGGCATCGTCCAGCCCGCGCCGCGCCAGTTCCTGTCTGATCCGCAACTTGCCCCACTTCTTAATCCTGAACTTACCGCTGACGTAGGTCTTGGCGAAGCGTTCCTGACTCAGATAGTTCAGGGATATCAGCTCCGCAATGATCTCATCGGCAGCTTCATCGACCACTTCCCATTGCGCCAGGCGCTGGCGCACTTCATCGGGTGTACGCTCCTGATAAGCACAGAACGCGGCGGCCCGTTGTAGCGAAAGTCGATCCATCTTTTTTTCCGTCGCAGGATTTTCCGTGCTGTTTTTTCCGGAAGATAAGAAAAATACCTACCTAAACCGTTCAAATCTCAGGGCCGGCGGCTCACGAGTTCGGAAGTAAGGCGATTGCGATCGAAACGATTGCCGAAAGTGAATGAAATACCCACGTGAGCGGTCAGGAAATGGGACGATCGATCGAAAGTGTACTGGGTGTCGCCGGCCTGATTTTTACCCAACCCTATGTTGTAAAGTACCTCCCCGATGGCCGTCAATCCCTGAGTGAGGTCGTACCCTACACCTATTTTCGGAGCGAATCCAAACGTAGTGTTGACCACCACATCGTCGTAGACCTTATTGCTGTTGAAACTCAGGTCGGCATTTACAGCCGTGCGTATAATACCGGCCTCCAAACCTACATAGGGATGCAGATCCCGGTCGGTAAACTGGTAAACGAATGTACCCATGACCGGCACGGTAACCGCAGTGAGGCGACCTACAAGGCCATTGCCTTCTTGTGTGACATTTTCGATGTAGGCGCGCCCCCGTATCCCCACGGCGATTTTTGGCAACAGGTAGTATTTTATCCCTATCCCACCGCCCCAGGCGCCTTGTCCTCCTTCATTGGAAGGAATGACGTACCCTGCGTTCCCGTCAAAACTCAATTGGGCACGGGCCGTTATTCCCAAACCAAAAATCAGCAATAGGCAGGATACTAAATATTTCATGGATAAGCTCACTAAGTTTGATGGATAATCACAGGCTACGTAGGTACCGGCAGCAATAATCGTTCTTTTTTTTAAAACTACGTATGGAAAAGACACCTGAATAGCCATTTACCCCTTTACAAGCCGAGAAATTAACCCTTAGGTCACCAAAAATCCCGTACTTTTATCCCGTACAACACCTGTTTTGGACCAACCTCACTTTGTCGTTCCCATGCAACTGGCCCGTCGTGACCTCCTGAAATTACTGCCTGCCCTGCCCTGGCTTTCTACTTCTATCCCGTCCATACGTCCGGTTCCCTTTGCGTTGCGGTTTGTGGTAGCTTCCGATGGGCATTACGGACAGCCCCAAACTGATTTCGAAAAATTCCATTCAGATCTGGTACGATGGCTCAACCAGGAAAAATTACAAAAGGGCCTGGATTTTGTCATTTTCAATGGAGACATCATTCATGATGAGCCTACCTTGCTTTACGATGCTAAAACGGCCCTGCGCAGTCTCACGATTCCTTTCTTTGTGACGCGAGGCAACCACGACCGGGTAGGAGCCGACGTGTGGGAAGGAACGTGGGGGTACCCTCCCAACCACAGTTTTGCGCGAGGCGAGTACGCCTTCATTTTGGGCGATACCTCCAACGAGAAAGGAGAGTACCTATGTCCCGATGTATCGTGGTTGCGCGGCGAATTGGCTAAATACAGCAGTAAGAAAGGAATCTTCGTGTTCCTGCATATCACACCCGCCAAATGGACCGACAATGGGGTCGATTGCCAGGAGGTACGGGAGTTGCTGGAAAAAACGCCTAATGTGAAGGCTATGTTCCACGGCCACGACCACAACGAGGACGGCGGCAAGATGAGTGGTGAAAAACCCTATTTTTTCGATGGGCACTTCGGAGGCAGCTGGGGTACCACCTACAAAGGCTACCGGGTGGTAGAGGTGTACGAAGACGGTACCTGGCAGTCGTATCAGTACAATCCCACCGCTGCGCCCATTATCAATACGTTTGTAGGAAAAAGCTGATAAGTTCTGACCCTTTGTCTTAACCTCATCAACTCCCTACTCCACCTTCACCAAATGATTTTTCTTGCCTTTGGATACCAGTACAAAGCGATCCTGCAATAAGTCAAAGTCAGATAGCGGCTGCTCTGCCCCCGTAACTTTCACCTTATTGATGCTTACTGCATTTTGCTGAATGGCCCGGCGGGTTTCGCCTTTGGAAGCATATATTTCGCCCTGCGTTACCGTAGAAAGTAGCTCGGTGACAGTGGGACAGGCGTCCCAATCGGAACGACTCACAAGGGATTGAGGTACCCCCTCGAAAATAGTTTCAAATTCATCGGCTTCGATCCCGCGCAGGGTTTCCAGAGTAGCTTTGCCAAACAGTACCTCCGACGCCTTTACGGCCAGCTGATAGTCGCGTGCCGAATGTACGCGTGTGGTAACTTCCTCCGCCAGGGCCTTTTGCATGATACGCAGGTGCGGAGCCTGCCCATGCCGGGATTCCAGTTCCTCGATTTCCTCCTGGGTATATAAAGTAAATACGCGCAGGAGCCGGTGGGAATCTTCGTCCGATTGGTTGATCCAGAATTGATAGAACTGATAAGGTGAAGTCATCGTCGGGTCCAGCCACACATTCCCTCCCTCGCTTTTGCCAAACTTAGTCCCGTCGGATTTGGTAATTAGGGGAGTAGTAAGAGCGAAAGCTTTGAAGTACCCCTCGTCATCGCCCTCTTTGCGCCGAATCAGTTCGGTTCCGGTAGTTATATTGCCCCATTGATCCGAGCCGCCCATTTGCAAACGTACCCCCTTATGTTTGTAAAGCCAGTAGAAATCATAGCCTTGCAGCAGCTGATACGAGAACTCGGTAAAAGAAATACCCGTCTCAAGCCGGTTCTTAACTGAATCTTTCCCCATCATGTAGTTTACGGACAGGAATTTGCCCACGTCCCGTAAAAACGTCAGAAAGCCGATTTCCTTGAACCAATCGTAGTTATTGACCATCTCGGCCGAGTTTTCTCCACAGTCGAAGTCCAAAAAAGACGCCAGCTGACGGCGGATGCCCTCTTGATTGTGCCGCAGGGTATCTTCCGACAGGAAGGAGCGCTCGGAAGCTTTGAAGGAGGGATCGCCAATCATGCCTGTGGCCCCGCCGACGAGGGCAAAGGGCTTATGACCAGCCCGCTGGAAATGCACCAGCAGCATGATTGTGGCCAGATTCCCGATGTGTAGTGATGCCGCCGTAGGATCAAAACCAATGTACCCCGCCATCGACTGCTGCGCCAATTGGGCGTCAGTGCCGGGCATCATGTCGTGCAACATGCCGCGCCAGCGCAATTCTTCGATAAAACCCGAACTCATGTTCGCTGTACTCATAATGTGCCAAATCGTAGTTTTCAGGAGTGCAAAGGTAAGGCGATTGTCTGATGTTCACAGCAGCCGTTCGGGTATTATTGGCCTGTGCGGCGGGTAAACCCATCCTACAAATGGGGAATGCCAGTATGGGGTAGGCGTATTAAATTATCTAAAATCATTCTAAATCAAGGAATCATTCTGAAAATATTCGGCAATATCTAAAAGAACCAAGTCTTGCTATTGTACCACGAAATCAAACTTATTAGTAGATTAATATTAGTATAATCAAATTTTTCCTGAGAGCATCTCTGAGGACACGGGAACTAAAATGTACTTTTTGTAATCCAGACCAACTTCTATGGCGTAAGTTTTTTATAGAGTTTGAGACACAAATAGAATAAGCAATTTTTTAAAACCTATTACAACTATGAAAAAAACGACAAACACAAAAGTATCATCGAATTCTTCTGAGAATAATCCGATGTTGGATGTGGTCAACCGGCGCTTTTTCCTGCGTTCGGCCGGGGTTGCCGCAGCAACCGGGGCCTTTGTTATGAGTGCCTGTACCGATCATGACCTGGATCCCGGTGATCAAGTTGTGGACCTCGGTTCGGGCGATATTGGGATCCTGAACTATGCCTATGCTCTCGAGCAGCTTGAAGCTGCTTTTTACATGCAGGTACTCATGACGCCTTATATCAATATGACTGATAAGGAAATGCGTTTCCTTACTGATATTCGTGACCATGAAATTGTACACCGGGAGTTTTTCAAAGCAGCTTTAGGTAGTATGGCCATCCCAGGTCTATCGGTTAATTTTTCTTCTATTGACTTTGCAAGCCGCGCCAGTGTGCTGGGAACGGCCAAGGTATTTGAAGATACAGGGGTTGCGGCTTACAATGGAGCCGGTAAGTTGATCAAAGATGGAGGGTACCTTTTATTGGCGGGTAAAATTGTTTCGGTGGAGGCACGCCATGCGGCCATTATCCGTGATTTGCTTGAGCCTAATACGACCGCCTTTGCGGGTGACGATGTCATTGATAGCAACGGACTCGATCTGGCTAAATCGCCTAGTATGATATTGCCTGCCGTAGCTCCGTTCATTGCTACCAAGATTTCAGGCAACAACTTGCCAAAATAATTTTTGACAACCCCATTAACAATATCAAAAGAACAAGACTATGAATATTTTCAAAATTATAGATGAAATCCAGCAAATAGATGGCGACGCGATCGGACGTATCGAGCACGCAACCCGCCGTAGCTTCATGACTAAGTTCAGCCGGAACCTCACGGCGGCGGCGCTCCCTGTGGCGATGGCTTCGATCGTCAACAAAGCTTATGCGCAGTCGGCCATGGCTGTGGATGTTTTGAATTTTGCCCTTACGCTCGAATACTTAGAAGACGAGTTCTACAAAATGGGTAATATGGCTTCTGGCCTTATTCCTGCCAAATATACCCTGGTCTATAATCAGATCGGTAAGCATGAATCGCAGCATGTAGCTTTCCTGAAAGGAGCTTTAGGATCTGCCGCAGTAGCCAAGCCTAATTTTGACTTTTCGGCAGGTGGTACTTTTCCAAACCCTTTTGGTGTATTTGATACCTTTGCTTTTTTATCGCACGCTTTCGAGGATACCGGAGTTCGTGCTTATAAAGGACAGGCAGGAAACCTGATAAATGATCCGCAGATTCTTGAGTATGCTCTACAGGTACACTCAGTAGAAGCACGTCACGCGGCTAAATCACGGGATATTCTATCAGAAATCAGAAATGCTCCCCAAATCAAGCCTTGGATTACACTGAATGAAGGATCACCCGCCGCTGTATACGCAGGAGACGACAATACGGTACAGGGTGGTACAGACATCAATGGTATAGCTGGCAAATCAAAACAGGCCATTACCGAAGCATTCGACGAACCCCTGACTAAGGATGAAGTGTTGGCCATTGCCAAGCTGTTTATCGTACCTTGAGGTACTTATAATAAATGTAGCAAGAGCGAACCCCGCTCGGGGTTCGCTCTTTTTTTATACCTTGCTGTCGGAAAAGTACTCACAATAGCCTTTTGACCTGAATTCATGTTGGAAAATATTAGAGGCCACAGTGCTAGTCAACTAGAAGTAGACGATCCAGTTTAATGGCTTAATTCCACGAAATCAATATGTCTCCTGCTTTGCATCCATTGACCTTTGGAATAATGCCCTGGAATGAGCAAAGTACTAATCCCTACCAGCGGCTTATGGCCCAGGGTTTTGAGAAGGTCGGTGTACAAATTGATAAAATTCCTTATTTCCCTTTTGAACCACTCAGCAAAACGTTAAGGATCACTTCGGCAGACGTAATCCTACTCGATTGGGTACATTCATTTTACACTTCCCCTAGCCTGATCCCCACTGTGGTTAAAACATTGGCGGGCATTCGGGATCGGCATAAAATCAGGCATCGTCAGGTACCGATCATCTGGAACATTCATAATCTGCATCGCCACGATAATCGGCATCAACTGCTGGAGCAATGGAGTTTCAGACAATTGGCTCGGGCAGTGGATGGCATCCGGATATTTAATCAATGTTCTACTTCCGTCGTTCAAGAATACCTTGCCTTGCCTGCCTCTACTCCCATACGGCATATTCCCCACGGAAATTATAGCGAAATTCTGGGCCGAGATCCGAATCTGGACCTGAATCAGAAACTAGGGATAGAGTCCGAAGATTGGACACTGCTGATCTTAGGGGAAATACGAGAAGGGAAAGGAGTAGTCCCATTTGTGAAAACGTTTTGCACGTACAATCAAAATAATCCAGGTTTAAAGCTGGTGGTAGCTGGAAAACCTCAGAACAGCACCCTAGCCCGCGATTTGATGGAGACTGCTGCTACCTACTCCTCATTACGCCTTCATTTACAGTATGTACCTGACTGTCAGTTACTCAATTTTTTAGATCTGGCTCGTTTTGTGGTGCTCCCTTACGAAAACATACTCAATTCCGGTATGGCAGCTTTGGCGTTTAGCGCGGGAAAACCGGTAATAGCCTCGGAGTTGTTTGTAGGGCATTTTCCTGAGAACATTGTTTTGACGGGAAACTTGCACGATGTCCAGTCTCTGGGTTTACTCATAGAACGGGCACGGCAGTTGGACGAAAAAGAAACAAGAAAAAAGGTGCTGGAATTTGCTAAAACTCTGGAATGGAGTGTTATCGCCGAACAGATTCGACTCTTCGGAGAGGAACTTTTGATGCGGTACCCAACCAAAAAACAAGTATGAACACATTGTTCTTTCTCTATGTCCCCCCCCGTCTGTATATTATAAGCTATTGGAGTTATAACAATCCAAAAACATTTGTGGGAGCGCTTCGTCCTTACCGCATGTCTGATTTTTTCAGGCAAAAAGGGTGGGATGTCACGCTCGTGACTTCGACCTGTTCGAGCGGACCGGAACTAACCATACCCGAAAGTCGATGGATGCGATGGTCTGTGCTTCGGGCATTTCCACCTGACTATACGTTTCTGTGGGCGCTTAAGGTGATCTGGGTTTTACGTAAAAAAATAAAGTATTCGCCAATACCTGTTTATTTACTCACGACCTGCCCACCCAATGGCCTAGTGATAGCTGGCATCGTAGGCAAATTTTTTTTTCCTTCCCAAATAAAATGGATACTCGATTTCCGGGATCTATGGACACAACACCCATTGTATGCCCCACCGATTACCAAAAGGTACCTCGATCCATTTATTGAGCGTTGGGCTATGTACCATGCTGATCATATTGTGTGCAATACCGTCTGGGATCAAAATCACTGGTCGGGTCGTTTTCCAGGCCATCGCTCCAAACTTTTGACTGTTGCAAATGGCTTTGATCATATATTACAGAATCAGGCTGTTCATAATATAGATAATTTACGATTTGTTTACACAGGGGGTACTACTGCCGGGCAAGCGACCCGATGGATTCATAGCTTACTCAACTGTTTTCAGGAACAGGTAGTAACCTGTGATTTTTATGGAGAATATGACACCTTTATGGACACATCACCTTGCATCTCCTACCGGGGCGTAGTTGAACCAGAAGAGATCCCTCTTCTACTGACTGCTTACCGCTTTGGGTTTATTTATCTGCCCAAAGGCAGCGAAATGGGTGGACGAGTTGCCCAGAAATTTTATGATTACCTGGGATCCGGAGTCATTCCGATATGCTATCGCCCCTCTCAAGAAATGCGCCGGTTGATTGGAGAACTCCGCACCGGAGTCTGTATTAGCGAAAATGATTCGCCATATGATACAATCAGGGCAATTCAAATCGCTGAATTCCGGGCTTCTGCGGAACAGCTAGCCCTTCTGCAAAGAAACACACAGTTTGAAAAACTTTACAATTCCCTACCTTCGTTATCCTAGGTAGGTTTGATGAAATTATGTGTGGAATTTTAGGTGTTTATTCTTTGGATGGTTCACCCATCCAATTTTCCGAGAGCCAGTTTGATGAGGCTATAAGCCGGATGAAGCACCGAGGGCCCGATGCTACTGGCCGCTATACCGCTCCCGACCGTAGTATTGAACTGGGTCATGTACGCCTTTCCATCATCGACCTCTCAAATGAATCCAATCAGCCATTTCATTACGGTAATCTATGTCTTATTTTCAATGGCGAAATATATAATTACCTGGAAATTAGAGAAGAGCTGGTGTCAAAAGGATACAAGTTCCGTACTACGTCTGATACAGAAGTCCTGGCAGCTGCTTACCAGGAGTGGGGATATGATTGTCTACTGCGATTCAATGGAATGTGGGCTTTTGCTCTTTATGACAAAGACCGCAAAAGCCTGTTCTTAGCCCGTGACCGCTTTGGGATAAAGCCCTGTTATTATCATGCCGATCAGCATGCCTTCTATTTTGGATCGGTTATCAAGAGCCTATTGGTCCTAAAACCCGCCCTCCGTACTCCAAACCTGAATACCATTGCCGGCTACTGCCGTGAGTCAGTTGGAGGCGAGTCGCTCGATACTTGGTTCGAAAATGTGAGTCGACTGGCTCCCGCCCATTATATGGTCATACGCCAGGGTCAAACCCAAACTATCCGCTACTGGGATTACCCTGACAATGAAGATACGACTACTTCCTTTCAAGAGGCAACCCATAGGTATCGCACTTTGTTCGAGGATGCAACCCGCATACGACTGCGAACCGATGTGCCCTATGGAGCCACGCTCTCGTCAGGTATTGATTCACAGTCGATCGTGGCCATGGCCCAGCGTATTTCCGGCCGTTCTCTGTACACATACACGGCTAGTTTCCCTGACAAGCCCTACGATGAATTTAAAACTGTAGAATCTTTGCAGAAGGACATGGGCTATAGGGCTCATCAGCAGAGGGTCGATTATACCGATTTCTTACCCGATTTACGGCTGTTAGTTTATCACCTGGAGGGTGGACATTCGTCTCCAGCGATTTTCCCTCTCTCGCAGGTACTTCAGAGAGCGAAGCAAGACATCATTGTCTTTCTGGAAGGTCAGGGAGCTGATGAGTTGCTGGCCGGCTATATCAACGCTATTTTTTGTGAATATTGGTTAGATCGTATCAAGGCCGGGGAACTTAAGGCCTCTTGGACTGCCCTACGCGCTTTCAGAAAAAACTGGTCGCTTACTTACGCAGGCTTGTTGTTTTTACGTACCAGTCTACCCGCCCGTTTTCGAACGCTGGGAAGAAAAGCTCAGGGCATAGAAAATATTTACGGTACCGGCCTTTCGAAATATAGAGACCAACCGCCGCAGAAAAAATTTTCGGGCTTACTTAAACAGCGGCTTTACGAACAGCATACGGGCGGGCTTGTCAATCTGCTCCATTATGGAGACAACATCTCCATGATGCACTCATTGGAAAGCCGCCTGCCATTCATGGATTACCGGTTGGTTGAATATGTGTTTAGATTACCCGACAGCTACCTGATCCATCAGGGCATGGGTAAATACCTGCATAGGCAAGCAATGCAGGGGATTGTGCCAAATAAATTATTGGATGATCGGAACAAAATAGGATTTACCTCGCCTTTTGAGGAAGTATTTCAGAACCGGGACCTCCTCAACTATATAAAAAGCCACCCTGTAGTCACCCAGGAGCATTGGTTTGATCAGGTTGCCTTAGACAGTCTAATTGAAAACGTGGAACGGAATAGAAAAAAGCAGCATCGGCTACTATTTAGAATTTTGAGCGTGGCACTTTGGTATGATGCATTCTTGCAGCCCGAGATATCCGGAAGCAGAACACCATGACAACTAAAAAAAGGATACTTTTTCTTCAAAACAGGTTACTTCATTATCGCATTCCGCTGTATGAATTCCTCAATCGTCAAGCAGGCTATGAGGTATGTGTAGCTTTTCCTTACGGAGACGTGGTGCCAAAAACTGAGTTTCGGCAAATAAAACTGTCAATACAGAAGGCAAAGGCGTTCGTATTGCACGAAAGGTTATATGAACTTTGCTGCGAATACGATGTAGTAATTGCTATGTTCGATATCCGGTGGCTGACTCATCTTAAGCTCGTGCTAATACGAAACCGTCCTTTTGGTTATGTTTTCTGGGGAATAGGTGTCTCTACCGAAAAAGGCTACGATGCCATCAAACTGTATGATCCGGTTCGTTATTACTTTGCACGCCGGGCCGACGCCATGATATTCTATTCAGACTACCCGGTTGAGAAATACAAACGGGCTGGAATCTCTGAACAAAAGCTTTTTGTTGCACCTAACACAGTCAATACCGAGTGGTCAGATGAGTACTGGGATCAGAGAAGTCAAGCTATTAAAACCAAACTCGTCTTCATAGGTTCATTGCAGGCTCGAAAAAACTTGGATGAACTTTTACATTGTTTTTTCATACTAGCTCCCAAGTACCACTATCTTACGCTGCACATTGTGGGTGAAGGAACTCTAAAACCGCTGTTGAAGGAAAAAATCTTAAATCAAGGAATGGAGAAACGCATTGTCTTCCATGGCCAAGTCAATCAGGACAAAGTTCTAAGTACTATTTTCAAGGATGCACTGGTCTGTGTTTCTCCCGGGCAGGCGGGATTATCAGTACTTAAAAGTTTTTCCTTTGGCTTGCCTTTTATCACCAGTGCCCATGCGATTACAGGCGGCGAACGCTTTGCTATTCAGGATGATTACAATGGATTCCTATACCCCGGCACCTATCCCAATCTAGAATCTACTCTGCTAGCTCTCCTAGATAATCCACAGCGAGTCAAGGTAATGTCAAAAGCTGCCTGTGACAGTTATTGGCGGCACCGTACGATCGATGTAATGGCCTCGGGTTTCAGTAAAGCCATCGAATATGCATTTTCCTTACGCCAAAAGCCATGAACATCCTTCATGTGGTATATAGTTTGGTTCCGCACAGGTACAAAGGAGGCATACCCAAAGCCGTATATGAACTGGCCCGCGCTCAGGCTCAACTGGGACATCAGTCGGTAGTATATACTACCAACTATAACAGCGACGAGAAATTCATTCTTACAGAAGAGAATCGGTCTCTGACAAGTGAAGGAGTTGAAATTCATTATTTTGATGCCTATAAAGCAGGTGTGCTATTTTCCCCAGAACTTTTCAAGGCCTTGCGGTATAATGGGTCTCAGTTCGATGTCATTCACGCCCACAATGTATTCCATCCCCTTAACCAATACGCCAGTCGAGTAGGAAAGCGCTGCGGCTTGCCAGTTTTTTTCCATATCCATGGTAGCCTCGATCCTGGGGTTGTTCAGAAGGGCTTATTAAAGAGTCTAAAGAAAAAGCTATATTTATTTCTTTTTGAAATACCTACCTTACGTAAATCGGCAGGAATATTTGCTATCTCACAGGATGAAGCTGACTTAATCCGTCAACTGATTGAAAACGTGCCTGTACATTATTTGCCAAACGGTATCCATCTGCCGGCCTTTCACAAAAAAGAAGAGAAAACTTTTATCAGAATAGTATTCATTGGCCGAATTCACCCAAAGAAAGGACTACATTACCTTTTAGCTGCTCTGAGAGAAGTAGCGGCTGTTGTGCCAGAGGTTCACTTGTATATTGGGGGTGACCGAAAACAGAATCCCGGGTACGTAGGACAGTTAGACATGTTGATCGAAGAATATAAATTGAGTAAGAAGATCACATGGCTGGGTTTTTTGGACGAAGCCCAAAAGTACGCCCGCTTGGCCGAGGCCGATATTTTCTGCCATTTATCACATAGCGAAGGCTTGACTCTGGCTATCATGGAGAGCATGGGTAGCGGAGTAGCAACCCTAATCGGCAAAGGCTGGAATGTTGACCAAGCTGTACGTATGGAAGCCTTAGTCACCTGTGATCCGACCCAGCCACAGGAAGTGGCGAGCATACTACTAGGGTTAATCCGGAACAGACTTGCCAGGCTGGCTTTAGGACAGAACGCCCGGAAGTATGTTGCCCAATATCATGACTGGACTAGGATTGCACAAACCTGTGTGGACGTCTACCAACGTATATTGTCAAGATAAAATGTACTACAGGCCCTATCGATTTATCAAATTCCTTTACCGCTTTGATAAGAACTGGTTTTTATTCCTGGCCAATGTACTGCTAGTAATTATGGGCTACTGGATGGCCAATGTGGCTAAAGAGTTCTATGCATTTCTGAAAATCGGGCGTATAGCGCTCCTGCTGTATTCCATTTTTCAGCTCTATAATTCCCCCCTTCAGTCAGATATATACTCAGATCAACGTTTTTTTATGTAGTGCCTGTTTTTGGTTTGTTATTCATTCCCTCCGTTATTTTATCAGAACACCCTACCGTCGCCTTGTTCCGGCTATTTACAATTCTGATTTACCTCTTTTACCTGGAATATTTTTTCCGTACCACCTCCACTTCACAATCTGCTCGGGATCGTCATTTCATTCTTATTGAAATTTTTCGTTTTGTCTATTTTGTTCCTATCGCTATTTATCTAATCAATACCCCAACTTTGGGTGAAACTAACATTTACGGCGAACAGAGCGATGACTTGGGCCTTACATCTAACAACTTTGGCTGGGCAGCATCCTTCTATTTTCTATTGACCATAGATCGTATCAAGAACTTTCCCAACAGCAAGTTCTTGGCTCTTATTGATGTTCTTACACTTCCTATTGCCCTGTATCTGGTTATTATTAGCGGTAGTCGGAGCTCTACTCTCGCCATAGCACTCAGTGGTATGCTTTTGATCCTGCTTCGTAGAAACATCTCTCTTACCCTTAAAACAGGGTTGCTGATAGGTATGACTTTTATTTACTTATTGGTGTCGAGTAGTCAAAACCTAGCGTTAAACAGGCATCAGGGTCACTCAAAGCAGGGTGTCGTTAACAAAGAATCCCGATTGCTTATTTGGAACGACATTTTTTCTATTGTTTCAGAGAATCCCCAGCTGCTGCTTTTTGGTGTAGGGCCCGACAACTCGACGGAGGCTGTTAATAAATATAAACACCGCTTTTATAAGGTACATCCCCATAATACATATATTATTGTCCTTTTTGAGAGCGGTATCATCTGCTTCGCTTGGTTTGTACTTTTCTTTATCGCCAAACCTTTAATTTTTTATTTTAAAAATGATGCGTCACATTTTTCATATATTCTGCATCCATTTGTCATATCATTCTTTGATCATAACCTTGGACCAGGACAATTTCTGGCCTTCCCGCTTTTTTCATTGATCTTTTTCTACCTGTATCGTTCTTCTCCTAGCCTAGCTGTACGCGACATTGCAGTCCTGAAATAAACAAAGGCACGGAAAATTTCCATGCCTTGTTCCACACTATACACACACTATTATCTTAAGTATCGGGAAGAGCTTTCAGATGCTCTGTCATTATCAAGTCCAGTTGGGGCTAGAGGATAGCAGAATTTGCCTTGACCCTTATTATAACCCTTATTATAACCCTTATTTAGCAAAGACTGTGCCAAAATTAAGAATTCTATTGATCATAACCGAAAGGAAATTAAAATATTTTCATTTTTTTAATTAAGTGCCCTAAATATTCTTTGTGGCTTCCGCAGCAAGCCAGTACTTTCATCGATGGAAATCGCTAGAAACAGGTACTGCTGCCCTAGAATCCTTATTTACCAATTATTCAATCATTAATCTATTCACCCTCACGTGGTTAGAAGTAGGATTGGGAATAAATAACATAATTTTCATTATAATTGTTGCCGGTAAACTCCAAAAATTACATCAAGACAAAGCTTAAAAATTTTATCTAGGGTCGCGATAGTGCTAAGGCACTTCCATTGCTTACCATTTCGAGGAACGATTCTGCTCGGTTCTCAATTTTGCTGCACCACCAGAAAAATTCACTACGGACTGGAAAAGGAATCCAATTTCTTGCCTTCTTAGTAACAGACTATCCTGTTAAGAAAGAGCGCTCCCCTTTGGACGTGCCCTAACCCAGATGGTCCTGCTCAATGTTATTTTTTCATTCGATAAGGTATTGATTGTGGTCGGATTGGCAGAAAACATACTAATCATAACTACCGCTTTTGTCTTTTCCACCCGTATCATGGTTATTCTGCGACGAGATTTGGCAATTTTTGCCAATGAAATCTTTCAATAAAAAAATCCTTGCCCTGTCGCTTCTGATAACGATTGGTACGCTTCTTGTGGCAAAGGCAGCCTATCATAAAATACCCCAATGCTACGTGTGTTTTGCCGTGCCCTTTTGGCAGTGGCGATCTTTAACATGCGTACGACAAGAGCAACAGAACTGATTAAACTAAAGGATCGAGTAGACTAGTGTTTCCACTTCTCTTTTCTTTAACGGTCCCATCGGCTAATTAATAATGCGCCGATGAGCCCGTTAAAAATTCCTTTTATAGCCGATTATAGCAGAAATTTAAGCTTAATTACTTCCTTTTCATTCAGAAAACGCCACTTTCCCCGAGGCAAGTCCTTCTTATTGAGTCCGGCAAAAACCGTCCGGTCCAACTTTTGTACTTCATAACCAAAGTGCTCGAACATACGGCGTACGATACGGTTCCGGCCACTATGGATTTCGAGGCCCACCACCATGGCGTCGGGGGTCACGATTCCAAGATCATCAGGTTTTACAAACCCGTCCTCCAGCTCAAATCCAGCCTGCATAGCTTCAAAATCCTCGGTTGTAATGGGCTTATCCAATTCAGCCTGATAGATTTTCTTCACATTACTTGATGGATGCGTCAACTTTTTGGCCAGTTCACCATCATTGGTTAGCAAAAGCAGGCCCGTCGTATTGCGATCCAAGCGACCGACTGGGTATATACGTTCCTCACAGGCACCCGCTACCAGATCCATTACCGTCCTTCGGTCGTCAGGATCCTCGGTTGTGGTGATGTAATCCTTGGGTTTGTTAATCAGCAGATAGACCATCCGCTCGGGGTTGAGCAATTTCTTGCCATATTTCACTACATCCGAGCGCTTGACTTTGTAGCCCATCTCAGTCACTACAGCACCGTTCACAGTAATTTGCCCGGCTTCGATCAATTCGTCTGCTTCGCGGCGCGAACAGATACCAGCATTGGCGATGTAGCGGTTCAGACGCAGCACATCGTCGTCGGTATGTTTTTGAACTTTCGGTTTCCGGTCTTCATAATCGCTGAAATCATAGCGGGGAGGACGGCTGAAACGACCTGCCCGACGATTTTTGGCTTCACTTGGTCCATCTTGCTTTTCGTTGCGCCTGGAATCGCGGGGTACCTCGGAACGGGGGGGTTCTGTACGGTTGCGGTCAAATTTGCGATTCCCCTGTTCCAACCCCTTGCGAAAGGGACCACCGTCCCCTCGTGAACGGTCGTCACGCGTATCGCGGCGAGGGCGGTCAGAGGTACGCTCATCGCGGTCTCTATCAAAATTGCGGGTCGGGCGAGCCGAATCCCGCCGCTGGTCAGAACCTCCAGGGGTACCTTCCCGACGAAAATCGTTGCTACGTGCGCCACGCTCGTCGCGATTGCGGTCAAAGTCACGGGGTGCACGCTCGTTCCTACTGCTAGAAGCAGAACCTCTTTCATCGCGGCGGGGACCACTTTCTTCCCTAGGCCTATCGAAGTCACGGCGAGCCGGACGGTCAGAATCCCGGTCGCCCCGTCCCCTATCTTTGTTCCTGGGCCGATCAAAATCGCGCCGGGGTGAATCTTGCGGACGACTTCCGCGGTCGTCACGACGAGGTCGGTCAGAACTTCTGTCGTCGCGATTGCGATCAAAACTGCGGCCCGACTCACTGCCCGATTTATAGCCTCCTGCCGGTTTGTTGAAATCTCGGGCGGGCCGTTCCCGGAATGAATCACCTTCAGGGGTAGCCCGTTTGTCACGGAGTCGGTCGTCGCGGTCGAGCTTCCGCACCGGAGAATCCTCTGCTTTCAGCCGGTTGAAGTCTGACTTTTTGAGGGTAGGTTTATTAAAAAGTTTTTCCGTTGTCTTCTTTCTGGATTTGAAGACCGGCCCCTCAGAGCGCCCTCCTTTTTCGGAGTCGCGCGCGGGACGGGCGGAGGTGTAACGTGATTCATCCTTGCCTTCCTGGCTGCGGGACGATGGGCGTGAAAACTTGGGATCTTTGAGAAATTCGTTTCGTTTTTTCATAGGAATGCAGTATCGCTACTGGATGGTTGTTCCTTTTGCCGAATTATCGGTAAGTAGTAAATAATATAAAAATAACTGGGAGGTAGGTACTAAGGCCCCAGGATAACGCTCCTGACGGTCAGAAAATTACATATCCTCCTAAAAATGGAACGCAAAGGTACGGTATTTTCCTGAACGAATTATTTCTGGATTTCATATCCCAGAAAGCCCCTCTCTCTCGTTAGTACTAACTGAAATTAATGCAGGCCTTTGCCTGACAATATATCCTAAACCCCATGACAACATCCGTACCGCCCTCCCCCCTATGGAAACCCAGCCGGGCTTTCGTGGAGCAGTCGAATCTGAAGAGCTACATGGACTGGCTTTTTGTCAAAAAAGGTCTTTTTTTTCGTGATTATCATGATCTGTGGGAGTGGTCGGTGACCGATACCGAAGATTTCTGGGAAAGCCTTTGGCATTACTTTCAGATAAAATGCCACGACACGTATTTTGACGTCGTTCGGCCCGGCGAGAGCGATATGATCCATACGCAATGGTTCACCCGCGCTACGCTCAATTACACCGAACATGTTTTTCGCCACAAGACTAAAGAACGCCCCGCCCTGGTGTTTCAGTCGGAGCGACACGCACTGACCGAAATTTCTTGGGACGCATTAGAAAAGCAGGTGGCCGCCGTAGCTACCTGGCTGCGAAAACGGGGTGTACAGCGGGGCGACCGCGTGGCCGCCGTGCTACCCAATATCCCGCAGGCCGTGGTGGCCTTTCTGGCGACCAACGCCGTGGGAGCCGTGTGGTCGAGCTGCTCTCCCGATTTCGGACAAGCCAGTATCCTGGATCGCTTTGCCCAAATCGCTCCCAAGGTACTCATCATGGCCGATGGCTACCAATACAATGGCCGGACCTACGATAAGACAACTGCCTTTCGTGCATTGCTCGATGCGCTTCCCTCGGTAGAGCTTCCGGTACTGGTACCTTACCTTGACGCCGAAGGTACCCTCGAAGGTACCATTTCGTGGGAGGACATTCTCCATAGCCCCAACACAGGTCTCGATTTTGAAGCGGTACCCTTTGACCATCCCATCTGGGTACTCTATTCATCGGGTACCACGGGCAAGCCTAAGGCCATTACGCATAGCGTGGGCGGCTGTCTGCTTGAGCATCTGAAAACGCTGGCTTTGCACCAGAACGTGAAGCCCGGCGACCGTTACTTCTGGTACTCCACCACGGGCTGGATGATGTGGAATTATTCGCTGGCTTCGCTGCTGACGGGCGCCACGCTGGTGCTGTACGACGGTGCGCCTGCCTTTCCTACCCTACAGGTACTATGGACTTTTGCCGAAAAGGCCCGGATCAACCACTTTGGGGGCGGGGCGGCCTACTTCATTGCCTGCCACAAAGCCAACCTGAGCCTGCCCAGCGAACGACTGAAGCACCTCATTTCCATTGGCTCTACGGGTTCGCCGCTGACTCCGGACGCCTGTACCTGGATTTATGAGGCGGTACGGAAAGATGTATGGCTCATTTCCCTGAGTGGTGGTACCGATGTGTGCAGCGCCTTTGTGGGCGGGTGCCCGCTACTGCCCGTATACGCGGGCGAAATCCAGTGCCGGATGCTGGGCTGCCATTTGGAAGCTTTCGACGATGAGGGCGAGCCGGTCATTGATCAGCTAGGCGAAATGGTGATCCTCAAGCCCATGCCCTCAATGCCCATCTATTTCTGGAACGATCCCGACGATGAGCGCTACCGCAGCAGCTACTTCGAAACCTACCCCGGTGTATGGCGGCACGGCGACTGGATCAAGATCACCTCGCGCGGCTCTGTCATCATTTTCGGACGATCGGATGCTACCTTGAACCGCGGTGGCGTACGTATCGGTACTGCCGAGGTATACGCCGCCGTAGAAAGTATCCCCGAAATCAGGGACAGTCTGGTGGTGTATCTGGAAAATGAAGACGGCAGCGGCGACATGCCTTTGTTTGTGGTACTCAAAGAGGGAGGTACCTTAAACGACGAACTACGATCCCGCATCAATGCCACGCTCCGCCATCAATTTAGCCCCAGGCACGTACCCGACCGCATTGAGGAAATCGCAGAGGTACCTTATACCATCAGTGGCAAAAAATTGGAAGCACCCGTTAAGAAAATCCTGATGGGGCGTGAGCCTGCCCGCGTAGCGAGCCGCGACACGATGCGTAATCCTGACGCTTTGGATATTTTTGTGCGCATGGCGGCCAAAAAGTCCCGTGCCGTAAAGCCGTTATGAACAAACCAATCCTGTTCCAAGCAACGTTTGGAAATTTTTCGCGTTATTTATAGGTACATTTTTTGAAAATAAAACCCTACCTAAGCATAAAAAAGACCCATGAGCCAGCCTACTCCCGACAAACCTATTCAAAATTCACCGTACGTAGTGCGGCTTCCTATTATAATCAGCCTCACGCTGGCCGCCGGCATGTTGTTAGGGGCTACCTTTTTTAGTGGTGGCAAAAAACTGACCGACGTAGCCAAGGGCTACGCCAAGTTCCGGGAAGTACTGATGCTGGTGGAGAATAATTACGTGGATTCGGTCAACACCGACGAACTGGTCGATTATTCCATTGCCAAAATGCTGGAAAAGCTCGACCCACACACGTCCTATTTCAACGCCGAGGAAGCTACCACGGCCCGCTCACAATTGGAGTCGGGCTTTGATGGAATCGGCGTGGAGTTCAATATTTATAACGACACTGTCTATGTCGTGAGTCCCCTGAGCGGCGGGCCGTCCGAGTCCATCGGTATTCTGAGCGGTGACCGCATTTTGAAGGTGGACGGTGAAAATCTTTCCGGCCCCGGCGTGACCAACGCCAAGGTGTTCAAGCTACTGCGCGGCAAACGGGGCTCCGAAGTGAAACTACACATTGGGCGCGGCAGCATGAAAGACGGACTGGACTTCACCGTCGTGCGCGACCGCATCCCTACCTACTCGGTGGACGCCGCCTATATGGTGGATCAGGAGATTGGCTATATCAAAGTGAGCCGCTTCTCGGAAACTACCTACGATGAATTCAAAACTGCACTCAGCTCTCTGAAAAGCGCCGGTCTGAAAAAGCTGATTCTCGACCTGCGCGGGAACCCCGGCGGCTACATGGAACGGGCGACGAGTATTGCTGACGAGTTGATTTCGGGGAATAAGTTGCTGGTGTACACCGATGGCAAAGACAGCCGTTTCGATCGGAAAACCAATGCCAAGTTTGACGGCATGTTTGAAGAAGGGCCGATTGTGGTTCTGGCGGACGAAGGTAGTGCTTCGGCTTCCGAAATTCTGGCGGGTGCCCTGCAGGACCACGACCGCGCGCTGGTGGTAGGTCGCCGCACCTTTGGCAAAGGCCTGGTGCAGATGCCCATCAGACTTTCCGACGGCTCAGAACTACGCCTGACGATCTCGCGCTACTACACGCCCAGCGGCCGCAGCATCCAGAAACACTATGACCTGGGTAAAGGCGAAGTGTACAACGAAGACCTAACCAACCGCTTCAACAGTGGCGAGTATTTTAGCGCCGACAGCATCAAGTTCGATTCTACCCTGAAGTACAAAACCGACGGTGGCCGGCTGGTGTATGGCGGTGGCGGGATCATGCCCGACGTGTTCGTACCCCGCGACACCAGCATGAACAGCAAGTTCCTGTTTGAGCTATACGCCAAGAACATCATCCGCGAATACGCCCTGCGCTACGTGAACGATCACAAGAAGGTGTTGGAAAAGCAGAATTTCAACGAGTACCTCACCAAATTCAACGTTTCGGACGCAATGGTGAATGAATTGGTGCAGGACGCGAAGAAGGCGGGAATCAAGTATAACGAAAAAGAACTTAATCGCTCCAAGCCCCTGATCCTGGCCCAAACCAAGGGCCTGATTGGCCGCTACCAGTGGGGACGCCAGCGGAAAGACGGCCTAAACAATGAAATATTCCAGGTACTCAATCCGATGGATAATGTGTACCAGGAAGCCATCAAGCAGTTTGGCAAAGCCACGGATTTGGAAAAAGGCGATTTCAGTAGTTTGAATATGACGAAGGAGAAGTAGATTATCAGATATGGGTTATGAAAATTCCCACCGAGAGACTCGGTGGGAATTTTTTGTTTGGGTATATCTCTTTTTGCAACTCCTTCCAACCTTTTTATCCAGGATAGGTTCCATGGTACTGAGGAAACACTGAAAACAGCATTTTCATACCCGGGTATGAGGGCAGCACCTTCGCATTTTCTAAATTTGTCACTATCCGTTTCTAATTATAATCTAAATTCTTAACCTGATTTTACTATGAAGACACCCAACATCTTACTGGCAGCCAGCATCGCCCTCGGCGTGGTAGCCTGTAGCAACATCTTCCAGGGTGAGGACACACTCCTCCCCTACCACTCGGAAGACCCTTTGAAGGCCGGGGAAATCTCGCTGCCTGTGAAGGTCGACCCAACGTTCGGTTGGGCTCCACAACCGGGTTCCGTCAATCTGGGGGGGCTGAAAAGCAAGACGGGCGGGGAGCCCGTGTTCGTAGTGCTTGGTGAGGGAGTAGCGGCTGGTTACCGCGACGGGGGGTTGTTCCGGGAGGGGCAGCTTACCGCTTACCCTAACCTGGTAGCCCGGCAGATGGGGCTTACTAATTTTACTCAGCCGCTGTTCGAGCGGGCGAATGGCAACGGGACGGGGCGTTTGGTCATTGATGAAGGCAGTGAGAACCTACGCTGGAAGGAAGTGACGAACAACCTGGCCTATAAGGAAAAAGGCTCCTCTATTGAATTTGAACCCTACACGGGCAAATCGATCAATAACTTTTCGGCTCCTGGATTTCATCCTGGTTTTTTTGCTGCCAATCCTAGTGAACTGCTACTAAATGAGATTACTTACTTCAGGAATAATCCGTTGCCTATTGAAAAAAATAATATCAATTATCTATGGGATAAATATGCTATGCCAACCGCGTTAGCTAGTCGCTTCATTCCAGCTAATACGGGTACGGGCTGGGATCGAATCAATATGCTGAAACCTGATTTAGGGATAATCGATGCAGGCCTGGACATCAATATTCTAACTCATATCCAGGGAGCAGGAAAGGGATTAACTATAAGCCAACGCTCACCGGACTGGGAATTACAGATTTTGAACAATATAGAAAAGACAGGAATGAAATATGTGTATATGACAATTCCTGACATTCTGGATTTTCCGTATTTCAAGCTCTATACGTATGAAAGTATGGTAAAAAAGACGGGCAAAGTTCCGCAAATTATTCCAAATGGCACTACCGAAATTCGAAGCGTCGAACCAGGTGATATATTGCTACCTACGGCCAATGTGGTGAATTTGTATAATAGCACATTTCAGGGGCCGCTTACAGACGCTGACGTAGTCAGGGCACAAGAAGCGGGTCGTCCCGAATATTATAATGACTGGTTCATCAAAAAATTCGCAAAAGACTATGGGTATCCAATAGTTGATTTTTATTCGGTTTACAAAAAGATAATGGCTGGGCAGTATGTCTCGGAGGACGGCTTCAGAATAGACCCCTCTTTCCCGAATGGAAACTTCTTTTCTGCTGATGGAATCTACCCATCGGCCATCGGGCAGGCCGTGCTGGCTAATGAAGTCATCAAGGTCTTCAATACTTCCTACGGGATGCAGATTCCGTTGATTCATATTGGTAACTATGCTGCTGAGTTGGGCAAGAATTAAACCACTTCCGAACTTCACTCTAACCCGGTCAGCTTATGAAACCAATTTCCATTTTTTCCTTCCCACGGGAAAACAAAGGGTTCCTTTTATGCTGGTGAGGTGAGTTTGCGTTTTATATGAGAAGGTCAGGCGCTCGCTCCCCAACGCGTGCCTGACCCTTTTTTGTTTGAAATGCGGTCTTTTTTCAATAACCCCCTCCAACCTTTTCAGCCGGGGTAGGTTCTGCGTTACACAGCCCATCCACAACCACATCTTCATGGAATTACTTCCCACCCTCGTTAAAATCACCCATCTGCCGGAAAAAGAACTCATGCCCGTACTGAATCTCTTCGAGTCCATCGACGTGCCGGCCAAAACAGTGCTGCTGGTTCCGGGTAAGGTCTGCTCGCAGGTGTGGTTCGTAGGGAGTGGATCCCTTCGCGCCTACTACCAATTGGAAGAGCGAAAACGTACCAATCCGGGAATGAGCGAGGAGAAAATCACGCGCGAGGTAACGAACTGGCTCATCCCGACGGGCGGGCTGCACACCGCGATGCGGAGTTTTTCGCAGCAGGTACCGACCTTCTACTATGTCGAGACGCTGGAAGCGAGCCGATTGTTTACGTTGTCCTATCCGAACTATCGGCTCGCCCTGCGTTTACATCCTGAGGTAGTGTGGAAAATATTCGAATATGTCATCGTCATGGCCGATCTGCGGCTACATATCAGCAACCTCCGCTATCCCGAAGATCGTTTACGTGTGTTTGAGCTGACCTATCCTGGGACGATAAGCCAACTCCCTGTCCATATTCAGGCCTCGTATCTCAACATCGATCCGAATACGTTGAGCAGACTGCGGGCGAAGCGACAGTAGCGTTATTTTCATACTCGGGTATAACTGTGACAGCTAGGCATTATTTAAATTTGTCACGGATGGAATGTCCGGTTTGCTTCTTGGCAAAGTGTATCACTTGAAGTTGGGATGTAGTGAATGTAATCCGTATAAAATAAGCGAGCGAAACAAACAATAACAATTTAAACATATGACGATGCATATCTGGAAAATTGTAGTGCTATTCCTTATTTTTATTGGCTGCGCGGTGATGGGTTGTTCACAGGAAACCCTTAAAACCAGTCCTGAAAACCTGCTCGGTCGATGGCAAATGGTCAAAGCAATTCAAAGCGGCAATGAAGTCGATAAGCCTAACCCTTATTTAAGACGCTATGAAGTTGAAATAGAGTTTCTGCCGGACGGTAAACTCACTGGTACGTCTTCCGCAAATCCCATGGTCGGCCAATATGAAACTCAATCCAGTAACTTTATTTCTATCCATTGCGGCTATGAGTCGAAAGTTGGCGAAAACGCATGGGGGGATTTGTTTGCCGATACAATAGAAAATGTGGATACCTATAAAATAAAAAATAATATGCTTTTCCTCAGTCACATGGACAATCAACTCATTTTCCAAAAAATAAAATAAAATGCCTTGATCTGTACTTGGTTAAGGTACCTTTTCTTATGTAGCCATTCCTGGCCCGGAACAGGCTATCGTGCGTAGCGATAGCCTGTTCCGGTATAAAAGAGTAGCGGTTTGCTTTTTTACAGAAAGCGATTTTATGAGAATTTTCCTCGGCTTTCTGCTAATGGTATTTTTTGGGGTAGGTACCTTGGCCCAAACCCTGCCGCCCGCAAGGCCCAACATTATCTACATCATGGCCGACGACCTGGGGTACTTCGACCTGGGTTGCTACGGCAATCCCTATAATGAAACACCGCACCTGGATTCGCTGGCGCGGCACGGGCTGCGCTTCACGCAGGCCTACTCGGCCAGTCCGGTCTGCTCGCCCTCGCGGGCGGCGATTCTGACGGGTCGCCACCCGGCGCGTTATGGCCTTACTAACTTCATTGCGGGCAACCGCACCGATCCCGCCTCGCCCGTAAATCCCGCGCCCTGGAATCCCTTTCTACCCTCCTCGGCGACCACGCTGGCCGAATGGATCAAGCCGCTGGGTTACACCACGGGTATGGTGGGTAAGTGGCATCTGGGCGGTGCCGACAGCCTGGCACCCTGGAATCAGGGATTCGATTTCAGCCGGATGATCGGGAAAAATGGGCTCGACTACTACAACTACTCCATTTTTGAGGATAGCTATACGAAAGAATTCAAAGACGACGGCACCAAGTACCTCACCGACAAACTCTCGGATTATGCGGTGGAGTTTGTGGAAATGAACGCTAAAAAGTCATTTTTCCTCTATCTCACCTACTCAACGCCGCATGTAATGCTGGTACCCCGAGGCGATAAACTGCGGAAGTACTTCATGAAGTACAATCAGTTTGAGGGCAAGTACAACCCCAACTACGCCGCCATGATCGAAAGCATGGACGAGGGCGTGGGCCGGTTGATGGAGACGCTGCAAAAGAACGGGCTGCTGGAAAATACGCTGGTCATATTCACCTCCGACAACGGAGGGGTAGGTCTGGACGAACTCGGCCCCATCCCGACCAACATGGAGCCGCTGCGCAAGTGGAAGGGCCACATTTACGAAGGGGGTATCCGCATCCCGGCCATTGCGTTCTGGAAAGAGAAAATCGCGCCCGGTCAAACCAGCGATCAGTACTTCAGCAATGTGGACTACTTCGCCACGTTCAGCGAGCTACTCAGGTACCCGATGCCGAACATCGAAATGGATAGCCGGAGCATTCTGGCCAACCTTCTCGATCCCAAAACAACGCGGCCCGATCAGCCCGCCTACTGGCACTACCCGCATTTCAGCAACCAGATGGGCCGCCCCGCCGGGGCCATGCGGCTGGGCGACTACAAGCTCACCGAAAGCTACGAGACCGGAGAAATGGAACTCTACAACCTGCGGGAGGACCTCAGCGAAAGCAAGAACTTGGCGGCTTCGATGCCGGAAAAAAAGCAGGAAATGGCCGCTCAGTGGAAAGCCTGGCAGCAGCAGGTGAAGGCCAATATGCCAGTGCGGAAGTAAGGGGTACCCTAAAATTTCTATCGGATTCTATGTATATTTCTGCTAGCGAGGCCTGTAATGCTTCAAATTGCGCCATTGAGTCCTATGCTCAGGATTTCCGGAATGAAGTCAATTGCCTCCCTCAAATTGACCTTACGCTTGTCGTTTAGGATTTGTTTTATAATTTGCCACAGCGCCAGCTAACTGGCAGGCATCGGACGGCTCGTTAAGATTGCCTATTAAAAAAATAAACAAGCACTTATTTTATCTTGTAGTATATGATCCAGTGCTTGCCACATTTTAACTGATGAATGATCAAATAATATACATCCATACCCCGGCTACCCATAATACGAGAGCCGCCAAAGCTTTTTTACCGATCCTGTTTGAGGAAATAAAATTACCACAATCCGTAGTAGATGTTGGCTGCGGCACAGGTACATGGCTTAGTGTTTTCAAGGAGATGGGTATAAAACGAGTTCTGGGTATCGACGGTAACAATGTGGATTTGGCACAACTACATATCGATCGAAACGAGTTCAAGGCTGTGAACCTGACCCAGCCAGTCAAGCTTAATGAAAGATTTGATTTGGCTGTGTGTCTGGAAGTAGCCGAACATTTGCCAGAAGCGTCAGCCGAGGTATTGGTCAGCACTTTATGCGACTTATCCGATCAGATTCTTTTTTCAGCTGCTTTGCCGGATCAGGGAGGGCAGAATCATCTCAACGAGCAATTTATTGACTATTGGGTAAATAAATTCAATCAAAGGGGATACATATGTCGGGATTTATTCAGGGCTAAAATTTGGAATGATTCCCAGATAGACTGCTGGTATCGACAAAATATGTTTTTCTTCGAAAGAATACAAGAAAACCCCATAGTACAGGAGAAAATAAATGCTTATTATCATCCAGAAATATATGCTTTCAAACATTCACAATATTCAAAAACCTTAGGTGCAAAACAAAAACTGATCAACGGAGAAATTTCAGTACTGAGCTCTTTAAAAATTCTAGTTAAATCTATATTTTTTAATCTTAAAAAACTAGTAAACAATTAAGGTTTCGTTGCCTAGCTCTTAAAGAATCGATTATTACCGTAATGCGGATTAGTAATATGCCAGATTAAATCCAGAAAGCTTAAAATTCAAACCAATCAAAGATTTACTAAATGGCATTTTAGATTTATTTAATCCCAATTATCGATCATTTAAAAGTTATACAACAAAGCCAATAAATAATATAATTACCCCGCTGAACCATCGGTTGAATCTGCACCAGTAAGATGAGCTATGATTTATGAAAATTAGCGTAATTATGCCGGTATACAATGGTGAACTCTATCTTAGGGAGGCTATTGAGAGCATACTGGGACAGACTTATACTGATTTTGAATTTATCATCATTAATGATGGCTCAACGGATACCAGTGGAAGTATAATAGATTCCTATAAAGACTCCCGGATTAAGCATATTAAAAATGAGAGAAACGCCGGCCTTGTCTCTGCGTTGAACGTAGGCATTGATCTGGCTCAGGGTGAGTATATAGCTCGAATGGATGCCGATGACATCAGTCTCCCGGAAAGATTTGCCAAACAGGTTGCTTTTATGAACCAGCATACTGAAGTAGGCGTCTGTGGTACTGCTTACCAATATATTGGAAATAGGAGCGGCACTATAACACTGCCAGAGAGTTTTGAAAAGTCTTTTACGTTTCTATCCAGCAATTCTTGCCTGGCTCACCCCACTGTTATGATCCGGCGGGCTGTCTTAGAACAGCATTCCATTCGTTACGAAAATGATTACCCTTACGCGGAGGACTATGCCTTTTGGATCAGGATCGGGCAGGTTGCCCATCTCACTTCTCTAAGTGAACCCCTACTGAGTTATCGATGGCACTCGGCCAATATCAGCCAGTCCACCAACAGACAGTCCCAAAGCCGGGCAAGGGCGCGCATACTATGGTATGAGTTGGCATTAAAATGTCCACTGAGTGATCTCCAAGCTAATTATTTGGAGAAAAAGAAACTTTCTTGGGAGGTATTTAAGGCCGGGAAAAAGCTTATAAAAAGCATACTAAGTGCTAAAATCACACTGCCTGTCGACTACGATTACTACGGCAAACTGGCCGTTACAGAGTGGGAACTGGAAATAATCGATCACTTTGGCCTTCGGGGCGTGATTGCTTGTCTTATAGATTTAGTATTTAGAAAAAAAGGTACTCCTACTGCCATAGGCCTAATCGCATACTATATTCATCGATTCGGCGTAAGTTTGGCATTGGGGATAAAATAATATTGATATTCATGCGTAAGCTGCAAGCCCTTGTCAACCATATATTTCTGCTTCCCAAGTTGGCTTTTACTTGGTTTGGCATTAAGGCTATATCAGATCAAACCGGCTTGTTCTGCTTTTTTCCCTATTACCAGACCGGGGGTTCGGAACGCGTGCATGCCGATATTCTGCAAAGTGTGAGCGAAGCAATTCCTAGGGAACATCTAATTGTTTTTTTTACTAAGCCCTCAGATTCAAATACTTTCAAAAGTTTTTTTTACAGAGTTGCCCGGTGTTTCGAAATCGCAGGATTAGATCGCTCGAAATACCGCCAGATTTTTATCCGACTGATAAGTCGGGTTATTAACAACTGTCCCAACCCAACCGTATTGGGTGCAAATGCCACTTATTTATACGAGATAATTCCCTATTTAAAAGCGTCAGTACGAGTGATTGACCTGACACATTCGTTTGTACCTGAATCCAATAACCCGATTGAGCTAGCTAGCCTACCCTACGTACACCGCCTGGCGAAGCGGGTGGTCATCAACCAGGCTGTCAAACGGGATTACGAGCGCCTCTATACCAAGCACGGCCTAGCGCAAAAGGAATGGCTGGAGCGAATTGAAGTGATTCATAACCAGCTAAGCTGCCCGCCCTGGGATCTTGCAAAAAAAAATTACGACATACCTCCTTTGAGAGTGCTGTTCGTAGGTCGGAATAGTCCTGAAAAGAGGATTTTGCTCCTAGGTCAAATTGCCCACGAACTGCGTCATGAACCAGTGGAGTTTACCCTTGTCGGCCCCCAACTCGCTCAACGCGTTGATCCGGAGCATCGCGACTACTTTTCCTTCCAAGGAGAAATTACCGATCCTGAAGTACTGATAAACCTATACAAAAAACATCATGTCGTTCTGATCACTTCACGACGGGAGGGCTTTCCATTGGTTCTGGCTGAGGGCATGGCCCATGGAGCATTGCCAATGGCCACTAACGTGGGGGCATTGCTCAACATGTAACGCACCAGACGAACGGGTACCTTATTGAAAATCACACCGACGAAGCCAAAATCGTAAAAGAAGCAGCTGGCTATATAAGACAACTTCTTGCAAATCCTGGCAAGCTGTTGGCAATGGGAAAAGCGGCTCAGCAAGAGGCATACCATAGCTTCAGCCCGGCGATTTTTGCCGAAAAATGGAATGAACTATTGAATACCTAGCCGATGGAAAGTACTCCAGGAACCAAAGTCCTCATCATTCTTCCTCATACTGGTACCGGGGGCGATACGCAGGTTCTATATAACTTACTCTATGTGCTGAGCTCCGATTCCCTAAAATTCCATCTACTGGTCAGCCAGCGCGGGGCTATGCATGAGCATTTCCGGCAGTTCGGAGAAGTCTATACATTTCCAATAGACGACATGAAGTGGACCAGACGGTTTTTCCGCCGATTTCTGTTGCCTGTATTCGTCGGGCTGAAGAAACAGTACGGGCGCTACTTGCTCAGGAAGATCAACCCGGACTTGGTTTATATCAATACAGTCAATGAACATGAATTCAGTCAGATCGCAGTTCGATCGGACAAAAGACTTATTGTACACGTGCACGAAATGGGGTTTGTCGTAACTCAGCGGATGCGAACCCGTTGGATGGAAGCCCTTTTGTCAAAAGCCCATATAGTAGTTAGCCCGGCTCGGGCAGCAGCTGAGTTTTACCGCGATGTGTACGGAGTTCCCGAAGAAAAGATGAAGCTTATATACGAAACTGTGAGTGAGAAGCGACTCAGCCAGCAACGTCTAAAGGGTGAGCAAGTTGAGCTGAGAACTGCCGCTGACATCCTGCTGATTGGGGCCGTTGGCTCGGTTATTTACAGAAAAGGCGTGGATACCTTTCTGCGGGCATGTAGTATTTTGAAAGACAAGCTGCCCAATCAGTCATTCGAGTTTTTGTGGTTAGGCGGGCCATCCGAACTACAGGATAAGTCGATATATTACCGAGCTTTGCTCAAAAGCATCGAGCGCGAGGGACTGCAGTCGCACTTTCGTTTTCTGCCCCATTCCAGCGAAGTAGGTGATTTCTATGCTGATTTGGATATATTTGTTCTGCCTTCCCGAATGGAAGCCTTTCCGTTGGTGATTCTGGAAGCATGCCTGGCTGAAAAGCCCGTGGTAGCAATGGATGTCGCGGGCGTCCGTGAAGTAGTGGATGACGAAACCGGGTATCTGGTTCGGGATCAGACGCCTGAGGGCCTGGCACAGGGCATTGCTTATTTTATCCAAAATGCAGAACTTCGGCGGGTGGCGGGCCAAAATGGCCGGAAACGGGTTCTTGAAAAGTATGAGGCCACTGTGCAATCCTTCAAATGGCGGCAATTGCTCATAGAAGCTACGTCGTAATAATTATTATCTATGAAGATTGGCGTTCTGGCCCAATATCTTGATACCCGATCTGACGTACGGGAAATGCTCCAAATTCTGGCCAAAAATCACCGTTTAATCGTTTATCTTAAGGCGTCCGATTCCTTTCGCATTGCGCCTATATTACCCACCGAAGTGGAGGTAACGGTTATTCCTCCCACAACTTCTTTTCTTACGAAACTTCTGCTAATCTTTTGGCAGTATATCTACCTTGTTTTCGGAAAAATCCCACGCAGCCGTTATAATTATTACATGGTGGAGCATATAAGGCTCAGTGATCGGAATATGGGACATCTGGCCAGGTACACCCATGCATTTTTGGTTGGATTAAGTAAATATGTCCCTCACTTCATCAGCTATGATACTTATCTTCAAGGGTTAGCTTGGCTACCTAAGCCACTCCCGCTGGACTCTGATATCGAGGTATTCTTTTGTAACACCCAAATCTACGACGACCGGCTGTATGCCCACATACTTAATCAGAACAAGCCCGTCTGGACCTATGTCTACAGTTGGGATCATCCCTGCAAGATGAAAACCTTCTCAACACGTACCCGCTATCTGGTCTGGAATGAAGGGTTAAGGGAAGATCTAACCCAGTTGCAGAGGGTACCCCTCTCGCAGATTATCCTGTGGGGAGCCACACAATTTTCGTATGTACAAGCGCACCTGCACCGGGATGGATTCCAGGAAAGCCCCTACCCTTTTCCTTATGTGTATCTGGGGTTTGCTACGGGCTATGACGAACTGGTAGCGCAGGAAGTAAAGTACGTGGTAAGTATTGCTCGTGTGCTGGCCAAAGTACTACCTGAATGGAAGTTAGTGGTACGTCCATATCCTTTCCAGAAACAGTGGAACCTATATGCATCACTCAGGGATAGGGATAATGTGGTATTTGATGATCAGTTCCGAACTACTTCCCAGAGTTTTTCGGTAGAATATGACGGAGTACAAGACAAACTCTGGAAAATGCAGCACGCAAGAGCTTTTCTGCATTTCGGAACCACCATGGGCTATGAGGCCTGCTACTTTGATATCCCGTCCTGCCTGATGGCTTTCGTGCCACCACACTTGGACTCGTTACTACACGGTTTTGTGCATCAGTATCAAAACGGTAAGTACCTTCACCAGACGGACTTCCCAAATGTGGTTATTAACTCAGAACAGCTTGAACCCTTATTTGAGCTCATTGCGAATAGTCCCGAACAGCTGTTGAAGTACAACGAAAAAATCAGGCAACTTACACCGCTGCGTTCACTGGAAGCCATGAGTCGCGAACTATTGATGATGTTCGAGCCCGAAGTAAAATCCCCTAGCCCATGACCCCTCACCTATCGGAATCGCTTCACGCGACCAAAGATGCCATTCTGTACGATTTGCGGGATGCTCCGGCTACCCTCCGGGGTATGTTCCTGAAAAACTGGCTCCGTTATCGGGCTTCGGTACACTATGTATTGAAAGCGCTACCCGACCCGAACCAAAAACGCCTACTAGACTATGGATGCGGACATCCGTTTATGACCCGCATCCTGACCGACCTCGGCTACACGATCACAGGCTACGAGCCTTATGCTACTGAGGCCGAATGGCAGACTGCCCGTTGGCTAGGTGTCGAGGATCGCTATACCACCCAACTGCAAGCCGACCAGGCCTATGATTTGGTATTGATGATCGATGTCATTGAACACCTCTCCGTCATTAAACCCATCATGATCGAGATTAATCAGTTGACCGCGCCGGACGGGTACCTTGTGCTTTCTACGCCCAATGTTATGCGGATTGAAATGTGGCTGCTGTTTGTCCGGCGTCGAACTGGACATCCGCAGCCCCTTCGGCATTTTCTGGAGAGCAACGACAATTTCACGCACCACCAGCGAGAATTCACCCAAGCTGAGCTACGCCAAACGGCGCGGCATTTTGGCTATAAGGTCCTGCTTTCAGCATGCCAGTCCACGCGTGATCCTAAGGCATTGCGCGATTATCACGCCCTATTGACTGGATTGAATGAAACACCTTCGCCTAAATCGACACTATACAATGCGGTAGTTGACTTTCTATACCGATGGTTCCCCAATAGTCTAGCCAATAACCTTTTCCTGATTGGTCAGAAACCAGCGACCCTTTGAACCATGCTCATCACCAATCCCCTGACCCCGACCGTATCGCCCAAAACTATTCCTGAACGGATAAAATCCAGGCTTCAAAACGATATTCGTCTTTTTTTTCGGCGGCGGATTCGCCAACAAATAATGCCCTTATTACCCAAGTACCCGGCAAGCCAAAAAGGTTCTACACTGCACATGCTAGTAGGGGAACGCGACCACGAAATGGCCATCATCACAGCGTGCCTGTTTAATTATCATACCAATCACGCGCATCGCTTCGTATTTCATGACGATGGAAGTCTTTCTGAACGGGCGATTGAACAGTTTCAAGAGTTTTTGTCGGGAACCCGCATAATAGGACGCCGCGAGGCTGATGAAATAGCGCAAGAAAAACTTAAAGCGTTTCCCCGTACCCTCGCTTACCGTTACTCCCACGTAATGGCCCTGAAATTAATTGACGTAAAACTCTGGGGGCAAGGAGCCAGAATCGGTTATATGGATTCTGATATTCTTTTCTTTAAAAATCCTGAAGCTTTCGTAGATACTCTCGTAAAACAGCGGGATTTCAATTATTTCAACCGCGACATCGAGGATGCGTATGTTACTGAACGGGAGGTTATTGTTCAAGAATTGGGCTATGGTCCAGCTTCTCGCATCAATGCCGGCCTGTGGGTAATGAACGCAAAAGACATCTGTTTGGAGCAAATTGAGATGTGGCTCAATCATCCATTTTTTGCCTCCTATGCATCAAATTATCGTTTGGAGCAGACTTTTATTGCTATGCTCGCTCAACGCTCAGCGGAAGGTGTACGGCACCTGCCAGATACATACAATGTGGACTTTTATAAACCGGTGGAGCAGAATGTATGTAAGCACTACGTGGGTCGAATCCGTTATGGTTACGAACTCGAAGGCTTAAGTTACGTACTAAAAAAAGAGGATTTGAAAAAGGAACGTCGAAAAGCCCTATGAATTTACATAGATCAATAAGCTGGAATGATTCTCAAATCCTTCCAGCTTATTGATCTATGTATTTTTTAGTTTAACGCCCCACTCTGGAAGTTCAAGGATGACGCTAGGTTGCGGATCTTTTAAAAAAATGAGTTTTAGTCCTATTAGGGAATTTGATTTAGCTCCATTTCATGTAGACTAACATGAATATGTCCAAAATCAAAAGATGATATAGCATCACCAGAATAGCATTAGCGCTGACGAAGTGCGTTAAGTTCATGTGCTGCTGCATGAAGAAGATTCCGCCTGGAATTCTCGGTAAATAACGATTCAACAGTTGCAAAACCACGCGTCCTTTTCAGGTTATGACATCCAAGAATTCAGCATTCATCACCAACAGCACTCCATCCACCTAGGTATAGTACAAGGATTATTTGTCGTTCAGGCCACTGTGAAACTCTTGGGCTCTTGTATCGTTCTGTTATGTAGTGTGATACGCTGGATTTTGGCTTTGTAATACTTTTCTGCTTTTTGAGCCCTTACTGAAATTATCGTAGATAAAAATATCAGTATAAGGTACCTTAAGCTAGTTCTGCTCATTAAATTCCTTCTCCCTTTTCCGAAACACATACACCACCCCAAAGTGGCTTTTCAGCACGCCGCTGGCAAAATCATCCTTCACGTAAGGGTTCACTTCCAGCGCTACCTGAATCTGGCGGTTTTGGGCAAAAGGTGCGGCCCGCACGCCGAAGTTGATGGAATAGCCATCTACGGTCAATAGTTTTGCTTTGGGATCGGCGATGCGGTAGAGTGGATTGACCCGCAGGCCACCGCCAAGGTACCACTGTGCTACCTCACCTCTTTTCAAATTGATTAACGGCAGCAAATCCACACTCAGGCTGCTGAACAGCGAGTTGGTCTGCACGCGGGTATCGAGCCAAATGGCTTTTTGGGGGTTGGTACCGAACGAAAGCAATCCGCTCCACGGATAATACCCTATTGACCCCTGGGCGTGGGTACCATACGAAAATCCAATGAAGAGCAAAACGAGCAGGATGCCTTTTTTGATAAGGTTCTGTGAGGACACAGGCCACGGATAGGCCCATTTTCCATTTTCCATTCTCAATTTTCAATTAACATAAAAAACCTCCGAAGATACTGAAATCTCCGGAGGTCGGTATTTCCTGAAAAGCAAACCACCTAACGCCGTATGGCTTTCTTCAAGGCTGCGGGCGTTTGCATGGTGTTCATTTTCTTCATCATGCGGCGCATTTCGTCAAATTGCTTCAGTAGGTTATTGACTTCCTGAATGGAGGTACCACTGCCGTTGGCAATGCGTTTCTTACGGCTGCCGTCGATGAGGCTCGGAGTTTCGCGCTCTTTTTTGGTCATGGATTGGATAATGGCCTCGATGGGCTTGAACGAATCGTTGTCCACATCCAGATCCTTCATGGCCGCGCCCATGCCGGGAATCATGCCTACGAGATCCTTGATATTGCCCATTTTCTTGATCTGTTGTAGCTGCCCTAGAAAGTCGTCGAAATCGAACTTGTTCTGGCGCATTTTAGCGTTGATGCGCTTGGCTTCGTCTTCATCGAAGGCTTGCTGCGCGCGTTCCACCAGCGAAATCACGTCACCCATGCCGAGGATTCGGCTGGCCATCCGGTCGGGGTAGAAAGCGTCGAGCGCTTCCATTTTCTCACCCGTACTGATGAATTTAATGGGTTTCTCCACCACCTGACGGATGGATAGCGCCGCCCCACCGCGCGCGTCGCCGTCGAGCTTGGTTAGCACCACCCCGTCAAAATTCAGGCGTTCGTTGAAGGTTTTGGCCGTGTTGACAGCATCCTGTCCCGTCATGGAATCCACCACAAACAGAATTTCAGTCGGTTTCACCGCTTTCTTGATGTCCTCGACCTCCCGCATCATCACTTCGTCCACGGCCAGGCGTCCGGCCGTATCCACGATCACAATTTTCTTGTTGGTCTTGCGGGCGTGGGCAATGGCGTTGGTAGCAATCTCTACCGCACTCTTGTTATCAGGCTCGGCGTATACTTCCACCCCGATCTGTTCGCCCAGTACCTTCAGCTGCTCGATGGCCGCCGGCCGGTAAATGTCGCAAGCTGTCAACAGTACGTTACGGCCCTGCTTTTTCAGCATCATGGCCAGCTTGCCCGAGAAGGTGGTCTTACCCGAACCCTGCAAACCCGCGATGAGGATCACGGCGGGGTCGCCCTTGATGTCGATGCTCTCGGCCTGTCCGCCCATCAGTTCGGTCAGTTCCTCCTGCACGATCTTGACGAACATCTGTCCCGGTTCCACCGAAATCAGAATCTTGCGATCCAGCGCTTTTTCCCGAATGCGGTCGGTGATTTCCTTGGCAACCTTGAAGTTCACATCGGCGTCTACCAGCGCGCGGCGTACTTCTTTGGTCGTGGCGGCCACGTTAATATCCGAAATCCGGTCCTTGCCTTTCAAGGTACGGAAGGCGGTGTTCAATTTATCTTGTAAGCTTTCAAACATGGGTCAATTGTTACGGCGGGGCGTCCCCGTGGCGGTCGCCCGCGCGATGAGTGAATGTCGGAATGAGTGAATATTTCTTCCAGGAGAAACTCAATTCACCTTTTAATCCTGACAAAGTTAAGAAAAAGACGTGCAAATCATTTCATAAGCTTTGAGCGTCACGAGGCTTTCCCTTGATGGTTAAGCTTTCTTCCATTTCATAACTTCTTCCGCTTGATGCGTTTGAGCTTTTCTTCTTGATCGGCCAAGCTCTCGTCGTTGCTGTTTCGGGCAATTTCCACGGCCCGGGTTTGGGCGGCTACTGCGTTTTCAAAATCGCCCTGTTTGTAGAGCAAAGAGGCGTAGTGGCTTAAAAGAACAGAATTCTGCTCCTTCTCGATAACGTCCGCGACGCAGTCGCATACCTTGGTGAGGCGGTCTTTTTTTACATACTCACTGTACAGCCAACAAACGCTGGATAATCGGTCGATGGCCTTCTGATAAGCTTCGGGATTAGCTCGCTGGCTATCGGCTGAAAGCGAAGGTATGATTTCCTGCTCGAGGTATTGTTCGGCGGCATCGGCCAGTTGGTCAAAATCTCGGGTGGCAGCGGAAAAATCCATCGTGTAACGTGTCTTGAGTTCGCGCGCCTTTTCGGAAACTTCGACGGAATCCACGTAGGTCAGTGCTTTTTGGAAGAGCTTTTTGTCCTTCTCTTCCTGCGCCCGAACGACGGTATTGCTAATAATAAATTCGATTTTATTCTTAATGTTGGGGGTACCTTTCTGCATCAACAGCCAGTCGAAACCTTTTCCTTCCGTCCATTGTGTGTTCTCGATCACCACCCGCTGCCAGTGGGGAAGTTGAAGCGAATCATCCGGCATTTTTTTCAAAACCTTTTCCAGCAAATCATGCGTGGGTAGGTTATAGATCCGACGGAATTTGAGGTAGGTATATACCAGGTCAACGTTGCGGTTTCCCTGTTCGTAAGCATTTTCGTATAGGGTAAAAATCCGGCCGTTTTCGGTAGCCTGCATCGCCTGATTGGCCTCCACAATAAATTCCGGTACTGGCCTAAAACCGATGAAGCTATGCACCAAATTGCCATCCGCATCCATGAAAAGGCCCGTCGGAAAAGCGTTTACCCCGTATTTGACAGCCAGTGCCCGCCCCTGCGATTCGGCATCGGCTTTGTAGCTTACAAAAAAAGCATTCATGCGCCGTCCCGTTTCCCGATCGCTGAATACCTGGCTGTCCAGCATTTTGCAGGGGCCGCACCAAGTGGTGTATACATCCACAAAAATGAGTTTCTTTTCTGCTTTGGCCTTGGCTTTTATTTTCTCCCAGGAAGCTTTCTCAAAATCGATTTGCCCAAAGGCCGTAAACCCAGTACCTAGAATGAGTAGAATTATGCGGAACATTTTCGTGCAGTTAAGTTGTGTATATATGCCTAATAGATAAGCAAATAAAATAACTTTTGCAGAAAAACAAAATAACAAAAAAATATAGTTACAATAAAATAACACCTAGCTTCTCCACCATTTGGTTGTAGCGCCCTCAGGTGCGAAGCCTGTGGACGCACCCTCAAAACAGCCACACCACCTGCACCAGCGCCCGCGCTTTGCTCACAACTTCGCCACCCGAAAGATTCTGCGCCAAAGGCTTTTGATAACTTACGCCCGCCGTCCAGCGGTTGGCAAACAGTGAAACACCCGCCGTGCCGTTGAGCAGGTCGCCGCCTGATTCATGAACGGTTTTTCCATCCTGCCTACCGTAGGCCGAATGCTCGGCGTACAAGCCCAGGTGCGGCATAACGGACAGGGTACCCTTCGTGAAAGTCCGGTACACATCCACGCTACCGTAGGTTTGGTTGCCGAAGCGGTAGCCGCGGGCGTTGGTAGTGTTCAGTTTGTGCGAAGTCGTTAGCAAGGTACCCCATTTCCCTGCGGTCAGAGTATAGAAAGCATTCACAATAAAATCGGTACTGCCCGTGCCGGGCTGGAAATTGGCGTTGGCAACGGCCAGCGGATCGTTCTCGTCGTAGCGGAACCGACCCGTGGGTACCTTCACGCCACCGCCGAGTTGCAGACTGTGGTTGAATCGGTGATTTTCTTCGCTATCCATGAACGTATTCAGCACGTTGTAGTTGACCAGCACCGTGGCGTCGCCCAAGCCCCGTTGCTTCTTGACGCCGCCCTCTACCAGCTGCTCATCCATCCGATAGGGCAGAAAAACCATCGCCTGCACGCGCTTGGCCGGATAAAACCGCCCGTACAGTTCGGTGATCCGGAAGGTTCCCTCGGTGCGAGAATAAAAACTGGTGGGATGCGTCTCAAAATTCAGGTGCGAATAGCGCAGACCGACCATGGATTTGTGCGATTGCGGCATCAGACCAAAGTAGGAGCCGCTGTTGGCACAGCCGCACATGTCGCAGGCCTGGGAAGGTACCCCCATGCCTAAGGCTGCTATTACAAAAAGTAGTTTTTTCATCATCAGGGAGTTGAAAATCGTTTGTCTTTCAGGAAAGTATCATCCGTCAGCGTTTTGAGAAAGGCGATTACCTGCCGCTTTTCTTCGGTCGAGAGCGCAATGCCCCGCTGTCCGTTTTTTATCAATAAAGAATCGAGATTGGGGGTACCCTGCACGCCCTCCGCGTAGTGATCCAGGACGGCTTCCAGCGTGTAAAAACGCCCGTCGTGCATGTAGGGGCCAGTCACGGCCACGTTGCGCAGGCTAGGTACCCTGAATTTGTTACGGTCGGCTTCGTTTTCGGTGATCCGGTAGCGGCCAGCGTCATCGCCCTGAATGGTGAGGCCGTTGTTGCGGTAGCTGCGATCGGTGAAAAGTTCGCCCGCGTGGCAGCTAGCGCATTTTTGCTTAAAAACCGTCAGTCCCGCCGCTTCGTCTGGCGTCAGGGTACCCCCTTCATTGCGCACAAATTTATCGTAGCGCGAATCCGCCGATACCAGCGTGAGCATGAATTGCGAGAGTGATTTCAGAAACCTGGCTGACGTGATTTCTTCCGAACCGTAGGCCCGTTTGAACATCGCTGGATAGCGGGGTGATTTTCGTAGTTTTTCGAGTACGTTGCCCGTTTTCTCATCCATTTCCACCGGATTTTCGATGGGCGCAATGGGTACGAAATCCAGGTCACCTACCCCGCCGTCCCAGAAAAACTCCGACTCCCAGGCCAGATTCTGTACGGGCAGCGAATTGCGGGTACCCTTTCGGTTGTCGATGCCGTGGCTCAAATCGTGGCCATGATGGGTAAAACCCGACGGCTGACTGTGGCATTCGGCGCAGGAAATCGTCAGATCACGCGAGAGAATGGGATCGTTGAACAGCGCTTTTCCCAACTCAAAACCATCTTTTGTGATTGGGTTCTTCTCCAAATCGTAAAGCGGCTTGGGAAAATTGGCTGGTACCCTGAACAGGATTTCCGGCTCTGTGGACTCCGTAGGGGTACAGCCCACGACCAGCAACAGCAAGAAACCCAATAGTAGAAAGTGCTTCATTTTTGAATCCAGAAAAAACCGCGGGGCGGTATTACTGCCGCCCCGTGATTGCTCAATCATTATGCACATGATCCACCACGAACATCTTCATGTAATTGTCGGCAATCGGCCCGGCCACGGCAGGGTTATGCACGCTGTTGGTCTCGGCCAGCTTGATCGTATTCGGGCCATCAAATACTTTCATAAAATCGGCCACCAAGTGTATCGTAGGGGCAATGTCCTTGCGTACCATAGCTGTACCATTCAGCGGCAGAGTCACACTGCGGAGATTATTGGGCGCTGTAGCTTCACGACCCCCGTAACCACCGATGTGAAGTTCAAAGGCGCGCTTACCCGCCGAATTGAGCGGAACGACGGGTGAGGTACCCTCCATTTTCACAAAAATATAGCCCGAATTCCATGACCAGTACATCCCGTCGTCGCCGTAGGAAGTGGGGTCCAGTACACCGGTGCGGGCCGATATATCGGACACGGAGCGGGTACTGTCCACCCCGATGGTGAAGCTGATCTCACTATAATCGGCAGCGGGTACGTCTTTCAATTCAGGCTCCCAGCTGGTAGGGTCAGACTGGCGGATGAGGAAGTACTGATCCGGGAACTTCACCACGGTACCATCGGCTTTTTTCAACGCTACGTTGCTGATGAAGTAGTTGAACCGGGTCAGCGTAAATTCCTCACCGGAGGCATTCTTATAGGTGGTATTACCCAAAGCCATCTTCTGAGCACCCACGCGGTTATCGAATTCCAGCGTGACGCTATTTTTGTCATGGGTACCGACGGGTTCTACATCGTCGTTAGTACAGGCCAGCATCAGGGCCGAGGCAAAAACAGCGGCCAGTATGGAGTTAATTATTCTTTTCATTATCGTAAGAATTCTTTTTTATAAATTAAGTTATTTGCAGCCTTACAGACTGGGAAACCCGTCCGGTTCGGCGAAGCGTTTGTCTTTTAAAAAATCAGTATCCGTTAGTGTATTGAGGAAAGCAATGAGTTTTGTTTTTTCATCCTCGCTCAACGGGATCCCCAGCGAGCCATTGGCTTGCCGGAAAAAAGGGTCCAAAGTAGGGCTGTCGATCATGCCGCTGTCGTAAAAATCGAGTACTTCGCGCAGCGTCTTGAAGCGGCCATCGTGCATATAGGGTAGCGTAGCGGCAATATTGCGCAGACTGGGTACCACAAATTTGAAGCGGTCGGCGGCCTGCCCCGTAATCCGGTAGCGGCCTTCGTCCACCACCACGCGCACCATAGGCTTTCCATCCACATATTCTACCTTGGTACGTTCGAAAGGCGACAGGCCATTGTTGCGGAAACTCTGGTCGGTGAACAATTCGCCCGCGTGGCAGTTTTGGCACCCTTTGCTGGCAAACAGTTTTTGTCCTGCCAGTTCGTCGGCCGTGAAGGTCGCGGCGTTCTCCTTCCGCACCACCTGATCGTACTTGGTGTTGGCCGATACCAGCGTGAGCATGAATTGCGTGAGCGATTTCAGCATCTTTTCGGAAGTGATTTCTTCGCTTCCGTAGGCGGCTTTAAACAAAGCAGGATAGGTTTTGCTGCCTTGCAGTTTCTTCACCACATTATCCATCGTGTCGTCCATTTCGTCGGGATGTTCGATGGGGAAAATCGGCTGTTCGTCCAATTTCTCGATACCCCCATCCCATTGAAAGCGCCGCAACCAGGCCAGGTTCTGCAGGGGTAGCGCGTTGCGTAGGCCCGTGCGGCCGCCGATACCGTGGCTGATGTCGTGCAGGTGGTGCGTGAAGCCGTAGTACTGCCGATGGCACTCGCCGCAGGCAATGGTACTGTCGCGCGACAGAATGCCATCGTAAAAGAGCGTCTTACCCAAAGCTACCCCGGCTTCCGTCGGTTGATTGCTATCGATCAGATACACCGGCTCAGGAAAGTTAGCCGGACGTGCAAACAAAGGCTTCTCCTCCGCCGGAGCGGGAGGAGGATTATCCTTGGGCTGACACGCCACGATGAGCAATCCGAGAAGCAGTACGAGTGATGCTTTCATAAAATAGCCAGTGGCCATTAGCTGATGGCTTATAGCTTTTTGAAGTGAAATCAAATACGGGAGCGGCAGAAATTGCGCTAAACAACAATGCAATCCGCAGAATATTTCGGCGGAAAAAATCAGAAAGTGAGAAGAAAAAATCAGCCTAACTGCGGGGGATGAAAAACGCCCGACAGAGATGCATTAGGGAAGAAAGAGGAAACGTAATAAAAAGAAGAGGGTACCTGTTCGTCAAACGCGTAATCAGGAGCGGAAAAAGAGGCAAAGAAAGTCTGGCAATCGGTGATGTTTTCGAGCAGCTTGAACATAAAATTACGCTCAGCCTGCTGCTGTTCCTGCTTTTGTACGGCGGCCAGACGGATAGCTAGATAGCACTTACCGTCGCAGTGGAGTTCAGGGCGGTCTTTATTGACGCAAAAATTGTCGATGATGAATTCCTTGCGAAGCTCGAAGTCGAGGTACAACAGCGGCATCACCCATGCTTTGATACACAGGAGCAACAAAAAGCCAACGGCCACGCCTTGTTTTAACGATTGCTTCACAACATGAGTAACGCCTGGTGATCGGGCATTCGTATTTTTACAGGGCAAAGATAAACGCTAAAACGAGCGAAAGGTACCCTGCTAGCTCAGTTTTTTGATTTTCACCGTCCTGATGATCCAATACAGCAACAGGCCGATGGGCCCCAGCATAAAGCAGAAGAAAATGGGTACCACCACCCACCAGTGCGGGATTCCGCGTTCCTGCGCATCGCGCATCACGACGCTTCCCACGACGAGGTCGAAGGCCAGGTAGTGAATCCAGCCCGCCAGCATGACACCATCGCCCCCATTCTGGAACAGACCTTGCACCCCTTCCAGGGTACCGAATGCACCGAAGTCGATAGGCCCGCCCGCAAAAAGATAGTAGGCATACAATACGGCCAGAATCACCGGAATCAGGAAAGATTTTACTAAAAATTGGGTAACAAACCAGCGCGGGGCAAAAGCCATCAGCAGCCACTGCGGCAGGACGATGGTACTGGCGATCTGAAATACCTGGTCGGGCGTCATGGGAGGGAGGGGTTTAGGTTGTACAAATATAGGTTCAGCGTTCGGGTCGGAAGCGGTAATGGAGTTGCAGGGTGGTACCTCCCGACACGATGAGGTTATAGCTTGCGGGTACGTTTCCTATTCCCGGATAATAAGGCGTATATCCTTCGCCCGTTAACCGTTGCTGAAAACTTACGCGGGTAATCCAACGCAGCATCCATCGAGAATTTGGAAAAAAATCGTAGGCAAAGTAAGGTTCTCCCCCAATTCCGGCATTGACGATTTCCCGGGTTTCTGTGTAGTCGCCAAAAGTCGGGCCCCTGAAACGCAAAGCGGTGCGATAGTGAACATACGTAACGATGCCCAACAGCCCGATTTTGGTATGGTTGCCCCTAAACACTGCCCATTCCTTTCCTCCTTTGCCATACCAGCCCCAAAACTTGTTATTCTCCTCTACGTCGTTACTGTAATATATTTCGCCCTTCGCGTAGCCCAGCAAACCGACCCAACTTTGGTCTGGATTTAGTTTCTTGCGGAAGGTACCCTCGAAAATAAGTCGGTTGCGCAGCTCACCTCCCATGATAAGTGCCGCATGATTACCCAGCAGCAAAAAAGGAATATTCCTGAATACATCTATTCCCACGCTGAATTCTTTGGATGGAGGAACAACAGCCGAATCAGTAGCGGTTGTGCTATCGCTACGTATGCGCTGCGCTGATACGGATAATGCGAGTACATGCCCAAGAATCATCAAAAAATATGTCCGGTTTAGCATGGAGTACTTATCTACGATTGCTAATATTCACCCTGATTCCTGGCCCACCATATTGCTTGTTGATGACCACAGGCCCCCGGTACGATCCAAACTCAACCCATACACTCTCAAAGGTGCTTTTGAAGCTTCGTCCTTCAATATCGACATAATAGCCGCACTTGCTATCCGTATCGAATATCCGCTCGTAAAAGAGTGTCAATGTGTCTGTTCGGTTAGCGGCGTAAAAGATAAAGGTAGTACTGTCTTGCAAGAGCGAGATTGGGTATTGGCCGTGCCTAGACCAGGATAGATATGGTTCGTATTGCCTAAAAACTGAATCAGATTTGGCACCTAAAGCGCTCACTTTTTTTAATCCGTACAAAGAATCGAAGCTCATATTGAACTCTACCGTCGGCTCCGCTCGGGGTCCGCAGTCGTAACAGCTTACCACTGCACAAGATAGAAGTAAGAAAAGGGAAATAGAGGTAAACCGTTTCATTATCTGATGTGAATTAGTGGCCTGGGCAGTCGAGAGTTAAACTTACACAGAAGTGGCTACCGTTGAAATACAACGACAATAATTTAACAAGAACTTCTTTCTCGTGATGGGGTGGGTAAGTTAGAAAACAAATCGGAGTATTTGGAAACCCCCTATTGCTCAAAAGTCCTCACAAAAAAGCCCGTTTCATAAAGGCACCCATAAAGCTCCCTGCCAGGGTAGGTACAGCGGCCAGGTAGGTGGCAAATTTGGCTACATCGGGACGTTCGGCAACTACAAAGCCGCTAAACACGTAGTAACCAACGAAAATCACGACAACCTGCATTAGAGCCAACGCCCAGCCTTTTTTGGGTTCCAGCCAACCCAGGCCCACGCTGAACAGCATATTGAACAGGAAAGGTACGTGCACGCCCTCGCTTCGGAACCCTGAAAAAGAGATAATCAGTCCACTGATTGCGGCGATAAAGAGGTTTCGGATAAAGGCGGGTGTAAAAAATGAGCTCATGGCTGGGAAAGACGTCAATTGGGTAGGTCAAAGGTATTATACCCGTTGCGAAAAAAGGAATTGCAAAAGCAAAATGCGCGCCCGAGGGTATTTTTTCTATCTTTGGAGCTTGAACAATAAGGCCCAAGTCCAGCCGTTTATTTCAGAAGTCACTCTGCCGGCTGTGGCTTAGTCCTTTTCACGTATCACTATTCACTTTTACTCCATTATGATGCTGCTGCAAGCACTTACCGATTCTACTATGGCTGCCCCGGTGGCGGATCAGGGCCTTTCCCTTCTTGACTTGTTGATGAAAGGCGGCTGGGTAATGCTGCCACTCGGTTTCCTGTTCCTGGTAACGATTTTCCTGATGGTGGAGCGCTGGATCGGCATCAATGCCAATGCCAAAATCGAAGATTCGTTTGTGGATAATGTGAAGGATTTTATTCAGCAGGGCAACCTCAAGTCGGCCGAGTCGCTGTGCCGCAATCAGAAAAACGCCGCCGGACGCATTCTGGAGCGCGCCACCGGACGCATCGGGTACCCTATCAAGGATATCGAGACGACCATCGAAAACGCCAGCCAGATCGAGTTGCAGCGGATGGAGGGCAACCTGTCCTACCTGGGCGTCATCGCGGGTATCGCACCCATGCTGGGTTTTGTAGGTACCATTGCGGGAATCATCCGGATTTTTTATGATATCTCCATTTCCAACGATTTCAATATCAGTACCATTTCGGGTGGTATGTACGAGAAAATGATCACCTCGGGTTCAGGTCTGATCATCGGTCTGATCGCCTACGCAGGGTACCACCTGCTCAATATGAAGATCGACCGCTTTGCGCTGAAATTACAGATGGCCGCTTCGGACTTCCTGGACGTACTGCAACGCCCCGTCGCTTCGCGGTAGTTTTTAAGCGTAGTTCCTCGTTTAGAGTTCCATGATTTGCAACGCAAATACCGGAACTTGGCCATTAAAACAAATTCAGAAGATATGAATACCAGCATATCGGTTCAGGTATCTCATCCTTCATATCTCATAACTCATATCTAACAGACGTGAAAATACGCAGAAAAGCCCGGTTTGCACCCGAAGTGTTCACGCACTCGCTGAACGACATCATGTTCTTCCTGCTGCTGTTCTTTTTGATCATCTCCACGATGGCCAACCCGAACGTCATCAAGCTGATGCTGCCCAAAGCATCGTCGTCGCAGCAGGTCTATAAGAAGCAGATCACCTTGTCGGTGGACGAACAGAAGAATTACTACATTGATAAGGACCCAATTCCGGTTGGACAACTGGAATCGCAGTTAGCCTCCATTTTTGCCAATGTGGAGGAACGTACCGTGGTACTGCGGGTAGATAAGAATCTGGCAGTACAGGACCTGGTAGACGTACTGGAAATCGGCGCCAAGCTGGATATCAAAATGGTAATGGCTACGGCGCGTTAAAAAGATTCTCACCCAATCTTCACAAAAAAGCCCCGGAACGTCAGACGTTCCGGGGCTTTTCTATGTAGGTAAAGCTAAACTTTCAAGTCGCCCCAGCCGTCGCGGTAGTCGCGCTTGACGAATTGGTTGGCTGCGTCGTAATTCGTCACCTTCATATTCTGGGCGTCCCAGAACAGCTTTTTGCGGCCCGTATACTTATCTACGGCACGTTTGGCCGTAGGATTGTCGCGCAGCATCCAGCTCCGAATCGCCAGGTTGCCGATCAGGATACTTTCCGTGAACGGCCCGGCGTATTCGAACGGCGAGCTCGTAACGCCCTTGCCGTAGCCTTCCAGGCAGGCATTGACCCATTGCAGGTAGTGGTTTTCGTCGGGTACGCGCGCGATGGTTTCCGGAACATTCACAATATCGTTGGCTTTCAAAGGTACCAGCCGGGGATTGGCACCGTAGCAGTCGGCCATCAGCTTACCTTTTGACCCAATGAAAAGTACCCCGCCGTCGGAGTTGCCGAAGGCTTCGCCGGGCAGCAGATCTTCGGGGAGTTCGGGCAAAATGCCGCCGTCGTACCAGCTGACCTTGATATTGCCCTTGCCATCATTGCGGGGATAATCAAGGTGAATCGACGTTGTGAAGGGTGTCCAGGCGGGATTATCGTCTTTTTCGCGCAGGGTGAACGTCCAGGTACCTCCCACACTACATTCCACCGAAGTAGGGTACAGGATGGGCAGGATGCGGTAGACCGGGTCCATGATGTGGCAGGCCATATCGCCCAACGCGCCCGTACCGTAAGGCCACCAACCGCGCCAGTTCCAGGGTAGGTACTCTTTGTTGTAGGGTACCTTGGGCGAAGGACCCAGCCAGAGGTCAAAATCCAGTTCTTTCGGTACCGGATCGACGTTGTCGGTAGGTACCGCCTGGGGCCACACGGGGCGGTTGGTCCAGCAAAGTACCTTGTGCACATCGCCGATGATCCCCGATTCGTAGAGTTCCTTCATGCGGCGTACGCCGTTGCCCGAACCACCCTGATTGCCCATTTGAGTAATCACCTTGTACTTTTTGGCGGCTTGTCCCAGCATCCGCGCTTCGTAGATGTCATGCGTCAGCGGTTTTTGGGTATAGACGTGCTTGCCTAGCTGCATGGCGGCCAGGGTAGCTACGGCATGCGTGTTGTCGGGCGTGGAAATAGAGCAGGCGTCGATGTTCTTGTTCTCCTTGCGGAGCATCTCCCGAAAATCCTTGTAGTAGGTAGCCTTGGGAAAACTCTCCCGCGAGGTAACGGCCTGCCGGTCGTCCACGTCGCACAGCGCCACGATGTTGACGTTGGGGCTTTTGGCAAAATTGGCCAGATCGCTTTTGCCCTTACCGCCTACGCCAATCCCGGCAATGTTGAGTTTATCACTGGGCGCGACGTACCCCTTGCCCAATACATGGCGGGGTACAATGAAAAAAGAGGAAGCCGCCGCCAGCGACGAGGCTTTGATAAAAGTACGGCGGGTAGGTTGATCAGTGGGTTTCTTGGGTTCACTCATGAGCGGAAAGGGTTTAGTTGGATACTGGAAAAGTAGGACGACCGATTACAATACGGCCGGAGTATGAAATAAGGCTACGCAGAGTTGCCACTTCTAAACCGAAAAAGCGCAGAACCTTTCGATTCTACGCTTGCGATTTTTGCACTTCTTCTGAAAGACTTGCCGTCAGGTTTATCGGAAAGTTAGATAGTGGGTTGCTTTTTCAACTGAAAGACAACCGGCAGGTTGTACCTTACGGCCACCTCCTTACCATCTTCCCGACCGGGTTGCCATTTCGGCATCTTTTTCACCACGCGTTCGGCTTCTTCATCCAGGCCATAACCGACGCCTTTCAGGACTTTCACATCGCGGATTTCGCCGGTGGAGCTTACCACAAAAGATAGAAATACCTTGCCCTGTACATTGGCTTTCCTGGCCTGTTCGGGATACAGGATGTTGTTGCCCAAAAACTCGTACATGGATTGAAAGCCGCCGGGGAATTCGGGTTGCTCGTCCACTAGGGTATATACCTTTTCGTCGAGCGGGGAATTTTCCGTTTCAAGATTGGTGCCCGAGGCCATTTCCGAGTTATTGTTGCAGCCATAAAAAGTCAGGGCGCAGGCCGCCAGTAGCGTTAGCAGTTTCTTTTTCATGGTATTTCCTTCATAAGTACCTTAGATTAATCTTTCTTGAACCGGCTAGCGGGAAAAATGATCATGGTCGGAGGAGTCACATCAGAAAATACCTTTTGGGAAGAATAAGGAGAATAATTGGAAAACCGCATTCTTGAGGTACCCCCCATGCCGGGAATATTGACTTCCGGCGCACCCAAATCTCTGATGCTTGCCGGCGAGCCGGAATCAAATGCATTTTCAAACTTGAACTCAGGCATCTGATAATTAAAGTATTTGGTGGCGTTCCCCTGCCGCTTTTCCTTGTCTTCTTTTGATTCAGGCTTTTCCAGTTTGAATTCGATCGGTAGCACATACTCCATCGCTACCGGGCGCCCATTCTGTTGAGCGGGCTTCCAGGAGGGCATATTCAGCACCACGCGCAGGGCTTCCTCGTCGGTGCCATCGCCCAGTCTTTGGGTCACCTGCGGATCACGGATACGGCCCTTTTCGCTCACGGTAAAGGCAATTACCACTTTCCCTTCCACGTCGTTCCGTACCGCGTCGGTAGGGTACTTGATGTTGCGGCCCAGGAATTTGTACATTTCCTGAATCCCACCCGGAAACTCGGGCATTTGTTCTACTATCGTGAATCCATCTTTGGCTGGGCTCGATGGGGTATTATCGGCACCGGGTTGAGGTTTCAATCCTGTTATCGGGGGGTAGGCGACCACCACCACATCTTGCAGAGGATTCTGCTGCCATGCCAACACCACATTCACGGCCTGATTTTTCTTGGTGATCTCCACCACCCTCGTTTCGTACCCCACGTAGCTGATCGCCAGTTTGCTGTCGAGGGGTACCTCTTTTAGCTCAAAGGCCCCGTTGGCATCCGTGGTAGCTCCGCGTGAGGTACCTGCCACGATGACGTTGGCACCCGGCAAGAGTTCTTTGGTTTTGGAACTACGGACGGTACCTTTCACCGTTGTGGTTTCGGCCAGGGGTACCTCCGGTAGTGGTGCCCGCGAAGAAGTGGCCGAGGGCAAAACCCGTGTATTATTTCCCAGTGCATCCGTAACGCGTTCGCGGGCGGCGGTAAGCATCAGTACGAGGCCAACCAACGGGACTATGGCGAGGTACTTACCCAGGGCCCATTTCGAGTTTTTGTTTTTGTAAAGCATGGTAATTCGGTTTTTGACGAAGGAAGATGTAAAAAATTGATTGGTCAGGTCGGGTACGGATGTGTGGAAGGCGTACTCCATCAGGAAACGGGCGTAGCCGTCGCGTGATATAGCGGTTTCGCGGTCGGCGAGGTACTCGTGGATTTGTTGCAACGATTTTTTGTATAAAATTAAAACCGGATTGAACCAGAAAACTACCCGAAGTACCTCCACCAAAAGTATATCCCAGCTGTGCCGCTGCTGTACATGTACCAGCTCGTGGTTCAGAATAGTGTCAAGATTTTCGGCGTAGTCGGTGCGATTGATGACAATCCATTTCATAAAAGAGAAAGAACCAGTACGGTCGTCATCTAGCAAGACCAGCATGTATCCATCCATCGGGATGCGTTCGCCTTTTTGCAGAAACGAAAAGAGCGTTCGGAATTGTAGCCCCAGCCGGACAAGCAGCAACATCGCTCCGACTGTATACACAACCCACAAAAGTACCGGCCAGGAAAGCATCACTTCCTCGGATTGAGAATACACCACAAAAGCAGGGGGCGCACTCACTGCGACGGGTAGTGTTGCGGCAGCGTAGGCGACTGTCGGCATCACGGGAGCCGCTTCGGGGTACTGTACCATCGGCAAACCCAACGACAGCAACAAAGCCCCAAGCAGGTAGGCACGATTCCAGCCGAAAAAGGTGTGGCGGCCGAGCAAAATCCAGTAACAACCGTACAGCACGATCCAGTACAAGCTTACTTTTCCGAGGTAAATGAAGAATTCCATGTGACGCGTGGGCTTGTCTTATTATATAATCATATTCTATATATGGATTTCGAATGGCTGTGGCACGGGTTTGAGCCGTGCCACAGCTTGCTCCATTCAGAAACTAGTTCTTGTCCGATTTTTTGGTAAAAACCTGCACAACCCCATTTGCTCCTTTTTCACCGTAGAGCCGCCGGGCCGTAGTACTATTGAGTACCCTAACCGATTGCAATTCGTCCATCGTGAGGTCTTTCATGAAATCCCGGTTTTTCATGGGCATAGCGTTCAAAATGTACAGGGCATTTTGCAAGGTGTCGTTATGGAATATGCGATAGTTTACGGTACGCCGGTCCCGGTTGTATTTGGGGTAATATTTGACTACCGCCACACGGCTTCTCTCTCCATCCAGATTCACCTGCGTCTCCAGGGTACCTACCTTGGCGGGTGCAACGATTGTTTTGTAATCAGACAGTTGAAAATCAAGCGTCATTTCGTAATGCATGGCTACGTTCTTACCATCTTTCTGGCCGGGTACCCAAGCTGGCATGGCAGCTATAAGCCGTAGCGATTCTTCTTTAAGCCCGAAGCCCGGATCTTTCAAAATCTCCACATTTTGTATTTCTCCGGCCTCCGAAACCACAAAATTCAGCAGCACTTTCCCCTGCACATTCGAACGGACTGCGCTCGCCGGATAGGTTACCTTTTGGCCCATGAACTTCTGCATGGCTTCGTTTCCACCAGGAAACGAAGGGGAGTAATTTTTGTCTCTAATAAAGTGGTAAGCAAATTGTTCAGGCTCGGATTTCAACGGAATTTCGTCAGAAAATAGGTTAGGAATGAACTGACCGAATCGTGTGTCTCCTACCCCAGCCAGAATTATCCTTTCTTCTAATTTGGCTATAGTACTCTCAGAAGGAATAGAAAGCGTATCGTTTTTAGAAAGATCGGACTTCACAACGGCTGGCTTAAAAGCCATCATTAACGATACGAAACTTATCAGCACGACCACGGCGGCGTACTTGCCCAGTGCCCAATTTGAGTTTCGGTTTTTGTAAAGCATCATAATGCGGCTTTTTAAGTGGGAAGGATTTAGGAAATTATTGGTCAGCATATTCGCCGGATTGTTCAGCGCGTAGGCTAGCAGGAAATGGGCGTAAGCTTCGCGTGCGAGGGCGGTTTCACGGTCGGCCAGGTACTCATGGATTTGCTGCAACGATTTTTTATACAAAATCAAAACCGGGTTGAACCAGAAAAGTACCCCCAGTACCTCCACCAGCAGAATATCCCAACTGTGCCGCTGCCGTACGTGCACCAGCTCGTGGCTCAGAATAGTGTCGAAATTATGGGCGTAATCGGCGGGGCTAATGACAACCCAGCGCAGAAACGAAAAGGAACCGCGCACGCCCAGGTCACCAGGGTGCGAAAGAACCAGCGTATAGTCTTCCATGTCAATCCGCTCACCTTTTTGGATGGAGGAAAAAAGCACCCGGCCTTGAAACACCAGCCTCCCCAGCATAAACAACGCACCGGCCAGGTATGATGCCCCTAAAACATCTGCCCACGGGAAGGGCAAGTCGGTGGGAGCATCAGTATTTGCTACAATGCGGGAGACTGGAGCCGAAGTAGTTTCTACTACCGCAGTCGTCGCAGTTTTCAGCGGCAGGGCAGTCAGTTCATAAACCGCCGCCGGAACTGGTGGGACAGTGTCGGTATAATTCACCAATGGTAAGCCTAAGGATACAATCAGTGCGCCCAGCAGGTAGGTGCGGTTGAGGATGAAAAAGGTGTGACGGCGCAGCACGAGCCAGTAGCAAGCATACAGGATTACCCAGTAGAGGCTGACTTTGGCGATGTAGGTGAGGATTTCCATGTGGTTAGTAACTAGTCTTTTTATGAAATGATAGCTGTGGCACGGCTCAAAGCCCTGGCACAGCTGGCTTCGCATAGATTCAGTCTCGGGTGTTTGGAGTAATCAGGATTACCCCCTTCTGACCTTGTTCACCGAATTGATCAGTGGCCGCTTTGCCTTTAAAAGCCTCCAGTTTCTTGATACCGAAACCCTGCAAGCCATCGCCTATTTCCTTCCCTTGTACAATTTTTCCGTGTAGTATAAAAACCGGGTCCGATGGCGGGGTTTCCGTACTTCCGGAGGTAGCTGATGGCGAAGACTTTTCTTTCAGAACAAACCAAACGGGCAGCGTGAAAGGTACGGGTACCGTCTTACCATTCTGAATGCCGGGGTGCCAGCGCGGCATGGATAGCACGGCTTTCATCACTTCCTCATCGCAGCCGTAGCCCAGACTTTTGGTAATGCGCGGGCTACGGATATCACCGTTTTCATTGACGACAAACGAGATTTCTACCATACCCTGAATATCATTTTTTGCAGCCTCGGCGGGGTAACTCATCGTTTTGGCCAGGAATTGAACCAGGCCCAGATCTCCCGCTAAGTAAGACGGAGGCATCCTTAGGGCCACCATTCCCGGCTTTTCGATCTCCCCAAACATATTTCGAATGGGGGGAGGTGGATCAAGGCGGGTGGAATAGTCCACCAATGTAAAGGAAAGCAACCTATCCTGTCTGCGCGGTAACTGGATGATCATCCGCTTTTGTCCGGCAGCGGCTACGTGGATTCGTCCGTAGGCCACGTGGTCAACTACCAGACTGTCGTCAGGATCTACCCTAGCCAGGGAAAAATAGCCCGTAGCATCCGTCATGGTGTACCCATGCCCCATATTCAGGACGCTCACCATCACGTCTTTGATAGGTTCACCCTGCTCGTCGTACACAAAACCCTCGAAGGCGGAATTTTGCGCCCAAGCCGCTGGCAGCGTAAAAATAAATAGCAGGATGAGTAAGGCTTTCATGAGTCTTTGGGTTTAGGCTTCAGCTCCTTTCCTCATTTCAAAACTTCAACCCAACCAGCCTATCCACCTCAGTGTTTACGCTGTTTGATTGTTCGGTGGCAACTACGTTTGCTTTGGATTTTTTCGAACGCGCCGAAAGTCCCTTTTCTTTTTTAGGAAGTACAAACGAAATCGGAAGGTTGTATTTCACGTTGACTTTCTGGCCATTATCCAATTCGCCGGGCTTCCATTTGGGCATGGCCGACACCACGCGAATGGCCTCCTCGTCTGTACCAAAACCCCTACCTTTCAGAATTTTGACTTGTGTAATTGCTCCATCGGCCCGTACCACAAAAGTCAGGAATACCTTACCCTCCACATTGGCCCGACGGGCGGCGGCGGGGTACTTGACGTTATCCTGAATGAATTGGTACATGGCTTTGATCCCTCCGGGGAACTCGGGGTTTTCAGCGACGACAGTATATACGGAGTCTTGGGGGGAGTTGAGGGTAGGTTGAGAAATCGCATATTTAGAGCCTATATCTTTCTCTACACTAGCTGACACCCACCGGGCTGTAGAAGAGCTGGGCAATCCGTCCTGGATCAAAGTGGCATTGACAGTACCTTGCCCCTCAATTATAGCCACTGCCTTTTTATAGCCTGTAAAAGAATATTCCAACCATCCTTTCTTGGGGACTTCAATTCTGTACTCTCCTCTACTATCGGTAGTGGTACCCCTTTGTGTGTGCCTTATTGTAACAGAAGTTCCCGGAAGTGGTTTACCATCGGCACCAGATACATTTCCCTTAACGTAAACCAATGGCCCATTTTCTCCGGGGAAAGGTACAGATGAATAGGAACCAGGTGAATCTGTACTTAATTCCAAGAGGTAGTCTACCTTTTTCTCTTCTTTCAAAACATTAAACGAAAAGGAGTTAAAGCCCGGATAACCAACCACTACCTTTCCGCCGACAGGAGCTACTATTTTAAATCTGCCATCAGAATCCGTTTTTGTAATTAGTTCTGTTCCTTCTACTTCTATCGAAGCTCCTGGAATAGGCATCTGATCATCTCTAACTACCATTCCTTCAATTGTGACCTCCTTATCCGTTATAGCAGCTGTACTTTCATCGGCTTCACTAACCTTCCCCGCCTTCTGTTCGCAGGAAGCGGCCAATAGCGATACAAAGCCAACGAGCAGGGCAACGGCGGCGTACTTGCCCAGCGACCAGTTTGAATTTCGGTTTTTGTACAACATCATGATGCGGTCTTTTAGAAATGACGAGTTAAAAAAGGGATTAGCCAGTGCCGCCATCGGACTTCCTAACGAATACGAAACCATAAACTCGGCGTAGCGGTCGCGGGGTGTGGCGTCCCAGGCGCACACTTCCCGATCAGCAAGGTACTCGTGGACTTGCTGCAATGATTTTTTATACAAAATCAAAACCGGATTGAACCAGAAAACCACCCGAAGTACCTCCACCAAAAGTATGTCCCAGCTATGCCGCTGCCGCACGTGTACCAGCTCGTGACTCAGAATGGTGTCGAAATTCTCGGCATAGTCGGTGCGGTTGATGACGATATAGTTCAGGAATGAGAAGGACCCCAGATGGTCATTCTCCAGCAAGCAGAGGCGGTAGAAGTCCATGTCCAGGTAGGTACCCTGCTGGATAAAAGTCAAAAGCTGGCGAATATGGCGGAACAGGCGGACTGCCATTACCAGCCCCCCCAGCACGTAAACCATCCAAAGAAAGGTACCCCACGGGAACGGCTCAGTGACCGCAGAGGGTAGCGCCATAGCATTTTGCGGCGCTACGATTATGGTTTCAATCGGCTGGGTGGCCATCTCATACACGACCCCTGGTACGGGCGGAGCTACCTCGGGGTAGGGTACCTGAGGCAATATAAATGCCACTCCCAGCGCGCCGAGCAGGTAGACACGGTTGAGCACAAAAAAGGTGTGACGACGCAGCACGAGCCAGTAGCAGCCGTACAGCAGGAGCCAGTACAGGCTCACTTCACCGAAGTAGGTAGCCAGTTCCATAGGTTTAGGGTTGAATGGTCGATGGATAAAAGGTCAAGGACTATACTTTGCCTCTTTCTCAGGGTACCCTCAGTAGATCCATGAGCTTTTTTTACTCGTGCCACGGCTCATAGCCGTGGCACGAGTAGCGGAGGCTTTACTTTTTCTTCATATAAATCTCTATTACTCCGTTGGCCCCTTTTTCACCATAGGCTTTCGTGGCGCTTTCGCCTTTCAAAACATTGACTTTCTGTACATTATCAGGACCAACCTCCTTGATATCGTAGCCTTCTTTTTGCATCACCCCATCAATCACGACTCTTGCCTGGCCTACACCCGTGTAAATCATAGTCGGGCCCTCGGTTGATGGACCATTGAGGGTACCTTGCTCAACAAGTCCAACTTTCTTAGCGCTTTCATTGGCTTTTATTTCCTTAGTATTATCCAATTGAAAAGCAATAGGCAGGTTATACCGCACATTGACAGGCCTTCCGCTTTGCATACCCGGTTCCCACCGCGGCATTTTGGACATAACGCGAACCGATTCCTGGTCGGCCCCAAAGCCCAGTCCTTTCATAATCTGAATATCCTTGATTTCTCCTTCGCTGGTCACTATAAAGGTCAAAAATACCTTCCCTTGTACATTGGCTTTGGCCGCTGCCTCGGGGTACTTGATGTTTTCACCCAGAAATTTGTACATCGCCTGAATCCCACCGGGAAATTCGGGAGCTTTCTCGACTACTGTGAAAATGGGCGAACCGCCGAATGTTGAGGTTTGACCAGTAATTTTCACGGACTGCCCATCTGCCGACGGCGTGGACACCATGTTGCTGGGTTTGTCGCCTTTGGAAGGCATCGTGAGGTCATAGTCTGTATTTTTGTACTTTCCGCTAATACCCATGATTATTTGACCATAGTCAGGGTGGCTCAACGTTAGGGCGCTGCCCGCCGGAACTTTGAGCGAAAACCTTCCGGCTTCATCGGTGATTGCGCCTTTCTTACCCTTACTATCCGTGATGACTGCTCCCCGCAGTGGTTTGTGGTCGGGAGTGTTGACGATACCCGTGATATTGATATCGCCTTTAACCATAGCCTCGCCATTGGCGGAGGTAGGCATTACTTCGCGTTCGCAGGAGGCCACCATCAGCGAGGCAAAGCCCACCAGCAGAGCCACGGCGGCGTACTTGCCCAGTGACCATTTCGAGTTTTTGTTTTTGTAAAGCATAGCGATTCGAGGTTTTAAGAGTTTAGAATTGAAAAATTGGTTGGTCAACATGCTGGCAGGGGCGCCCAAAGCATACGATACCAGAAACTCGGCGTAGCGGTCGCGGTTGTCGGTCTGGGTCTGCTCCTGGACCGCCTGCCGGTCGGCCAGGTACTCGTGAACTTGTTGTATAGTTTTCTTATATATTATCAAAATCGGATTGAACCAGAAAACTACTTGCAGGATTTCTAAAAAAAGAATGTCCCAGCTGTGCCGTTGCCGTACATGAGCTAATTCGTGGCTGAGAATCGTATCGAAATTATGGGCGTAGTCGGCAGGACTAATGAAGATCCACTTCATGAAAGAAAAAGAACCGGTACGGGTCTGGTTATCACCCAGCAAAACCAGGGTATAATGGTCCATCGGAATGCATTCGCCTTCTTGCAGAAATGAATTCAAATGGCGGAAATGCTGGACCAACCGCACCGACATCACCACTACGCCGATGCCATAGACCAGCCAAACCAGGTTTTCCCACGTCAATAGCGAAGGCGATGGGGCTGCTGTGACCACTGAAAACGATACCGCCGAAACCTGGTACACGACGGGCATAGGCGGAGCGGATTCGGGATACTGCACCAGCGGCAACGCAAACGACAGTACCAGCGAACCGAGCAGATAGGTACGGTTCCAGCGCAGGAACGTGTGGTGGCGCAGGAAAAGTGCGTATAAAATGTACAGCGCAATCCAGTACGCGCTGAGTTTGGCAACATAGATGAGTAATTCCATGATCATTTTAAGAGTTTAGTTTTAGGGCATAGGTCGAGCGCCGAGCATCAAAATATCCATTACTCCTTCCCCTTTTTCATGATTTTCATGATCTCATCCAGTTCCTTTTGGTCGAGCGATTCTTCTTTTACGAAGAACGATACCAGCTGCGGCAGGGAATTGTCGAAGTAGTTTTCCATCAACTGCTTCATCTCATAGCGCTTGTACTCGGCCCGGCTGATGAGCGGATAGTACTCGTGGGTTTTGCCGTAAGCCGTGTAGCCCACCACGCCTTTCTTTTCCAGAATGCGGATGATGGTCGAAACGGTATTATAGGCCGGCTTGGGCTCGGGCATTTCGGCTAGTACGTCCTTGACGAAACCTTTACCCATTTGCCACAGGATGAGCATGATCTCTTCCTCGGCGCGGGTTAGTGAGCGAATTTCCATAGGGGTGTATTAATTTAGTAGGTACTGAAATGGTTTACTTTTTCAAAGTTATCACTATTCAGTTAGTTTCAAAACTAAATGATTAGTTTTTTATATAAGTTAGTTGATTAGAAAAAGCAAAAAGCCGCTTTGCGAAACGCAAAGCGGCTTTTTGGCCGAAAAAAATTCTAAGCTTTTCTCAGTTAACCAAAGGCCAAAGCCTCTGGCAATTGAGTACTTTCAGTTTACTTTCTGATAGGTACCCCAGTCGCAAGGTACCTTAGTAAGAAGGTACCTTTTCAACTGCGTGCTAAAAAACTACTCCACCACGCTTAGTTTCAGGGCGTTGGTTTTGCGGTGACGCGAGATGGGCATACTCAGCGTATTGATAAACACATCACCGGAAGCCAGTTCGCCGCGCTCGACGAGGAATTGCTTGATGTCGTCGATCAGGTCATCCGTGGAGGATGTTTCTTCACCTTCGTAAAAGATGGCCTTGGTACCCCAGTAAAGTCCCAGCGTAGTCATCAGGCGACGGTTGGATGTAAAAACCAGCAAGTTGGCTTTGGGGCGGTGGTGCGACAGACGCTGGGCGGTGTAGCCCGAACGCGTAATGCCAATGATAGCTCTTGCGTTGGTGTCCCGGGCCAGGCGGCAGGCACTCATCACCACGTTGTCGTTCAGTTTATCTGCTCCAGGTTTTTCGTTCACGTGGGCGTGGTACTTAAAGTAGATGTCGCCGCTTTTTTCCACCTGCTCGATGGTCTTGGTCATGTTCTCCACGGCTAATACAGGGTACCTGCCCGAGGCAGTTTCGGCGCTGAGCATCACTGCATCGGCACCGTCAAGCACCGAGTTGGCTACGTCGTTGACCTCCGCACGGGTCGGGCGCGGGCTTTCGATCATACTTTCCAGCATCTGGGTAGCCACAATCACCGGCTTGCCCGCCTTGTTGCATTTCTCGACAATCATTTTCTGGATCATAGGTACCTCTTCGGCGGGCAGTTCCACGCCCAGGTCCCCGCGCGCTACCATGATACCGTCCGTAACGGCGATAATTTCGTCGATATTAGTAATGGCCTCAGGCTTCTCGATTTTGGCCACCACACGGGTATCCTTGCCTTTGGACTTGATATAATCCTTTACCTCCTGAATGTCCGAAGCCCGGCGCACGAACGACAGCGCGATCCACTCCACATCGTGTTCCAGCCCGAATTCCAGATCTTCGTAGTCTTTCTCGGTGACGGAAGGCATCGATACCTGCGTGTTGGGTAGGTTGACCCCCTTCTTGGATTTGAGATAACCGCCGTATACTACCTCGGTTATCACATCGCTTTTATCGATGCCTGTCACTTTCACTTCCAGCTTGCCATCATCCATCAGGATGCGGTCGCCAATCTGCACGTCGTTGTACATGCCGTCGTAAGGGGTACTCACTTTTTCGGCCGTACCCAGTACTTCCACATTCGTCAGAATCAGCTTGTGACCCGACGTGATGAGTACCCCGTCTTTTTCAGCCACATTGCCAATACGAATTTTGGGGCCCTGCAAATCCTGCAATACGCACAGATTCAGGCCATACTCATCATTGATTTCCCGAATGCGGTTCAGGCGTTCGAGATGGTCGGCGTGGGTACCATGGGAGAAATTAAGGCGGAACACATTGACTCCGGCATGGGCCAGGGCCAGCAACTGATCTTTACTTTCGGAAGTAGGGCCAACGGTGGCAACAATCTTGGTTTTCTTGGAAGACATTTTTGCTAATTGAATATTGAAAAGGGAAAGTTGAAAATCAGTAGGAGTGACAAAACTTACACAGTAAGCAATTTTCAACTTTCAATTGAATTACATGCTGTCTACATCCACCACGACATTGATATTTTTCAGGGTTTTATCGGTCAAAATATCGGTGACTTTGTCCTGGATGAATGACTTTGCGGCCTTAAAATTAATCTTTTCCCGTTCAAGTTTGATGAGAATCTCAAACAAAAACTGATTTCGGACGCGCTCCACCAGCGGTGGCTCGGGCCCAAGTACCCGACTGGGGCCGAGTTCGGCCAGCAGTTTTTCGGCCAGTTGGGCGGCGGCCCGCTGCGCGGTATCACGGTCGGTATGCTTCACAATCAGCTTGATGAGGCGCGTGAAAGGCGGATAATTATACTGCTCGCGTTCGCTGATCTCAGTATCGTACATCCGCCGGTAATCGTTCTGGATCACCCAGCTCAGAATTTCCTGGGCAGGATTGTGGGTCTGGATCAGCACCTTACCGGGCCGTCCGGCGCGGCGGCCCGCGCGTCCGCTTACCTGCGTCAGCATCTGGAACGCCCGCTCCGAAGCGCGAAACTCCGGAAAATGGATCATGCGGTCGGCGTCGAAGATGCCTACTACGCTCACATTACCAAAATCCAGCCCCTTGCTCACCATTTGGGTACCTACCAGAATGTCGATCTGCTCATTCTCAAAATCCTGAATAATTTGCTGATAGGCGTTTTTGGCGCGGGTCGTGTCCATATCCATGCGCTGCACGCGGGCGTTGGGATAAATTAGGTGCAGTTCATCCTCAATTTTTTCGGTCCCGAAGCCCATCGTCTTCACCTTCGGCGAACCGCAATTGGGACAAGTACGGGGTACCTGCTCCTTGTGCCCGCAGTAATGGCAGCGCAATTCGGCCACCTTCATGTGGTAGGTCAGGCTGACGTCGCAATTGTTACATTCAGCGATCCAGTTGCACTCTTCGCATTGAATATAAGGCGAGTAGCCACGTCGGTTTTGGAAGAGGATCGTCTGTTCGTCGTGTTCGAGATTATACTGCATGTAGTCCAGTAGCACCGACGAGAATTCATTCTTCATCTTACGCTGCTTTTTCTCGAGTTTTATATCGATCAGCAGAAACTCCGGCAAGGCCGCATCGCCGTAGCGTTCAAACATTTCCACCAGCCCGTAGCGCCCCTGTTGGGCGTGGTAGTAGCTTTCCAGCGAAGGGGTAGCCGAGCCGAGCAGTACCTTGCCGTGGTGCATGTAAGCCATCACGACGGCCACATCGCGGGCATGATAGCGCGGCGCGGGATCGAATTGCTTGTAGGAAGTTTCGTGCTCTTCGTCCACGATAATAAGGCCGAGATTGGTAAAGGGCAGAAACACGGCCGAACGTACGCCCACCACGAACTGGAATTTCCCCTCGATGATGCCCTTCCAGACTTCCACCCGCTCATTGTCCGAAAATTTGGAGTGGTAGATACCCATCTTGTCACCAAACACCTTGCGCAGGCGCACCACGATCTGGGTCGTTAGGGCGATTTCAGGTAATAGAAACAGTACCTGCGTGCCGCTTTCGAGGGCCTGCCGGATCATGTGAATGTAGACCTCGGTCTTGCCGCTGCCCGTGATGCCGTGCAGCAACACCACCTCCTTGTCCTGAAAATGCTCCTGAATCTGCCGCACGGCTCCCTGCTGGCTTGCACTCAGTTTGATTTCTACAGTAGGCGTATCGGGAATGTCAGCAAAGCGCGACACGGTAATTTCGAATGGCTCGAATATCCCGTGCTTCATCAGCGTATTTAGGGAGGATGAAAGCGAATTCTCCTCTTGGGTGAAGACCGCCTTATCCAGTCCTTTCTGGTTCAGAGCCGGATTGTTCTGCACAGGCACGAAGCTGAGGTACCTTAAAAGTACCTCCTGCTGTTTGGGCTGTTTTTCCAGTTCTTTCATCAGAACATTCAGCGCCGCTCCTGAAGCGTAGGCGGGAGTGAGCCGCACCTTGCGGGCGATCTTGGGCTTGTACTTTTCCTTGACCTGTTCAAACAGGATGACCGCCCGCTTGCCCACCAACGACTTAATCACCGCGTTGACGTTGGTATCCTCTACCAGCCGGGCGACTTCTTCGTAAGAGAGGGCCTGATGCTTTTTTATTTCTTCCAGCAGACCTACCTCTTCTTCGGTAAGCAGTTCGGCGTAATCGAAGTCGGGATTATACTGTACCTTGGATTGGCTGGTGATTTTCAGGCCCGACGGTAGGGCCACGTTCATGACTTCACCAATGGTACATAGGTAGTACTCGGCCATCCAGCGGAACAGTTCCAGTTGGCTGGCCATCACAAGCGGCTCTTCATCGAGGAGTTCGAGGATGTACTTGGCCTGATAATTAGTGGGTGGTGTGTTATGTAGCTTACCTACTACGGCGGTAATGACGCGGTTTTTGCCAAACTGCACAATCACCCGCGCTCCTACCTTAATCAAACCGTTCATGGCCCGCGAAACCCGATAGGTAAACAATTTCGGGATGGGAACGGGTAGGATCAGGTCCGCAAAAACCGTGGTTTCTTCTTCAAAAGGGAGGGAATTCTGTACGTACATGGGGGGTACTACCTCTGTTTCAGGTCAGGGTGCAAGGTACAAACTTTTGAGTAGATGGTACCTGTTGCACCGGGCACGGAGCTTGCGCTTGCTGCCGACGAGGCCTTTTATTTTCTGGATAAAATTGGATAACTTGCTGTGGATTCAGGGAGTTAGGAGATGAGTCAAAACTGAACAATTTAAACAAGAGCATACGCTATGTATACGGCCATAAAAGGTATTTACGAAAACGGAAAACTCACCCTGCTGGAACCCGCGCCTGATGTGGAGAAAGCAGAGGTGTTGGTGACTTTTTTAGAAGAGACAACACACTCTTTTCGAAAGAAAAAGCGGACACTGGGTGGTCTAAAAAGTTTAGGGGGAAGCATTCCGGAAGATTTCAACGAACCGCTCGATGATCTTAAAGATTATGTGTGATGAGGTTAATCGTTGATACACAAATCCTGATCAGGTTATTGCTTGATGAATCAATTAGCGATAAAGTTCGTACCCTGCTGACCGATCCTGATAATGACGTTTTGATTCCCCATATTTGTCTCTTTGAAATAGTCATCAAGCAGAAAATTGGCAAGCTTCCTAAACTCTCGTGGCCGACTCTTATTATTGTGCAACAACTCTTGCGGGATGGTTTCGCATTATTGCCGGTGAATGTAGAGCATATAGCCGCCTACGATCAGATTCCACTTTTTACCGACCACCGTGACCCTTTCGACAGGCTACTCATCGCTACGGCTCTTGCCGAAAATATTCCCATCATTTCGGCTGACAAAAATTTCAAACTCTACACTGCTCAGATTGCACTAATAGAAACGTAACTTACCCTACCTGATCGTTTTCTCTACTGCTAACTGCGCTCCTTCTTCCCAACTTACCATCGCATTAAACAACTTCACTTCGCTGTACCGAGATAGATCATCTACCCTGATTTCCCTCGGAATAAGTACCCTTTCATCCAGCAAACGGGCTCGCTGCGTACCAGGAAGGAGGGGTACCTTGGGTGTGTACCAGGACGAGCCATCGAACAAAGCGACGTTGGCGTAGGAGGTGTCGGTGATCAGGCCATTTTTGACAATCAGTACATCGTCGCAGTCGCCGCGTTGGGCGTGGAGCTGATTCAGGTGGTCACGGTTTTTGTATTTATAGGCGTACTCGATGGTATTATCCTCCACCAATTGCAAGCGGCTGATTGAACGCGGCAAATACCTTTCCCATTCAATGTTTACGATATCCGGTCCGTAGGTTACGCGGCATTTGTGTTTTCCTGCATCCACTGTATCTGGGATTTCGAGAATATCGCGCAAATTCAGTGGCTCGGCGATACCGTACAATTCCCGCCGGGTGCGGTTGAGGCGCGCCTGGTGGTAGGGCATTAAATCACTGAACTGGCGCTGCTGCACGCAAATCGTCTCGAAGCACGGGGTAGGTAGGTTCATGTGCGAAGGGTAGGTACACTTTATCGATCATTTCCTGGTATTCGGTTTCGGTCCGGCTGCGGGCGGTGATGCCGCCGCCACTTTTAAAGACAAGCCCGTCGCGTTGCTGCTCGATGTATCGAATCATAACCGCACTTTCAAAAACCTCACCATCGAAAGCGCCCATGACGCCCGTATAGTAGCCGCGTTCGTAGCCTTCGGCTTCCCGGATTATTTTCAGCGTAGCAGGTTTGGGCGCGCCGCTGATGGAACCGGCCGGCAGGAGTTTTAGCAGTAAATCACCGTAAGCGCCGGCAAAATCGTCGGGCAATAGTCCCGCAATTTCTGAGCTGACTTGTAATAGGGTACCCTGATTGGTGGCAATGCGATCGAGGTACCTGTAGCGCTCCACCCACACTTTATCGGCAACGCGGCTCAGGTCGTTCCGAATCAGATCCACAATGGTGGCGTGCTCAGCGGCTTCCTTAGCATCGACCAGAATGATGCGCTCCGCCTGGGGTACCTCCGCCGAAATGGTACCCTTCATCGGAAAAGATGCAATACGGTTTTTCTGAATCCGGACAAAAATCTCGGGCGAAAAACACACGAACCGATCCCGCAGCCAAAAACGGTACGGCGCGCGGCTATGTTGGTAAATTTCGGAAAGCGAGAGGTTGGTTTCGATGGGGGTAGGTGCCGACAGGTTGACCAAAAAGGAATTGCCCCGTTGAATGTTCTTCACTACCTGCTCAAAGCGTGAGCGATATTGGTCCAGCGATATGGGATTTTTGTGAAAATAATAAGGGGGTACCTCTGATGAAGAAACGAGGGGTGCCTCATTAGTAATGCCATTCAGGTCGAAGCGAAGTTCCGCCGGGTCGGCTTCATTCAGCCGCCAAGCGCGGGGCTCTTTTCCCAAAAAATCGATCAGAAACACAAACGGGGTACCCTTGCGCCCCCAGTCGTTGAGACACTTTACAAACAGATCGTTTGGATGTAATATAGAATCAGACAAGGTACCCGGTCGGTTTACAAGATGCTGTTTAAACAGCCCGGTTTCGCGCAAAGTTCAGAAACCATTCGACCGCACCGGGTGTTGGGTAGGTGTATTTTTAGAAAAAATTCATGCACCTACACGACGTAATTATCATCGGTGGCGGGCCCTGCGGCCTGGCGATGGGAATAGAAGCTGCCAAAAGCGGACTGGATCATCTGATTCTGGAAAAAGGCAGCGTCACCGAGTCCATCCGGCGCTATCCGAAACGGATGCGTTTTTTCTCCACCGCCGAGAATATCGAAATCGGTGGTATCCCCTTCCCTATTTCGGGCGTGAAGGCCAACCGCGACGAGGCCCTGCAGTACTATCGCAAGGTGGCCGGCTACTATCACCTCAATTTTAAATTGTTTGTAGAAGTAGATCGAGCAGAGAAACAGGACGATGGTACTTTTTTCGTGTACACGACCACCGGCGAAACTTTTCACGCCAAAAACGTCGTACTGGCCACAGGCTATTTCGACATACCCCGGCTGCTGAATATTCCGGGTGAAGACCTGCCGCACGTGTCGCATTATTATGATGAGCCTTTCCGGTATTCTTACACGAATGTGGTGATTGTGGGCGGCTCCAATTCGGCCGTCGAGGCGGCTTTGGAACTCTACCGCCACGATGTGAATATTACGATTGTCCACAAAGAAGAGGACTTCCGCCGGACGGTCAAGTACTGGTTGGTACCCGATGTGAAAAACCGGGTAAAAGAAGGCAAGATCAATACCCGTTTCAACAGCATCGCCAAAGCCATCGAAGCCGATCGGATTTTAATCGAAAACACCGTGACGGGTGAGCAGGAGTGGCTACCCGCCAATTTTGTTTTTCTGCTGGTAGGGTACATTCCCGACGAACACCTGCTGCACCGCTGCGGCGTGGAACTCGACCCGGCAAGCAAGGTACCTGTGTACGACCGCGAAACCTTCGAAACCAACGTGCCCGGCCTGTACTTATGCGGTACCGTAATGGCGGGCGTATTTACCGAAAAAGTATTTATCGAAAATGGCCGCGACCACGCCGCCGCCATCGCCGACCACCTCTCAGGCCGCGAAGTACGGGTGGTGAAGGAGTTGATTGAACGGATTTAGTTTTGGCGTTGGAAGCCAATGCGTTTATAGTAAGAGAATTTGTGATTATTCACAACCCCATAGGACTATAATTCATTCGAATTTGTATCTGTTTTTTTGAGAATGGCCTTAAAAAGGCCACTCGGAATATCTTTATTGCCATGTACCGGAATTGGCATTGTTTGCTTCCTTTCGGGATGGTACAAGATATGGTGACTACCGCTAATCCTCTTTACTATCCACCCTTTTGATTCCATGACCCTAATCAAGTTTTTGGGAGATTGATTCATTATACGTCAGGAGGTCAGGAGGTAGCAAAGTCAGAAGCTGAGCGAGAGAATAATGAAGCAGGTACGTTAATAGAGTATTCAACGACATTGTTATCATCAGGAATTGGTAAGCCTTCTTCTTCCATGACAAGTAAAACCCCCTCTAATGCCTCTCGAATGTTTTGCATCGCTTCTTCCATAGTAGAGCCATAAGAAACACAGTGTCTCAGCGTAGGAATCTCAGCGACATAGGTTCCATCTTCATCTTTATTGATAACAACCCTGTAAGTTCGATCAGCCATATTTGTAAAATTTTGTGTTAAAGCAAGATTCCAATATAAAAAAAAACGCTTAGCCTTCTATCGCTTCTTCCGCTTTTTAGGGAATTTCTCCAATTTCCCGATTAATCCCTTGCCACCTACGGCGTAGCCGGTGGGCCCGGCGAAGCTGGTAGCGTGGAAGGGTTCTTTGCCAAGCAGCGACCAGCTTTTGCCAAAATCCGTGGAGTAGCCGCTGCCGGAGGCCCCCACGGCCACGAGCCGGTAGCGATGCCGAGTAGGGCGCTGCCCGCCGGCATATTTCACAAACTGCGAATGATACAACCCCACAGCTTCTTTCAGGCCGGGAGGTACCATACTGTCAGTAAGTTGCCAGGTTGCGCCGCCGTCGCGGGTTAGCAGCACGTTGGCCGATTTTTTATCTACATCCTTATAATCGCCTCCCACGGCAACACCATGCTTGTTGGACCAGAACTGCAAACCAAATATTCCACTCGTCGGACCAGCCGGCAAGGAAGTTTCCGAAGCCTGCCAGGTACGTCCGTTATCCTCGGAGCGCAGTACCCGAGCCATCGGAGCCCCGCCCGTTCCGATGAAGGCTTGATGGTTCCCAACCGTAAGCAACGAACTATTACTGGCCGCAAAGGCCGCTTCCTTTTCCTGAGCTACGGGACGGTTTTCCAACGGAAGCTCCTGCCAGGTACGGCCACCGTCGTCGGTGGTTAGGATAAAAAAATGCCCCTCAATCGGGTCACCGAAACTGATGCCTTCCTTATTGTTCCAGAAAGAAATACCGTCCAGAAAAACGCCTTTCTGCGTTGTCTGATAAACTAACTGCCAAGAGTCGCCACCATCTTCGGTGCGATAGATACGCGCCTTGCCCTCCTCGGCTACGCCCGCGCTCATGGCTACGGCCGTTTCGCGGTCGAAGCCGTAGATACCCCGAAAATCCAACGAATCGGCTTGGGGTACCTTCATGATATCCCATACCTCGCCGCCATCGGTGGTGCGCAGGACGGTACCGCCGCTGCCCCCGATCCAGCACACGTTGGGCTGGGGCGCGTGTACGGCCCGGAAATTGGCCTGAGTGTCGAGTTTCAGGACTTTCCACTGGGCAAAAGTTGCGTGCGTAATGCACAGTAAGCCGCAAAGTATCCAACCTGAGTGAATTGATAAGCGCATGGTTGTTTCAGAGAATTGAGAGTAAGGTACCTTGTTCTGTCGCTTGCTTTATTTTTGCTTTGCTACGACACCACCGTACCGAGCAGTTGGGCAATTTCTTTTTCAATTTTCTTGTGGACCATGAACCGCATCAACAGGCTATCCGTTTCGTCCGGGTCATTTGTTTTTTGCAAGCCTTCGTTTATTTCTTTCATAATCACCTCGTTATAACCCTTTTTCAGGCGAAGGATATTGGAGAAAGCCAGCTCGTGTAGTTTGTCAAGTTCGGTAGGGACGATGATCTCGTACTTTTCTTTCCACTGGTCGCTCAACTGGTAGCGCGACGTCACCAGATCGATCGTCTCGCTTTTGATGTCTGGATCAGGATGATTGAGAAAGTAGTCCGTATCAGGAACTTCGCCCCGGTTGAACGCTTCCCGAAAAACTGTCAACAAATGCTGGTACATAGGATGATGAAACTCGATGCCCGACAGTTCGCTGAGCATGTAATGGCAGAGCGATATGTTGGGTTCCAGTTCGATCCGCCCAAAATTCACCAGCAGGCGGATACACTCTTGCTCGTGAAGCGTCACAGGGTCGCGTTGCGCCAGTTGATCAGGAGTGGCGAAGGGTGAAGGAGCAGCGTCCGGCTCCGAACCCACAAACAAGTCGTGAGGACTTGCCGGCGGGGGCGATGAGGTACCCCTATGTTCCTGCGCTTTGGCCTGATCGGCTTTCTCTTTGCGCAGAATTTTGTTTCCTTCCGTAATGAGCATTTGCTCGTCCACACGCATCATTTCGGCAGTGCGGCGGAAGAAAATCTGCCGCTTGATCGCGTCGGGAATTTTGACAATACTTCCCACCACATCCGTAATCACGGCGGCTTTACGGAACGGGTCATCGCCCGCGTCTTCGAGCAGCGTCTGGGTTTTGAAGGTAATGAAGTCCCGCGCCGCCGACTGCAAATGCTTTTTAAATGCCTCCGCCCCTACCCGCTGTACGTAGCTGTCGGGATCTTCGCCGTTGGGAAATGTCACGATGCTTACATTCAGACCCTCTTCCAGCACCAGGTCGAGGCCGCGCAGGGCCGCTTTGATCCCCGCCGGGTCACCATCGTACAAAATCGTGACGTTGGGTGTAAAGCGGCCGATGAGCCGAATCTGCTCCACCGTCAGGGAGGTACCTGAGGAAGCCACCACGTTCTCGATGCCCGCCTGATGCAGCGAGACCACGTCGGTGTAGCCTTCCACCAGGTAGCATACGTCCAGTTGGCGGATGGTATTCTTGGCCTGGTAGATCCCGTAAAGGACATCACTCTTATGGTAGACATCGGTTTCGGGTGAGTTGAGGTACTTAGGTTGATGCCCCTTAGCGTTCGGATCTGTTTTAAGAATCCGGGCGCCGAAAGCAATCACCTTACCCGCTACGTTATGAATAGGAAATATGACCCTACCCCGGAACCGGTCGTAGCCACCCGAGTTGCTACCCTCACGGCGGATGAGTAGCCCGGCCTTTTCCAGCAGATCTGCATTATAGCCCTTGGCGATGGCCGCCTGCGTGAGAGCGTCCCATACGTCGGGGCTATAGCCCAGCTCGAATTTTTTGCGGATGGTATCGTTGAAGCCCCGTTCTTTGAGGTAGCTCAGGCCGATGGCTTGGCCTTCTTCGGTAGCATTCAGTTGTTCCTGAAAGAAGTTCTTGGCAAAATTGAGGATAATGTACAGGCTTTCGCGCTCGTTCTGACGCTGCTCCTGCTCGTCGGTCAGCTTTTCTTCCTGTACCTCGATACTGTACTTTTGCGCCAAGTGGCGCAGGGCTTCGCCGTAGCCGATGCCGTCAATATCCATGACGAATTTCACAGCGTCACCCGCGGCCCCGCAACCGAAGCACTTGAAGATCTGCCGGGCAGGGTTGACGTTGAAGGAGGGCGTTTTTTCGTTGTGGAACGGGCAGCAGGCCGTGTAGTTGGAGCCGCGCTTTTTGAGCGACACGTAGTCGCCCACCACCTCTACAATGTCAGCGGCCTGTTTGATCCGGTCAACCGTTTCGGGATTGATGCGCATAGGGTACCTTGATTCTTTTCTGCTTTTACAAAGTTAGAAGGCTCCCCGGATTTTTTGCCCTCGACTGCCGTACTCTGCCGGAAAGTAAGATAGATTTTTATTGTAGCTTTTCCGTTAATCGGTCTCTTTTGATTTAATTCGAAGAAAACATCCCATTATCTTTGTTGCCTATAGCTACCAAACCCTACCTACATCAATGAAGCAGGAAATAAAAAATATCAAGACAGTCAGGCTGTCCATCCTTGACCAAGTCAAAAACCTTTCCAATGAGCAGTTGAATGAAATTCCGGCGGGCTTCAACAACAACATCATCTGGAACCTGGCGCATCTGGTTTCGGCGCAGCAGGGGTTATGTTATCTGCGGTCAGGGTTGGAAATCACGATCGACGACAGGTACTTCTCGCCCTACCGGCCAGGGACCAAGCCCGAAAAAGTAGTAGAACCCGCCGAGGTTGAAACCATAAAACAATTAATGATTTCAACCACTGCCCAACTGGAAGCCGATTATGCGGCGCAGGTGTTTTCTAACTATTCGTCCTTCACGACACGCTACGGCGTCGAGCTGACCACCATCGAAGAAGCCATCCGCTTTGTGCTGTTCCATGAGGGTTTTCACTTTGGCTATATTCTGGCGCTGAAAAGAATTCTGACGACTTCTGTGTAAGGATTGGACAACAAAAAGCCCCCGGCCTGCCGGGGGCTTTTTGTTGTAATGAATAGTTGATTCAGGAAAAAACTATTGCGTCACTTCTACCTCAAACGCCAGGGGAGCATAGGGAAGCACCACATAAGCACCTGTCTGTTGGTTTTTTGCACCTGCCGCTCCGTAACCTAGCGAAGAGGGAAAAATCAGAATGGCCTTTTCGCCTTTGTGCAGGCGACGTACCCCTTCATCAAACCCTTTTACCGCGGCTCCCGTGCCGGTCACGAACTGGAAGGTACCACTATCGAACTGGGTACCCGCCAGGTTTTTACCTACGTAGGTCACGCTTACGCTTTTACCTTTACCCAGCGTATCGCCCGCCACGGTATTCTGCCGGACAATGGTAATACCACTCGGCGTGGTTTCAGACACGAAGTAATCTTTATTTTTTATATAATCGGCAATCTGTCGGGCCTCCGTCCGCACATCGGCCAGTTGCATCTCTACGCGAATGGGTGAGTAAGCCGGGACTTTCTGGTAGCCAACGTTACCGAAAGCCAGATAAAAAGGCAGCAATACAGTCATTTTTTCACCCGTACGCATCAGGCTAATACCCCGTTCCATGCCTGGAAGCAGATAATTCACTCCCAAAGGGAACTTCAGCGGCTTTTTAGCTACAGTCTCGGTGCTGTCAATCAGGGTACCATCCAGGGTGTACATCTGGTAATACACCGAAACCTCGTCGCCCAGGTTGGGCTTCACCCCCTGTGGGTTAGTCTCTTTTTTGACGAAATAAAGCCCCGATGTATCACGGGTTGCCGACAAATTGTTGGCAGTGAGGTAGTTTTGAATGCTTTCTTCATTCTTAGTCAATTGGTCCTCATCGGTATTGTCTAACTTATCCTGGCATGCTGCTATTCCCAACACCGCCATCATCATCAAACAATACCCACTTATTTTACGCTTCATACTTACAGTTTAATTGTTACTACTATACATTTCAATTTGTTCCCTCGGTCGGCACTTCAATTGACCCCTACGCGGAAAGTGTTAAAAATAACGCAGGGAATCAGGAAAAATTCTTTCGTCGGGAATTTCACCTTTCCTTAGTGAGCCTGTCCGGCGCAGAAAGGTTGGAAAATGGGTAAAAAAAAGCCAGCTCTCAGATTTTCTGCTGCTGGAGCTTTTCAAAATATTTGCAAAGATGCGTCAGTTGACATTCGTGACACTTGGGGCTACGAGCCACGCACACGTACCGTCCGTGCAGGATAAGCCAGTGGTGGGATTTGGGAACGAGCGCTTTGGGAATATACGCCATGAGGCATTTTTCCACCGCCAGGGGCGTGGTAGCCGTCATCGGCGCCAGCCCGATACGGTGCGACACGCGAAACACGTGCGTGTCCACCGCTAGGGTAGGTTGGTTGAATATCACGGAGGCAATCACGTTAGCCGTTTTACGACCTACCCCCGGCAGGCGTTGCAGGGCGTCCACCTGCGGTGGTACCTCGGAGTTGAACTCCTCCACCAGCATTCGCCCCGTACCTACCAGATGCTTGCTTTTGTTGTTAGGATATGAAACCGACCGGATGTAGGTGAAAACTTCCTCGGCGGTGGAGGCCGCCAGAGTAGCCGGATCGGGAAAGCGCTCAAACAGGGCTGGTGTCACCATATTGACGCGCTTGTCGGTACACTGCGCCGACAAAATCACCGAAATCAGCAGTTCGTAGGGATTACGGTAATGGAGTTCGGTTTCCGGTTCGGGAAAATGGGTACTGAAGTATTCGATCAAAAGCCGGAATCGTTCTTTTTTTAGCATAGGTAGTGTTCTGAAGCAAGAGAGTTGGGTCGTGGTTTGCAAGCCTGTGACCTCTAATACAAAAAACGGCTAGTGGTCTCTTCTCAAAAATGGAAGAGACCACTAGCCTTCACAAAAAAAGCCAACCGGCTAGGATGCCTATACGGGCAAATCGGCCGGTTGGTTCATGGGGTACTGTCGTGAATAAAGAAGGATATTTTCGGTGGCCCGGCTGGAGGGCGTCCGAACGATGCGATCCATTTGGGCCTGTAATTCCAGGGAATCCAGATAGAAAGCCAGCATGTCGAAATCGGAGGCTAATGCCTCAACGATGTCATCATTTTCTTGAGGGGATGTTTCGGCATAAAGATACCGGACTACATCATCGTAGGTAAACGTTTTTGTCATATTGCGGAGTACGTTGGCTGAATTGCTTGCGCAAATTAATCAACGCGTAACGCATTCTCCCCAGTGCCGTATTGATACTCACACCTGTGGCATCGGCAATTTCCTGAAAACTCATGTCCTCATAGTGGCGCATGATCAGAACTTGCCTTTGTACGTCCGGCAACCGTTGGATCATCTCCCGCAGCTGCTCATGAGTTTCTTGGCGGATTTGGATGGATTCAACCGAATCCTCCGAGAAGTCCAGTGTATTGAACACGTTACTTCCATCCTCAAACACTACATTGGGGTAGCGTTTATCGCGTCTAAAATAATCAATAGCGAGGTTGTGAGCGATTCGGATAATCCATGGCAAAAATTTACCCTCCTCATTATACCGACCGGACTTAATCGTGTCCACCGCTTTGATGAAGGTATCCTGCATCAAATCTTCGGCAACGTATTGGTCCTTGACAATTAAATAAATAGTGGTATATATTCTGGACTTGTGGCGTTGAACCAGCTTCTCAAAGGCTTTTTCGTCTCCACGGATGTACAGCGATACCAGCTCACTGTCGCTAACCTGAACTTTGTGCATTGTATTTATTCGATTTAGTTAACGTAGAGCCGTGTATCTATATTGTACCTCCTTTCTGTTTTGGGTGAGTGCCTAGAAGCTTTCGCATTCTGCTGGATTTCAAATGTGGATCAAAGTAATACGTTTAACAACTATTTTACAAACGTTTCTTCCGCTTTTTTTAAATTTCACCTAGCGTTAACGCCTGTTAACAAATTATTTACGCGCAGGAGAGCAAAAAGGTTGCGTAATTTATATTTTTTTTTAAACATAAGGCCATTTTGAGAAAAAATAGCACTTAACAGATAATGCCGGGACTATTCAAACCCGGTCCCATAAAAATTAGTTCATGAATTTAACAGCAGTTTTCGTTCCAAAGTGATAGTTTTACCATTCCATTTTCAAAAAATACCCAATGAAGTATCAGAAACACGTTTTTATCTGCACCAATCAGAAAGAAGCTCCCAAAAAATGTTGCGGCGAAGCCCACGGCATGGAGCTGGTGGAGGCTTTCAAACAGAGCATGAAAGATCGGAACCTGGTTCCCACCATGCGCGCTCAACGTACGGGCTGCCTCGACATGTGCGCCAAAGGCCCCGCTGTAGTGGTGTACCCTGAGGGCGTTTTCTATGGCAATGTGCAGCTTTCGGATGTCGAAGAGATCGTGGAAAGTCATCTGGTCAATAATCAGCCCGTCGAACGGCTTCGGCTGGAGGTTTAACGGGTGTACTTAGCTCCGTCTAAGTAGTGTACCGACCGGTTTTTTATGAATACACCTGAAACTTTTCAGTTTGCCTTTGTATTTTTACCCCGTTTGGTTTTATCAGCTTTCGGACGGACTTTACTTTACTCACTGAACACTTCCTATCAGAGATTGCTCCCGAAACCACGATTGACTTCTAATGTGCAGTTTCCTACATGAATAGCGTAAAGACCCTTTATCTGGTAGATGATGATCAGGACGATCGGTTCTTTATTCGGCAGGCTATTCGGGATGCAGGGGCACAGGTGGAAATTATTGAGGCCGAAGATGGACTCGAACTGCTTGGTTTGATTCGTCAGCAGGAAAACATTGAGGCGGCATTGATCTTGCTGGACATGAATATGCCCAAAATGAACGGCCTTGAAACCATTTCTGCCCTCCGTTCTGACCCCCGGATGGCCACCACCCCCATCGTGATGATTTCCACCTCTTCCAGTCCTTCTCTCATCGAAACCGCCTATCAGGCAGGTGTCGACAATTTTGTCACAAAACCCAGTTCTTTCGAAGGGTTCAACCATCTGGGTCACCAGTTGACCACCAGCTACCTTTCTCAAAGCTAGGTGGTGAGAAGATCTTACCCTAAACTTTTTGAAAGGCTCGGGGTTCTTTAGTAAGTACCCTATCTTGTTGAAACATAAAATCCAAACATCCTGTTTTTAGACACTCCGTTTGCTAATGGATCGTAAAACACCCAAATCACCCCTACCCACTTTACCAAAGGCTCCCTCGGGCATAAAAGGGCTGGATGAAATTACCGAAGGCGGACTCCCCAAGGGACGCCCTACCTTGATATGCGGAGCAGCGGGCTCGGGCAAAACCATTTTCTCCATGGAATTCCTGGTGCATGGTGCTTTGGAGTTCAATGAGCCGGGCGTGTTCATGGCTTTTGAGGAACATACCGAAGAACTCACGGTCAATGTAGCCTCGCTGGGATTCGATCTCGAACAATTACAAAAAGATAAGTTGATTCGGCTCGACCATGTGCATATTGACCGGAGCGAAATTGAAGAAACCGGCGAATATGACCTCAATGGCCTATTTATTCGTCTGGGCTATGCCATTGACAGCATTGGAGCCAAGCGCGTGGTACTAGATACCATCGAGAGCCTTTTTTCTGGGCTCAACAACCAGGCTATTTTGCGGGCCGAACTACGACGGCTCTTCGAGTGGCTGAAAGAAAAAGGCGTAACTACTGTCATAACCGGTGAAAAGGGGGATGGTACCCTGACCCGGCAAGGGCTAGAGGAGTATGTTTCTGACTGCGTAATCCTGCTCGACCATCGGATCAACAATAAGATTTCGACCCGTATTCTGAGGATCATCAAGTACCGGGGTTCGGTGCATGGTACCAATGAGTACCCTTTCCTGATCGACAAGGAAGGCTTTTCGGTGCTGCCTGTGACCTCGCTCATGCTTTCTCATGAGGTATCGAGCCAGCGCATCTCGTCGGGCATTACAGCCCTCGACCAGATGCTGGGCGGAGAAGGTTTTTTTCGGGGCGGTAGCGTACTGGTTTCGGGAACTGCGGGAACCGGTAAAACCAGTATCGCGGGTAGTTTTGCCGACCAAACCTGCCGTGACGGTGGACGGTGCATGTACTTTGCCTTTGAGGAGTCGCCCCAGCAGATCATCCGGAACATGAGCTCCATCGGCATGAACCTGCAAAGCCACATTGACAAGGGAATACTCGAATTCCAGGCTGCCCGGCCTACGTTTCATGGACTGGAACTACACCTGCTATCCATCGTAAAGGAGGTGACCCGCTTCAAACCCAGTGTGGTAATCCTTGATCCTATCACCAATCTGGTGACGGTGGGTTCGGTCAGCGAAGTCAAGAGCCTGCTGATTCGGTTGATCGATTTTTTGCAGAATACCAATATAACTGTAATGTTTACCGCGCTTTCCCTCACCGATACTGCCACTGAACAAACCGATGAGAGCATATCCTCGCTCGTAGACGCCTGGCTGTTGGTGCGTGACATTGAGTCCAATGGCGAACGAAACCGGGGCTTGTACGTAATGAAATCGCGTGGGATGAAGCACTCCAACCAGATACGCGAGTTCGTGATTTCGGATAGTGGCCTAAGCCTGGTGGATGTATTCATTGGCCCCGAGGGAGTACTTACGGGGTCATCTCGGGAGGCACAACAATTGCTGGAGAAAACAGGAGTTGTGCTATGGGATAACGCCGTGTCACGGAAGGATCGGGAAATCGAGCGGAAACGCATGGTACTGGAAGCAAAAATCGCTACCATGAAGGAAGAGTTTGAGTCGGTAAGAGAGGAACTCAATAAAACTTATATCGAGGAAGAACTCAAAAAAGATGTAATGGAAAAAAATCGAAAAGAGATTGCCCGTAACCGTGACAGCCGGAAGTAGGTACCCTTAGCCACTGATTATCAATAAAATGGAAGACAACAAAGAACTTTGGGAGTTGCGACTCTACATAGCCGGCAAGACTGCCAAGTCTGTGACTGCTCTGAAAAATCTGAAAAAGTACTGCGAACAACACCTGAAAGATCAATATGTGATTGAAGTGATTGACTTGCTGGTGCAACCGCAACTGGCCGAGGGAGATCAGATTCTGGCGATTCCCACATTGGTAAAAAAAGTACCCGAACCTATTCGGAAAATCATTGGCGATCTTTCTAACGAAGAAAAAGTTCTGGTAGGATTGAACATACGCCCTATTAAACAATTGGAATGAGCCACACCCCGGAGATAGCGCTATGCGAAGATGACGACAAAGGGCGTCATTATGTACTACGCTTATTCATCGCGGGGGCTTCGGTCAATTCACGCCACGCTGTTGCTAATCTGAAAGAACTATGTGAGGCACATATTAAAGATCAATATTCACTCGATATCATTGATATCCATCAACAGAAAGAAGTTGCCGAGCAGGAACAAATTATTGCTCTACCGCTACTGATAAAAATCCATCCCCTGCCGGAACGCCGGTTGATCGGGGATATGTCCGACACGGAAAAAGTACTCAAAGGCCTCGGCATAACTCCATAGTCCCGATGAATACTTTCAAGACATACGAACAACTCGTAAAAGAAAACGAAGATTTACGCGAGCAACTCGAGGAAGCCGCGGAGACCATCGATGCGATCCGCACGGGACAAGTGGATGCGATCGTAGTGAAAGGGCCTAACGAGGAACATCAACTTTACACTCTCAAAACAGCTGATCAGAACTACCGGGTTTTTATCGAAAAAATGAACGAAGGCGCCGTGACCCTCAACGAACAGGGGCTCATCGTCTACTGCAATACCATGTTTGCTTCCGTGGTGGGGCTACCTCTTTCCAAAATCATCGGCTTGCATTTTGAATTGCTGATTCCTGCCGACTGCCTTGAAACCTACCGGAACATATTCAAGCGTGGTTGGTCCGAAGATTGCAAAACCGAAATCAGTATACTCAATGGTACCACAAGGGTACCCTGCCAACTTTCGGTTACCACACTGCTGCTGGACGAAGGAAGCGCTTTGAGTGTCATTATTACAGACCTTACTTTCCAGAAGGAAATTCAGCATCTTCTGAAGCAGAATAATCGCAAGCTCGAGATCATCAATGCAGAGCTGGAAACCAGCAACCACGACCTGCAGCAGTTTGCCTCGGTAGCTTCCCATGACTTGCAGGAACCACTGCGCAAGATCCTGATTTTCTCGACCCTGCTGCGGGATAAGCACAAGCACGAGTTCTCGACGGAAAGTGCCACCTACCTGGACAAAATCATTGCTTCGTCGGAACGGATGCGATCGATGATCGTGGATATTCTGGGCTATTCACGGCTTTCCACGAATGTCAGTCCCTTTACACTCACAAATCTGCGGGAAGTAGTCAATGAAGTCATAGAGGATTACGAAATCCTGATTAAAGAGAAAAAGGCTACGATTTTGGTTCAAAACCTACCGGAAATAGAAGCTAACCGGGGGCAGATGAAGCAGGTGTTCCAAAACCTGATCAGCAATTCAATCAAATTCAGTAAGCCTAACAACGCTCCTGTCATCACGATTACGGGTGGGGGTCCAGACCATAACCAGCCTTCACCGGAATCGACACCTCAGACGCCCACGTGCTGCATCACCATTTCGGACAACGGTATCGGCTTCAATGACCAGTACCGGGACAAGATATTTTCTCTTTTTGAAAGGCTCAATACAAAAGACAAATACGAAGGCTCGGGCATTGGCCTAGCCATCACCAAAAAAATCATCGACAAACATAACGGTACCATTCGCGCTACCAGCCAGGAAGGACAAGGCTCTCAGTTTATGATCACTCTGCCCCTGCGGCAAAAAAGCGCGTAAACCCCTTACCTACCTATACTCTTTGAAATACAAGCACCTTTTCTTCGACCTTGACCATACCCTGTGGGATTTTGAACGCAGTTCTGCTGAATCACTGGCGGAGGTATATCATACTTTCCGAATGGCTGAGCTGGGCGTAGCGGATTTGGACAAATTTATCAGTACCTACCTGCGTATCAACTACCAACTCTGGCGGGAATTAGAGCGGGGCGAAATCCCGCACGGTCATATCCGGGAGCATCGGTTTAGATTGGTCATGGAGGAACTCGGCGCGCCGTTGGAAACGGATTTCCGACCGATGGAAGAAACCTACATCAACTTGCTTCCCACCAAATCCTATCTGATGGACGGAGCGCTGGAAGTGTTGAACTACGCCCGCGACAAAGGGTACCTTTTACATATCCTGACGAATGGTTTTGATGTGGTACAAGGAACAAAAATGCAGAGCGCGGGTATTTTCGACTACTTCACCCACCTCATCACCAATGAGAAAGCCCAGTCGCGTAAGCCGGATCGGCGCATTTTTGAGTATGCCATCGCGTGCGCTGGCGCGCGCTGCCACGAGTGCCTGATGATCGGGGACAATTGGGAGGCCGACATTGTAGGTGCCCGGAATTTCGGCATGGATGCCGTGTACTATAACCCAGCAGGTACCCCCTTCGATGAAGCCCCCACTCACGAGATCCGCCACCTGCGGGAGTTAATGGAGATTCTCTAAGGCAGGACGACTCGTCCGCGTTAACCGAGCCGCGCTTCTTTGTATTTACTACGCCACTGTTTTCCTTTAAACTTATGCATTGTAATAAGTGGCGTTATGAGGGCTTCTCAGTCACTCCTCAATTTCTTGCCCAGGCTGGGTCAACAGCATCCGTGGATAGTATAAATACATCCACCCGGCTATACAAAGTCCCAGAATTTCCCCCGAAGTGAAAAAAGTTTTCGATCAGGCCAATATTCCGGGTCTATTGGTCTTTTACCGGTATTCTTCCATTCCTAAAAACCACATGAACAAGAAACCGGCTATCTGGAGATACGGATTCATACTACTCCTGGCTTTGCTGCGTACAGCTTCGTTTGCTCAAGGCCTGGCTACCCCCGTATCCCAAACCTCCGTTGAGCCTTTCACCCTCAAAAATGGTGATCGGGTTGTATTTCTGGGTAATTCACTGATGGAGAATGACCTGCTCTACGGCTACCTCGAACTGGCCCTGACCACCCGCTGGCCTGATCGTACCGTTACATTCCGCAACATCGGCTGGTCGGGCGATACCGTTTTTGGTGATGCCCGCAGCTATTTTACCAATCCTCCTACACCTTACGAATTGCTGATGAAGCAAATCACAGAAGCCCAACCGACGGTGGTTTTCGTTGCCTATGGCGGAATTGAGGCACAGGAAGGCGAAGCGGGCTTGGCTCGCTTCAACGAGGGATTGAACAAATTGCTCGACAAGATCCAGGAGTTAGGGGCAAAGACCGTATTGCTTTCCCCGATTCCGTCGCTCTCTACACATGGCTCTGAAAACACAACCAGGCGAAATGCTGAGCTCGAACGCTACGCTTCGGCTCTGGCCACCACAGCGGCCGAACGAGGTACCTACTTTGTCGATATCTTTAAACCTATTCACGAGCTCCAAAAGAAATTCTCCCTTACCGACAACGACATTCACCTGAACGAAACCGGGTACTTCCATTTGGCTATGGCGCTCGAAAACGGCCTGGGTTTGCCTCCCCGTCAGGAAGTTGCTACCATTGACCTTTCCAAACAAAATGCTGCCTCGTCGGCTACGTTCAAAATCCTGAAAACAGATCCGAAGAACGCTGAACTTACCTTCACCGTAGAAGAAAGGTACCTTCCCCTGCCGCTTCCCACAGAAAAGGGAGCCTCAGTCAATTCAGAACGCGTGCTTCGGATCACTGGATTAAAAAAGGGGTACTATACCTTAGCTGCTGATGACGAGCAGATCGTTACGGCTTCTGCAAAGGAGTGGGCCGACGGCGTCCCCATCCGGCAAGGGCCCTCGTTTGCGCAGGCGAGCCAGCTTCGTACGATGATCGTGAAAAAGAACGAACTGTTTTTCCACCAGTACCGACCACACAACCGGACTTATATCCTGGGGTTCCGCTCCTACGAACAGGGGCGACACGCGGAGGGACTGAAAGAACTCGGCTTGATTGTTACCTGGCTGGAAGGACAGATTTCTCTGCACAGGATGCCCCTGCCGCATACCTATCGGCTTAGTCGATTGAGGTAGAATGCTGTAAATAAGATCAGGTACTTGATAAACTGGATAGTATAGAGTTATGAAAATAGATAGCTTACCAAAACTGCTTTGCAAAATCGGCATTTTGCCCTTGGTCCTACTCCTAACGGCCTCGGTCAATCAGGACGATCGGCGGTTCAATCCCGGCCCCGATCCGGAGGACGAACTGGCCTCCTTCAAAATCCAGGACGGCTTCGAGGTATCACTCTTCGCCGCCGAGCCGATGCTCATCAATCCCGTGCAGATGAACTGGGACGCCGACGGGCGATTGTGGGTGATCAGTAGCACGGCTTATCCGCACGTGAAGACGGGTGAAGAAGCCAACGATAAAATCTACATACTGGAAGACACCGACGGCGATGGCAAAGCGGATAAGTCTACCATCTTCGCCGAGGGCCTGATGACGCCCACGGGAATTCTGCCCGGCGACGGAGGGGTGTACGTAGCTAATTCCACCGAAATCCTGCACTTCATGGATACAGATGGGGATGGTAAGGCCGACAAAAAGCGCCGGATACTGACGGGCTTTGGAGTAGCCGACACCCATCACCTGATCCACACCTTCCGCTGGGGACCCGAAGGCTCGATGTACTTCAACCAAGCCATATACATCTACAGTCACGTTGAAACGCCGTCCGGCATCAAGCGGCTGGAAGGGGGCGGCGCATGGCGGCTGCGGCCCGAAAGCCTGGAACTCGACGTGTACGCCCGGGGGCTTATCAATCCCTGGGGTTTGCAGTTCAACCGCTGGGGACAGTCATTCATGACCGACGGTGCTGGCGGCGAAGGCATCAACTACGCCTTTCCGGGAGCTACCTTCGTCACCGCACCGGGAGCTGAGCGAATCATCCGGGGGCTGAATCCCGGTCAGCCCAAGCACAGTGGGATCGAAGTAGTTTCCGGACGACATTTGCCGGACTCGTGGCAGGGTACCCTGCTTACCAACGATTTCCGAGCCAACCGCATCAACCGCTTTCAACTCACTGAGCAGGGTAGCGGCTATGCTTCGCAGCAGGTCGAGGATTTACTCTGGACCGATGACGTAGCGTTTCGTCCGGTGGATATCAACGTTGGACCGGACGGTGCGATCTATGTGGCGGACTGGTACAACCCCATCATCCAGCACGGCGAGGTCGATTTCTACGATCCGCGTCGAGATCACGAACACGGACGTATCTGGCGGATCACGGCCAAGGGGCGACCTTTGGTCAGGAAACCAAATTTGACAAAAGCTAGTACCCTTGAACTCTTGGATGCCCTCAAGGTACCCGAAGAATGGACACGCACCCAGGCCAAGCAGACGTTGAAATTACGCGGAGCCGACGAAGTAGTACCCGCTCTAAAAAAATGGATTATCAATCTTGATAAAAGCGATCCCGACTACGAGCACCAGCTGCTGGAAGCATTATGGCTGCACCAAACGCTAAATATCGTGAACGAGCCGCTCTTTTTGCAGCTCGCCAGCGCCAAGAGTCCCCACGCACGAGCCGCCGCCCTGCGGACATTGCAATTGTGGTCTGATAAAATCAGTAATCTCCCTGCGCTCCTGGAAAAAGCCGTGCAAGACCCGCATCCCCAAGTAAGGTTGGAAGCGGTGATTGCACTGCGAACACTGAACACCGCCGAAGCCGCGCGTACCGCATTGGCCGTGCTGGAACAACCCATGGACGAATTTCTGGATTTCGCCCTCTGGCAGACAACCCGTGACCTGGAGCCGCTCTGGACTAAGCGGCTAAAAACCGAACCGGAGTTTTTCGGTACTCCCTTAAAAACTACCTATGCCCTGAAATCGGTCAGCAATCGCGATGCGGTAGCGCAGTTGGTACAGCTTTACCAGAAAGATCAGGTACCTGAACAGTACCAAAAGGACGTTCTCAATTCCCTGGCGCGCTACGGTACCTCGGCAGACCTAGGCATTCTTCTTGACCAGACCATCAAGAGCAAGAGCGTCCAACGTACCAGCGATCAACTCACTGCGCTGGAAGCAGCCTCCAGCCAGCGAAATATGAAGCCGGCGGGCGATCTGAACCGGATCGTTACATTCATCGAAAGCTCTGACCCGACCGTAGCCGCCAGCGCAATCCGGTTGCTAGGCCGCTGGAAACTCGATGGAATAAATGATCAGCTACTTGGTATTGCCAAAGGAAAGGACCAAATCAGGCAACAGGCCGCTCTGGACGCGCTGGCCATGCAGGATAAAAATGTCGCTGAAAAGATTTTTGTCGAGTTGGCATCAGCCCCAAACCAGGTCGACCTTCGCCTCTTGGCTACTGCCCGACTGGTACCTCTCAATGCATCCGAGGCGGCACGACGTGGGGCAGACCTACTACGGACATTACCTGAGGAGGCGGACGCTACGCCGCTGTATGCCTCTTTTCTGAGTAACAAGCAAGCCATGCGAGCCCTGGGTGAGGAAATTTTGAACAATAAAGTACCCCCTGCCCAGGCACTGGCCGGAAGACAACTGGTGCAGAGTCGGGTACCTTCCAACCGACAAAACGACGACGAGGTAAAACTACTTAAGCGGGCTCTGGAAGCCTCCGGTGGTAAGCTCCCCCCGGAACGAATGCCACAGCAACTCACCGACCTGGAAATCATTGCCGTAGCGCGCCAGATCAAGCAATCGTCCGACCCCGAAGCGGGTGAACGGATCTACCGAAAATCAAGTTGCTTTACCTGCCACGCCATTGGCGGGGCGGGGGGATTGATCGGCCCGGATTTGAGTAGCTTGGGTACCAGTTCGCCCGTCGAGACCATCATTCGCTCCATTCTTTATCCCACAGCTTCCATCAAAGAAGGCTACGAATTGCAGCGCTTTGCCAAAAAAGACGGCACCGAGGCCATGGGGTACCTGGTCAGCAACGGCAACACCGAGATCGTCATGCGCGATGTGACGGGCCTGGAAGTGTCCATACCCAAAAGCCAGATTGAGGGCATCGAGAAGGTCCCTGGCTCGCTCATGCCCGCCGGGTTGACGGCCAGTCTGGAAAAAGAGGAATTTGATAATCTGGTTGGTTTTCTTTCTAAACTCGGGCAGTCGGGTGATTTTCGGGTACCTAACGAACGCTTCGTGCGCCGTTGGGAAACCGCTTCCCCGCAAGCCGATCTTGCGAAAAAAATCAGTAGCGAGGGGTTGACCTATTTCACAAAATCCAATGTACCCTTTCAGCCCATTTACAGCAAAGTGTCTGGCGAGTTGCCCTTGGACGAATTATCCATTATTGAGGTGTCGCCCGGCAAAAGGTACAGCATCGTCCGGTTCGAAGTGGAGGTACTGACTCCCGGAAAGTTAACCCTGGCACTTAACGCCACTGCTGGTATTACGGCCTGGGCCGACCAAAAACCTATTCCCCTGACTGATGAGGGCTTGGCAGCAGAACTTCCGAAGGGCATTCACACAATCACACTAGGCATTGACCGTAAACTTTTCAAAGAATCGTCCGTGAAAGTAGAGTTGCGCGAGGGAAAAGGGAGTTCGGCGCAGACGCGGCTCCGCATGGGGCGGTAGAGAGTATTCGCTTTTGAAGAACTCGCCGAGCTGTTCAGGTCAGCAAAGCCTTATGATTTCCAGGATTTAATCGCCGCAGGAGATATAAGTCCAGGCCTCTTGAATTTCGAAAGTTTGGGCTTTTTATCGATCACTACGGTGTCTTGACCACGGCCAACTTCCGCAGTAAATCGCGGTGTTTGGATTCGGGAAAAAGGATTGGTGTCGATGTGGAAGTTACGAAAAGACGGTTCCTTTCTACCCGCTCCACGAAATCGAGATTGACCATCAGCGAGCGCGAAACGCGGTAGAACTGGTTGTCCGGAAAATACTGGTCGAGATGCCCCAGATTCATCGAAAATACAATCTTTTCGGTACTGGCCCCTTTTCGAAGGTGTACCTCTACATAAGACCCACTCGCTGACATGTACACCACGTCTTTTTTCATAATTCTGATATGACTCCTACCCTGATCGGTCGGAAGAAACAGACTTTCAGCGGCATAGGAATCCGGCTGAATACCCCGGTTGAGATAGGCCAATTCTAACTGAATAGCGAGTTCGTTGCTGCGGAAAGGCTTGAACATGAAGGCGGCAGGCTGCGTTTTCCGGGCTGCTTCCATGTAAGGCTTTTCGGTACTTGAAGTGAGGTAAACGATAGGAAGCGAGTAGGCATTGAGCACTTCTTCCACGATTTCGATCCCATTATGCGTCGAACCTTCCAGCCGGATGTCCACCAAAACCAAATCAGGGATCTGCCGTTTCAGGGCTCGCTTGACTTCCTGCGTGTTGCTGGCGATGGTCGTAACGAAGCGGCCTTCGCTTTCCAGACTTTCCTGCATATCGGCAGCTTCGATCAGGTCATCTTCGATGATGAGAACTTTGAGCGGGATCATGGTTGAATGGTGAGTTATGAGGGACTTAAAAAAGGGGCAGGGTGCTAAACTTCGAAGTGCATTTGGAACATGGTACCTTCGGTGGTGTCGAAGCTGGATTTACCTCTTAGTTGCTTTACCTGCAAATCGATGATCTTCATGCCTAGTGACTGCCTTCCGCCTCTGACTGGCGAGGGCGGTTTGAATCCGCCGCCATTATCGGCCAGCAGTAGGTGTAAGGTACCCTCTTGCATCCACATCCTGACCGTCAGTTCGGGGTCAGCATGGTCGGCAAAGGCGTACTTGCAGGCATTGGTAGTGAGTTCGTTGACGATTAGCCCTACGGGCAAGGCGTAGTCGAGCGGGAGCTCGATCGTCTCCGGGATCTCGTAGTGTGGAACAATAGGAGAGCAACCAAAAGACGTCAAAGCCATGTCGACTAGTTCTTGTATGAAATCCACCGCTTTGATGGGCGTCAACCGATCGTTTTCGTAGAGTTTTTTCTGCAAGGCCGCCATCACCTTCAGGCGCGACTGAGTGTCTTCCAAAGCCGCAATAGCCGATTCGTCGCTCAGGCGGTTGGCCTGTAATTGCAGGAGGCCCGATACGACCTGTAGATTATTCTTGACGCGGTGGTTCTGCTCCTGCACCAACTGCGCGTTCTGGCGACTCATGCGGGCCTTCTGGCGGAAGAGCCGGTAATATACGGCAATGCCGCCCACCGCCAGTAGCAGCAGCGCCGATACCGCGAACAACAGCCATCGCTGCGTTTGGATGTTCTCGTTTTTGAGAGCTAATTCTTTGCGCTGGCTTGCGAGTTGCGTTTCCTTCTTCTCATTTTCAAACTCTATCCCAAGTCGAGTTACAGCACCCTCGTGATCAGCGACATAATCCCGTTTTTCCAGCTCATGCAGCTTTTTTGTATGCTCCAAAGCCGCCTTCCAATTCCCAACGGCTTCGTAGTACCTTGCATAGGTACTTTCAATTCCAAGTGATATGACCCGGCTGTCAGGATAAAGCGTATTGTACTTTTTTTTTGCCCGCTGCAAAATTTCGTAGGATTCCTCAGATTGGTCAAAGGCAAGATAGGCATCAGATAAATTCAGTAAACGAGCTACTTGCTCGTACGGTTTTCCAAGCTCAATACTGATATCCAGCGCTTCTTTAAGGTAGGCAATTGCCCTCCTATCACTCTTTTTGAGCATTTCCCACCCTAATCTAGTATCTAAACCCATGATATCAGCTGATTTCCCTATTCGACGAGCTATGGGTTCATACTTGTTAAGATACTTCAACAAGCTGTCAGAATTGGCCTCAGAAGCATCAGTTGTCAGTATTTTATCCTTTGGTATGTGATTGTAATCAGTATACAATGTAACCATTTGACCATAAGCTAACTTTAATAATTCATCATTTTTATTCTGCTCAGCGATTCTTAGCCCAAGCCGTGCATGCCGTAATGCTTCCGCTTTGTGAAGTTGAATCTTCTCAGCAGTGGATAGGCGGCAATACAGTCTGACAATGGCAAACAAATTACCCTGTGCTTCCTGAATGCGCAACGATTGCAAATAGTGGCGCTTTGCCACTAGGAAGTTACCGGATGCTTCGTAGATTTTTCCGTAGAGGTAATGGTATTCGGCCAGCAGGTTGCTGTCTTTCCTCACCTTGGCATGGCGACCTACCTGATCCGCCCACTCGACCTTATCGGGTTGCAGAGGCAGGTAATCGGGCTCCTGAGCCGCACTTTGCTTCGTAACCAAGACAGCTAGGCCTATTCCCAGCAGGAACTTTAAGGACGCGGATAAGCGCATGATTAGGAATGAGTTGGGTTAAGTCAGCCCTCCAAACGTAGGGAAAAATAAGCTCGGTTCAAAAGAAAAGTTATCAAACGAAGGTAAACCTACTTCCGCTGAGGTGCCCTGATGGCCTTCGGAAAGGCATTGCCGTATTTCAGAAAGGGATTGCCGGGATTGGGAAAGTGGCGGTTTTTTGTGTGGGGAGGATTGGTGTTTTTTAGGGGATAAAGAATTGATTCTATTGAAACACTCCCATATATCCAATTAATAACTATAAGGCCTATACGCTCGAATACCTCTACACCTCCACCATATGAATTGTCCACGCATTTCCCAGGAATCTAGCATCCACATTGGAGGCTATACCAAAGTGTCTCCCGCTGAGATCGTCTTCTGCGAAGGCGACCGAAACTACACCCATGTTCATTTCGCACGGCGGCCTATGTTGACACTTTCTATCACCATGCGCATACTGCATGAGCGCCTCGGGGAAGCGAATTTCCTGCGAGTCAGCCGCTCAGCTTTGGTGAATAAGGGGGCTGTAATTCAATTCAACGAGGATAATGTAATACTCTGTAATGGCTTTGTTCTACCCATCGCGCGGCGAAGGCGGAGCTACGTGCGGAGGTTGTTGCGTGAAGAAGGGAAAACCGATTTCTGAGAATCAATCATTTGACACTGGTTAACCGGGATTCTATCAATGACTATGAAGAGCATGAAGTCACGCTGCGCAATGGTCTAGTGCTGCCAATCCTCGCGGAGGAGGCGGGAGTATGTACGGGAGTCGTTGGGGGTGGAGGGGTGGAATAGGGGCATTATTCGATAGTTGTATGGTTTGGTGTTCTCGAATTTAATAAAATAACAGGATTAGATTATCAAATAAAGAAGATTTACAAAATCAACTAAACAATCAATGACGATGAGGAAATCAATTGTTTACAACAATAAATTTTCTGTTTGTAAGATACAACAGTTGCTTAGCTCAGAAAATATTCCCTGATACAAAGTGCCCTGATTTTGATGGAAATATGCAAAGTAATCAAGAGATATTTTCAAGAAAAGAGTTAACTCTTCTAATTGGAACCCAGCCATGGATAGGATCTGGGGTAGTTCAAATGAACAGTATTCAGGATTCTATAAATTCCTGGCAGCTAAAATATAATCTACAAGTAGGTGTGTATTTATCGACAACAAATAAAATACTTGATAAAAATGATTACAATTCAAGATTTGACTTAAATGGAAAGTATTTAAAAAATAAAGCATCCAACTTGATTAATGAAATTACCGATACATGAAAAAAACTAAGAATAGAAGGGTTAATAAATTAAAATACTCGGACAATAAAGTTGAAGAATTACTTATTGTTTATAATTCTTTTCCAGTTACATTGATAATTGAAAATAACAGTAAAATTATTTTTAGAGAAAAATCTGCTACTCCAATTGACAAGATAAGTAATCTATTTATGAAATGTTTCAAAATAATGAATTGCAATATATCATATCAAATTCCCCATAGTTAACATATAGAAATATCATGAAATATACAATAACAGTGTTTATTTTTACAACACTTAACCTAAATTTAAGTGCACAATCAGATTGCAAAGAATTTAAAGAATTATTAATGTTAAAAAAATGTTGTATTTCAATTTTTGAAAAAGATTCAAATGATTATAATTGCAATGTATTGTTAGGAAATCATTATTTATCAGAAGCGATCAACTATCCTCTGGCCCTTAACTATTCTAACAGAGCAATAAACTCGAAACCTGATAGCATATCTGCATATATTCTGAGATTTGAGATTTTGTTAGAATTAAAAGAAAATGAAAACGCTTTCAAGGATATGAAGTTTATTAAAAAGAATATTAATAGAAGAGAAAGCTTAGGGTTTGGGATCAACTCGAAGTTTGGGCATCTAAGTTTTGAGTTGGGTTTATTCGAAGATGCTTATGATGATTATTATATTGCAAATAAATCATTTATAGATACAAAAACGGGAAATAATATTTTTCCCGGATATCTTCTACACATGGCTCGTGCAAAACAGGAACTGGGCCAAAACGAAGAAGCACTCAAATTCTTTAATCAATCAATATTAGTGGATAATACAGGCGAGTCTTTGGGTAATCGAGCTAAGTTTTATATAGATAATAATCAACTTGATTTAGCAGAAAATGATTTTGAAAGTGCAATTAAAAAAGGTAGTTTAACACTTCCTATAATGCTTAATTATGCGTTTCTATCTAAAAACCAGGGACAAAATTCAAAATATGAGCAAATATTGAAAAAATGCATTGAGCTTTTTCCAGAAGAATATAAACCCATAGAAGCCCTTGGTTTTTTATATTTTGAAATGGAAAATATTTCCGGTGCAAAATCAATTTTTAAGTTTGGAATAAATAAATTCCCAAATGCTTCAAGTTTATATTTTGGTTATGGAATTACTTGTTTTAATAATAATGAGAAAACCGAAGGTTGTTTAAACATTAAAAAAGCTATGAATTTAGGTGATTCAAATGCTTTCGATATGTATAAAAAATATTGTAATTAGTAGTTGATATAATATAGGGTATTACTTCTTCTCATGGATTGTACAGTAAATTTGATATACATACACACATAAACTTTTTTTGTGATGATAAATACATTCTATTAAACATTAATTTATATTTCCGAACTAATTCGACCATGAATTTTTTTCTATCCTCAAAATATAATCAATTAAATATTACTAAAAGGTATCAAAATAAATATTTTGATACCTTTTAGTAGTTCAATTAATATTTCATTCGCATTAAAACCTAAATACAATGAAAATGCGGATTGGATAACTTCAAAAATAAATTTGTACTATTATACGTGTATATTCCGTAATATTAGTAATCGTATCGAGATTAATAAATACAATTATAGTAAGTTTAGAATATTATATACTGTAGATAGTTTTGTTCATATTCAGAGAACTTTATTTTTAAAGAAAAAGCTAATTGCGCAAACTATTATTTCAATATAATTTGACAATACTATTAGGTTATGGCCGAATAATTCAAATAAAAAAATGTATTTCAATAGCGATAATGACAAGTAATAAAATCATCTGTCAAGGTTACTACGCAGAAGTATGCGGATAGAAAAAAGATTAAGTTAAGAAAAGATGGAACTACTCAATATAGCACCTTATATGCAATAATGGTAAAAGCTTTTGCAGAAGAGAAATTATTAAAAATAATGAATAAAGCACTAAACGATTGAAAAATGTCTAAACCTAAGGAGAAATATTAATATTCACGAAAATAGACAAGAGCCATGTCTAAAGAAAACGACAAAGATTCTGGATATAGTATTTGGATGTTAGTGGCAATAGCCCTGTTACTCTACTATTGTGCTGGTAATCAAACTTGTTCGTATTGTTCTGGAACTGGCACACAAAGTTGTAACACTTGCTACGGAAAAGGCAAGGTCACCTGTACTAAGTGTAATGGATTGACAAAAACACAGGCTTATTTTCCTCAGAATCTTGAAAATGGCTATCGGTACCTAACCTATAACGGCCAAACCGAGTACGTTTATGTTTGGGGAAGCCACTATGCTGATTTCCCGTGTTCAAAATGCAGCAAGTCGGGCAAGTTGGCATGTACTAATTTTGGATGCAATGGAACGGGTAGTATCACCTGCACCTATTGCAATGGCGAGGGCTTGGAATAAGTATAAAAATATATTGATCCAAAAAAAACTATTATATGATAGTGTTTAAAAATTACATTGGAGTATTTTTTATTATAATAACTACTGTGTTGACAGTGAATGCTCAATTGCAGATAGGAGAAAAAACTGTTGGTATAAATACAGAGCCCCCTAATCTTATTAAATTGAGTGTAAAGGGTGAAAATGGCAATCAATTAATGCTCGACAATTCTGGGGAGCAGTATAATGCATTAGTTTTTGCAAAATATGCAACGCCACAAGTTGAATTTAAAATGGATAATAATTTTAACATATTTTACATAAACTCTTTACAAAGAGATTTATCATTTATGTTAAAAACATTGTCATCTGACGGAACTGAAAAACAACAAATTTCGATAACTCCAACTAGCCTCCGGTTTGGTGGCGGTGCATTGACAGTCGTAAATGGGGAAGTCAGAATGTCGGGTGGAGTAACATTTGGAGGTATAGGAGCAGGAAATATTAGATGGGCAGGATCTGATTTGCAGGTACACAATGGCCAAGAATGGGTTTCACTCTTGAATAAGCCGGTCGTAAGCTATTGGGCCGCTGTGACAGCTGATGGCAATTGCAATAATGTATGTCAGCCAGGATATACTAACGCTCCGGATGCTAATGGAAAAGTGTGCAAAGATATTTCTGGTAGCACATTTACTGGTGTCACCTATGATCGATTCCAATGGATAGTGACTAGTACGTCCATCACCTATAAGGATTTTTGGGGATGTGGATCGTCGACAATAGAAACACAATTAAAAAAAAGACTGGGACAGTGCCATTGCGTGAAGATAAACTAGCAATGACCCCCGCCTACTATATAATTTTTATGACACTCGTATGAAGAATTGGGGAAAATTACTATTAGTGATCGGTATAATGGTTATCAATACAAATGTTTTGAGCGCACAAGTATATGTGGTCAAAACAACATTCGGTTCAAATAAGAGTCTTATTTTCCAAAATACCGATACTGAATATTCTTATTCAGTGTACGCGAAAGGAAATAAGCGGCAATCAGAACCAGTTACGATACCTCCTGGAGGCAGCAAATCTCGATCATATGATATAAACAACCACTCGGCAAAAAATCATGACGTTATTGTTATTTACGATAAAGCTGCATATTATAACGATAAACAAAAAGCGTTAAACGAGAGAAATAGATGGCAACGTTCTCTGGACTATGTAGAGTGTGAATGTATTCCGATGGCTTTGCGTAAAACTAATACTGCGAAGGAAAGAGAAGCAGAAGATTATGAGGATATTACATGGATGAAAAAACTGGGAAAAATTATTTGGGCGGGGATGACTAATAAGTACTATGATTACAGTTGTAATGATGAAAATCTTTTGATTTCCAATTTAAAAAGTATAGATCAAAATATTGAAGTACTTCAAAGTTTACCTTACTCTGAACAAAAATCAAAATCACTGGCACGATTAGAAAGAGAGAAAGATCGCTATGAATATATGAAAGCTGCAATATTATTTCCTTTTATTATTTGTCCAGAAGTACTTTCAAATAAAAAAGGATACGAAAGCAACATATCTATTCTCAATGCAAGGATAGCTAGGTATGATAAAAAATTCCAAGAAGGACATATAGTGACGTATGATTTATGGAAAAATGCTTCAAATAGACATCTTTCCTACGAAAAAATGCCAGGAATGGGGTTCGAGTATTCGAAACAAAGTACACTCGTCGTACTAAATCCTAAGGATTCAATGGATGTTGTCAAAATAGACGTACGGCAGAAGAAAAGTATTCAAAATTTTGAAGGCCGGGTTTTCATACCTTTTACAAAGAGTATTCTAACGAAAAACCGAGAAAATTACAAAAGATTTTATGGGGTAGTTGGCTACGGACAAAACAGTATAGAGGTGTACTCACCGGATGAAAACTACATTGTCGGGTACAGATTAGGTAATCGACTGGTCATGCTCGAAAATAAAGGAACGCTGGATATCAATACTCAACACGTAACCTTGGGCCTACGAGGTATCAGAACTTACGACAAGAATTTTTTCTCGTACGAACTAGGAGCCCAGAAGTACTTAATGAACACCGTCCAGGTAAATACCCGCCAAGTGAGGTACCTCGCCAACGGGGTCGCTTCGCAATGGAATGCTATCGAAAATATATCTGATGTTGAAAACCTTGAACTAACAAATGGCAACGACATTATACCCTATCTCCGATTTAGCCTCGGGTTCCGTCTTTTACCTCTTTCCAGGCCGCGCCATTTTCCATTACGACGCGCTGTGGTAGTATCGGTCAATGGGGGGCTGTTCGGCTTACCAGGATTGAATAAATCGCCAGTAACTGATCTATATCAATTTGAGTACGATAAAAAGACCAGCAATATATCTGGTGTAGAAAAAATCAGTATTGCAGGAGTATATGCAACTCTAGGTCTAACTGCTACCATATTCTTGTAGTAATCTTTCATATTACTTTCAATTTAATATTATTGATGGATGATTTTATTCATAAAGTTTTTCTGTACTTAATCAATTGACAGACAAATCATTAACACCAAATAATCTTTACAAGCTTCATCGTGGATCTATAAGTGACTGAAAACTTTCTATTATATTGAAAGTCTACTAGCACTTATTAGCTCAGAGCTGACGGGTTAAGTTATCGAAGTCTTATCTAATCAATTAATTTATTGAAATAAAAATATTATGGCAATTAGCAAACTTTTTAATTACTTATTTATTTTCTTGAGCGGCACTTTTTTGACTAGTTGTTTTGGTCCAACTAGTTCAGATTTTTCGATTGCACGAGGTTATGAGATTGCTTGCCCAAATGAGCTATATGATAAGACATGGACAAACGCTTCAGGAGCGGAAGGACTTGAACCTGAAAGTGTAAAAATGGTTTTTGAAAAAAATGGAGTAAATACACTTATGAAAAGTGTGTTTACTGATGGCAAGTATTTCTATCCATCTACACTCAAATTTAAAGAAGAATATGGGGAAATTATTTGTCGATGCACACAAATAGAAAATTCTCTATATTGGGAATTGGAAACTGTTGAAGATATAAAAAAATCTAAAACAAAAAAATTATATTTCATTTCAAAGATAGAGTTTATTTCAAAAAATACAATGGATACTTGGTGGTATTCCCCGGAAGCAACTGTAATTAACGATAAGGTTGTTAGTCCATCAGATAAAGTACATTCAAGTGAAGGTTTAAGAGACTTCTTAAAAGACATTGATATTAAAAGAAATTTCGACAAGATAAGGGTGATAGAAATAAAATAGATTTTACTATTTTGATCTATTTTATTTTTTTTGGTATTTATATTGATTCTACTCTCTTAGATCTTTGCAAGACTATTTATTCAACTTATCCTAAGTGTGTCAATAAATTTGGATGATCTGTCTAGCATTTTTTGCAGTATATATGAAAAACATTTCTCTCTTATCATGCTGTATATTATTGATGTACTTGACCGCTTGTGATTCTAGCCCAGTTTCACAGTTCAAGTATAAAACCCAAGAACAGGGTATTATCGTCTTCAAAAACGAATCGACAAATGCGGAGAGCTTTCGCTGGGAGTTCGGAGACAGTACATATAGCGAGGAAAGCAATCCCGCCCATCAGTTTGCTGAGAATGGGAAGTATGAGGTAAGGCTCAGTGCTTCAAACGGAATAGATACATCGACAAGCCTGCTGGCGATAGAAGTCAAAAATGTGGTTATCAAGGTACCTGAGCCTGATTTTAGCTATTCGATTGGCGACTCAGGCACTGTAACCTTTAAGGATAGCTCAGAAAACGCAAAAACGTATCAGTGGGAATTTGGGGATGGTACATACGACCGGACTCCGAACCCAATCCATACCTATGATAAAAACGGAAAATACAACGTCACACTTACCGCCTCGAATGGTGAAAAGAGCAAGAGTATTATTGCCACGATCGAAGTTAGTTCTATTCCTCTGACCACCTATGTCTTCTATACCACCAATACTTACGTAGGTCAAATCGAGGTTTACGTTGACGATGTTTTCATTGGCAACATAAAGGGCAGCGTTGAGTCATTGCCTAATCCTGACGATTATCGGTCTGTCACCTACAAAGGAGAACCCGGAAGGCATAAGCTATCGGCAAGAGCGGGTGGAGGAAGGCACGAGTGGCCTGAGACCTATGTCAATTTTGTAAGTGGGGCCACTAAGTACCACAGTTTTAATTGAGGACTACTTTCGGCTTATACTCATCTACCTAATGACCCTACCTAATTCTAAAATTCTGTTTCTACTGGTTATATGGGTTTGCATCCATTTGACAGGCTGCAACTCAGGCTCAGATGATGAGTATTCTTCGGAGCACTCGCAGGTCATCGATGAAAATGGTGAGGCTCAAGATACGAACAGTTCTGAGGAAACATATCTACCTCAGCAGGGCGAGGAGAGACACGCCTGTACAGAATGCAAAGGTGTAGGCGAAGTACTTTGCGGCTATTGTTACGGCACCAATACTATCACCTGTCCCTCCTGTGGTGGTAACGGGAATGGCACGTGCCAAAAATGTAACGGTAATGGCAAAATCCAGGCTTATTTCCCGCAGGAAGAGGAAAATGGCTATCGGTATATGTCGTACAATGGCAATTATGAATATGTGTGGGTATGGGGAAATCACTATGCTGATTTCCCCTGCAAGAAGTGCAACAACCGTGGGAGAATAGAGTGCAGTAACACTCAGTGTAAAGGAACAGGAAAAGTGCCTTGCTATAATGTAGCTTGTAAGAGCGGTATAGTCCGATGTAGTAGCTGTGGGGGTACGGGTAAAGAAGCCTGACGGCTATTTTTAGAAAAGTAAGAATTTCATCAAAATATTTGTACACGTCAAATGTAATACACTTATGAAAATTTTTGTGAGTATTTTATTATTGTTTTCGCTTTTTGGTAATGCTATTTTCGCACAATCAGATCAGAGTTTTCCACCAGCAAAGTTTCTTGAAATTCACCATTTCGTATATAAAAAGAAGCAATCATTAGGTGAAATATTAGTATCTGGCGAGTTTAGACCCGGAATCTATTACTACGTATATGCTCAAAATTTTACTATAAAAAAGGTAATTGATTCTTATCCGTATGGTTCAGAAAAAAGAATATTCTTAGAAAAGCAAAATGGCGAAAATTGGAAAAAACTGAAAGAAAACGCGGGAACTATTGTCAGAAAAGTAAAAAGAGACTACCCTGAATCAGTTTTAAAAATATTCTACTTCACAAAAATGGTTGACGCAAGTGGTGCAAGCTGGGAAAATCAGCTCCCTTACGAAGTGCGAGATAACCTTTTGTTAACTATGTCGGGTAACGGTTCTTACGATTGTGACTTGGGATTTTCCGTATTCGATTACGATTTCGTAAATTATAGTTCATTAGACGAAAAGAGAGGTAAAGTAATAGACCTCATGGAAAAAACATGCCTGGATTAAATTTGTGCAACGATCTATGTTGTTCGAAATGTTCTGTGTGCGTTATGCGGGATCTTCCAAAGGGAAGCTGCATACTGAAAGACGACCCGTGAAAGATTGATATTCCATGAAATTCTTCCTCCTTTCTTGCCTTTCATTCCTATCTACCATCGCTTACGGTCAGAATATTACCATCAAGGATCTGATTTCAATCACCGAATGCGACAGGGGTACTTGTTTTGGTACTTTTTTCGAGGGAAGGGGCTTCCATTTGAAAGAAAGGGACACTTACAAGGGACTGGAACTCACCTACTGCACCGACCCGTCCATTGATTTGCACGCTACTGCCCTCAACCTTTACGGAGGAACCGTGGGGGTTATTATATTGAAGCCTGATAAGACGGCAATTATGCTTCTTCACGACAGATTCGGTTTCCAGGAAAATTTACTGGCCGAATTGCACTCGCTCGGGTTTACATGGACCAAGCGGGTACCCTTCGTCGATGATGAGCAAGCCGAACAGTACAATTCATCAGAGTTTTCTGATATTTCAATTTTGGTATGTTCCGTCGTACAACCCTACCGTACTTCCCGAGTGACTAATTATGTCGTAGGGGTTATCAGGGAGCGAAGCATTTGACCTATTTCTGTGTCTTCTTCAGCCAAGGACGCTCCCAATTGGAAAACACCATTAGTATCGCGTGTTTCCATTAAAAGCGGGTACACTCACGAAAATCAGGCAATAGAGAATGGACGCCTTTTCCTTATCTTTGCCCCTCAAAATCGGCCCACCGGGCCATTCAGGATCAGCAAAGCCTTATGATTTCCAAGACCTACTCACCGCAGGAGATAGAAGACAAGTGGTACCAGTACTGGATCGAAAACCGCTATTTCAATTCGCAGCCCAATCCCGACAAGGTACCCTACACCATCGTGATTCCGCCACCCAACGTCACGGGTGTGCTGCACATGGGCCACATGCTCAACAATACCATCCAGGATATTCTGGTCCGGAAGGCCCGCATGGAAGGCAAGGAAGCCTGCTGGGTACCCGGTACCGACCACGCCTCCATCGCGACCGAGGCCAAGGTAGTAGCGATGCTTAAAGAGCGCGGCATCAACAAGCGCGATCTGAGCCGGGATGAGTTTTTGGAGTACTGCTGGGAGTGGACGCATAAATACGGCGGCATTATTCTTAAGCAACTCCGCAAGCTGGGTGCTTCCTGCGACTGGGACCGTACCCGCTTCACGATGGAGCCGGATTTGTACGATTCGGTCATCGACGTGTTCATCGATCTCTACGAAAAAGGCGACATCTACCGGGGCCACCGCATGGTCAACTGGGACCCGCAGGCCCGTACCACCGTGTCGGACGAAGAGGTCAATATGAAGGAGGTACAGCAAAAACTCGTGTACCTTCGCTACGATCTGGAAGGGCAGAAAGGCAGCGTGACGATTGCCACTACCCGCCCTGAAACGATTATGGCCGACGTTGCCATCTGCGTCAATCCGAATGATGCAAGGTACCAGCATCTGATTGGTAAAAAAGCCATCATCCCGCTGATCAATCGCTCTATCCCGATCATCGCCGATGAATATGTGGAAATGGAGTTCGGAACGGGCTGTCTGAAAGTGACGCCCGCCCATGATACCAACGATTATGAGCTGGGCAAAAAGCACAACCTCCCCATCATCGATCTGCTGGCCGAGGACGGTACCCTCAACGAAAAAGCGCAGATTCTGGTGGGGGAAGACCGTTTTGTGGCCCGCAAGAAAATCACGAAGATGCTGGAAGCCGCCGGGAATCTGGTGAAGGTGGAGGAATACAAATCCAACGTGGGTCATTCGGAGCGCACCGACGCCGTGATCGAGCCGCGCCTGTCCGAGCAGTGGTTTCTGAAAATGGAACGGCTGAGCAAACCCGCGCTGGAAAGTGTGATGAACGATACCATCCAGCTCATTCCACCCAAATTCAAGAACACCTACCGCCACTGGATGGAGAATGTCCGCGACTGGAACATCAGCCGTCAACTGTGGTGGGGCCACCGGATTCCGGCCTACTACCTCAACGACGGTACCCTAATCGTAGCCAAAAGCAAGCGCGAGGCGCTGCGCAAAGCCCAGCACGAGTACCAGCTTTTTGCTCTCACCGAAGAAGACCTGCGGCAGGATGAGGACGTACTCGATACCTGGTTTTCGTCCTGGCTGTGGCCGATTTCGGTTTTTAATGGCATTAAGGAGCCCAACAACGCCGACGTAAACTACTACTACCCGACCAATGACCTGGTCACGGCACCGGAGATTCTGTTCTTCTGGGTGGCGCGGATGATCATCTCGGGCTACGAGTACCGGGGTACCTACCCGTTCAAGAACGTATACCTGACGGGCATCGTCCGCGATAAGCTGGGCCGCAAAATGTCAAAGCAGCTTGGCAATTCGCCCGATCCCATCGAACTCATCGAAAAGTACGGGGCGGACGGGGTACGGACAGGGATGTTGTTCAGTTCGCCCGCCGGAAACGACCTACCCTACGACGAAAAACTGGTGGAACAGGGGCGGAATTTCTGTAACAAAATCTGGAACGCTTTCCGGCTGACGCAGGGCTGGGAGGTAGCGTCGGATTTGCCAGCCCGTAACCAACTGGCCATCGACTGGTTCGAAGCCAAGTTCAACCAAACCCTGACCGAGGTACTCGACCTTTTTACTAAGTTCCGTATTTCGGACGCGCTAAATGCGGTGTATAAGCTGATTTGGGATGATTTCTGCGCGCAGTACCTCGAAATGATCAAGCCCGAGTACCAGCGGCCGATCGACGCGGCTACCTACGCGGCCACCCTCGATTTCTTCGATAAACTGATGCGGCTCACCCATCCGTTCATGCCCTTCATCACGGAGGAAATCTGGCAGAACATCGGCGAACGCGCCGAGAAGGAAACGATTTGTCTGGCTCCGTTCCCGCAGCCTGGTGCAACCAATCCGGAACTACTGGCCGATTTTGAGGTACTTTTTGAAGTCGTTTCGGCGATTCGGAATCTGCGTAATAGCAAAGGACTTAGTCCCAAAACGGAGCTGCCCCTGGCCATTCGTACCGATTCGGAAGCAAGGTACCTCCGGCTGGATCATTTGGTGCGCAAACTGGCCAATGTTGCGGATATTACCTATGTGAAAGAGCAGGTGGAGGGCATGTCATTCCTAGTACGGTCGGATGAGTTTTTCATCAATCTGGCCGGGGAAATTGACGTGGAAGCCGAGCGCGAAACATTACTCGCTGAGCTAAAATACACTGAAGGTTTCCTGGATTCTGTTTTGAAAAAACTTTCCAACGAACGTTTTGTGCAAAACGCCAAAGGCGATATTGTAGAGAAAGAACGCCAGAAACAGGCTGATGCAGAAGCCAAGATTGCCACGATTAAGGAAGCTTTAATACGCCTCGGATAAGCCAAGCGATATATCTAAACCAAAAATGCCGGAACGTTTCCCGTTCCGGCATTTTTGATAACAACCTACTGAACCAATAGTAACTTGGCTATTCAACCTGTTAAAATCTTATGAAAGCTATTGGCCATTAGCTAATAGCTTTCAGCTTTCACTACTTATTGCGTCACCGGGGTACCTTCAAAAACCTGTCCCTGTGCCTCGACTACTATCTTATTGATTTTCTTCTGGTCGTCCCGCGTAAATTTAATGGTAGCCTGCCCACCCGCATCGAAAGCATCCATTTGGTTGGGCATTGCAGTCAGCGTGCCTTCATTATCGCCCGCCGTGATGTAAAGCTGGTTATCCTTCATCGACAAGACAATAAACTCAAAAGGTAGGTTCTCCATTTTGTATTTACCCACATAGTCGGTTAGGGCCACACTTGAACCGGCCATTTCTTCCATGCTCCTCATGCCTTCGTAAGATTCGCCCTGAATCTCCAGCTTCATTTTGTCCACTTTCCCGGCAGCATTTCGCATAAAAGTCACGGTAGCTTCTCCGTTGGCACTGTACGTATCAGCCTTGCCACTGATTTCCGTAAAATCGCCCTCGTATTCGCCCGCCACATAATGCAGTTTTCCAGCTTTGTCCGAAACCACAACCTTTTCAAAAGGCAATCCTGACACGGTGTAGGTACCCACATAATCCTGTATATCCGCCCCGAGCGGGCTACCTGCCGCATAAAGCCCGGTAGTAATCAGCATAACTGCCAAAGACCCTACCATCAGCACTGAAAAAATACGAGCCATTTTTTTCATAAGAAATTGATTTAATGTTAAGCTGCAAAGATATAATCCTGAATCCAGATGTTGTTAATTTTAATACTATAAAAGGTTTTTCTTGACTTTAAGAGGTAAAGGTTAGTTACCCAGATTCTTTTTATGGCCCTGAAACGCCGGAAATCAGTAGAGCCATTTGGGTCGTACCCTTTTGCTTTCTGATTACAAGTCTTTCAGCAAATCCCTCACTCATGCGGCTCCATTTTCTCAGGTTAGCTTCCGTGTTTCTTTTTCCTTGCTCAATCCTATCGGCACAGGCCCAGCCGCCACCCAACGTCATCCTGGTCATCACCGATGACCAGGGATACGGAGACCTGGGCATTACGGGTAACCCGCACGTCAGAACGCCCGTCATCGACAAGTTTGCCAAAGAAAGCGTTCGCTTCAATCGGTTCTATGTGTCGCCCGTCTGTGCGCCTACGCGCTCGAGCCTGATGACCGGGCGGTACTCACTGCGCACCGGGGTACGGGATACTTACAACGGCGGCGCGATGATGGCGCCCACGGAAATCACAATCGCCGAGATGCTGAAGCAGGCGAACTACACCACCGGGATTTTCGGAAAATGGCACCTGGGCGACAACTACCCCAGCCGACCCAATGACCAGGGTTTCGATGAGTCGCTGATTCACCTGTCGGGCGGCATGGGGCAGGTCGGTGACGTGACCACCTACTTCAAGGGCGACAGTAGTTATTTTAATCCTACCCTGTGGCATAACGGCAAGCAGCAGGCTTACCAGGGCTATTGCTCCGATATTTTTGCCGCTGGTGCCCTTGATTTTATCGAGAAAAACCAGAAGAGACCCTTCTTCTGCTATTTGTCCTTCAATGCCCCGCATACGCCGCTGCAGGTACCCGACGCCTATTATCAGCATTACAAGAATATTGACCCGGCCTCGGGTTTTGAAAAAGACGACCGGCCCTTTGTCAAGATGAGCGAAGCCAACAAGGAGGATGCCCGCAAGGTGTACGCGATGGTAGAAAATATCGACGATAACCTGGGTAAATTGTTCCAAAAGCTAGACGAGCTAAATCTGACGGAAAATACCCTCGTGATTTTCATGACCGACAACGGTCCTCAACAGGTACGTTACGTGGCAGGTATGCGCGGGCGTAAAGGTAGCGTGTACCAGGGCGGAGTCAGGGTACCCTTCTATGTAAGGTACCCCACCCGCTTCGTGGGCAACAAGGACATCGACACCCCGGCAGCGCACATCGATGTGCTGCCTACGCTGGCCGAGCTATGCAAGGTACCCTTGCCCAAAGACTGCAAAATCGACGGGCATAGTCTTCTGCCGCTTATCGAGGGGAAATCGGTACCCTGGGCCAATCGTTCCTTATTCTTTTATTGGTCGCGGCGCTATCCGGAGTTGTATAATAATGTGGCGCTACAAAAAGCGCCTTATAAACTGGTAGGTCATACCGACTACAACGCCGAAATAACCCGGTTTGAGCTGTTCGATCTTGAAAAAGACCCTTATGAGCAGAAAAATCTGGTGAATGAAAAAACAGCAGTAGCCCGGCAATTAAAAATCGAACTAGATGGCTTATTTCAGGAACTGGTCAATTCCGAAAACATGCTGCACCCGCCCCGGATCGAGGTTGGTACCCCCCAGGAAAATCCGGTGATTCTGAATCGCAATGACGCCGACGGGGACCTCGGCATCTGGGCGCAGGAAGAAATCTATGGCTTGTGGCGAGTTCGCGTGCACGAAGGACGCTACACCATCCGGTTCAAATTCATCGAACCCGTACCGGGAAATGGCCAAATGATCCTGGAAACCAAGCCCTTTATCAACCAGATAAAACAGCCAGGTACCCCTAATGATCTTATCGAAATGAAAGACGTTCACCTACCTGACATGGAGGGCGATTTGATTCCGTACTACTCCGTAGGCTCCCGAAAAATATTCCCATTTTGGGTAGAGATAGAAAAAATAAAGTAGTGTATATCTACCCACCTAATTCAATGATTCATTGCGCAACTCCTATGAAACAACTACTTGTAGTCAGCCTACTGCTGGCCGTCCATCTCGTCCTTGGACAAGCCATCCCCAACTCCCCTCAAAATGACACCTATGTCCGGCTGATTCCCGGCTCGGAAAACTCAACCGCCCAACGCCTGGAACTGGCTTCCGATGTGGATACCACCTGGCAGCGATGGCAGGAAAGAGGCTATAATTTTGGCTTCAACCCGAAAGTGACACCCATGTACACCACGGTGAATGGTATCCTAAGTACCCCCTACATGATTCAGGTGCGCGGCAACGAGAACGAACGTAACCGCAAGCGCTGGGGCTACCACGTATTCGAGGGCTACGCCCGCGACGACAAATCGCGTATTACGATGCTGGTCAACAAGCACGAGGAAGAAGAGCGCCCTGTGGCCGAACTCTACTATTATAGTACAGTATATAACCATTCCGAGCCCGCCTACAACTGGTTCAAACTGGGCTCCGATGTACGGCAGCACTCGTTTCTTTTTGGCCGCGATAAGGCCATTTTCTACGGCTCGCTTCGCTTAACCAACGCGTTGACGCTCGGGAATATCGGGAAAGAAAATCTGCGAGAGACCGAAGTGACGGCCGACTCCGAAAAAGAGTACGCCGAAGATGCCAAACACGTCAATTTTAAAGAATTGAAGGGTAGCGGTAACGGTACGATGTTCTACGACAAGGACAACAATATTGTGGTGATCAAGGTAGATGGACAATGGATGAAGGTAGCCGTGGAGCCGCTGCCTGCTGGCATCAAATACCCCTTTTAACCCCAAAATTCATGAAGAACGAAGCCCTCATCCGGGAATTCTATGAATCCTTCGCCCGCGCCGACGCTGAGGGTATGGTGCGCTGCTATGCCCCCAACGTAGTTTTTACCGATCCGGTATTCGGCGAACTGCACGGTGACGAAGCCAAAGCGATGTGGCGGATGCTGATCGAAAACAGCAAAGGCCAACTGTCGCTGACGTTTGACAACGTCCAGGCCCATGACACAACCGGCTCGGCCGACTGGGTGGCCCACTATACCTTCAGCCAAACGGGCCGCAAGGTAGTGAACCGTATCACGGCCAGCTTTGAGTTTCAGGACGGCCTGATCGTCCGCCACACCGACCAGTTCGACCTATGGAAGTGGTCCCGGCAGGCGTTGGGTTTACCGGGGTACCTGCTGGGCTGGACGCCGTTTCTAAAAAACAAAATCCGGCAACGTGCCAGGCAGCAATTGGCGAAGTATCGTGCGCGGAAGGGCTGAAATCAAACTATTGTTTTTGAAGATATATCGAATACAGGATAAGGAAGATGAGTACGTTATCGTTCTGATGCTAAGGCATTAGCATACCCGTTCTATAAGTTCGATCAAAAACATTTTTCCTTATGACCAAATCCATTAGCTTGGGTAGGAGAATAATTATGGGTTGCGTTTTCACCTGTATTCTTTCTCAAGGTACCCTCGCACAGACTACCGTCACTGAACTGGTGGGGCAGAAGGAAAGCCCGAACTTTCGCATCACTGATCTTGGTGAATCCGTTCCCTTTGGATTGAATAAAAATCTCGATCCCCTACTCAGTGTTCTAGAAAAGAAAAAGCTACTGCTTATCGGCGAACCTACCCACGGAGCGGCCAATGTGTATCTTTTCAAATATGACCTGTTCAAGGAGCTTGTCGGTCTGAATAGGGTAAAGTGTTTACTCATTGAAGCAAATTTCAACAGTGTTCTGAAACTGGACGATTTTGTGAGCGGATGTACTCCTATGGATTCTCTGGCCTCTGGATTGAATAAGATGCCATTTATGCATCGTACAGAAGAGTTTAAGGATCTAATGCTATGGATGAGGGCTTATAATGCGTCGAAAGAGCCGCATGAACACGTCCATATTTACGGGATAGATGTACAGGATGTCGATGCCGGATTTGACTTCATCAAAAAGTATTTCTCGAAAACAGACAAAAGCTACGCCGATAGTCTGTCGAGTTTTCTGCCAACCATGACACCTAACAAACTTCCTGAATGGCGTCATAATGTATATACCGAAGCACAGCTTGAAGACCTCCAAAAACACCTGGAAGCAGTTAAGAAAAAGGCTGCTTCTAAATCTGAAAGCCAAGAATGGCAGCTGGCCACAAGGGTATTGGAAAACATCCGACTATGTTCCCATATGTACACCCATCCCAGAGATTTCAAACGGGATCTCTATATGGCAGAAAATGTAAAGTGGATTTTGAACCTTGAAAGGAAGGATATGGGCTTTGTGGTGTCAGCGCACAACGGACACGTAGCTAACGATGGAGGGCTAGGCACCTACTTGAAAGAGGCCTTGGCTGATGAGGTCTATACCCTCGGAGTTGATTTTGGAGAGGGTCAGATCATGGCCGTATCCGCTTCGCCAGACACAGTACGTTCTTTTAAAGCACATGATGTATTATTTCTCGAAGCAGATAGTATAAGTCTTGCTCATTTGAGCGATAGGGTACGTTTCATTCAGCCTGTCAACAGCAAAAACGACGTAATAATCAGAAGCAGCGGGGCAACATACAATCAAAAAAGAAGTCAGGTTTACTGGCGTACCGTCAGCCTACCGGGCAGTTTCGACAGTATCGTTTATTTCGACCGGGTGTATCCCTCTACTGTCTTACCAATATCCAGGTAGTAGGTACGTTCAACCAGCGATCAGATCTGAATTTTAAAAGTACTGCTTCTTGACAATGAGGCCTTTTCATCAAGAAGCAGTACTTATCTTTACTCTACACCTCCACTTCATCCAAAATAGACTTGATAATCCGCAAGGGTACCTTAGTGAATAAAAGTATGAGCAGTCGACCAAATCCTTCTTCTCAACTCGATATTTAATCCGGAAAGGGTTCTTCTTCAACCTCTTTCAAGATACTATTGAGAAATCGTTTCGAAAAGTACCTCCCATTTTCCAGCCAATCGGTGAATATAGGTTTTAATTTCTCTACAAGCCCCAGTTGTTTTGCCTTTATCAATAGTCCAACCGAACCAATGCACCGTATTTCCAGTGCTTCGGCGATAGTCCGGGCCTTATTATCATCGATCAGCAAGTAGTCTGCCTGCAATTCCTTACACAGAATCACCGACTCGGATTCACCATAGTCCATTACCACAGACAAATAATTCTCAGATTTGGTCTTTATAACATGCTTTTCAAGATCCTGCAGAATTTCATTATCGAATTTTGGATTTTCGTAATTCTTTAACTCTTCCCAAACTGCCTGCGCAATGTAGAACTCTCCGAAAAGCTTTTCGATGAGGTGTATCTGGCCCACGAGACCAAGGCGCCGGTATCAGCAATTACAATCTTCACAGGCTATAAATCCCTCAATGTATCCACGTCGGACATGATTTGTTCAAAGCTCAAATCTGAAATCGAAATTTTGCTTTTCGCCAGTGATTTCTCAAACTCAAAACGACTCACTCCTGCCAGTTGAATAGCTTTGCCCAACGTCAGTTTTCCCTCTTGAAATAGCATTATCGCTATAGCTGTCTGAAAGTGTGTTTTCAAGTCCTGCTCAGATTCATTCAAAGCAATCAACACATCAGTCGGGACTTCGACGGGAATCGTTATACTTTTCATACTTTATTTCTTTTGTATCTTTCCAAAGATACCTGAAAGGCAGCATTTCTGCTATGGGTTCACATGACCGAAATGCTGCCTAAGAGGTTTTGTGAATATAAATGCATATGCCTACACCTCCACTTCGCCCAAAATAGACTTAATGATCCGTAGGGGTACCATGGCCCAGTCGGGACGGTCGTTCAGTTCGTGGTTGAGGTCAAAGATCGCTTTTTCCAGCAGGAACGTTTGCAGCAGCACGCCCAGATCGTGCTCGTCGTCGGGAATGAAGGCACTGTCTTGTACCGTTTCGAGGTACGCACTCATAAACAGCCCAGACACATTCTGAATCCATAGTTCGGCCAGGGGGGTCAGTTTGGGAATATCTTCCTTGCGGATCTGGTTGCTCAGCAGCAGGCCTGCGTAAGCGGCGTAGTTGAACGAGTGGATCATGGCCGCTACGTCGCGCAGGGGCGAGCGCTTCAGGCGGCGTTCGCTAAAACTCCGGAGCGGGTCTCCCCCAAACTCGGTGATCGTAACGTCTTTACCCGAAAAAAGCACCTTTTCCAGATTAAAATCGCCGTGGATGCGTATTTTGACCACATCCAGTTTTTTCTCGTAAATCCTTTTCAGCAACGTAAGTACCTCAGCTTTGCGAGCCAGGATTTCTTTGGCCTCCTGCCGTACCTCTTCTGTGAGTTTCTTCATGTTTTGGGCCTGATTCTGGTAGGTTTCCCGTACCAGCGACTGTAAGGCCGAATACAGAGACCGCTGGTAATGCAGCGAAAATCCCTCCGAACCGAAGGCAGCAGAATCGTCGGCTGCCAGCGCCTTGTGCAGTTCGCCCAGGCGCGTGCCCAACAGCCGGGTACCTTCAATGATGGGACCACCGAGGAGGTCACGGAAACCGTCGGGGATATCCTCGTAGGCTACGGGAGTAAATATGTCGCGTTTGGGCAATTGCGCGGGCCATTCATTCGATTCCAGCGATAAGATTCGCTCATAGTAATTATTGAGCCGCTCGAGCATGAAGTCCCAACCGTTGACATTGCTTTCGGCGGTTTCCTGCATAATTCCCAGCGTGATTGTCTCTTTCCCGATCTTCCAATCCAGGCTACCCGCATAGGGTAGCATTTGTTCGAAATCCGCCCCAAATTCGCTGGCGCGCCCGGTTCCGCTCAGCATCTTCGTGATCTCGGCATCAGGATTGATTGTTTTCTCCACGCGTCGATACAGTTTGAGGGCGTAGGCGTCGTTGTAAGTAATGATGGTTTCGTGCCAGGTACCGTGCATGCGCGTTTTCATATCTTCCGGTGCGGGTAGTTCGCGGGCATCACGAGTCGCAAAATTTAGGCTGCCGCCTTTCCATTTGATGGGGGTACCTTTCACAAAATGCGTCAAGAGCGTCCGGTGCATTTCCACGGTATAGTAGGCATCCACGAATAGGCCCTCTTCGCTACCGATTTTGAGATTGGCGATGATGGCAGGCGGACAATTCTCGCTGATCTTACGCAGGGCGTCGCCCGTTACAAATGCTACGGGAAGTTGGTAGGTTTCGGCCAGTCCGCTTTCATATTGTACCTCCAGCAGCAGCAAACAGGCTTTACGGTCGCCGATCAAATCCAGTTCGGCCCGTTCCACGATTTCCACACTGATAACCGTCCGGTCTTTGCCAATGTACCATCCTACACTCTGGAGGTACCGGGGCAGAATTCGGTTTTCCAGGGTTCTGATCGAAGCTTTTGATAATAAACCATCCCAACTCGTTAGCGTAAAGGATTGCCGGGGCTGTGACTCGTCCACTTCGGGGTGCGCTTTCTCCAGCAAAAACCACTGGTAGCCGTGCGAGCCCAGCGTGAAGAAGTAGGGATTGTCTTCCCGAATGACCGGAAAGCGATTTTTACTAAATACATCCACGGGCAGGTACCCCTTATAGTCGGACAAGTCCAGTTCGGCGGGTTGCGTGTAGCGCGAGAGATTCACGACTACCAGAATGGTTTCATCTTCGTAGGTACGGGTGAAGGCCAGGATTTTGGGGTTGCTCACCGAGATAAACTCCATGTCGCCCCGACTGAATGCCTTGAACTTTTTGCGCATCGTGATCATCCGCTTCATGAACCACAGGAGCGAGGACGTATTGCGCCGCTGTGTTTCCACGTTCACGGCTTCGTAGTGATACTCCGGGTCCAGGATCACAGGTAGGTACAGTTTCTGCGGATTGGTGTCCGAGAAACCCGCATTGCGGTCGGGCGACCACTGCATGGGGGTACGTACGCCGTCGCGGTCGCCAAGGTAGAAATTGTCGCCCATACCGATCTCGTCGCCGTAGTAGATCACCGGGGTACCATTGAGCGAAAACAACAGGCAGTTCATCAGCTCGATCTTGCGGCGGTTGTTGTCGAGTAATGGGGCCAGTCGATGGCGGATACCCAGGTTGATGCGCGCCTTGGGATCTTTGGCGTAGGCTTTGTACATGTAGTCGCGTTCTTCGTCAGTGACCATTTCCAGCGTCAGCTCGTCGTGGTTGCGCAGAAACATGGCCCACTGGCCCAGGGGTGGGATGTCGGGCGTCTGGTCGAATATGTCGATAATCGGGTAGCGGTCTTCCATTTGCAGCGCCATGTACATGCGCGGCATCACCGGAAAATGGTAATTCATGTGGCATTCGTCGCCGTCGCCAAAGTACGAAGCCGAGTCTTCGGGCCACATATTGGCTTCGGCCAGCAGCGCCGTGCCGGGATAGTATTTGTCCACGTGGGCCCGGATCTTTTTTAGAAAAGCGTGGGTTTCGGGCAGATTCTCGCCGTTGGTACCTTCACGCTCGAACAGGTAGGGTACCGCGTCGAGCCGGAAACCGTCGACGCCCGTCTTGCACCAATAGTCGAGAATCTTGAAAATCTCTTCCTGCACCAACGGACTGTCATAATTAAGATCGGGCTGATGGTGGAAGAAGCGGTGCCAGTAATGCTGCTGCGCCACCGGGTCCCAGGTCCAGTTGGAGGTTTCGGTGTCCAGAAAAATGATACGCACGTCCTTATATTGGTTCGAATCGTCGGTCCAGACGTAGAATTCGCGCTCGGGTGACCCCTTGGGCGCCCGTCGCGCCCGCTGGAACCACGGGTGCTGGTCGGAAGTATGGTTGATAACCAACTCGATGATGACTTTCAGATTGCGGTTATGGGCTTCGTCGATGAAAGCCTGTAACTGCTCGATGTCGCCATAGGACGGATTGATGGTATAATAGTCGGCAATGTCGTAGCCATCGTCGCGCAGAGGAGAGGGATAGAAAGGCAACAGCCAGATGGCCGTCACACCGAGATCTTCGAGGTAGTCCAGCTTTTCCATGATGCCCTGAAAATCGCCGATGCCGTCGCCATTTCCATCGCGAAAGGCTTTGATATGGAGTTCGTAAATGATGGCATCCTTATACCAATGCAAATTGTCGTCTATGAGTGGGTTGTTCTTCTTAGCCATGCTTCGTTTTCAGGTTTTTGATTGATTTTTTTGCGAAAAAGCTGTGCCAATCTCATCGGGCTCGGTAAACAAGGTAGGAAAAAACGGATAGAGTACCCTAGTTTTTTGATCAAATTGAGGCTATTCAGCCACCACCCTCTATATTTGTCTCATTAAAATCTCCTTGTAAAATATAGATTCAGCGCGGCAGCACCCGCTGCCCTAACCCGTGCCTTGCGATGCAGGCGCGGGGCAAAAAGCTATTATCTACTGTTTACAAAGAGACAAATGGAACAAAAAATAAAAATTGCCGTCCTTGGCGGAACGGGCAAGGCAGGTACCTACCTCGTTCAAGAACTACTTCGTCAGGGCTTTCCCCTCAGACTTCTGCTCCGAAGTCCCGAAAATTTTCAGATCAATACGCCACTTATCGAGTTAGTAGCGGGAGACGCCCGCAACTATGAAGATGTGCGGGCCCTGACCAAGGACTGCCAGGCGGTCATCAGTGCGCTGGGGCAACCTGTGGGGGAGGTCTCAATTTTCAGCCAGGCTACCCGGAATGTACTGCAGGCCATGCAGGAACAGCAGATTTGCCGATACATTTTGCTTACAGGCCTGAACGTGGATACGCCGCTTGATCAAAAAAATCCCAGCGTACAGGCAGCTACCGAGTGGATGAAAACCAACTATCCTAATACTACCGCCGATAAACAGGTTGAGTACCAACTCTTGGCGGAAAGTACCGTAGATTGGACCTTGGTCAGGCTACCCTGGATTCATTTGACGGATAGTGCCGAAGACGTGAATGTGAGTCTGGAAGACTGTCCCGGCGACGGAGTAAGTGCCGGAGCCCTAGCGCGGTTTGTGGTCGACCAGCTCTCTAAAGGTACCTATGTTCGGAAAGCGCCTTTTGTAGCTAATAGTTGAAAATGAAAACGGGCGGACTCATAAAGTCCGCCCGTTTTCGTAATACTAGTACTATATCGGCAGCAATAGCAATACACCTACCTTAAATGTGAACGCAGAATCCAGGCCATTTTTTCGTGCTCCTCCATCAGGCCCGTGATAAAATCGCTCGTACCCTGATCCTTATATTCTTCCGCAATGGGAACGATGATTTTCCGCATCTCCGTAATGATGGTATTGTGGTCTTCGTTGAGTTCCTTGATGAAGCCCAGGCTGTCGTTGGTTTCATGGATCATTTCGGTCAGATGCGTCAGTTCCAGAAACTGCTTCAGGGTAGCCGGGGTATAGTGTCCCAGGAAACGAATACGCTCGGCCAACCGATCGAACATATCAGCCAATTGGTTGTACTGTTTTTCAAAAAACAGGTGCTTGTCATAGAAGTCGGCACCTTCCACATTCCAGTGCGCGTTGCGGGTTTTGGTATATAGTACAAATTCGTCGGCCAGGATGGCGTGCAGATGCTCGGCTACGGCCTGACGGTTTTTATCGGTAATGCCAATTGTTGTTTTCATGCTTTTTGTTGGGGAAAGATGGTTATTATGGAAAATGTACAAGCTATTAGGGCTCTTTTATTTTAACACCAGCCAGCTCAAAATGTTGATACTTTCAAATTAAAATTCACTTAAAAGACTTCCTAAACCAGAGCAGCCCCTTCCCTGCATACTAAGAATCTTTTACAGATTCCCCTTCCGCATTTCCTGCACGGCGTGGTCAGCCGCCCGTGCCGTGATCGCCATGTAGGTAAGTGATGGATTTTGGGTAGCCGTTGACACCATGCAGGCTCCGTCGGTCACCAGTACATTGGGTACCGCGTGTAGCTGGTTCCATTTGTTGAGCAACGAGGTTTTGGGGTCATATCCCATGCGGGCTCCGCCCATTTCGTGGTTTTCGCTGCCGGGGTTTCGCATCGTGTCCGATGTTTTGATGTTGGTAAAACCGGCCTTCGTGAACATTTCGGTGAATTGCTCGTAGAAATCCTGCACCATTTTGCGGTCATTGTCATCAAAATCAACCGACATACGGAGCAGCGGAATATCCCAGTCGTCTTTCAACGTCGGGTGCAGCTGGATAAAATTGCTCTCCTTGGTCAACGTCTCGCCCATCATTTGGGCCCCTATGTTCCAGCCGCCCCGCTCGGGCGCCAACAGGTTTTGCTTCAAATCTTCACCCAACAGGCCCGCGTTGGAATTCCCATTTTTCGAAGATCCGAACGACGTAGCGTAGCCACGCAGGAAATCGGTTTCCTGCTTGAAAACATTCCGGAAGCGGGGTACGTAGCCGCCGGTCGGTCGGCGCCCGTCAGTAGTGGAATCGTGAAAACCGTCGTACTCCGCACTCACGCGGCCCCGGTAGTTGTGGAAGCCGATGTACTTTCCCAGAACACCACTGTCGTTGCCCAAGCCCCTGGGAAAGCGATTTGAAGTTGAGTTGAGCAGGACCAGGTTGGAATTGATGGCCGAAGCATTCAGAAAAATGACCTTAGCATAGTATTCCATCATTTCTTTAGTATTCGTATCCACTACCCTTACCCCCACGGCCCGCTGTTTTTTCTCGTCGTAAATGATCGAATGCACCACCGACTGAGGCATTAGGGTCATTTTTCCGGTTTTCATGGCCCAGGGTAGCGTAGACGAATTGGTACTGAAATATCCCCCGAATGGACACCCTCGCTGGCACATGACACGGTGCTGACACTTGGCCCTACCCTGGTCGTAGTGGATTTGCTGCGGCTCGGTGATGTGCGCACATCGACCCACAATAACCGGACGGGTACCCTTGTAGTGCTTCGCCATTTGCTCGCTGAAATGCTTCTCCAGGCAGTTCATTTCATGGGCGGGCAGAAACTCACCGTCGGGTAGCTGGGGCAGGCCGTCCTTGTTGCCGGCTATCCCCGCAAATTTTTCCACGTAGCTGTACCACGGTGCCAGATCGGCATAGCGAATGGGCCAGTCGATGGCGAAGCCATCGCGGGCGGGGCCTTCAAAATCGTAGTCGGACCAACGCTGGGTTTGCCGCGCCCACAGTAGTGAGCGTCCGCCTACCTGATAGCCACGCATCCAGTCGAAGGGCTTATCCTGCACATAGGGATGCACTTTATCCTTCATTACGAAGTGCATGGCGTCCTCCCTGAAAATATAGTGCTTGCTGGCGATTGGGTTTTCCTGGCGCTGGGCCAGGGTAGGTTGGCCGAGATGCTCAAATTCCCAGGGCATCATGTTGGTGGTGGGGTAGTCCACATTGTGCTTCACATCGCGGCCCCGTTCCAGCACAAGGGTACGCAGTCCTTTTTCGGTAAGTTCTTTGGCCGCCCAGCCTCCGCTGATGCCTGTGCCTATGACGATGGCGTCGAACGTACGCGCTTTAGCGGAATCTATATTCAGAAAAGACATTCTTGCTATGTTTTTTGTAAAAAAGGCAACGGAAAGACAAGCTACTCTATTGTCGGCTAAACTTTTGTTATCCGGAAGTAGTTGAAAATCCCGGCGATTCCAGTTCGGTTGCCCGGGAATTAACCGTACTTTTGGAAAATTTCTGTTAAAATATGGCTGCCAAACGTTCCGCTGCCCTCGGCTTCATTTTCGTTACTCTTCTCATTGATATTACGGGCATTGGTATTATCATCCCGGTACTTCCCACGCTCATTGCCGAACTCATCGGGGGTACCATGAGCCAGGCCGCCCGCTACGGGGGATGGCTGCTTTTTTCTTACGCTTTCGTGCAGTTTCTGTGCGCGCCCATCATTGGCGGACTGAGCGACCAGTACGGACGGCGTCCGGTGCTGTTGGCTTCTCTGTTTGGTTTTGGGCTGGATTATCTGTTTCTGGCCTATGCACCTACTATTGCCTGGTTATTCGTCGGGCGAATCATCGCGGGCATCATGGGGGCCAGCTTCACTACGGGGGCTGCCTACATCGCCGATGTAAGTACTCCTGAGAAACGCGCCCAGAACTTCGGATTGTTAGGCGCGGCCTTTGGCTTAGGCTTTATCATTGGCCCCGTAATCGGGGGTTTGCTGGGGCAGTATGGTTCGAGGGTACCCTTCCTCGCGGCGGCGGCGCTCTCGTTGCTCAACTGGCTGTACGGATTTTTTATCCTACCCGAGTCGCTCAAACCCGAAAATCGTCGTCCATTCAGCTGGAAACGCGCCAATCCGGCGGGTTCCCTGCGGCATCTGCGCAAATTTCCGGTCATATCGGGGCTGATCATCTCTCTGGTATTGGTGTACATCGCCTCGCACGCGGTACAAAGTGTGTGGTCGTACTATACGATGGAAAAATTCACTTGGCACGAGGCGCAGGTAGGCTACTCGCTGGGTGCAGTAGGTCTGTTGAGTGCCATCGTGCAGGGAGGCCTGATCCGGGTCATTATTCCGAAACTGGGCCGCGAGCGCAGTGTGTATATAGGACTCCTGCTCTATTCGATCGGTTTTACGCTATTCGCTTTTGCCTCAAAAGGATGGATGATGTACGTCTTCATGGTACCTTACATTCTGGGGGTATCGCCGGCCCGGCCATTCAGGGACTGATTTCGACAGAGGTACCCGCCAATGAACAGGGTGAATTACAGGGTGGGCTCACGAGCTTGCAGAGCGTGACCTCCATCATCGGCCCGCCGTTGATGACCGGGTTGTTTGCATACTTCACGCGGCACGATACGGCGCTGTACTTTCCGGGAGCACCCCTGCTGCTGGGAGCGATCATGACGCTGGTCAGTACGATTCTGGCCTGGCGAAGTTTTAGGCCAGTCAGCCAGTAGTGCCAGAAAAATCTCCGAAATCTCAGGCCGTGTGGTGGTAGAGCAGGAAGAGAAACAGATACAGCCACAGCACATCCACAAAGTGCCAGTAGGTGGTCATGAGTTTTATCTTCAACTGGTTAGGCGGATTGACACTGTAGACGAAGGAGTCAATGTACGATTGATTTTTGGTAGCCTCCCGAAAAAGTACCCCCATAAAAATCAGCCCGCCCAGAATGTGCACAACGTGCAGTCCGGTAAGTAGGTACACAAAGCCTGCGGATGGATTGCCCCGCAGATGAAAACCCTGCTCGATCATGTGCAGCCAGCCATAGCCCTGCATGCCCACAAACGCCATCCCCAGAAAAAGCGTAATACCCAGGCAGATACGATAAAGCGCGAAGCGCTCCTTTTGGAAAGCTTCTTTTGCCTCGTGCAGGCTGATGCTGCTCAGGATGATAACCACCGTGCTAAACCAGAAAATGCCCGGTAGGGGTGTTTCGTACCAATTGGGACCTACTTTGCGGACGATGTAAATCCCCAGCAGTACTGTAAAAATGAGTACGCTGCCCACAATGCCCAACCACAACAAAAAGTGCAGGGGTTCACGGCGCTTGGTGAATAGATTTTCCCCGGAACGGGTGGTCGGTCTCGTAGGCATGGCAATATTTTTTCTCACTCCTTATCCAAGCGAGGGTCGCACTAAAAACGTACCATACCTGATTTTCTGTATAGGTACCCTGTCTGGCTAAGAAAGCTCTCCTTCCCAAACGGTGGAATTCCCGAAATTGTTCGAGGTATCGATCGGCTCATCGAATATTCCGTACAGCGTAGAGCCCGACCCGCTCATGCTGGCGTAATGCGCCCCCAAACCGTAGAGCTTTTGCTTATATTCATCCAGAACGGGGTACTTCGGAAACAGGCTTTCTTCAAAATCATTTACGACCTGCCCTTTCCACTGATCGAGTGGTTGCTGCAGGAGCTTCCGCAAATCCGTGTCAGGCTTTCGGGGCGTTATGCCTGCGTAAGCTTCGGCCGTGGAGATATGCAGGCCCGGATTGACCAGGACGACCCATTTCCCGGTCAGTCGCAGGGCAATTTCTTCAAATTGATCGCCCTTGCCGAAGCAGTACATCGGTTTGTTTTCAATAAAAAAAGCACAGTCGCTTCCGAGGGTACGGGCGTAATCCTGCTGCTGCCCGGTGGATAAATTCAGGGAGAATTGCTGGTTCAGGGCCCTGATGGTGAATGCGGCATCCGCCGAACCTCCACCCAGACCGGCCCCGATCGGAACAGCCTTGAGCAGGTGGATGTGTACCGGAGGCAGATCATACTCCTCCGCCAGCAGATGATAGGCCCTCAGGCATAGATTGGTTCCTTCCGCTCCCGGAATAGGTAGGCCCGAGGCCTCGAACATTACTTGCTGGGCGGGCAAAATTTCCAGCGCATCGGCCCAACCAACGGGATAAAAGCAGGAGGCGAGGTTGTGAAAGCCATCGGAACGCTTCTCCAGGATGTTGAGCCCGATGTTGATCTTAGCATTGGGAAAGAGAACCATTATTTTGTGAACAGACGATTGGTAACGATTCTTAGCAGTTTTTCAGCTTGCACTGGCCATGAAATCCAATTTATGCCCTTATACTTACTCATTTAATATACAATACTTTGAATTCGGTACGGCGGTTGCGCTGGTGTTCTTCTTCAGTACATAGTACCCCGTCTTTACAATTATTGAGCAATTGGGTTTCTCCGTATCCAATGGCCGTTAGCCGGTTGCGGGCAATTCCCTTGGAAGCCATATAGTTCAGGGCAGCTTTGGCCCGGCGTTCCGAGAGGATTTGGTTTGTCTTTGCATCGCCCTGGCTATCCGTATGGGAGCCGATCTCTATTCTCAGGGAGGGGTACTTTTGCATGGTAGCCACCATTTTGTCCAGTTCCCGGGCAGCATCCGGCCTTACCTCCCATTTTCCCGAATCGTAGTTGATATTATCCAACGTCACCAAGTCCCCCGCCTTGATCATCATCAGGTTAGCCGAAACTAATTTTGGGATCGATTTTTCCGGAATTTTCCTGATTGCGCTGGTATTGGTACCATACAGCGGTTTGGAGGCTACCAGTGTATAATCGCAGCCTTCCACAAGTTCGAACCGAAACCGACCGGACGGACCGGTCACGGTTTGTTTGATTTGTCCGTCACATTCGTTTTTCAGTGTGATTCGCACGCCATCCAACGGTTTCTTGTCCGCCTCGCCCGTCACGGTACCGCGCAGCGTAGAAGCGGTAATGGCATCTTCGCTTTCCCAGTCGCCGTCATCGGAGCCCATTGTGATGCGCGAGGGCGCACTTGGAGCAGTGACGCTCAGCTTGATCAACGAAGCACCCAGTTGGGTGGGTTTGTCGTCGGTAAGTTCGGCCGTGGAGAATCCCAGGTTACTGGTCAGGTAGCCATCCCGGGCAATTTCAAACATAAAATCGTTTTCAGCTTCCAGACACAGGTTGACCAGTCCGGTGGCATCTGTAGCCAACACCTGCGGATCACCGCCTTCCCCGCGCGCCCTTACGGTAATCATGGCGCTGTCGAGGGGTACCGAAGTAGCGTCGTCGAATACGCGTATGGTCAAATTACGACAACCGAACAAGGAACTCTCGCGCACAAAGCGAAACAGGTCATCGTCGCCATTCAGCCGATTGCTGCTGAAATAACCCGTGGAACGGCTACCGTCCGTAATCAGGCCGAAATCATCGGTTTTAGAATTGATCGGAGCGTCCAGGTGCACGACGGCGGGCGTATCTCCCCCGGTAGCCAGCGGGGCAAAGTAAATGTCTAATCCGCCCATTCCCCCGGGCCGGCCATTGGAGGCGAAGTACAGGTTGTCGTTTTCATCCATGAACGGAAACATCTCATCGCCTTTGGTATTGATCTCACTACCTAGATTGACCGGTGCCGACCAGGTGCCGTTATCCAGGCGCGACACATAAATGTCTGTGCCGCCTTTCCCACCCGGACGGTCTGACACAAAATAGAGCGACTTACCATCGCGACTGAGCGCCGGATGCCCCGTGGAGTACTCATCACTGTTGAAAGGCATTTCCTTTACATCAGTCCATACCCCATCGCGCAGTTCAGCGGTATATAGTTTCAGTTTGTTTACATTATCGCTGCTTTTCCTGGATTTGCCCTCATTATAATTGTTGCGGGTAAAATAGATCGTATTCCCATCGGCCGAGAACGTGAGTGGGCCCTCATGGTACTTGGTGTTCAGTTCTTTGCTAAATTCTCCCGCAATTTGTGCTTTGGTACCTCTCCCTAGACCCAGGCTTTCCGAAAAGCTAACGGGTGCAAAGTTGGCGGCGGTGCGGGAGTCGTTGGCAGTTGAAGCGGTGTAGGTATCGCGTCCCAGGCGGCGGTTAGCCGGATTGGCTCCGCCCGCCGAAGCGACCGGACGAGCCGTCGACACAGTACCATCTGCCGCCAGGGTACCTGTAGCATCAATGGCGGTTCGATCGGGAACATAAAGAAGATTGAGGTACCCTTTATCGGGTGATGAAGAGGCTCCGCTTGCTCCTTTGCCTCCCACATAGACCAACCCCTGCCGGAAGTAGGCCGGACTGAACTCAGCGTTGGAGGTATTGAGCGACAGGGTTTCGACCCGGTAGGTTACTTTGGCTTTTCCAGAGGCAGTACCCGAACTCAAGGGTACCACAGCCGGGGTGGACTTTATCGATTCGTAACGGGTGTACATATCCTGGGCTTCCGAAAGCTTTCCATTGTGAGCCAGAGCCTGGGCGTAGTAAAGGTAGGCGTTCCGGTTGGTTTCGGCGGGTTCGCCCATTTCCAGGAGTTCGCGAAAATGGCTTTCGGCTTTGGCAAAATCCCCTAGCTTCTGGTAAGAGTACCCCAGGTTGTACAGCACATTTTTTTTTATTTCATCGGACAAGGAATTGTCTTTCAGCAATTCGGAGTAGCGTTGGGCTGCGTTGGGGTAATCCTGTGCGTAAAAAGAACGATCTGCCTGCTGTTTTGGGATTTCTGACTGTGCGTAACCGGGAAGCGCCTCAAGCAATAAGCAGGCCACAACTAACCGGCACAATCGGTAGAACCGACTGTCCTTAAGACATGCGGGAAGTTTCATAAATACGGGCATTTAATGTGTGTTAGTCTAGCGCCAGGTATCGTAATGTATGATAGTCTAGTGTGTGTTGGCTAAATTATTCTACTTAAAATCAGGATGATACCAGCTATTTTGAACCGAATCCATTAATTTAGGTAGTGCCTAGGTATAACTACATTCAATTCTGGGTTTGCGCAATTTGAATATATAACATAAATCGTGCCACCCTTGATTATGCGTAGAAATCAGAAGTATCCGGCTTTTACCCATTCAATCTTCTAAAACTACCCCAACCGGATGCTCAAGAACAAAACGGTTTTTATCACCGGCGGAAGCCGGGGCATTGGCCTGGCCATTGCCGTACGCCTCGCGCAGGAAGGAGCGAATATAGTCATTGCCGCCAAAACTGCCGAACCGCATCCCAAGCTTCCCGGCACGATCCATACGGCCGCGGCCGAAATTGAAGCCGCCGGAGGCCGGGCCCTACCCCTGCAAGTGGATATACGGGATGAGGAAGCCGTTCAGGCCGCCATAAACGAAGTCGTGGGTACCTTTGGGGGAATCGATATCCTGATCAACAATGCCAGCGCCATCAGCCTTACACCTACCCTGCAAACGGACATGAAGCGCTATGATCTGATGCACCATATCAACACCCGGGGTACCTTCCTGACCAGTAAACTCTGTTTGCCCCACTTATTGAAATCCGAGAATCCGCACGTACTTAACCTGTCGCCCCCACTGAACATGGAAACGCGCTGGTTTGCGCCGCACGTAGCCTATACCATGGCCAAATTCGGTATGAGCATGTGCGTACTGGGGATGGCCGGGGAATTCAAAAAACAGGGAGTGGCTTTTAACGCGCTGTGGCCGCGCACCACCATTGCCACCGCCGCCGTGCAGAATCTGCTGGGCGGCGACCAGCTCATGCGCCGCAGCCGCATGCCTGAAATCATGGCCGACGCGGCTTACCATATTCTGAGCCGCCCCAGCCGCGAATGCACCGGTAACTTTTTCGTAGATGAAGAGGTACTAAAAGCCGAAGGTATCACGGATTTTGGCAAGTACCGCGTGGACACCAACCTAAGCGATGAGGACCTTATGCCAGACTTCTTTTTATGAATTGTGAATGAGTGATTGGGTATATTTTCTTGCGTACACAAGAAGTACATTCACAACTCATTCACCGGTATACCCCTACCAGCGCCAGTCCTGACCCAGTACCAATTCCTCCTTTAGGCCCTGCGTGGTCAGGTAATCCCGCGTCTGCATGCTGTCGAGGCGCTTGGCCGGAAGTTTTTTGGCATTGGCCAGCGCGTAGAGGTACATGGAGCCGATGCGGACGGTATTTTCCAGCTGCTGCTTGTCCACCAGGTCGAAACGGTCGCAGTCGGCGTGGTAGCATTGCAGTACCGAGGGCGACAAGCTGCCCGAAAGTCCAGCTACAGGTACCCCCTCCAGCATAAAAGGCTGATGGTCACTGTGCAGACCGGCGCGGTTGCTGAGCTTATTCTCAAACGATGGGTCGACTTTTTTGATGCCAGCGCCTATTTTCTGAAAAAAATCCTCCATATCGGCCCGCCCGAAGGCATTCGCGCCCTTGGGGTCATTGGTCATGTCAAGATTCATCATATAACTCACCTGGCTAATTTCACCCGTGCGCGCCAGCTCCTTCACCATGTGCTTGGAGCCGAGCAGTCCCTGCTCTTCTCCCATAAACATGACGAACTGGATCGTCCGGTAGGGCTTTATTTTGAGCGCCTTGAAGGTACGGGCCATGTCCAGTACGCTGAACGAACCAATGCCGTTGTCAATCGCACCCGTGGCCAGATCCCACGAGTCGAGGTGTCCTCCCACGATCACGCGCTCATCCGTTTTTCCTTTCAGGGTGGCGATTACATTGCGTGCTTTGATGGGCTTTGAGAAATTACGCATGTTCACGTGGGCTTCCAGGGGACCTTCTTCCTTCAGCCAGCTCCGTAGTTCGCGGCCACTGTCGTTAGAAATGCACACCGCCGGAATGGCGATCAGCGCGCCCGTCACCGAGGCGGTACCCGTGAGCAGAATTTTACCGGGAGCCTGGTTGACCATGATAATACCGCCCGCGCCGTACTTAATGGCTAGGGCGGTTTTTTCGGAACGGTGCAGGTTTTTCTTGCCCGTAACCCCCACAAGGCCAATGTTGGCCACAGCCACTTTCCCTTTGATTTTGTCCTTTACCTGTTCGAAATCTTCTTCCAAACCATTGCCAACGTCCACAATTCCCGCCCTCAGATCAGATATGACCGGCGAATGGGCCAGCGAAACGACGGGTACCTCCCGAAAATTATCGCTGCTTTCGGGCACAATGCTCAGCGTCACGGTATCGCGACTCCAAGACTCCACTTCAAAAGGCTGGTATTTCACATCGCTGAACCCGTAGCTTTTCAGCGTGTTGAAGGCATACGTTTCGGCTTCCATGCCGTGTGTACTGCCGGTTAGGCGGTGGCCGATTTTCTGCGTGGCGTCCTGAAGGGTAGCGTAGACACGACTATGCTGCCGAACCTCGGCATCGATGCGGGCGAACGTGGCTTCAAGGTCGTCGGCACTGGGGGCAAAAGCGGCCGCTCCCACCAGGGTACTACCTGCCAAGGCAATCAGTAAAGTTTTTTTCATGTAGATAATTTCGAGCAAATATTTGAAAAGGGACAAGGAGATGGATATACACAGCCAACATCAAACCAGGCCAGCTATCCACAGTAGCATAACGTTTTTTTGTGCAATAGGTGCGCGCTAAAATGGTTTTCAGGAAACTAAATTAGGTAAGAATTTCATTAATTGGGCAATCTTCGCGGTTAATTCCGTACCTACCTTCTAATTTTACCTTCATGCCTTTGTTTGATTACACCAATGTAGCCCCGAAAGCCCTTAGACAACCCACTTCCCTAGCCATCCATAACGATACCCGCACCGATGACTATTACTGGCTGCGCGAACGGGAAAGCGAAACCGTACTGACCCATCTCCACGCCGAGAATGCCTACACGGAAGCCGTCATGGCGCCATTGCAGGAATTTAAAGAGAAGCTGTTTCAGGAAATGAAGGGACGGATCAAGGAAAAGGATGAATCCGTGCCGGTACGCGACGGGGCCTACTGGTACTATGCCCGTTACGAGGAGGGCGCCGAGTACCCTCTCTACTGCCGTAAGCATCTGTCGCTGGAAGCCGATGAGGAAATCATGCTCGACCTGAATGAGCGCGCTGCCAGCCATGCCTATTACCAGGCTACTTTTCCCGAAATCAGCGACGACGATACCATAGCCGCCATGGGCGAGGACACCGTAAGCCGCCGCCTGTATACTTTGCGCTTCCGCAACCTGACCACGGGTGCGTGGTACCCCGATGTGATTCCCAACACCGAAGGCGGCAACTATGCCTGGGCCGCCGACAATAAAACAATTTTCTATATCCGTAAAGATGTAGAAACTCTACTGGGCTATCAGGTGTGGCGTCACACGCTGGGTACCGACGTGCGCGACGATGTGCTGCTCTACGAAGAAACTGATGATCAGTACTACCTGGCGCTCTACCGGATGAAATCCAAAAAGTACGTAGCCCTGCTGGCCGACCACAACGGCGTGGCTACCGAGTATCGACTACTGGACGCCCACGCACCGGAGGGTACCCTGGAAGTAATTATTCCACGTCGACGGGGACACGAGTATTCACTGGAACACTATCGGGATCGTTTCTACATCGTCACCAATCGCGATGGCGCGGAGAATTTCAAGCTGATGCAGGTAGCTGAAGACCAAGTGCGCGACGAAACCCAGTGGCAGGAGGTACTTCCGCACCGTCCCAATGTGTACCTGGAAGGCATCGAAGTGTTCAGCCAGTACCTGGTGGTGCAGGAACGGAGCGAAGGGCTGCTGCATATCCGCGTCATGCCGCAGGAGGCAGGTGAAGAATACTATCTCGATTTTGGCGAATCGGCCTACACGGCCTACGTCGGCTCCAATCCGGAATTTGACACTACCTTTCTGCGTTACGGGTACACCTCGCTCACCACGCCCAGCTCTACCTACGATTACGACATGGCTACCCACGCCCGCACGCTGATGAAAGAGCAGGAGGTCGTGGGCGATTTTGAAAAAACCGACTATACCACCGAACGCCTCTACGCCATCGCCCGCGACGGAGCCCGGATTCCGATTTCGGTGGTGTATAAAAATGATTTTGTAAGAGACGGCAACGGACCTATGCTCCAGTACGCCTACGGTTCCTACGGTTCATCCATGGACCCTACCTTCAGTTCGGCGCGTCTAAGCCTGCTGGACCGGGGCTTTGCCTTCGCGATCTGTCACATTCGCGGCGGACAAGAAATGGGCCGCGCCTGGTACGAGAACGGTCGGCTCCTACGTAAGATGAATACTTTCACGGACTTTATCGACTGCGCCGAGTTCCTGATTCAGCAGAAATGGACTTCGCCTGCCCACCTCTACGCCATGGGCGGCAGCGCGGGCGGCCTGCTGATGGGCGCGGTCGCCAACCTACGCCCCGACCTCTACCATGGCATGGTGGCGCAGGTACCTTTCGTGGACGTGGTGACTACGATGCTCGATGACACGATCCCGCTCACCACGGGCGAGTACGAAGAATGGGGCAATCCCAACGAGGAGTCTTTTTATACCTACATGAAAAGCTACTCGCCCTATGACAACGTAAAGCCGCAGGCCTACCCCAATATGCTCGTCACGACCGGCCTGCACGATTCGCAGGTTCAATACTGGGAACCCGCCAAGTGGGTGGCCCGCCTCCGCGAACTGAAAACCGATGACAACCTGGTACTGCTGCATTGCGACATGGAAACCGGCCACGGTGGCGCATCGGGTCGCTTCAAGCGGCTGCACGATATAGCGCTGGAGTACGCATTTTTGCTGGGTCTGGAAGGGAAAAATCAGTAGAGTTTGTTGGAGCGAGAAGGGTACCTTGTCCTGTCAAGGTACCCCCAATCTCAATACGAACTTACTCCACAATTATTTTTTCAGCAAACCATCCAGCAAAGTGTACGATTCCTCATCAGAAGGCCGGGGGCTTTGTTGACCTTAATTTTGCCCGCCTGATCGATCACAATATAATGGGGGATGCCACTCATTCGGTAGAGGGTATACAAGGCGGTTCCTGGAGCTTGTGTTTCTGTATTTTGGTTGACGTGGATGCCCTTAGGCGCTTTGCCGCTTTTCAGGTAGGCTTTCCATTTTTCAAGGTTGGTGTCTATCGAAACGAAGAGGAATACTACCTCCGGGTTTTCCTTAAAGTGCTCTATCATTTTTTTCGAGGCTGGAAATTCGCCAATGCACGGGCCACACCACGTAGCCCAGGTATCAAGGTACACGACTTTTCCTTTTAGGTCGGATAGGCGAAATTCCTTTCCATCGGGGTAGGTAGCGATAAAGTCTTTGGCTTCTTTTCCTTCGCCTAGTCCCTGATACTTGTCGAATTCCCGATCCAGGGTAGCCGTATAGCGCGAGTCAGGATATAGATTCTTGAAACGGTCGAAAAGTTGAGTAATGGTAGGGGTTGCGCCAAATTCCCTGAGCATTCTCTTTATATTTATTGCCAGAAGATATTCTCGAATCGGAGCAGTGCGCGTGTTTTCTAGGATTGCCTTTTCCATTAAGATGGCAAGCGTATCGGTATTCTTTTCTTTTCCTTCTTTTTTAAGTGCATAGTAAATGGCCAAATCGAGGTCGAATTTCACTCTCTTATTTAAAAGAGCACCGTAGTTGTACATGTTCATCGCGAGCCACTCGGGCTTCACCGGAATAGTTTGAAAAAATAATGATGCCTCATAGGTACCCTCTTGTTCTAATTTTTCCGGACTCCTATCTAAAAAATTCAGTCCTCGCTCCTGGACATAAAATTCACCATCCTGAATAAGCATTTCTTTGGCTTTTTGGGAAATACGCGTGTCCTCCGAAATAGTCCGATGGAACGGTTTAAACTCAGTGCCAAAAGCATCTTGAATCTTCTGCTGCTCTTGGGCGGTTAGGTTCCTGAATGTATCCACCAGTTTGTTGGCCTGATCATTGACCAAACGAGTTATACGGCTGGATTCATAGAGGTACTGGTTCGCTACTCCCAGCTGCCCCTGAAAGGTAGGGGTACCTTGAATGGTCAGTGTCAAATCCTGATCCGGTTCCAGATACAGGTGGTACACCGAGTCCTGACCGGGTACGGTACTTTCACCCAATAGAATAAAAGCAAGCAAAGGGCCCGAAACAGGTACCTCCAGCGTGCAGCGGCCCATTGAATCGAGCCGGGACTCAACCAGCTTCACTTCGTTCATGGAAATTAGATCCATCGTATTGACTGTGGCTTTTTGTCCGATGCAGGCGGGGCAATTTATTTGCAGAAGTGCCGTTGAGTTGCGGTTGGTCTGGCTAAAACCCAAACTAGACAAAAGGAAAAACAGACAGAAAGCAGCGGTTCGCAGGATCGTTTTCATGTTCGTTAAGAAATAAGGGCAGGATATAGATAAAGGCTTTAACAGAGGGGGCAGACTCCACTTTCAAAAGCCTACCTGAAAAAGACCAGCTATTCAGAAACTACTTTCTTCGTAGCCGCCAGCCACACGAAGTACCCTGTCAGCACTACAATTACCACTTGGATTACATAATCCAGCACAGAAGAAGAAGAAGCCCAAATATCCGCAGGTGTGAGGTACTTGGGCATGCCCAGCCGCCACCAGTAGGAGGCCTCCACCACGCATAGAATGTTAAACAGCAAAAGGTACCCTACCTGTTTTTTATCTCGCCAATCGACCACATAGAAAACGAGCGGTATGAGAAACAGAAAAATGTAGTTGCTGTATGCGCTTTGCTGCACGACCATCATGGTGGCGTAAAGTACTACCCAGGTACGGGAAATCAGGGTAGGAATATCCGTTGACCGCAGCCGCCAGGCCATCCAGCTACCTACCCCCACCGAAATGAGCAGGCCGATCCAGTTCCAGAACTTTTCCCCTACCCCAATTTTATTAAAAAACCAGGGATTCAGGACGGACAGGAGATTGGGGGCCCGCAGTACCTTGGCCTCGTCGAGCGGCTGGGTGAATTCCCAGCCGACCAGCGGATAGAGTACCGCCAGGCTTACCGCCCCCACAAGGGCCATCGTGAGTACAAATCTGAGTTTTTCTTTCTCAATGATAAATAATGGCACCAGGATCAGCACCAGGATGGCTTTGGTCAGCAGCAGCCCCAGCGCCAACAGAAAAGCGTACACCTCCACCCGTCCCGTACGCTGTCGGAACAGAAACGCCACGATGACGAACAGCCACATCCAGACATCTTCCTGTGCTCCAACCACACACAGTACCAGCGAACCCGGCAACAGGTAGTACAGGAGAGCTTTGAACAAAAAATTGGAATCAGAAAGTTTTGCCCGGTACAGATGCCACGATACCCACAGCGCCAGCGCGTCCATGACGGTCATCGCCAGCACGATCATACGCGGATCGTACCAGAATTTGAGCCAGAGACCCAGATAATAGGCGTACAAGGGCGAGTAGGGCGACCAGAAATCGCGGTACACCACCTGGCCCATTGAGGCTTTACTTCCCTCATCCCAGAACCCGAAGACGTCGGAGGTAGGGGCAAATCCAGCCAGCAGATAAACCGCAATGAACGGAACCAACCGAAACAGTACCCAGCCTACCGTCAGCGCGATCGGAACGTTTTTACCTGCAAAAATTTTTAGAAAGAATGCTCTTTTCCAAAGTACTGCCCCTGCCAACAGCAGCAGCGCCATACTCAGGATCGTTTTGATAAAGACAATGCTCATGGCATAGAGAGCGGTTGGGGGTGAACTACGTGGCGATAAGCTTGCCGCAGTATCCAGAAGAAACAGGCTACATTAAGTACCTGTAGGCTGTATTCCAGCAGATAAACTGGATTGCCCAGCATGCTGAAGTGGGTATAGGAAGGTTGCCCGTTGTAAACGTAGACGAAAGGCTGTACCACGGTGAGCCAGCTCAGGACCAGCAGCAAAGCGATATGCCAGGGATTTTTTATATCGATCAGTTCGAAAACGACGGTGACCAGAAACGCAATTAGGTAGGCACCAGGAGCGCTGGCCTGGAAAATCATCATGCACACGAAAGTGGCGACGAACAGGCCGGGAATCAGGTCGGTCACGGCTTTTCCCCGACTACGGTAGGCCATATAGGAAGGTACGAGTATGGTAAACACTAAGCCGATCCAGTTAAGCATGGTGGATTCCCGCGCATCGATCGAAACCAAAAGCTCCACGAAGGGCCGCAGGATTGAGAAGAGGTTTGGAGTCATGAGTTGCTCGGTGTGCTGGATGGGCATCAGAAACAAATCGCCGATTTGCCAATATAAAAAAGCCAGGGCAGGCAACCCGATGGCAGCCATGGTCAACAGCAGACGGAGCGGCTTGCGGACAATGATCAATAAAGGAAACAGAAAAAAAATGAATGTCACCTTGATCGTCAGCAGGGCGATGGCGAAAAGTACCCCTACCCCTACCTCGTAATCCTGCGGGTACTTACGGGTGTAACGCCACATGAGCAGGGCCGCGCCCCAGAACCACACTTCTTCCTGGCCGTCCACCAGAATATACATGAAAGCCGCGGGTAGCAGCCAGTACAGATAAGTGAGTTGCAGGGCGTTGCTTTTCTGTTTTTTGTAGGTACTGTAGGTAAGCCACAGAATAAGGGTTTCCATGAGTACCATTAACAGCACGATAGCCCGGGCATTATGCCAAATCCACAGCGGCAGACTGATAATATACGCGAATAGCGGCGCGTGGTAGGACCAGAAATCACGGTACACGAAGCCGCCAAGCTTGGCAGCTTCGGCTTTATAAAAGAAAAAGGGTACATCACCGCGAGGATCTTCCCCAATGATCAGGAAAATGCCGATCCAGGGCAGCAGTCGGAATAATAAAAAGCCCAGGACAAATACGGGGGTACCTTTGTGCAGTTGCCACCGGTAAAAAAGCTCCGGCTTAAGCACCACCCATACGATGGCGCCAGTGAGCGCCAGGTTAAGTAGTAGTTTTACATAAAAAACGGTCAAAATGGGCATAGTGGCAAACTTGGTAATCTACATGATTTACTAGGAGTTGTGATTTTTGCCGGTTCAATCGAACCAACCCCAGCCTGCCGACCGGTCGAGCACCATCAGGGCTTTCATAGGCAGAGGCTCCACCCACAGCACCCGATTGTAGCCCATGGTATAGCACATGGGGCTAATCATACAAACCACGGCCATGATGAACACGAGTTTACGGTATTCAGGTGCCGGAATTAGCCGCGACAGAATGAGACTGGCCGAGAGCAGAAAAGAAAAGCCATAGGCCAGATCGCGGTCAATATCGTGCACAAAGATGCCGGTTATGATCAGCAAAACAAATCCGGCCAGGAGCGCCAGCAGCAACCAGCGCCGGCCGGTTTGGTACAGTACGTACCCCGCCGCCCCCAACAGTAGCCAGGCGCCCTCGAAGGAAGTCCACAGGCTATTGCCCAGGCCCCACCGATGACCATCGGCAAACAGCACAGGGGTACCCATGGTACTGTAGTCATGGTTTGGAAAGTACGTCCGCATAATATAGCTCCGAAAAACAAAGTACACGCCCCAGGCCGCTATGACTACCCAGGTTCGGGATTGGAAAGCACTTCTGAACAACGCTGCCAGGGTACCCCCTTCCTTTTGATTCACCAGGTGATCAGTAGTCCACCAGAGAATGATATACCCCGCCCCCACCAGTGCGCGCTCATCGGTAAAGAAGGCAATTTGCAGCAATACAAATAACAAAAACGGGTTTCGTGTCAGCAGGGCCAGCATCAGGAAGAAGTAGGCATACCCATCGCCGTAGCCCGCCGTATCCACAAAAAACCAGGAAAAAACAAACATATTGGAAAGCGCCAGTCCAAAGAATGCAGTCAAGATCCGGTCATTCGTCTGCCGAAAAATCTGGCCCAGAAAGAGGTACAGGAACCCACAGCCCAGCAGGCCCTGTATGATTACAATCAGAAGCACACTGTGACCGGTTAGGATATACATCAGGGGAAGTACCCACCGCATGACCATGTTTTCGCGACGGATGTACACCTCTAGATGCGTAGGATGTAAAATATCCTGAGACTGGATTTGAATGAAAGCCCAGGCGTCCGAGGTATTCATGACGGTGTAGGGAGGTACCGCCAGGCACCAGGAGATAACTGCGCAGCATAGGGTGAGCTTCCACAACCAATACTTACCGCTCAGGTACCTTTCAATCAATTCATTCAGACGGGCATAGTGTTCCGATAAGGATACCTGTTGTTTCATTTCTGGCAAAAGATGGTCGCTCCCGGCCGTAAAACTAAGTCCGTCTTTCTTATTATCAATAACCAGATTGTAAGTAATTTGACCAAACGAGGCGCTGAATCCCGAACCAGAGTAGGGTACCTCCTGTTGGAGCCTGTCGATTTTACCATAATTTCGCTGTACATCCTGCTCCCTATTTGTCTGCTGTTCCGATTTGATTTATTTTTGATTAAAAACTTCATCTTCAACTCATACTATTGATAAATCATGGCTGTAACCACAGAAAGAGTGGGGTTGGATTTCAACCTCAGTGAAGAACAAATGGCAGTACAGCAGGCCGCCCGCGATTTTGCCCAGAGTGTACTTTTACCGGGCGTAATCGAGCGCGACACCGAGCAGAAATTTGACAAAGATCTTCTGCGTCAGTTGGGAGAAATGGGGTTCATGGGCATGATGGTGTCCCCTGAATACGGCGGCGGCGGCATGGACACGGTTTGTTACGCCATTGCCATCGAGGAAATTTCCAAAGTGGATGCTTCGGCTTCCGTGATCATGTCGGTCAACAACTCGCTGGTGTGCTGGGGGTTGGAAGCCTTTGGCAATGAAGCACAAAAACAGAAGTACCTTACCCGCCTGGCTACGGGTGAAATCATCGGCGCTTTCTGCCTGTCGGAGCCCGAAGCCGGCTCCGATGCTACCTCGCAGCACACCACCGCCGAGGACAAGGGCGACTATTACCTGTTGAACGGGACCAAAAACTGGATTACCAGTGGCAACACGGCCTCGGTATGTCTGGTTATGGCGCAGACGGATTCCGGGAAAGGGCATCGGGGCATCAACTGCCTTATCGTGGAAAAAGGTACGGAAGGATTTTCGGTAGGCCGGAAAGAAGACAAAATGGGCATTCGTGCTTCGGACACGCACTCGCTGATGTTTTCGGATGTGAGGGTACCTAAAGAAAACCGCATCGGCCCTGATGGCTTCGGTTTTAAGTTCGCCATGGGTACCCTGAATGGCGGGCGCATCGGCATTGCGGCCCAGGCCCTGGGCATCGCGGCCGGAGCCTACGAACTAGCCCTCCACTATGCGCTGGAACGTAAAACCTTCGGTAGTCCGATTTTTGAGCACCAGGCCATTCAGTTCAAACTGGCCGAAATGGCTACCCGTATCGAAGCAGCCCGGCTATTGGTTTATAAAGCTGCAAGCGAGAAGGATCAGGGTAAGGATTATGTCAAATCTGCCGCTATGGCCAAACTCTATGCTTCCGATGTGGCCATGTGGGTTACTACCGAAGCCGTGCAGATTCACGGCGGCTATGGGTATGTCAGAGAATATCACGTGGAGCGGCTCATGCGCGACGCCAAGATTACTCAGATTTATGAAGGTACCTCTGAAATACAAAAATTAGTTATTGCCAGAGAGTTGCTTAAATAGCGCAAAATGGCCCCTTTTCGGAATTTTATGAAAAAAGTGTGCGTTTATGGCAACAGAACGCACACTTTTTTTTGTAATTTGGTGGCTGTATCCTTGTATTAGTTTTGTACAATTTATTAGATTTGTACAAAATTAGATTTTCAAGGCTTCAGCAGCCCTAATTCTATACACCATGGAAGATTACAACAAGATCATTGAATCACTAGGCGTTAAGTTTGTGAAAGCCCGGCATATTCACATACTCCAGCCCATCACGATCAAAAATTATTACGACGTTCAGAATTCACTCACCATCCTGTACGATGGCGAGGTTTCGTTCGGTACCGAAGAACCACAGGCGGTAGAAACGGGCGATATGCTTTTCATTCCGGGCGGGAAACACGCCACCGTAACCTATGGCAACGCCAGCCAAGCCAAGGTGGTCTCCAACGAGGAGTTCATGACCAACCGCGACAACTATATCCAGGGTGGGCACGATCCGCTTACCATTGGAAAACTGCCTAATTCTTTCGGACTGATTTCGTTCGAGGCCAAGGTATTCGACACGGTCAATTTCTTTACGTCTCTCGATGTACCTCCCTTCCTCATCAAGCGTGACGACCAGATGGCCTCGACGATCAACCAGATTCTAGCCGAAGATATGACGGATACGGCCGGTAAGGGGCGGATCATCAAAATCAAGACCGAGGAGGTCGTAATCGAGATCATCCGCTATATCCTTAAAAATAAGCTGTTTGTGGAGCAGTTGGTTACCAACAGCACCTACTTCAAGGATCCCCGGCTGATCGATATTTTCGCCTACATCAAGGACAACCTGGGCGGTGACCTTTCCAACAAGGTACTGGCCAACGTCGCTAACGTATCGGAGGATTACGTAGGGCAGTATTTTAAAATGCTGACGGGCATCAACCCCCAGGATTACATCGAATACCAACGTATGGAAAAAGCGGTTGACCTGCTCCGTACCTCCAAGAAAAGCATCCGTGCCATTGGGTCGGACGTTGGCTATAAGGATACCGCCTACTTCTGCCGACGTTTCAAGATGATGTTCGGTATTCCGGCGGGTAAAATGCGCCGCCGCGAATCGTTGATGAACGTTTAATGAATTTAAGTTAAAATTGGAGAATCTGGGAAATTCTCTTTCCCCAAAGAAAAAGCCGCAGGACAATCCTGCGGCTTTTTCTTTGGGGAAAACTGAATCTAGAGCCCGAGCCCGCTACATACCCAAATCTATTTAGATCATCGCTGAGAACAAACCCGGTGCTACCCCGAAGAGAATCGTCAGTACAGTAGCCGTTATCAGCACTATCTGGTAAAAGGGTGCAACGCGTATTTTAGCGGTATCGCCCTCCTTCATATAAGCGGCCATCACGACCCGGAAGTAGTAGTAAATCCCGACGGCTGACATGAGCACAGCCACAACCAGCAGCCAGATGATTCCGCGCTGGGCGGCGCTGCCAAACACGAAGAACTTACCCCAGAAGCCCGCCGTCAGCGGAATTCCTGCCAGCGACAGCATCGAGACCGTAAGCACAAAAGCCAGCAAGGGGTTGTTTCGGGCCAAGCCGTTGAATGCTTCGTACGTTTCCCGGGGCTTGCCCGTCATCCCCTTTTCCCGGGCCAGCGGAATCAGGACGCCAAAGGCACAAATCGTTGCTACGGAATAGGCCATCGAATAAAATAGAATCGAATTTTCCGTTTGGCTGGTCATGGCCGTCAAGGCAATCAGTAGGTACCCTGCGTGAGAAATACTCGAATAAGCCAGCATACGCTTAAAACTATCCTGATAAACAGCGACAATATTGCCTACCAGCAAGGTAAGTACGGTAATCACCGCCAGCGTAACCCACCAGATATTGTAAGCCCCCGTAAAGGAATGCGAAAGCAACCGAAAGAGCGCGGCAAAACCGGCTGTTTTGACAATCGTAGCCATGAAGGCTGTGAAGATGGTAGGAGCTCCTTCGTACACGTCAGGCGTCCAGAAATGGAACGGGGCCGCCGACAACTTAAACAACATGCCAATGAGCACCAGAAACAGTCCTGCATAAAGTAGGGAGGGAGGCGTAACCTGAGGCTGTGCCAGGAAGGACTGGATGCCCGTCAGACTGAAAGATCCCGTTGCTCCGTAAAGCAGGGCGATGCCAAACAGCAGTATACCCGTAGCGAATGCCCCCATCAGGAAGTATTTCAGAGCGGCCTCGTTGGAACGTAGGTTGCGTTTCTCGCTGCCCGTCAGTACATACATGGCTACCGACAGAATTTCCAGGCCGAGGAATAGAATGATAAGATTTTCGAAGCCAATCATCATAAAAGCCCCCACGAGCGAGAACAGCATGATGGCAAAATATTCGGCAGGTTGCGCCTCATCGTCGTCCTGGAAGCCGCGTGTCATAGCCACAATCATAAACGCCGAAATCAGTACGATTGCGTTAAATGAAAGGGTGAGATTGGTAACGGCAAACATATTGTTGAAGTACAGAATCGTTCCCTGATTCCATTCTACGAAATTACCCGCCAGGGCAATGGCCAAAAAGAGAAGCGTTGCTGGAAGAAGGACATTTCTGGATTTGAGAAACCCTAGAAAGAGGACCACAATTCCCAAAAAAGATAATAATACAATGGGGTACATAGTGGCAATTTTGAATGAGGGAATGAGTGAATGAGCATTTATATATTCGCTCATTCACTCATTCAAAATTAATTATGTATGAATCTTAACAGTTGGTTCACTGCTGGTTCGGTCATTTTCAGGAACGTGCCAGGATAAATCCCAATCCAGAATACCAGAATAGTAAGCGGAATCAGGACCGCTCGCTCATTGAATGTGAGATCCTTGAAATGTTCCGTAGAGGAATTGGTTTTGCCAAACATGGCTTTCTGGAACATTCGCAACAAATATACCGCAGCCAGAATAATGGTGAGCCCCGCCACGGCTCCCAGCCAGTTGTTGTACTCGAATACTCCGGCCAGCAAGAGGAATTCACCCACAAATCCGCTGGTGAGGGGTAGAGCCACGCTACCCAGCAGCAACATCATGAAATAAACACTGAGCCGGGGCGAAGTCTGGGTAATTCCTCCCAAATGATCAAGATAACGTGTATTGGTGCGGCTAAAAATAATATCGACAATAAAAAACAGCCCGACCACATTGATCCCATGCGCCAGCATTTGAATAAGCGCGCCCTGCAAGCCATTCAGCGTGATGGAAAAAGCACCAGCAGCCATAAGGCCCACGTGTGCAAAAGACGAATAGGCAATCAGGCGCTTCATGTCACGCTGCTGAATGGCAATGATTGAACCGTATACAATGCCAATCACCGACAGCACTATGGCTAGGGTACCCCATTGCATCAGAGCCAGCGGGGTTATGGGAAGTAGCAGGCGAATCAGGCCATAAATTCCCATCTTGAGCATGATTCCGGCCAGGAGCATCGTAGCCGGGGTGGGCGATTCGGTGTAGGTGTCAGGCTGCCAGGTATGGAAGGGAAACAGAGGCATCTTGATAGCAAAAGCCACAAAAAACGCCCAAAACACCCAACCCTGTGCGTAAGGGGTAAGCTGTAAATCGTAAAATGCCGTAATGGCGGAGGTATGCTGTCCAGGCGTTTGGTAATAAAGGTACACCAGCGCCACCAGCATGAAAAGACTTCCGAAAATAGTATAGACAAAAAACTTGAACGTCACTTTCAGGCGATTTTCTCCACCCCAGACAGCGGCCAAGAAATAGACGGGTATCAGGGCAGCCTCAAAGAACAGGTAAAAAAGGAAAGCATCGGTGGCAGTGAATACACCTACCAAAGCTGCCTCCATAAACAGGATGAGCGAGAAAAAAGCCGATGGGTTTTTATAGCTATGCCCAAAAGCGGACAGAATAATCAGCGGAGTCAGAAAGGTAGTCAGCAGCACCAGCAACATGCTGATGCCATCGATGGATGCCGCAAATGAAATACCCGCCGAAGCAATCCATGCATAGTCAAAACCAAACTGCGCACCTGCGGCGGGGTCGAACTGCGTCCATGCCACCAGGGCAGTAGCCAGTTCGGCCAACGCACCGATCAGAGCCAATTGTTTGGCGCTCCGTCCCCCCAGGCTCAGCGTCAGCAGGCCGGTTGCAATGGGAATTAAAATCAATAGAATAGTAAGCATAGGTACAATTTTGAATGAGCGAAGTAGGGAGTGAATGAGACAGTAGATGGTACCATTCCCTTCATCCTACAATCACCCATGTTGCGGGCGGCCCCGCCGCTAATTAAGTAATAGATTCCAGAACAAAATAACCATGATCCCAACAACCATCGCAAACACGTAATAGCCAATCGATCCCGATTGGGTTTGGCGCCCTGCGTTGGAAAGTACCTTTACCAGTTTTCCCGCCCCTTCCACAAACAAATCGATAAAAAACTCGCCAAAACTAGCCAGTAGGCTGGAAAGCGTACGGATGGGTTTTACAAAAACCGTATCGTACAGTTCGTCAATATAGTATTTGTGGTACACCACATTCTCCAGGCCCGTCCGCGTTTCGGACTCGGGTGCAGGCACGGCATTGCGACTGATGTACATAACGTACGCCACGATGGCAGCCACCAACGCCACAACTACCGAAATACCCATCAGTCTGAACTCCTCCGAGTGGGTAAGGGCCGTGGCGGCAAAAGCTTCGGGGTTGACCTGCCGGGCGGCCTCGAACAACGGGCTCATGAATTCGGCCAACTGGTGCGTTCCACCCAATGCTTCAGGTACCCCAATGAAACCACCTACCGCCGAGAAAATAGCCAGAATCACCAAAGGAATGGTCATGGAAGCGGGTGACTCATGCAAGTGGTGTTCCTGCTCTTGGGTACCCCGGAAACTGCCGAAGAAAGTCAGAAAAAGCAACCGGAACATATAAAAAGAGGTCATGGCCGAGCCTAGTACCCCAATACCCCACAGGAGTTTGTTATGTTCAAAGGCATGGGCCAGAATTTCGTCCTTCGAGAAGAAACCCGCGAAGGGTGGCAAACCCGCAATGGCCCAGGTAGCTATGAAAAAGGTGATGAAGGTAATAGGTAGTTTCTTGCGAAGACCGCCCATAAACCGGATATCCTGTTCGTCGGACATGGCATGTATTACACTTCCCGCCCCCAGAAACAGCAGTGCTTTGAAAAATGCATGGGTGATGACATGGAACATGGAAGCCGAGTACGCCATCACGCCCAGCCCCAGAAACATGTACCCCAGCTGACTGACCGTGGAATAAGCCAGGACTTTCTTGATGTCATTCTGCAACAGGCCGATGGAAGCGGCAAACAAAGCCGTCACTGCCCCTACCACCGCAACGATTTCCAACGTTGCGGGAGCCAGTGTGTACAGTACGTTGGAACGGATAACCATATAGATACCGGCCGTCACCATCGTAGCCGCGTGAATCAGGGCGGAAACGGGCGTTGGACCCGCCATAGCATCCGGGAGCCAGGTATAGAGCGGAATCTGTGCCGATTTGCCCATAGCTCCCACAAACAGCAGCATCGTAATGGCGAATACCACATGGTCGCCTACGGGTAGCCCGGTGGCCTGCCTGAATACCTCCGTGTATTCCACCGAGCCGAATGCATGGATAATGGTGAAAATACCCAACAGAAAGCCCAAATCCCCGATGCGGTTCATGATGAACGCCTTCCGGGCGGCGTTGTTGAAATCGGTGTTTTTATTCCAAAAGCCAATCAGCAGGTATGAGCACAACCCGACGCCCTCCCAGCCTATAAACATGATCAGATAGTTGGAGCCCAGCACCAGAAGCAGCATGAAAAACAGGAACAGATTCAGGAAGGAAAAGAACTTCCCGAAACCCAGGTCATGCTTCATATAACCAATAGAATAGATATGGATCAGTGAACCTACCCCCGTGATAATCATCAGCATCAACAGTGAAAGCTGGTCAATTTGAAACGAGAAAGGTATGTTCAGTTCGCCCACGCTAATCCAGTCGAATAGTAAGGCTACCTGGGGCTGGCTGCCCGACTCCTTGAAGGCTAAAAGTACCGCCACCGAGGCCGCAAAACTACCCAGGGCGGCCAAAGAGCCAATGAGTCCGACTGCACCTTTGGGAATATGGCGAAAACCGATACCATTGATTAAAAAACCAATGAGCGGCAACAGGGGAATGAGAACAAGTAAGGTAATAGACATATATTCAATTTTGAATGAGTGACCGGATCACCGGTACGATGAGTGAATAGGTGGTTGGATACGAATCGATTATCCACCTAAGCGCTCGAGGCTGTTCGCCGTTCGTTTTTTATCCTTTCAATTTATTCAAGAATCCAATGTCGATGGTGCGGGTGTTCCGGTAAATCATTACGATAATCGCCAGGCCCACCGCTACCTCGGCGGCCGCCACTGCCATAATGAAGAAGACAAATACTTGCGCCGAAGGGTCTGACTTGTAGGAAGAGAAGGCAATGAGCAGCAAATTCACCGAATTCAGCATCAATTCCACGGACATAAAAATAACAATGGCATTCCGACGAATCAGAACGCCAAGGATGCCAATCACAAAAAGCGCGGTACTGAGGATAAGATAGCTTTTTAGGGGAATAAGCTGGATTATTGCCGGAATCTCGGAATGTTGCATGAAAAGTAGCCTTTAAACGATCGATTTACGGGTAGGTAGTCTCCTAAAATTTGGGCAAATTTAAGATAAAAACTACTTACTCAAGCCCTAAAAGCGTGATTATTCTACCGCTGGGTGAGGGCGCGCAATTTGATCTCGGTGAGTTTGCGTTTGGTGTCGAGCGGAAAGTCATTCTTGATGATCCAGTCGAAAAAGGCAGGTTCTTTTTTCAGTACATCCACTACTTTCTTTCCATTGTGCTTGCCAAAGTTGAAAACCTCTTCCCCTTCCTCGTTGTAAATCATCCTGCCAGCAAAATCCACGTTCTGCGAAGCAGTGAGTTTATGCAATACATCCATATCGTTATGAATGGGTACCACCACCTTGCCATCGGTGTCGACCACCTCAACATCGGCGTAGTGCTTCACCTGCGCGTTAAGCACTTCGTACGTGGCTAGGGCATCGGCTTCGGCACCATGTGCGCCGATCAGTTGTTTGCCGCAGTAGAATTTGTAGGCTGCCGCCAGGTTCCGGGGTTCCATGAGGTGAAAAATACGCTGTGTATCGATAAGCCGTCGGTTTTTCACGTCAAAGTCCACGTCCACCCTTAGGAATTCCTCCACCAGCATGGGTACATCAAAACGGTTGCTGTTGAAGCCCGCCAGATCACAACCTTCCAGAAATGCAGCCAGGTTTTTGGCCACCTGTCTGAACGTCGGGCAGTCCTTTACATCCTCATCATAAATTCCGTGGATCAGGCTGGTTTCCAGCGGGATGGGCATTTCGGGATTGATCCGCATAGTCCGCACTTCTTCGCTTCCGTTGGGCCAGGCCTTGACAATGGAAATCTCGACGACACGGTCGCGGGAAATATTGATTCCCGTGGTTTCCAGATCGAAAAAGGCAAGGGGCTTCTTTAGTGCCAATTGGTGAGGCATGGGTGATATTCTTAGTTCGTTGTTATCAATTTCTAGCGGCGAAGGTAAGGAATAAAGCAATGTGGACCCGGAAGTGTTGCTCCCCAGGGCTGAGAATCGGCAAAAGGCTTTCCTGTTTCCCAGAAGCCCCTAAAACACGGCTTCGCCCAAGACCACCGATTTCCGTATAAAAACAAAGGGACCGCTAGCTAAAACCAGCGGCCCCTTACACATTTTCCTGTATCCTTTTTTATAGGCTGGATCACTGCGATTCTTTACAAGCCTCCCCCGGCTGGCGTCCACACACGCCGCAGGCGGCTCCTTCGTTCTTCATGAAAGGATTATTATTGGCACAGGTACCCTTGAATTCGCCATTCTTGACAAAAATCAGTCGTACACTGAACAGCAGGAATCCGATGAGAACCAGGGTGATGGACAGGATGATAACGGGAAGCATAATGGTCTTTTTTTAACAAGATACAAATTTACGAGACTATGTAAAGGATGTATTGATAATTTTCTGGGAAAAATTTGTAAATAAAAAAGCTGACTTCTATATTGGGAGAGCTATTCCTGAACCTTATTTATCTACTAATGATTCCGTTATGATCTCAGTTAAAAAAATCCTGGAAGACAAGGCAATATCCGAAGTGTGGAGTGTACCACCGACCAACAGTGTGATCGACACATTGCATTTGCTGGCTGAAAAAAACATCGGCGCCGTAGTGGTATTGGATCAAGATAAACTGGTGGGCATATTCTCTGAGCGGGATTACGCCCGCAAGGGGATTATTCAGGGTCGTAAAGCCAAAAGTACCCCCATTTCCGAAGTTATGACCCCCAAAGTATTCACGGTCGATCCCGACATGAGTATTCAGGATTGCATGAAGTTGCTGGGGCAGAAGAAAATCCGTCACTTGCCCGTGGTGAAGGACGAAAGAGTAGTGGGCGTAATCAGCATCGGGGACATCGTGAATTCCATCATGCATGAGCAGAAGCAGCATATCCAGTTCCTGGAGCAGTACATCACCCAGTCGTAAGCACTTTTGGTTGATTGCTTTTGACTGTCAGGTACTTGGCCAATAGCTTTTTCATCCCTCCTACCCTTCCTCTCCCCACTACCTAAATGGCTCTACTTCTGGTTGGCGTATTCATACTCGGTTACGTACTGATTGCGCTCGAACACCCCCTGAAAATAGACAAGGCCGCCTCGGCCCTGCTCACGGGGGTTTTTTGTTGGCTGGTACTTCTGATCGGCTTCGACACCATGCCCGCTTTCCAAAACCTGAGCATCGCGGACCCGCACGAGTTACTAAACGAATCGCTCTTCGAGCATCTGGGCGAAATTTCTGGCATCCTCTTTTTTCTGCTGGGTGCCATGACCATTGTCGAACTGGTCGATGCGCATGATGGCTTTCGGGCCATCACTGACCGCATCTCCACCACGAATCGGGTCAAACTGCTGTGGATCATTTCGTGGGTATCCTTTTTTCTGTCGGCGGGCCTCGACAACATGACCACCACCATCATTATGTGTGCCCTGATCCGCCGCATCGTGAGGCGCCAGGAGAATGTCTGGCTCCTGGGCGGATTTGTAGTCATAGCCGCCAATGCAGGCGGCGCTTTCTCACCCATTGGCGACGTAACTACCATCATGCTCTGGATTGGTGGACAGGTTACGACTTTCCATGTTCTCCAGGAGCTCATCCTACCCTCGCTGGTGAGTCTGCTAGTTCCTTTACTAGCGGCATCTTTTTTCTTGAAAGGCAAAGTGCAGCCGCCCGAAGAGAAATCAGGAGAAATTGGCCACGGGCACATTGGAACCACGCCTCTGGAACAAAATGCTATGTTTGTGTTAGGAGGCATTGGGCTACTGTCGGTACCTGTATTCAAATCCATCACCCACTACCCGCCCTACATGGGGGTACTTCTGTCGGTAGGTGTGCTGTGGTGCTTCACGGAATTGCTCCACCGCTCCAAAGAACTGGAAGTAAAGCGCGGATTGACCGTAGCGAACATCCTGCGCCGCATTGATACACCCAGCATCCTCTTCTTTTTAGGCATATTACTCGCCGTGGGGGCATTGGATACTTCCGGCCATCTGCGCCTACTGGCTACCACACTCGACGAAACCTTCGGCAATATCTACATTATCAATACGCTCATCGGGGTACTTTCTTCACTTGTAGACAATGTTCCGCTGGTGGCGGCTACCATGGGTATGTACCCACTCACTGAATTTCAGCCCGACAGCGATTTCTGGAATCTGTTGGCCTATTGCGCCGGGACGGGCGGCAGTATCCTGATCATCGGTTCGGCGGCGGGCGTGGCCGCAATGGGCATTCTGAAGATCGATTTCGTGTGGTACATGAAACGAATCTCGCTTTACGCTTTGCTCGGTTATTTTTCGGGCATTATCGTGTATTATGTGCTGAATTAACCAGCGACAGTCGGCTACCGAACTATTGTGTCGCCTGTGTGCCAAGGTACCCTACCCTTCCTTTTTTTCTTTCCAATCATCAGGAAACCATTTTCCTAAGGAAGCACCCCCTTTCATCTACGAAGGGGGGTGCTTCATGTTTTTAGATAAGGCAAATCGTCCGGTACCGGACACCTTCTGTTCGCAAATGATCATTTGCAATGAATAGAATAATACTATGTATTTGATAATCAATGATTAATCATTTTGGTATGGGGTTTTTAACCCCTTTGGCAGAGCGGCATTCAAAAAATTAACAGAAGGGGATGCAACGTAAAGCCCTATTTTTTCATCCTCTCTAAAAATTAAAACCCCAGCACTATGAAAACGAACAAACTGTACCTGACCTTCTTCGCGCTTCTGATGACAGTAAGCGTATATGCCCAGCGTAATGGTGAGAAACCTTTTTTTACCAAAGATTTTTCCGAAACCTCTTTGAATGCCTTGAAAGTCCAGACCTCGGGTGGTTCTATAACTGTAGAAGGCGACCGGAACAGCGGGGTGCGGGTCGAGATGTATGTACGGGCCAACAACTGGAATGGCAATGAGGTCAGCGATGATGAAATAGAAGATCGCCTGAAGCTCTACGATATTACGATTCGCCGCGAAAACGACATGGTGGTGGCCATTGCCAAATTAAAAGACAATAACAACATGAACTGGAAAAAGGGATTGTCAATCTCTTTCAAGGTTGCCACACCCCGTAATTTCACCACCGACCTTAAAACCAGTGGGGGTAGTATCCATCTGGCCTCGCTCACAGGCGAACAGAATTTCACCACCAGCGGCGGTAGCATCCACGTGGATGGTTTAAAAGGAAACATCAAAGGACGTACCTCGGGCGGCAGTATAGAAGCCACCCACTGCTCCGATGATGTGGATCTGACGACTAGTGGCGGCAGCATCAAAGCCGAAAGCATGATGGGTAACATCCGGCTTATTACTTCGGGTGGTAGCATTTCTCTAGCCGACCTCAACGGCAAAGTAAGAGCTGCAACCAGCGGCGGGGGTATACGGGCCGACGGTATTCAGGGCGAGTTGGACGCCAGCACATCAGGTGGGTCGATCCGGATGCAGAATTTGGCCGCCAGCGTGAAAGCCAGTACCAGTGCGGGCAGCATCGAGGCTGATTTCGATAAGTTGGGCGATTTCGTTTCGCTTTCGACCTCATCGGGCAGCGTGCGGGTCAACATGCCTTTGAACAAGGGACTGGATCTGGATTTGCGCGGCAATAAAGTATCCATTGACTTAAAAAACTTCGATGGGCGTATGGACAAAGACCGGGTGCAGGGTAGCCTCAATGGCGGCGGTATTCCCATAAAGCTATCGGCCAGCAGCGGTAGTGTGTACGTCAATCAATAAGAAAAGAATCTATTAGCCAGGAAAGGGGCGTTCGTCCCCGCACAAAAGTGTCCGCATGCGGACACTTTTTTTGTTTAATTATCCTATAAGTACCTGATTTACAAACCAAGTTAGTGATGGCATGGCTTTTTAAATATGATTAGTCAGGAATACTCTTAACCTAAAAAAAGACTTGACGTTATGCTTAAGAATTACATAAAAATCGCCTTCCGCAACCTGTTTCGCAATCGTGTATTCAGCCTTATCAATATCATTGGTTTGGGGCTCGGCATTGCGGCCTTCGTATTTATTCTGGAATACGTAAGTCTGGAAAAAAGTGTAAACCAATTCCATACGAATATTGGCCGGATGTACCGATTGCTCGAAGAGGATGAAAACGGGCAATTCGGCAGTCAGGTCGCGCCCGGTTGGGCACCGATTGCGCAGGAACGATTTCCTGAAATAACCGACTACTGTCGTTTTGAGGAAGGAATCGCGTCGGGTATCGTGCAAAAAGCTAAAGGTGATGTATCATTTAGGGAAGAAAACATCGGTTATGTCGAGGGTAATTTCTTCTCATTTTTCAATTTTCCTCTGGTAAGCGGAAAAGCGGAAGCATTGAAGCAGCCCAATACCGTTTTTCTTTCCGCTTCTTCCGCTCAAAAGTATTTCTCCGGGGAGTCACCACTCGGCCAGACGCTAACGCTTTACAATCAATTTGGCAAAACACCCTATACCGTAGGTGGCGTCTTTGCGGATATGACCGATCAGTCGGATATTCGTTACGACCTGGTATTTTCCCTGGAAACTTTACGGAATCCGGCAAACCTGAATGGCAACGATTGGGCAGCCTTGGATAACATTGAAGATACCTACATTACAACTATTTTACTTACCAAAGACAAAACCGATTATCGGCAGCTCGAAAAAAAACTCGAAGCCCTGCGTAACGAACAGAAAATAGTAGAGGAAACAGGAACGGACTTTCGCCTCCAGCCCGTAGCTAACCTACACCTGGCGGCCTCGACGAACGATCCATTTCCAACGGTCGGTAATGTGAGGTACGTTTACATTCTGGCAGGCGTTGCCTTACTGATATTGTTCATTGCCTGGTTCAACTACGTTAACCTCTCCACAGCCAACGCCCTGAAACGTGCGGGGGAAGTAGGTGTCCGCAAAGCAATCGGGGCAACGCAGTCCAATCTGATCAGGCAATTTTTAGGCGAATCGCTGTTGACTAATTTCCTGGGATTCGGCCTTGCCAGTGTACTGATCATTTCGTTGCAGCCTTTTTTTCAGGAATTGATCGGAAAGGAAGTATCGCTGCAAATCCTGAGTGAAACACCCGTTTGGGCCTATGGCCTGGGAATGTTGATGGCTGGTACACTACTTTCTGGGCTATACACAGCCTGGGTACTTTCCAATTTCAAACCTATTGAAACGCTGAAAGGCAAAGTCGGTAGCAATGCCAAAGGAATTTGGTTGCGCAAAGGGCTGGTAGTGGGTCAGTTTGCCATTTCAACTTGCCTGATTCTGGCCACGATTGTCATCTTCAGTCAGTTGCGCTACATGCAAAACCTGGATTTGGGAATAAAAGCCGAGCAGATGCTGGTTATCTCCGGTCCACAAATTAACAAGGACAGTACCTTTTCGATTCGAAAAAGCGCTTTTGCCAATACATTGGCGCAGCAAAGTTTCGTACAGGAGTACGGTACCTCGGGCAGCGTTCCGGGCCGTTATTACAACTTCCGTACAGCAGGATTCACGCAGCCGGGTTCCCGGCCCAAAGATGAACTGAAGTCCTACGCATTTGCTATCATCGGCGACCGCTACTTAAAAACTTACGGCATTCCGTTGGTGGCGGGGCGGAATTTTACCCCCGAAGAAACAGCAGTCGAATGGAACGATAATTCGAAGGTACTACTCAATGAGCGAGCCGTAGCCGAGTTGGGTTTTAAGTCGCCCGAGGAAGCCATACGAACCAAAGTGAAGTGGGACGAGCGCTACCTGGATGTGATTGGCGTCGTGAAAGACTACCACCACACCAGCGTCCAGAACGACATCGACCCGGTTTTCTTTTATCCCCAGAATTCCTCCTCTTATTATAGCATCCGCCTGACGCCCGAGCACATGAGCGACAAGGTAGCTTCTCTCGAAAAGCTATATAAATCGTCTTTTCCCGGTAATCCATTTGAGTACTTCTTTGTGGATGAAAACTACCAGAAAGCCTACGTCACCGAGCGACAATACGGACAGCTTTTCTCGACGGCTTCCATTCTGGCCATTTTCATTGCCTGCCTGGGGTTATTCGGCCTGGCTACTTTTACGGTAGAAGCCCGCACTAAAGAAATCGGGGTTCGCAAGGTACTGGGAGCGTCCGTAGCCAGCGTGGTGGTACTGCTCAGTAAGGATTTCCTGAAACTTGTCGGGATCGGTATACTTATTGCTGCACCCGTAGCAGCCTACTTTCTGCGGCAATGGCTACAGGATTTCGCCTACCGCATCGACATTGAGTGGTGGGTGTACGCCGCCACCGGGTTAGTGGCCGTCTCCATTGCCTGCCTTACGGTTGGGTACCAGTCCGTGCGGGCTGGGTTAATGAATCCGGTAGATTCGTTGCGTTCGGAGTAATGACGTACTTTTGTGGCTAAATTATCCTTTTGCCCAAAAGAAAATTTAATTCCATGTTATCACAGCTCATCAGCACCCCTCTCGGCCGGCTCCGTATTGTGGCTTTTCTGGAGGGGTGCTCTTTCCTACTGCTAGGATTCACCATGATCCTCAAATACAAGTACGCCATGCCTAAGCCCAACTACGTGGTAGGTATGGCACATGGCGTGCTTTTCATAACCTATGTGCTGCTGGTTTTGCAGGTTGCCTATCTTTACAAGTGGCCCAAGCTGAAAATATTCTGGGCCTTTGTAGCATCGTTGGTACCGTTCGGGACTTTCTACGCCGAAAAAAACCTGTATCAGAAGTAAAACTTCAGAATCATGCAGTTCGATCCTGACAATCCCATCATCCGGTTGTGCGCGGAGGGAATTAACCACGAGGGTGAAAGCAAGGAAGCTGCCTCCAAACTGTACCATCAGGCCTGGAACGAGGCTACCACTTCTTTCGAGAAGTTCATTGCCGCTCACTACCTGGCTCGCGTTCAGCCCAGTGTAGCAGAGAAGTTGCAGTGGGACAAAACCGCTTTGGTTATGGCGTTGCAATCGAATGATGAAAGTGCCAAAGCCGCCTACCCTTCCTTGTACCTCAACATTGCCAAAGGCTATGAAGATTTGAATGACCTGGTCAACGCCCGGCAGCATTATCAACTGGCCCTCTCGTTTTCTGAGCAACTTAAAGAGGATGGCTACGGGAAAATGATCCGGGCAGGTATCGCGGCGGGCATCGGCCGGGTGGAATAAGGGTACCTGTTCTACTGAACAATGCAGGAGATTTCCCAATGTTAAGTTTTCGCTTACATTACCAAATTGTTAAGCCGGGCGAAATCTTTAGCAGACCGAATGCGTTTTTAACTTCCACAGCCAGTGGAAAATAACCACAAAAACGCCGCTCCTGCCTTGAAATCAGCCGATACCCTGACAGATGAATCCGAACTGTCCCTTACGGAGCCTTCCTACCTTACCGCGCCTTTTACAAGAACCGACTTTGGTACTGATTTCCGTTGGGGTACCGCTACCGCCGCCTATCAGATCGAAGGAGCTACGACCACGCACGGACGCGGGCCTTCGATTTGGGATAGCTTCGCAAAGCGGCGCGGTAAAATCAAAAACGGTCACCATGCCGAACAGGCCTGCGAACATTACTGCCGTTATGAAGGAGATCTGGAGCTGGTGCAGCAACTAGGCTTCGGCGAGTACCGTTTTTCGATCTCCTGGTCGCGGCTGCTACCCAATGGAATCGGAAATATCAATCAGGAAGGTGTGGATTTTTATCATCGCATCATCGACAAGTGCCTGTCTCTGAACATTGAGCCCTGGATTACGCTGTATCATTGGGATCTGCCGCAGGCTTTGCAGAATCGAGGTGGCTGGAAAAACCGCGCAATTGTCGACTGGTTCACAGAATACACCGACCTCTGCACTCGTGAATACGGTTCGAAGGTAAAGAATTGGCTGATCCTGAACGAGCCGATGGCCGTGGCCGCCCTCGGCTATACAACCGGCCAGCACGCGCCAGGCCAGCGCGGATTACACAACTTCCTGCCCGTAGTACACCATTTGGCGCTGTGCCAGGCCGCAGGAGGGCGCGCAGTACGCCGGAATGTACCGGATGCTTTCGTAGGTACTACCTTTTCCTGCTCGTCCATTGAGCCTTTTACGGCCTCGCAACGGGATAGTCGGGCGGCCCGGCGGGTGGATGCCCTGATGAACCGGCTGTTTATCGAGCCTTGCCTGGGCCTGGGGTACCCAACGGATGCCTTTCCCTTTTTGAAAAAAACCAACCAATACATGCTCCCTGGCGACGAGGAAAAACTCCGGTTTGATTTCGATTTCGTGGGTCTGCAGAATTACTTCCGAGTGATAGTCCGGCATTCCTACCTGCGTCCGGTGCTGTGGGCTAGCGAAGTAAAATCAACCACCCGGCCCCGCACCGCCATGGATTGGGAAATTGCGCCCGAGGGCATGTATGCCATCTTGAAACAATTTGGTAGGTACCCTGGAATAAAACAAATCATCATTTCTGAAAACGGAGCTGCTTTTCCCGACGAACTCCGTGAAGGCCAGGTGCATGACCCGGCCAGGATCGATTTTTTTAGCAAGTATTTGCAGAATCTGCTCCGGGCCAAACGTGAAGGCGTGAACGTAAAGGGGTACTTTGTGTGGTCGCTGCTGGACAACTTCGAATGGGCCGAGGGCTACGACGCCCGGTTTGGATTAGTGCACGTAGATTACGCCACCCAGCAAAGGACGGTGAAAAGTTCGGGACGCTGGTTTGCTAATTTTTTGCGGAATTAGCGTAAGGTACCCCAACCCTTTAGGCGGTTAGTGGGTCTTAGCTAAAAAACTTCAAAACCATATTTTTGCCATGAAATCAATCATTGTATTACTGGGTCTGCTGGTTTGGGCAGGCTGCGACAAATCCGACATCGAAATCAGCAGCGAGGTGGTAGACACCCCGGCGCGCATCGTTAGTAACCTGGCCGTGGATGGCTGCGAGTGGCATTTTGAAATAGCCAATGCCGACTCCTCCACCATTACCACCTACGTACCGACCGTATCTTCGGAGCCCAAAGTAAAAACCCTGGTTCCCAAGTACGGGACAGAGGATGCCTATTCTTTCATCGATGTAAATATCAAGTACCGCCTCACCAACCAAAAGCGCACCATCACCTGCGGTTTTGGACATAAGTCGGAGGTGACGGCCATCGAGATAGACGAAATCCAGCGATTGGAATAGAAGGTACCCCTTTATTTTTCTTGAGAATGACGGGGTGCGTGCAACCTTCGGGGGAATTGGTACATCTATACTTCAAACGAAAATAGAAAACCAAAACGATCGTATGCCATGAAAACCAACCGTACCCTACTCGCAATCACCGCCCTTTTCCTGTCCATCACTTCCTGGACCCTTGCCCAGTCATCGCTGGACGCCCGTGACATTATTCAGAAAATCGATAAGAAACAGGAGGTACAGTACAGCAATGCCGTTATCCGCGGCACCCTGGACCTGACCGAACTAGCCAATCAGAAGCGGGTCAATAATGCAAAACTTAGCACCGAAGAATACAAAAGCCGGGTGGAGGTACCTTTGACTTTTCGGAACTGTACGTTCAAAGGCGATATCATTGCTTATAAAACGCTGGACAGAGATGGCAAAAGCCGCAGCAATTGGCTAGGCAGCGATCAGATTCTGTACACTGCCGATTTCAAGGAAAAAGTTATTTTTGAAAACTGCACTTTCGAAGGTAAAACCGAATTCAAGTACTCCGAATTTGCCGAAATGGCGGTTTTCAATGATAACAAGTTTCGTAACGAGGCCAATTTTAAGTATGCCGATTTTCGGGAAGACGCCCGCTTCGAAGGCAGTGATTTTAGCCGTTCGGCCAACTTCAAGTACGCCGATTTCCGTAGCGCTGCTCTCTTTGCCAATGCCCGGATTAACGATTATGCCGACTTTAAATACGCCGAATTTGACAATGGAGCGAGTTTTCTGAAGACCAGGTTCAATGGCTCAGCTGATTTCAAGTATGCGGAGTTTGCCAGACAAGGCGACTTTTCAGGGGCCGATTTTCGCTCCAATCCGGATTTCAAATACACCAAGGGTCGGCGCACTATGTAGGCTGCCCTTCGTCACCGGCAGTCTGCGAAAGCCCTCATGCAATCGATTGTCAGTGTTATTAAATTACCGTCCGAAAGCGTACAAATACTGTACGCTTTCGGACGTTTTTTTTTGCTATTTTATTATAAATAACTGATTATCAGCAACCCAAACTCGTGGTACGTTATTTGGCATTAGTAGGTAGTATCCCAAGATACCAGATCGATTCAATAAAACTTTCCACTGTCTACTTTCAATTTTTTAACTGAATAAATGATCAAACTTCAAAATATCGCCAAGCATTATCCCGCCGGTTTCGGCAAGACGTATGTTCTCCGTAACATTTCCCTGAATGTCAAAGAGGGCGAGTTCGTATCAATCATGGGGCCATCGGGCTCGGGTAAGTCTACGCTGATGCATATTCTGGGGCTTCTGGAAGAGCCATCGGAAGGCGAATACCTTTTCCTGGACGAACCCGTCCAAAAACTCAGCGAGAAAAAACGCACCGAATTGCACCGCCACCACATTGGTTTTGTGTTCCAGGCCTACCACTTGATCGATGAGCTGACGGTATATGAAAACATCGAAACTCCATTGCTCTACAAAGGTACCTCTTCTTCCGAGCGCAAAAGCCGCGTGGCCGAACTCCTCGACCGCTTCAACATGGTAGCCAAGAAAGACCTTTTCCCCAGCCAACTTTCGGGCGGACAACAACAATTGGTGGGGGTGGCCCGGGCCATCGTCCACGAGCCGAAGGTAATTTTTGCCGACGAACCTACAGGCAACCTGCATTCGGAGCAGGCTGAGGAAATCATGGAGTTATTCAAAAAACTTAACACTGAAGATAAGGTGACGATTATCCAGGTGACACACTCGGAAAAAAACGCCGAATATGGCAACCGCGTGATCCGGCTGAAGGACGGCTGGATGTCGTAGTTGGGTTGACGGTAAAAAAAATATGATCTGCTGAATTCAATACTAACTCTTTAAAAAGGCACTATCCATTATTCAGAATTCGATTGAGCTATGTACTTCTTTGAAACCCTATATCATTTACTAAGACATCCCCTACAACGGTGGCTGCTGGCGGGTACCTGCCTGTTTTGTTTCCCGGTATCCGCCCAGCAGGTGCTCGGACTAGAGGAGTGCGCGGAGTTGCTGATCAAAAATAACCTGACCTTCCGCGGCGGGCAGTTGCTGGCCGAATCGGCACAGGCGCAGTGGCGACAGGCCAAGTCGCAGCAACTACCTACCCTGGGCATCAATGTCAGCCAAGGCGTGAATCTGGGCCGGAGCATCGACCGCTTCACGAATGCTTACATCGACCAACTGTACAATTCCAGCTACGTGGGAGCCCGGGTACAGGAGACTGTCTTTCAGGGATTTCAGGTGCAAAACCAGATACGTCAATACAAGCTTCTGAAGGAATCGTCGTTGGAAAGTAGCACTGCCGTGCGTAATGAGCAATTGCTGCTGATGGTGCAGGCTTATGTGCAGGTACTGGCTTCCAAAGCCCTGTACGAGTCGGCTCAGCAACAGGTAGCGACTTCCAAAGAGCAGGTAGATCGGGTAGAAAAGCAGGTAAAAGCGGGCGTGGTAGGTGCCAATGGTTTATACGAAATTCGGGCCCAGCTCAGCAATGATACCTTCGATGAGGTAACGGCCCTCAACAACTACCGCCTGGCGCGGCTCACGCTGTTCCAACTTTTGAATATCCCGCCTGACCCCGATACGCAGTTCCGTCCCCTGAGTGTCAAAGCAGACGAGCCCGTAGCGCTGGCCGCCGGCGAGCTTTTCGACGAAGCCGAAAAGAATTTCCCTATCATCCGGGCTGCCGAACTGCGGCGGCAGAGCTTTGGCTACTTGGTCAAATCCATTAAGGCGTTGAATTATCCCTCGTTGAATGCTTCGGCTGATTTTGGCGCTTTTTATGCCTCCACCAACAAGCAGCTCGACTACTTCGCGCAGCTCAACGCCACCCGCAACGGTTCGCTGAGTCTGGGGCTATATATCCCGATCATGGGCCGCTGGCAAACCCGTCCCCGCGTGGAACTGGCCCAGGTGCAGGAGCGGATCGCCCGTAATGATCTGGATCAAAGCCGACTCCTGTTACGGCAAGGCATCGAGCAGATTGTACTGGATGTGACAGCTTCGCAGGATCGTTACCAAGCCGCCCGCGAACAGGCCGAAGCCCTGGAAGCCAGCTACGCCACGGTGGCCAGCCGATTGAACGCCGGCACGGCTACGATTTTCGAATATTCGCTCTCCAAAGCCAACCTGGCCCGCGCTCAGGCCAACGCGATCAGGGCTACGTATGAGTACATTATGAACCGCAAAATCCTCCAATACTACCGGCAGGGTAGTTGGGACGGAATCCTATAATAAAGTTTGGGGTAGTGGGTTCCGAGTTATGAAAACTTACGGTTTACTCGTCTGGACAAGGTTTACGAAGATGGATAATGTAAGAACCAAACGTAACCCTGAACCTCAAACAAAGAACTCTTTTAGGTTAGATTGAGAATGGTTAATCCTGTATTGCAAAAAAGAGCGGGCCGCTGGTTCGCTCTTTTTTTATGTAAGGAATAAACCCGTATTTACCGTCTTGATCTTGTTGGTTGATTATATTTTCAAGACAAGTACCTTTATTTCCTGTATCGTTTACCTTATTTCGCATGAAACAATCGAAACCCTACCTACTGCTGCTGCTGGCCTTTGCCTTGGCTTGTCATAAGCAACCTTCTTACCAAGCCATAGGTACCCCTTACACGCCCAACTATTCGCTCGAAAATAACAAAAATGATATCGAGGCCTTTCAGAAGATGGATGAGGCCCAAATGCCCGCTCCGGGCGGCATTGTACTAACGGGTAGCTCGAGTTTCAGACTGTGGAAAAATGCCGGGCAGGATCTGGCTCCTCTGCCGATCATCAACCGCGGATTCGGGGGATCTACTACACCCGAAGTCATTCATTACATTGACCAGACGGTACTCAAATACAAGCCTAAGGTGGTGGTTACCTACTGCGAGAATGATATGTTCGTGGACAAAACCAAAACCCCCGAACAGACCCGCGACTCCTACGTAGAATTTACGCGGCTGGTGCGGGAACGGCTACCGGACGTGCAGATGTACTACGTTTCCATGAAGCCCTCTCCTTCGCGCTGGGAGCGGCGCGACGAGGTGATAAAAGCCAATCAATTGATAAAGGATTTTACCAAGAAAGATAAGAACCACGGCTACATTGACGTATGGCCCGTCATGCTGAAAAATGGTCGTCCGGATGCGGGCATTTACCTGAAAGACAGCCTGCACATGAATGCCGAAGGCTACCGACGCTGGACCGAGGTAATCAAACCCGTTTTGGAAAAAGGCTATGGCCGCTGACTTTTCGCTAAAAAAGGCGAATACATCGTCAAATGACAGGTTTTTAAGGTAAAGTATTTATATTGACCGCCCAATTAAACTATCCCCAATCCGAATCACTGACTTGGTGCAATGAAAGTAACTGCCGTATTTGACATTGGTCGCACGAATAAAAAATATATCCTGTTCGATGAGTCCTACCGGATGGTACGGGAAATCAGAGAAACGCTCCCCGAAACTACCGATGAAGATGGCTTTCCCTGTGAAGATGTCGATCTGCTGACCCAGTGGGTACAGAAGCATTGGGAAGATCTGAAAAAAGACGAGCAGTACGAAATAAGGGCGGTCAATGTATCGGCATACGGTGCCAGCCTCGTGCATCTGGATGCCTTCGATAAGCCCGTGGCACCGCTGTATTCTTATCTGAAACCTTTTCCGGAGGCTTCAGCAGCTGATTTTTACGGCCATTACGGCGATCCCATGCGGATCGCTCTTCAAACCGGTTCGCCGCCGATGGGCTTTCTTAACTCGGGTTTGCAGATGTACTGGCTGAAGCACTCACGCCCCGAGGTGTACGCGCAGGTAAAAACCTCATTGCATTTGCCGCAGTATATTCTGTTTTTGCTGACAGGACGAAAAGTGAGCGATTTTACGTCGCTGGGCTGCCATACGGCCCTGTGGAGTCTGGAAATGATGGACTACCACGAGTGGGTAAAAGCCGAGGGAATCCATAAAAAAATGGCTTCGCTATTGGCCGCCTCTTCTTTCATTTACCGCTTTGACAAAAATGTGATTCAATCCGGCTTCGGGATACACGATAGTTCATCGGCACTCATCCCCTACCGGATGGCCTTCAAGAAACCATTCATCCTGCTTTCTACCGGTACCTGGTGCGTCAACTTCAATCCTTTCGCCAATAATCCGCTTACGTCCGACCAACTCGAACGCGATTGCCTGCACTTCATGACGCCCGAAGGCAGCGGGGTGAAAGCTTCACGGGTATTCATGGGACGCGAGCATGACTACCAGGTAGGCCGAATTGCCCAGTATTTCAAACTGGAACCGGATTTTTATCGCAGTATTCCCTTCGATGCCAGGGAACTGGACAAAGATGCCCCCCCTTTCTATCCCGCCTGCATGGAAGGAAATGGCCCCTTTCCTGACCCCCAGCCCAGCGAATGGCAGATCAGCGCCTTTGCCACTCCCGAAGCAGCTTACCATCACCTACTGATCGGGCTGACCGGCATCGTGGCTACTTCCTTGCGGTTAATCGGTGTCGATGAGGTACCTACGTTATTCATTGACGGAGGCTTTGCCAAAAACCAAATCTTCACCCAATTACTGGCGCGCCAATTCCCGAAACACGAAGTATTTACCACGCTGCTGCCCTATGCCGCCGCGCTCGGCGCAGCCCTGCACGTGACACGACCACAGTCCTTTGAGTTTCCGGGTGAAATTGTGAAAGTGGAGGTGGAGTAGGTAAAGGGGAGGAAGGTAAAGGGTAAACGGTTATTTTTTAGAATTCATTTTCTTAGCATCCTTTTTGGGCTTAGCAGAAGTACCCTTTTCAAAATGAATAGCTCATGGAGGAGAAGCATTATCAAACTTTCGAAGATTTATTGGTTTGGGAGGAAGGAATGCAGCTTTGCGTACAGGTGTATGCGCTTCTAAAAGATTGCCGGGATTATTCATTTCGGGATCAAATCCAAAGGTCGGCCGTTTCAGTCCCCTCCAATATTGCCGAAGGTTTTGAGCGGCAGACTGACAAAGAGTTCGTGCAGTTTCTGTTTATCGCTAAGGGTTCATGCGCCGAACTTAGGACGCAGCTTTATCTGGCGGGCGAGTTAAATTTTATTGAAAAAAAGCAAAGTGTCGTGTATGTCGAAAAAACTAAAAAATTATCTTCCATGCTGCAAAATCTAATCAAAGTCAGAAGGGCTAGGATACAGTAAAATTAGCTCTCTTCACCTAACCCTGAGAAACCGAAAATGCTTTATTTTTCGTTGACCATTAACCGTTAACCCTTCACCCGATCAACTGATCCTGCTCCAGTTGGTTTCAGATTGACGTAAGCTGTTCAGATGCGCCCGGATGGCCAAATTCGGAGGAGTGGCCAACTCGGGATCCGTTTCCAGTATGGCTTCGGCAGAGAGCCGGGCTTCTTTCAGGATAGCCCCGTCTTTGGCCAAATCAGCAATCAAAAGATCCATAATACCACTTTGCTGCGTACCTGTGAGATCGCCGGGGCCGCGTAGTTCCAGATCTACTTCGGCAATCTCAAAGCCGTTGTTGGTTCGGCACATCGTTTCCAGTCGCTTGCGGGTATCCTGGCTGAGCTTAAAATCGGTCATTAGCACACAGAACGACTGCTCGGCCCCTCGCCCGACGCGCCCCCGCAGCTGATGCAACTGCGACAGACCGAAGCGCTCGGCGTTCTCGATCACCATTACCGAAGCGTTAGGTACATTGACCCCTACCTCGATCACCGTAGTCGCCACCATGATCTTGGTTTCGTTTTTGACAAACCGTGCCATTTCATATTCCTTATCCTGTGACTTCATGCGTCCGTGCAGGATACTGAGCGGTACGTCGGGAAAAGAACGCGAAACACTCTCATAGCCGTCCATAAGATCCTTCAAATCCATTTTTTCGGATTCTTCAATCAGGGGGTACACCATATACACCTGCCTACCTTTGGCAATTTCATCTTTCAAAAAACCAAACAGGGTAGCCCGATGCGCGTCGTAACGGTGGACGGTCTTGATGGGCTTGCGCCCGGCAGGCAGTTCATCGATAATGGAGATGTCTAGATCGCCGTACAATGTCATAGCCAGCGTACGGGGTATGGGGGTGGCCGTCATGACCATGATGTGCGGATGAATGCGCTCATTTTTGGCCCATAGTCTGGATCGTTGCGCCACGCCGAAACGATGCTGCTCATCGATGACACAGTACCCCAGATTCTGAAACTGCACCACGTCCTCGATCAAAGCATGGGTACCTACCAGAATTTGCATCGAGCCATTCTGTAATTCCTCGTGCAGAATCGTCCGTGCTCTTTTTTTGGTAGATCCTGTGAGCTTACCAATGTTGATTCCCAACAGGTCGGCGTACACTTTCAGCCCCTGATAATGCTGGTCGGCCAGAATTTCGGTGGGAGCCATCAGACAGGCTTGCGCGCCATTGTCGATGGCCATGAGCATGGCGATGAAGGCTACGATGGTTTTGCCCGAACCCACGTCACCCTGCAGGAGCCGGTTCATTTGCCTGCCCGACTGGAAATCCTGGTGGATTTCGCGAAGTACCCGCTTCTGGGCGTTCGTGAGGTCAAAGGGCAGGTGTTTATCGTAGAACTGTTTTACCAAATGTACCTTGTCGAAAACCTGCCCCGGAAACTCATTTTTTTGCAGGATTTTGCTTTTGATCAGACGCAACTGGTTATAGAACAACTCTTCAAATTTGAGCCGTCGCGTGGCCTGCTGCAAATGTGCCTGCGTAGGGGGTAGGTGAACGCTCCAGAGCGCATCGGCCTTGGGCATTAGGCGGTACTGCGCGAGCAGCGAATCGGGCAAAGGTTCACGGATGTGCGGTGTGGCCATCTCGAGCAACGTCCGCACCATGCGGCTGATGGCCCGACTATCCACGAAGCGCTTGCGCAGCTTTTCGGTCAGGGGATATATGGGCTGCCAAGTACCCCCATTGGCATTTTCGGCGGTAAGCGGATCAATATCAGGGTGGGTGATGCTGTATCGGCTGCCGAAGAGCGTCGGCTTGCCGTAGACGATATAATCCGCATTCTTACGCAGGCTTTTCTCAAACCACGAAATCCCCTGAAACCACACCAGATCGATACTGCCGGTGCCGTCGGTAAAGGTACCTACGAGGCGTTTCTTGAAGCCTTCCCCTGTCACCGTCCATTCTTTCAGCCTACCCTTGATTTGTGCGCCCGGCATCAACTCGTTGAGTTCGCTGATGTGATGGAACTGCGAGCGGTCCTCGTGCCGGAACGGATAGTGCTGCAGCAGGTCGCCGTAGGTGAAGATGTTCAATTCCTTGTTGAGCAACAGCGCCCGTTGCGGCCCCACGCCTTTGAGAAATTCTATTTTTGTTTCAAAGAAATTACTGCGTTCGGTCATAAGGGAATTGGTACTCCTATCTTTCAAAGTTAAGAAAAAGGAGCATTCCATACCAAGCTCAGTCGCCGGGTACCGCCCTTACGGGAGTAAATGATAAGGGCTCGAAAATTTCGAGCCCTTATCCTACAAATGCCGGTGAATGTTTACTTATTGACGGGCTTTTATCCGATAGGCTTTGAGAGGTTGCTGATTTACTCCTACCAGCAGTTGGTTGCCTAGCGAAAGTACACTGCGCACATCGCCCCTGATTGTAAAACCCGCTTGCTTTTGCGGTACGCTGACAAACCCACCCTGACCGTTTCCTTTGAGAAGCAGCCCGTAATTAGCATCGAATTTGCCCAGCCGCAACCTTCCCTGACTGATATTTCCGCCCAGGAATAGGTCTTTTTTGCCATCCTGATCATAATCCAGGGTAGTAATGGCGAATATCGGCGAGAACTGCGCTTCGAGCGGTAATTCCTTAAGCTGAAACTTTCCGTTACCCGCATTGATGAAGCAGGCCGTTTTTAGGTAGTTCGCTTCCCGCTTTCCCGCGCTTTCCAGTTCCTGCGCCGAGAAAAGATCGTTGAGCGTCACGTCGGCGTAGCTTTTGTAGTCGGGATAACGGGCGCCCATGCTGCTCATTTGCATCACGAGTTCGTCGCGGGTGACGTAGGGGTAGTTTTTGCCCTGAATATAAAAACTCAGGATTGGGTCGATGGTACCGTTGTTGTCAAAATCCTTGTAGTAGAGCGAAGCTACCTCCTGGTCATTGGCCCGCACCTGCGAGTTGAGGCCCTGGTTTCCTACCACCAGATCGGGCCGACCGTCGCCGTTGAGGTCCTCCACCAGGAGTTGATTCCACCAGCCCTGGTATGCCTTGTCGAAGTAGGCCTTGGTTTTGTCCGTCAGCTTTCCGTTTTCATTAGTGAATACAGTGACGGGCATCCACTCGCCCACCACAATGAGGTCGGTTTTGCCGTCGCCGTTGACATCGGCACTGGCCGCGTCCGTCACCAGGCCCAGCGTCGCTAGCGCGGGGGCAAGCGCCGCGGTGCGGTTGGTGAAGGTACCCTTCCCATCATTGACCAGCAGGTAGCTTTCCGGCGTTTCGGGATAGCGGCCGGGTACCACGCGCCCGCCCACGAACAGGTCAGGTTTGCCATCTCCCGAGAAATCGCCCACGCACACCGCGCCGGTGCTGGTCAGCATCGTAGGTAGTGCTTTGAGACTAAGGGTGTAGGTACCTTTGCCGTCGTTGAGGTAGAGTTTGTCCTGAAACCGGGCATCTTTCGGTTCAAAATCCGCATAGCCGCCGTTAGCTACGTACAGGTCGGGAAAGCCATCGCCATTGGCGTCGAAAAATACTGCGTCGGTGGCCTGACTGGCAGCATCGGCGGCGAAAGCAGGGGTACCTTTCTCAATAAAATTCCCTCCTTTCTGTTGGAGGAATAGGGCACTGGCCTGGTCTTTACCACCACCGACGAACACATCGTCCAGACCGTCTCCATTGACATCGGCTTTGGCCAGGCAAGGACCGGAAAACGACACGGGATTGACCAGTAAGGGTTGCCGGTAAAAATCGTTTATATCAAGCGTAGCATCCTGATGGGCAATGGGCGAAGGTACCTCCATAAATAGATTCTCGGCTTTTTCACCCCACCGGAAGGTACCTTTGGCCTCGATTTCGGATACGGTCAGCAGTTGATCGATTTTAGGATTGATCATCGTCTGCATTTTACCCGAAGGCCACACGACCCGCAACGAATCTACATTGTTTTTTTCACCCAGACCAAAATGCAAAATCGGCGAGACACTAGACTGGTAGCCGCGGGTCGGCATCTGCTCTACATACTGTTCCTGTCCTCCACTGTATAAAGTCAATTGTGCCCCAATGCCCTGGGTATTGGCGCCTTTTCCCTGGGTTTTTATTTTCAGATAGTGATTTTTGGATAAAGTGTTGCTTTGGTTCTGATACACAAAAGCCGGTTGATTGACATTGTTGACGATCAGATCCAGGTCGCCGTCGTTGTCCAGATCGGCGTAGGCTGCGCCATTGCTGTTCGATGGTCGGGCCAGTCCCCAGGCCTGGGTGGCGTTCCTGAACTGCAGATCCCCGCCATTCTCAAATACATAATTCGTCAGATTGGACGACGGAATTTCGTACACGAGTTTCAGAACATCGGCGCGTTGAATACCCTGCTGCTGGTTCTGTACGTAATCGCTCATGTGTTTCACAAAATCCATGTTGGTAAAATCACGTGGCAGGCCGTTGGTAATGTGCAAATCTTTCCAGCCATCATTGTCAAAATCGGCAAACAGAGCCGACCAGCTCCAATCGGTATTAGATAATCCAGCCAATTGCCCTATCTCTTGGAAATTACCGTCTCCATCATTGATTTGCAGCATATTTCGCATATACTGATGGTTGAAGCCAAGACGGACATTCAAGTCAAACTTTTGATAATTATCTGGCGCTACCAAAAGCTTCTGACGTCGGTTGTCTTCGGGTAGCATATCTAAAGTCAGGATGTCAGGTCGGGTATCGTTATTGAGGTCGGCCACATCACTCCCCATCGAGAAATGTGAAGTGTGGCCAATTCGATTTTTAAGCTGATCGGTGAAGCCACCCTTTTTATTGTTGATGTAGAGATAATCAGGTACCTGATAATCATTGGAAACGTAGAGGTCGGGCCAGCCATCGCCGTTAACATCGGCTACACCAGCGCCGAGGCCATACGAAAGCGCCGAGCTTTGCAGCCCCGCGGCGCGGGTAATGTCTTTGAAGGTACCCCCGTCGTTGCGGTAGAGCCGCATGCCGTTCATGGGGTCGTCTTTTTTGAGGAGTTCGGCCGTACCAAGCTCGTTCAGGATGGGTAGTGATTTAGGGTTGTGGTTGAGCAGGAACATATCCAAGTCGCCGTCCTTGTCGTAATCAAAGAAGGTAGCCTGGGTACTGGTCCCCTGGCTGGCCAAGCCGTATTTTTCGGCTTCTTCGGTGAAGGTAGGTATGCCGTCGGCTCCGGCCCCCTGATTGATGTAGAGTTCGTTGCGACGTTTCTCGGGCAACAGATTGCCCGAGTAGCACACGTAGATATCCAGCTTACCGTCACCGTTGACATCAGCCATAGTCACGCCCGTTTTCCAACTGGAATCACGACCTGCGACGGCAGCCTTGGCGGTAATATCCTCAAACTTCATCATACCTTTATTGAGGTATAAACGGTTCGGCACCATATTCCCTGAGAAATACACATCGTCCAGGCCGTCATTGTTCAGATCGCCAACAGCCACACCCCCGCCATTGTAGAAATACTCATACATGAGCACGTTTCCATTCAGGCTTTCCGTGAGAGTATTTTCAAAGGTAATGCTGGTTTGTTCGGGAGCCAGCAGCGCGAAGAGCGGATTTTCGGGGGTACCTTCGTTTTTTTCTCCATTTGTACCTTCTTTCTGGCAACTTTGAAGAAACCCCAGACCAATGAATAGCGGTATAATCCGGCAAAATACTTTGTGCAGCAGCATGGATGAAGAAGAGTTTTTTTCCAAGTATCGGATCACTAAAAACGGAAAAGAATCCGGACCGACCAACGGTCGACCCGGATTCTCCCCATAAAACCAACAGACTACTTACTTAACTGGATAACCCGGATTCTGAGTCAATTTAGTATTCCGATTCATCTCACTCTGCGAAACAGGCAGAAAGTACATTTTATCCAGCCAGGTCCGGTTCTCTTTACCGGGATCGATCAGGAAGGGAGTGTACGTGTAGTTGTAGTTGTCCTTGCTGTATTTGTATACGCTTACCGTTTTGCCCGGCTTGAGGGTACCTATGATATTGATACCATTGGCTTTACGACCCAGGGTAGTGGGAGCAATCATCCAGCGGCGGGTATCGTGGTAGCGCTGCTCTTCGTACAGCATTTCAATTCGCTTTTCATTTCGGAATTTATCCACCAGGGCCGTGCCCGACTCCGTGATGGCAGGCATTCCCGCCCGGAACCGGATTTTGTTCAGCCAGGTACGGGCTTCTTCTTCCTGTCCCAGATTGATACATGCCTCGGCGTAGTTGAACACAGCTTCGGTATAGCGCAGGATCGGCCAGGGAATTTGCTGCCAGGTGTTCTGATCCACGATAGCAGGGTTGGGATCCGTGAACTTGCGGAAATAGTAGCCGGTATAACTCCCGTTCCAGTCTTCGATGGAACTTTTCCGGGTATCCAGACCAAAGTGGGTGACTTTGTTTCCAGCGGCATCGATCACTTCATAGCTTCCGGTCTGAATCTGGCTAGCAGGATCTTTAGGCAGGTTCGCGTTGGAACGTACTTTCCAAGGTGATCCTTCGTGCAAGATGGAAGCCTCAAAGCGGGGATCGCGGTTGGCGTATGGATCGGCGGCGTGTGCCGGGTTGTTCCAGTCAAATTTGGTTCCGTCCAGCATTTCATAGTCGTCTACCAGCAGTTGGATGGGCGTATTGCCCGCCCAGTTGTTGTAACCATTGGGCCCGTTATAAAGCCCGATACGGCCGCCGTTCTCCTGCTTGGTGTTGATAAAATAACGCGCTAACAGGAGTTCAGTTTCACCACCGTTACGAGCCAGGGCAATATTCATATAATTGGTAGTTCCCTGTGAGGGAGGTGTAGCGGGAGCGGTCAGGTCCATTTTATAGCCACGGTTCAGGTCCAATACCACCTTGGAGGCATCTTTGGCTTTCTGCCAGCGATCCGTACGGCTGCCGCTTACATAACCCAGCAGTTCGGGATTAGAAAAACCAGCAATGGTCGTCGACTTGGCTTTCGCGGTAGGAATATCGTGCAAGTCGCTGGCGGCATAGGTCAGGATGCGCGACTTCAGAGCCAGAGCAGCGGCTTTGTTAGCGCGTCCGGCGGCCATGCTTTTTCCATCGAGCAAGGTAGCGGCATCCTCACAATCCTTTACGATAAAATTGACGGTCTCTTCCCACGTGTTGCGGGGTGCCAGATAATCGGCCTCACCTAGTTCGTAGGCCCGATCAATGATAGGTACCCCGCCATAATAGCGAGCCAACTGGTGGTAGAAATAGGCGCGCATGAATTTGGCCTCGCCCGTCAGGCGTTCCACAATGTTATTGGTATTCGGAAACTGAGGATCGGCCAGATTCTCAAGCGCCAGGTTGGCTGCCCGGATGCGGGAGTACATAGTGGCCCAGGCCAGGGTATTGTTTACCCAACCGATATCGGCCGGATTGGAGCGCGACTCGGTAATGGTAGTGATGCCACGGCCGGGGTGCGTAAACATTGCTTCGTCGGTCAGGGAAGCAAGCATCTGCTCATCAAACCCTCCGTTGCCAAAGCCTGCATAAATCTCCGTCACAAATGCTTCCGCGAGAGCGGCGTCCGTCCAGACGGCGGACTGAGATATCTCGCTTAACGGCTCAGTGTTGACAAAGTCGTCGTTACAACTGGTAAAAGTTACCGTAACCGCAACGAATGCCAGAGCCAGAAGTTTTAATTTTTTCATAATAATTTTGACTTTTTTGGTTAAAAGGTGGCGGTTAAACCGAAGTTGGCCACTTTCTGTTGTGGATAGTAATATCCATTACCGTTAGCAGCTTCCGGATCATATGCTTTCATTTTACTGAAGGTCAACAGGTTTAAACCGTTGAAATACAACCGGAACTGGCTCAGGCCCACTTTACTGATGATTTCCGATGGGATAGAATAGCCTATTTCCAGATTTTTCAAGCGAATATAATCCGTGCTTTGCAGCCAGTAGTCGTTACCATTAGAATAATATTGGTCACTTCTATTAGCTATACGTGGATCGACGCTACTTGGATTATCTATGGTCCAACGATTATCAGCAACCTGCTGCAAAAAGTTACCTATGTTACCCGACTCACCCGTGCTGACGTACTGTTTCGCTCCGGCACCACCTTGAAAGAGGACGGTCAGGTCGAAGTTCTTGTACTGAGCACCCAGATTGATTCCTCCCTGGAACAAAGGCAGGTCAGTCAATTTCGAACGAACCCGGTCATCCGGCGTAATCTTACCATCACCATTGTAGTCCTTATACTTCATATCGCCAGGGCGTAGTTGGTTCACGATGGCCGAGTAGTCAAGTTTGTTGGCATCGATTTCCGCCTGATCTTTGAATACACCATCGTATTGATAGTAAATGTTAGTGTTGATCGGCTTACCCGTTGACCGCTGCCAATCGGGCGCACCAGGTGCTTCGTCCCAGAAAATGATCTTGTTTTGGGCATAGCCACCGTTTACACCGACATTATACTTGAAATCCTTAAATTGATTCCGGTACCCTATGTTGAATTCCCAGCCTTTGTTCCTGACCTCACCGATGTTCTCAGAAGGCAGGCTCAAACCGGTACTTTCGGGAACGGAAGCATTCCGGAAATACAGAATGTTGGTACGGTGGTTGCTAAACGCATCTAGCTCTACAGTCACTTTGCCATTGAAAAGCTGGGCGTCAAGACCGATGTTCGAATTGGTAGCCACCTCCCAAGTAATGTTCTTGTTAGGAACTCGTGCCTCGTAGAGGGTTTTTACCTCATTGTTACCGATGATGTAGCTACGGAAGCCATAGGTGGATAGGTACTGATAGGTAGCCAAGTCCGTGGTATTAGGAATATACACCTGGTCATTACCCAACTGCCCGACCGAACCACGAATTTTTAGGAAGTTGACCGCCGGAACGTTGTTTTTCCAGAATCCTTCTTCTGATACGACCCAGCCCAGCATGATTCCTGGGAAGAACCCATAGCGGGTTTCCTCTGGGAAAATATCTGAACCATCATACCGCCATAGGAATTCAGCCAGGTACTTCTCTTTGTAGTTGTAGCCCACCCGACCGAAGTAATTGATACGGGCCGTATTGAATGCTCCTCCACCATTATTTTTTGACAAATCCCCGCCAGCAAAAAGCTGATCAAGGGCAGTCGAGATAAAATAGCGACGGTAAGCGTTGAAGTTGTCGCCCTTAATGGTTTCCCGGTTCATCCCGGCGAGTAAGTTAATGGTGTGACTACCAATCACTTTGTCATAAGAGACTACCCCGCCCAGCAGAATATTCAGCTGGTTTGCGTTTTCAAGACGCAAATTAGGCTCAGACGGCCCACGCACAGCGGCTACCAGTTTGGGCGTTACCCCGTCGGCCTCAAATCCGGTTCCGCGTTGGTACAACGTCCAGGGTATCTGCCATGTTTTCCTGAGAAGGGTTTTATTATCGACGGAAGCCGTACCCGTAAATTTCAGACCCTCTACGCCTGGAATCTTGATTTCGAGTGAACCATTGGTCTGCACATAATCCTGATTATTCTTGTCGTATCCACTCAGATCAGTCGTGATGACCACGGGATTTTCACCATTCTCAATATCGGGGCCGGGTCGTCCATCAGGCCAGTAAGCAGGTTCTTGAGGCTTACCCCGGTTCAACATCCGAAAGATCGCGTCAGCACTTCTAGTGGGATAAGACCGTGCCTCTCTCCTTCCCAGGATGCCCATGTTTACTTTGACGTATTTGTTGATGGTAGCGTCAAGGTTGATCCGGATATCGTACTGCTTGTAACCCGTAGCAGAATTGATGTAATAGCCATCCTGGTTCTGATAACCCAGTGAGGCCAGGTACTTTAAGCTTTCGGTTCCACCGGTTAGCTGCACATTATGGCGCGACTGCGGAGAATTTTTCTTAAAAGTCGCTCCGAACCAATCAGTATTGGGGTGGCCCCAAGGATCGGATCCATCGCGGTACTTAGCCATATCTTCGGGCGTAAAGGGTGCCTTGCGTACTGTGCCATCGGGACGCGTATAAGAACCCGTGGTCTTATAGGCCTGATTGGCCGCTGCCCATTCCGAAACGGGTAATCCATAGATATCTAGGTCGTTCAGCATGCTCGTGTACGTGGCTGCATCGGCCCGCTCGGGGATCACCGTCGGATTGGCAAAGCCCTGATTGAAGGAATAAGAAAGCGTAGGCTTACCCGTCTTGCCACGCTTGGTGGTAATGAGGATAACGCCATTGGCTGCCCGCGAACCGTAGATAGCCGCCGCCGCATCCTTCAAAACCGAAATACTCTCAATGTCGTTGGGATTGATCCGGTCAAGACCACCGGAACGATTGGGAATACCGTCGATTACGATCAAAGCACTGTTGTTACCCAGCGTGTTGGCACCCCGGATACGGATGGTAGCTCCGTCGGCACCCGGCTCCCCGGAACGGTTCACGACCGTCACACCCGGCAGGCGACCCGCCAGCGAGTTGGCCAGGTTGACAGCGGGTGATTTTACCAATTGGTCACCCTTGACAGACACAACCGAACCTGTTACCGTTTCTTTCTTTTGCACGCCGTAGCCTACGACCACCACTTCGTTGAGTGATTTGGTATCTGTAGCCATTTTCAAAGTAAGATTGGTACGTCCGTTGAGTTCAATTTCCTGCGACACATAGCCAATCGAAGAAAGGATCAGGGTAGCGTTGGCACTGGGAGCGTTCAGCGTAAAATTGCCATCGGCATCGGTGGTAGTACCTCGCGTCGAGTTTTTAACTACAACGTTTACACCGGGGATACCCTGATCAGCTTCGTCGGTTATTTTGCCCGTAATGGCAACATCCTGAGCGTACACACTTACGGTGCCGATCAGGAGCAGGGCTAATAAAAACAGACATTGCCTGACGAGGGCCATTGCCTTAAAAGTAGTAATTTCCATAGGTTGGGAGTAAAAATGTTAAAAAGTTGGTTGGCTTCAATCAATTACCTTAACTATCAAACCATAGCTAAGCGAACGTGAAACTTGCGGACCAAGATCTGGCCAATACGTTGGAGTTCTCTCCATGTCGATGGGTGTCTACATAGGCTGGGTATTTTGAATTCAGGAAATATTAAACGAACTGTGGATAGCCTCATTCTTATCCGAGGATCAGAACGCGGGCCTGATTTGCGCATTCTAAAAGAAAGCAGTTCAAGGGGTGGAAAGGGGAAGTGGGCAATACCACATTAGGTTCTGTCATTCTCAGTCTCACAGTACATTCCATCAATGAATAAAGTATAATTCGGAGCATTTTATACTCATGTCAATTGCTCACTCGCCACAAATTAGTATCGAATATTCCAATTTATAGTAAAAATTATCTTGTTTTTCAGTCAAGCTCTCACGCATAACAACTTGATGTACGCTGGAGTGTTTTATACCTGTCTGCAAATAAATGCAATATTATTTAAAAAAAATACCACTTGCTATGCAAATTATTGCATTTTATGCCTAAATTTTGATCTTTTTCCGAATAACTAGCCCTTTTTTGGTGAAGATTTAGTTAATTCCTTCAAAAGGATAGTTTCTCAAGCAGCCTCAGAAAGCACAAAGGGAGTCGAATAAGATGGAGGATGGCAGCTACTGTTGACAGCCAGGGAAATCGAGTAGTGCCGAAATCAGGGGGTAGGCTTTCCAGACACGCGAGTGGAGTCGGCTTTACCCGCCTTGAGAAAAGCAGCCACAGTAGTTTCGTCCAGTCCGGTAACGATATTCAAATCGGGCCGTACCTTCCGCAATTGGACGATGCCCGCTTCCGTAACCGCCGATTTCCAGACGTATACATTCTTGATAGCCTTCAGACTCGCCAAGCTCTGCAAACCGCTATCGGTCACTTTGGTCCCGATCAGGTTGAGGTATTCGAGATAAGGAAGATTTTTCAAGTTTTTCAGACCGGCGTCGGTAATACCCGTATACTCAAGATGCAGCTTATTGAGGTTTTTAAGTTTGCTGATTTCGGTTATTGCGGGATCAGTAATACTGGTACTCCCCAGCTTTAGCCACACGATCTGTGAAGACAGAGGAGTCAACAGAGGTACCTGAGCATCCGAAAACTCCGGAGCATTTACCGCGCTTACTTCTATCAGGTTCTGCTCACTGGCTACAGGCGTCACCAGTAGGTTAAGTGATTCAAGCGACTGCACGGCTTTCTCATCCGGCTCGGGTACCTTCAGGCTCAATACGGGCGAACCGGTAGGTTTGTAGCCCGCTCCTCCTGCATTTTCCCCCTCGCTCAGCGAAGCCAGGGCAGGTTTGATCTTATCATCCGATTTTAATTCGGCGACTTTCTTATCCACCGGCGCACCCTGGTCGATCCACCAGGTTAGCAGAGCAATCTGATTGTCAGAAAGCTGGGGCTTGCCTATAGGCGGCATATGGTCGTCGTTATCCAGCGGCAGCAGACAACGTTTCAGAAGTTCACTTTCGGTACTTTTGCCTGCTACGAACACAACGCCGTTCTCGCCGCCTTTGGTCAGGTACTCGAACGTATCCATTCGCAAATCACCCTTCTTTTTGGTAGCATTGTGGCATTGGGTGCAATGCACACTCAGAATCGGTTGCACGATGTCGCGGTACACGACCGCTTCCGGCACATTGGCGATGGGTTTGATTTCGGTAAGTTGCTCCTGCCGGGGAGGGATTCCGGCCAGCGAGCGAAAGGGCTCGGGAGTGTAAGCGGTAAGGTACCCATCTCCATGCGTTAGGCTGCCCCCATGGTGCCCTGCCACCATCGTCAGCACTGTAGCCAGACCAAAAGCAGGCAGGTAAAAGGCAGGGCCAAAAGGAATCCGGTGAGCAAATGCTTCTGACTTGACCGCCCAGGCGATCCAGGCGAAAGCTGCCACACCAAGCCCCTGCCACATGTGTTCGTCGAGCAACTCCTCTTCGTAGCCACCACCCAGCGACAGCAGGTAGCCCGCTCCGCAGGCCAGGGTGGCACTCACCGCCGACCAAAACAAGATGACCGAAAGTGTGGTTTCGTGCACGTGGATCTTACCAAAACGCCGTCCAATGGCCAAAAAAGCCGCCAGTAGCAGAAAACCAATAGGTAGGTGCACCAGTACGGGGTGGAAACGGCCAAAGAACATGGCCCAATCAGAAACCTGCAGCAAGAGGGTTGAGAGCATACTTACTATAAAGCCTCACTTTATTGAATGAAAGCTGAATATACCCATAAAGGCCGTTTAGCCAATAATGTACTTATCGACCGCACTACAAGGTAGCCGGAAGGCGAAACACTTCGGGACAAGCTACGGCTATCGGTGAATTATCGCCGTTTACTTCCATAATATCGGCCATGTAGTCCCACCAACGGCGCATGATGGGCTGCTCGGATAAGCTCAGGCGGGTTGCGGTAGTTGTTATTTTCTGGAAAGCAAACAGGCTACTGGTAGCTTCATCCAAGAAAATGTAATACTCGGCGATGCCTGCCTGCCGAAGAAGCTCCTGCAATTCGGGCCAGATTTCGTCGTGGCGTTTTTTGTACTCCGCCTCGAAGCCGGGCTTCAGATTCATCCGGAAGGCATTTACCTGACTATTGGGCATGAACAAGAATATAGTATAGTTGAACTAGGCCAAAATCGGCTGGATTACTTTTCCGGCCACATCCGTGAGCCGGAAATTCCGTCCCTGGAAGGGGTAGGTGAATGTCTCATGATCAAAACCCATCAGATGAAGGATAGTGGCCTGTAGGTCGTGGACGTGGGTTTTGTCTTTCGCCCCATAGTAGCCGAGCTCATCCGTTTCACCGTAGCTGAAGCCCTGCTTCACGCCACCGCCCGCCATCCAAACCGTAAACGCTTCCAGATGGTGGTCGCGTCCCATAAAGGGCAGTACCTGTCCGTTGCGGTTTTCCTGCATGGGCGTCCGGCCAAATTCTCCGCCCCATACGACGAGGGTTTCGTCCAATAGGCCGCGCATTTTCAGGTCCTTCAACAGGCCCGCCACCGCCTGATCCGACTGACGGCATTTCTCGTGCAGGCCGATCTCGATGGCTCCGTCGGCACTCGTGCCATGGGTATCCCAGCCCCAGTCGAAAAGCTGCACGAAACGCACGCCATTTTCAACCAGTTTGCGGGCCAACAGGCAATTCATGGCAAAGGTACCCTCCCCAGGTTTGACGCCATACATATCCAGAATGTACTGCGGTTCCGTAGAAACATCCATCACCTCCGGCACGGACATCTGCATCCGAAAAGCCATTTCGTACTGACTGATGCGCGTCAGAATTTCGGGATCCTGTACTTCTTCGTAGGTCTGGCGGTTGATTTCATTGATAGCCTCAATCGTCTGTTTACGGATATTTCGATTCATCCCACTCGGATCCGACACATACAGCACTGGGTCGCCACCCGTGCGGCACTGCACCCCCTGGTACACACTGGGCAAAAATCCACTTCCCCATACGCTCTTGCCCGCATCAGGCTGCTTGCCGCCCGATGCCAGCACGATGAAGCCCGGTAAATTCTGATTTTCAGAACCCAGTCCATATACCGACCAGGCTCCCAGACTCGGGCGACCCAATCGGGCGCTACCCGTGTGCATCAGTAGCTGGGCGGGGGCGTGGTTGAACTGATCGGTATACATCGCCTTCAGAAACGTCACCTCGTCTGCCACTTCCTGCAGGTAGGGTAGGTAGTCGGACAGCCAAGCTCCGGACTGTCCGTACTGGGCAAAGCGTCCCTGCGGACCGAGCATCTTGGGTACCCCTTGGATAAAAGCGAACTTCTTGCCTTCCAGAAATTCTGCCGGACAGTCCTGACCATGATACTTCACGAGTTCAGGCTTATAATCGAAAAGCTCCAGCTGGGAAGGCGCCCCTGCCATATGGATGTAAATCACCCGCTTGGCTTTGGGCGCAAACTGAGGCATACGTACCGCCATCGGGTTATCGGGCAGGGCCGGGGCAGCGGCTTCGGTACCTGAGGTACTACAGCTACCCAGCAGGGAACCCAATCCAATAGCGCCCAGACCGAACCCACATTCTTTCAGGAAATGCCGACGGGTCTGACGCTGTAGTTCAGCGTGCTGGAGTTCTTTGAATAGGTTGTTCATGGTGTTCATAGGATGCAAAATAGCAGTGTTTTGCCATTTTATATGCGGAAAGGGTACCCTGTTCTACGGACATTCCGCCGATACCGGGCGGGCTGATGCTTAGCCTAGATTTTAATGCCCCAGGTATCGTTCATAGAACGACCCAGCAAGGCGTTTGCTTCGCTGTCATTTTTAAAACTTTCTTTCTTGGGATTCCATTGCAAAGGGCGTTTCAATTGGTAGGCAATATTGCCAATGTTGCATACAGTGGCCGTGCGGTGGCCAATCTCCACATCACAGATCGGCTTGCTACGGTTCCGCATGGCATCCAGAAAATCCTTGTAATGGTTTTCACTTTTGTAGACATGCTTCTCCGTTTCACCAATCACTTTGTCTTTTAAAGACGCCGGCGTGGTCTCCAGTTTTTTACGCTGTACCTTCAGATCTCCCTCGGTACCTATAAAATGAATCGCATTGTTCCAGTCCCACTTCTCGTGAGTCATCGTAATGCCATTGTCGTAGCGGTAGGTCAGGAAAGGATGCTCTTTGCCATCGGGAGCGATTACTTCTACCGGACCACTGTCGTCCATATCCAGCGACCACTGTACGATGTCGAACATGTGCGCTCCCCAATCAGTCACCATGCCGCCACCAAACTCTTTATAAAGTCGCCAATTGGGAAATACGTCCTTGGTGATGGGCGGCGCGAGTTCGGAGTTGAAGTTAACCGGCGCATTGGGGCCGAGCCAGGCAGTCCAATCGAGCCCGGCGGGAATAGGCTCGGCGGGTAAGGTGTAAGGTACGGGCGGCGGGCCCACGTTCACTTTGATGTGCTTAATATCCCCGATGTAGCCATTGCGGATCAGCTCCGCCGTTTGGCGGAACTCCGGCCACGAGCGCTGCATGCTACCCGTCTGGAAAACGCGTTTATGTTTACGCGCCGCGTCGACCATAGCCCTACCCTCGCGCACGGTGAGTGCCAGTGGTTTTTCACAATAAATATCCTTTCCGGCCTCAGCCGCCCGAACGGCCGCAGCGGCATGCCAGTGGTCGGGCAGCGCAATCACCACCGCATCCACATCCTTACGGGCCAGCAACTCCCGGAAATCGTTATAAACCGGGATATCAGAATAGCTCCCAGCCTCGGTATTTTTTTCATAGTGTGTCTTGATCCGGTCCAGTGTCAGCTGGGCTTTGTCTTTATAGACTTCACTTAGGGCCACAATGCGGGCCTCACCGGTGGATAGAAAGGAATTCGTGAGCCCCCGCCCCTGTTTACCGGTACCGATGAAACCCAATGAAATCATATCACTAGGTGCGAGGTACCTTGAACCATCGGTGCGCTTTCCGCCCAGGACAAACCGCGGTATGATCATGAAACCGGCCGCTGCGGCAGTAGCTTTTCCAACAAAGCCCCGGCGGGAAATCGCATTCTTGTTTTCTTCGTTCATTGTCATACTCTGTTAAGGGAAAGGAAGATAATGGATTTAAGATTCTGGGATTTTCCGGATGCTAAAACTACTCTTTAGTCACTACCTCATCCAGATTCAACAGCACATTGGCCGATACGGTCAGAGCCGCCAGTTCGGGAGACTTGCGCTTGCCGTAAGTCAGGAGGCTATCTATTTCGTTGGGTTTGGACTGGAATTCCTTCAGAGCTTTCTGGTACACATTCAACAGCACACCCAGGCTTTGCTGCTGCATGGGTTTGTAGGTCAGTTTATGGTACCCTACCTGTAGCTGCTGCGCAGGGGTTTTTCCTTTCTGTTTCATGTATACGGCCAGCCGCTGAGCCGTTTCCAGATAAACCGGATCATTCAAAGTGACCAGCGCTTGCAGGGGAGTGTTGGTACGGATGCGCCGCGACTGGCAAAACTCCCGGCTCGGCGCATCGAAGGTTGTCATGGAGGGGTAGGGTGCGGTGCGTTTCCAGTACGTATACAATCCGCGCCGGTAGCGGTCCTCGCCTTCACTCAGTTTCCACGATTCGCCATTATAAGGCGAAAGCCAAATTCCCGACGGCTGCGGTGGCATTACCCCCGGACCGTACATTTTGTGCGAAAGAAGACCACAAACGGCTAATGCCTGGTCGCGGACCTGCTCGGCACTCAGCCGAACGCGCGGACCGCGGGCGAGCCAATTGTTATAAGGATCCTTTTCCAACTTCTTTTTGTCCGTCTCCGAACTCTGGCGGTAGGTAGCCGACAGCACCATTTTCTTCAGGAGCTGCTTGGTACTCCACCCGTAGTCTTCCATATACGCAACGGCCAGCCAGTCGAGCAGCTGGCGGTGAGTAGGTTCGCTGCCCTGCGAGCCGAAATCTTCCTCAGTTTCCACGATACCCAACCCAAACAACTGCGCCCACAGACGGTTCACCATGACCCGGGCCGTGAGGGGGTTGTCGCGACTGGCAATCCAACGGGCCAGGCCAAGGCGGTTGGCGGGGGTACCCTTGGGCAGTTTGCCAAAGGAAGCCGGAATGCCAGGTTTGACTTCTTTGCCATGCACCAGCCAGTTGCCCCGCTCAAATACATGGGTTTTCCGGGCCAGATTATCTTTTCCCTCCCAAAGAACGGGGGTACTTTCGGCGCGACCTTTCAATACCTGTACATACTCCCTCACAACGTCGGGATACTCCGGCTCATCCTGTCCGGGCAGGGCTTTTTGAAAAGCGACCCATTTGATTTGTACGAATTTTTCCGGATTCTTTGGGCTGTCAAAAGCCATATAAAGGGAATGGGTACCCTTGATAGCTGGTAACGAAATTATCAGGATTGTATCCCGTTTGGGAATCGGAGTCTTATGCAGTAACTCGCCGCCCAATGAGTCCAGATGCAAGGACATCACGGCCCCTTCCGCTCCCGTCGAAACAGCCATCAGCATCCATTCCTTCCCGGTGAGAGGTACCGACTTGATCCGGGCCGAACCCTGATCCTGTCCGCCGTAGTACTTGGCGTCCAACAGAGATGATTTGACGTATTCGTCAAAATCGTGTGAATTGATTTTAGGCTCCATGACCCGCACAAACTGCGCCACATCCTTAGCCTGCCCGGGAGCACGTTGACTCACCCAGGTCTTCAACCGCTCCACGCGGGCTGAATCTTCCCCTTTGTAAATGCGCAAGGTCGGCGTATCGCTCGTGACGTCCTCATCGCGGGTATTATTGAAGTACGCCATGTACTTATAGTAGTCGTCGTGGGGAATCGGGTCGTAGGGATGGCTGTGGCACTGCACGCAGCTGAAAGTAGTGCCCTGCCAAACCTCCCAGGTGGTGTTCACACGGTCGATCTGGGCGGCTACTCTGAACTCCTCGTCCACGGTACCTCCCTCATCGTTGTTCATGGTGTTGCGGTGAAAACCCGTGGCAATCAGCTGCTCGTCCGTTGGAATCCCCGTTTTGGGGTCTTTCAGCAAATCACCGGCCAACTGCTCCACCGTGAACTGGTTGAAGGGCTTGTCGTCATTGAACGCCTTGATCACGTAGTCGCGGTAACGCCAGATACTCCGGCCGGGATCACGCTCGTAGCCTTTGGTATCGGCATAGCGGGCCAGGTCCATCCACATAGCCGTCCAGCGTTCGCCATAAGCAGGGGATTTCAGAAGCCGATCCACCACTTTTTCGTAAGCATCCGGCGACTTATCCCGGATATACGCCTGCGCCTCCTGCTCGGTAGGTGGCAAACCCGTCAGGTCCAGGCTCACGCGGCGGATCAGCGTGGCCCGGTCGGCTTCCGGTGCAGGAGACAGTTTTTTCTCTTTGAGTTTTTTGAGCACAAAATGATCGATCTCATTCCTGGGCCACTGCATGTCTGCCTTGTTGCCCAGGCCCAATTTGGCCCACAGACCACCCACCGAAGGTACCTCGGGACGTTCGACCCGCTCGTAAGACCAGTGATTGCCCCACTTCGCTCCCTGGTTGATCCACTTTTTCAAGGTACCTACCTCTTCGTCGGTCAGGCCGGGTCCTTTACGGGGCATGCGTTCGTCGGGATCCTTGCTCAGGATGCGCCGGATCATTTCACTGCCGTCGGCATCGCCACGTACGACGGGACGCTTACCCGATTTGCCGGGTTCCAGCATTTCATTTTCGAACAGAAAACTGACATTGCCTGCCTTCTTGACGCCTCCGTGGCAGGCCATGCAGTTTTTGTTCAGGATAGGCTTGACGTCTTCATTGTAGTCAACTTCCTTTTCAAAAAGCCCCAGCCACGACGACAGCAGCACAACGGCCCCTATTCCCACTACACTGTATATGGCTTTCATATTCCTGTTTTTCGATCTGATTCCTTGATTGATGACTGCTAAGCCTTTGAAAGATACCGGTTTTTTCACCCGGCCGATTCCTAGCAGTAAAGTAGTATTCCGTTTTTATTTAACGTGACAATCCCCTAAATCATTCGGATTTTTTCAAAAAGCTCCTTAGTACCCAGCCATCGATACTCCTAGCAGTATTCAGCTAGTATCACTATACCCGCTTATTTTATCACTTTTTCTTTTGTTGTGTATATATCACATTATCAGACGATTCAAAGTAATTATGTCCCTTACTAATTATTTTTCAGGTATAGTTTCTTTTCTTTCAAATATTATTTGATAAGTACAATTTAATTTGGCGAAACATAGTTAAAACATACTATATCAATCTGTTTAGTTAAAATTTTATTAAAAAATATTTGGCGTATTATTGTTTTGGCAATACATTTGATCTGTTGTTTTAGAAACGACCTACTTCCAAGCAAGTGAGCAGTACTTCCAGCCGCACTCGAAGTATTGCCGGGAAGCGAGATGAATAGGTTGGGATCGACCCGTGAACCCCTATCCGGTTCATGTGAAAGGTACCCCTTATATTTCTTACTTCCGTGTACAACCGTTTATGGCTTTTTCAAGAGCCGGTAATTTCATTTTACCGCCAATGGAAATCTTTGTTGTCACTTTTTTATAAAACACCGGAGGAATGCGCGCAAATCGCCTGAGAAAAACATTCCGACCTCGCTACTAAACCTCCCTGAAATTATGGCTGTGGGGTTCACTCGCAAGTGTGTGCGGCCCACGAGCAAGTGATCAGCCACAGCCATAATTTCACTTTTTCCGGATTAACCAATCCAAATCATTTTTTAACCTAAAACGTAAAATCGCAGATGAGGAAAACTGTACTAGCAATCCTATTGGGCTGTATATGTTCGACGATGAGCCTGGCGCAGGTCCGTCAGTTGAGCGGCAAGATCACGGCCGTCGAGGACGGCGCCGGTTTGCCGGGAGCCTCGTTAATCTACAAAGGAACCAACATTGGGGCCAATGCCGACGCGGATGGCAATTTCAAGATGACTGTACCCGACGATGGTACGCTAGTCGTGTCGTTTGTAGGGTTTCTTACACAAGAACTTCCCATCGGCAACAAAACTACCTTCGATATCAAGCTCACCGCCGACACCCGGCAACTTGCCGAGGTCGTCGTTACGGCTTTCGGTATCGAGCGTGAGAAAAAAGCCCTGGGTTATAGCGTTCAGGAGGTAAAAGGCAGCAGCCTGACCGAATCGCGCTCTACGAACGTTGCCAACGCCTTGTCGGGAAAGGTAGCCGGTGTTCGCATTCAATCCAACGGCGGCCCCGGCAGCGGCTCTACCATTCAGATTCGGGTTCCTCTTCTATTTCGGGAAACAACCAACCGCTGATTGTCATCGACGGGGTACCCATGGATCAAAATGCCAGCAAGCAGTTTGGCGGCGGGATTTCGGAAATGAATCCTGACAACATCAAGGAGATGTCGGTACTGAAAGGCCCCAATGCCGCTGCCCTCTACGGGTCGCGCGCCGCTAACGGGGTAATCCTGATCACGACCAAGAATGGCCAGGGTACCAAAGGCCTGGGCATTGATTTCAATTCCAACGTGACTTTCGAGCGCCCCTGGATCAAGCCTGATTTCCAGAATACCTACGGCGGAGGCAATGGTTACCGTACCTGGTACAGCGACGGCTGGAGCGGCTCGATCACCGACCCCACCGAGATTCAGCAGTACCGCGCCGTATATGATTCAAAGTACCCCCTGGCGGGTTCGGCCGGAACGGACGAAAGCTGGGGTGCCCCCATGGACGGACGCCTCGTGCGGCAGTGGTGGACAGGTACCGATGTAGCTCCGCTCACGCCACAGCCCAACAACTGGGATGAGTACTGGAACACCGGTTCGACGGTCAATAATAGCCTGGCTCTTTCGGGTGGCAACGACAAGGGTTTTTTCCGCCTGGCGCTAGGCCGCGTGGATCAGAAGGGCATCATGTATTACAATGATTACCACCGGAATAACGTCCGCATCAATTCGGGGTACAACCTAGCCAAAAACCTGAACATCACGATGTCGGGTGAATATGTCAATACGGGTGCAAGAAACCGCAGCTATACCTCGGGTCAGCAATTTATCTGGTCGCACAGGAGCGTTTCGTGGGCGCAGTTGCGTGATTATGAGCAATATCAGGATGTACACATCCAGCGGGCGGTAGCTGGACAAACACCAGATAACGATCCTCCCAACTGGCAGCATACGTTTTTTACTAATCCCTATTATACAGAAAAAAATCTGCCGAATGGAAATACCAAAGATCGTCTGTTGGGCAACATTGCACTTAATTACAAGATATTGCCTTCGCTGAGTCTGATGGTACGCTCGGGAACGGATTTGTGGACGGACACCCAAATCAACGTAGCGAACTTTGAACGTACCCGCAATGGCAACACAACGCCCGGCGCGTATAGTGAAACCGTGACCCGCAGTCAGGAAACCAATCACGATTTTATTTTTACCTTCAATAAGGACATTACGCCCGACTTCACCACCACGGTGCAGTTTGGTGGCATCGACCGCATCAACTACTACAAGCGCAACTACTTCAACGTCGGCGCGCTGGTAGTGGATGGAATCTATAATGCGGGCAACTCCGTTCCCAGCCGCAACACCATTGAAAGCTCGATTCGTAAATCAGAAGTACAGAGCCTTTTCGCTGCGGCCAACTTCGGCTGGCGCGACATGGTATTCCTGGATTTGACGGCCCGCAATGACTGGTCGAGCACGCTCCCGAGCAGCGCCCGCTCTTACTTCTATCCTTCGGCCTCTGTAAGTGCCGTGGTCACCGACCTGCTGAATGTGCAAAGCGACGTGTTGACCTTTGCTAAGGTACGGGCCAGTTTGGCCCAGGTAGGAAACGACGCCGATCCTTACCAGCTGGCTCAGACCTTCATTTCCAGCGGATCGTGGAATGGCTCATTGCCCAAATTTGCCGAGAGCGTTTCGATCGCTAACTCTTCCCTGAAACCTGAGATCACGACGGGTCTCGAATTTGGGGCCGATTTGCGCTTCTTCCGTGGCAAGGTAGGTTTGGATGCCACCTATTATGAGCAAACCACCCGCAATCAGATTCTGGGAGTAGAGATTTCGAAGGCTAGTGGCTACGACCGCCGTATTCTGAACGCCGGAGAAATCACCAACAAGGGGATAGAGCTAACTATTTCGGGAACTCCCATCAAACTGGACAATGGTTTCTCGTGGGATGTGTCGCTCAACTATGCCCGCAACCGCAACAAGGTAGTGTCGCTCGCCGAAGGACTGACGACTTACATCCTGGCTTCGCAGCGGGGCATGACCTCGGAAGCCCGGGTAGGCCAGCCCTATGGTACTCTTTACGGGGTAGCCTTTGAGAGATCACCGGATGGGGAAATCGTCTACGGCGACAATGGATTACCCCTGCGCCAGGCTACCCAGCAGATTATCGGCAATATTCAGCCCAAGTTCACAGGTGGTATGCTGAATACTTTCAACTTCAAAGGCTTTACGCTTACAGCTCTGCTGGATGTACGGATGGGAGGTGATGTCTACGATGAAGGTACAGGTACAGGTCGCTGGACCGGTCAATACGCCGAAACAGCCCTGGGTCGCGAAGAAGGAGTGATTGGCAAGGGTGTACGTAAAATTACTTCCGCGGACGGCTCCGTGAGCTACGTACCCAACGACATCATCGTGACGGCCAATCAGATGTATGGCTACAATAACCCCCGCAACTACCATGAGGCGGCTATCTTCGACGCCAGCTACGTGAAATTACGTGAACTGTCGCTGGGTTATAACATCCCGGTATCACTGGTGAAAAAGTTGCATCTTCAATCAGCTAAGTTGTCGCTGGTAGGACGTAACGTGTGGATGATTTTCAAGAACACACCCCACGTGGACCCAGAATTCGACTCCAAGGGTGGAAATGCCCAGGGCTTTGGTTACGGTGAGCTACCCAGCTCGCGCAGTCTGGGCATGAACCTGTCGCTATCGTTCTAAAAAAGCCATTGGCTGGTAGCTATCAGCTAATGGCTTCATTTTAACCTACTCTCTCAAAACTTACGATATGAAATCATATATCAATCCTAAGTACTTCGCTTCCCTGATGCTGGCCGGCGCTCTGTCAGTGACCAGCTGCACCAAGGACTTCGACGAAATCAATACCAACCCCAACAGCCCCACTACCATCGGGGCACAGTACCTGCTTCCAACCGGCATCGAGTCGGCGGTAGATCGCTACTGGGGACACCGTACCCGCTTCGAGCGCATCAACATCGACGCCGCCGAGCTGTATGTACAGCATTTTACGCGTAATATTTACTCCAATGAGGGCGATAACTACGAAGTGTCACCGGCGCTGGTAGCCAACAACTGGAAGGGGCTGTACAACGATGCCCTGCTCAATTTCCAGCGCATCATCATCCAGGCGGGTCCATCAGGAATCAGTCCCAATGCCAATTACGAAGGCGTAGCCTTGGTAATGCGTTCCTGGGTATTCTCCCTGTTGACCGACATGTACGGAGCCATCCCTTATTCGGAAGCAATTGCCGGCACAAGTGAGAATCCGGTCTACAAGCCCAAGTATGATTCCATGGAGCAAGTCTACGCCGGCCTCCTGAATGACCTGAAAATGGCCAATGAGAAACTGACCGTGGGCGGCCCGGCGATATCCGGCGATATCCTCTACAGCGGCGATATTCTGAAATGGAAGAAGTTTGCCAACTCGCTTCGCTTACGCCTCGCCAACCGGCAGGCAGCCAAGAAACCAGCCGAGTCCAAGGCGATCATGGCAGAGATTCTGGCCGATGCATCCAAGTACCCCATCTTTACCAGCAACGCCGACAATGCCTCCCTGAAATGTACTACGGTACTGCCCAGCAACAACGAATGGAACCAGGTGATGGTGCAGGATGGACGGACCGACTGGAATATCAGCTCGACGCTGGCCGATAAAATGAATGCCCTCGGCGATACCCGCATCACCGTATACGCCAATCCCAATAAGGATGGTAAGTACCAGGGACACCCCAACGGTCTGCCCGACGCCATTGCCACCGGCTACCTGTCTACCAGCTCGACCATTGGCAGTTATTTTCTCAAAGCCGACGCACCCGAGGTGATCATGACATTCGCCGAACTGAATCTGATTCTGGCCGAAGCCGCTTTCGATGGCGATATCACCGGCGACGCCACATCATACTTTGAGAAAGGTATCACGGCTTCGTTTGCCCAATACGGCCTGACCGTCCCCGCTAGTTATTTTACCACTGTTGGAGCCATTTCAAAAGCCAAGATCATGGAGCAGAAGTGGATCGCCCTGTTTGGCCAAGGCATCGAAGCCTGGACCGAAAAACGTCGCACCGGCCTGCCGGTTTTCCCAGCTGCCGATAGCCGCGCAATATTTGTGAACGACGGCGTGATGCCTACCCGCTTTACCTACCCTAACTCGGAGTATTCGCTGAATCAGGAAAGCGTGGAAGCCGGGGTAAAGCTCAACGGTAGCGCCAACGACATGAAGACCAAACTCTGGTGGGCCGAGTGACCCATCTGAATTATTTCATATCTAATAGCTCATTACATCATGAAAAAATCATTTTCCTATATTCTTGTCGTGCTGGTAGCCGTCTCGTTTGCTTCCTGCAAAGTAGAAGATCCTTTCGTGGACCGGGTTGTGGCCCCCGTATTAGTTGATATCGTAGGAGCCGCTTTCGGTGCCCCCATCTCCGCCGAGCCCACGGTGTCCTACCCTACTACGGGTAGTGTTACACTCACAGCCCGCCTGCTGGAACTTGATAAGACCAACATCCTGGATCATACCAAAGGAATCGATTCCATTCCAGTGGCCAACATTCCGATGAAAATCACCCTCCGCAGCGGTGCTTCCCTGGGCGAGGTCACCTCCAATGCCCAGGGTGTCGTGAGTCTGGAAAAAACCTGGGCCGAGCTGGGGTACCTACCCCAAAGGCAGGGGCCGTGGTAAAAATATCCTGGTCGGGCAGCTATAAGGGGATTGCTTTCACACGCCTTTCACAAGTTCAGGCCAAATAGTCGGCTCCAGATTCCAGTGCGTCGGGCTCACATCAGACCTGACGCACTATTAAATTTTCACTACCCGAATTGTAATTAGTACAGTATAAATTATACTATTTTGCAAAACATTAACTATACGCAATAAAATACTAATAGTCACTGCTTTACATTGTATAAATTATTGAGTACTTTCGCTTTCACAAAACTCTTCCCGTACCTGCTTTCTTCAAAACATATCAACCTTTCTACTCCCATGTCACAAAAACTAGACCGTCGCAATCTATTAAAATCAGGCCTTCTCACGCTGGGTGGAATGGCCGTAGCTCCTCATTTAAGGGCAGGGGCATTCGCCAATGCGCCTCTTACGCTGGACCGTTCCAACCGCATTTACCGCAGTCCTTTACTCCGCGAGCACTTCCTGCCCGGTCAGACCCTGGAGAATCAGGATACTTCGAAAATGATTGCCAAACTCAACGCCAACGAAAACCCCTACGGCCCCCCGGCTCCCGCCATGCAGGCCGTTAAGGATTCGGTGAATGGTGGCAATCGCTATGCCTGGAAAGAATTGTATGATCTGATCGGTAAAATTGCCAAAAAAGAAGGCGTTACTCCCGATCATATCATGATGGGTCCCGGCTCGTCAGACCTTCTGGAAAAAGTGGCTATCGTCCTGTTTAAAGATGGTGGAAATGTAGTATCGGCTGACCCATCCTATATGTCGCTGATGAACGTGGCCAAGTCAGTGGGGGGTACCTGGAAAGCCGTTCCCTGCAACGACGACTGGACGCACAATCTGAAAGCCATGGAAGCCGCCGTGGACAAGGATACCAAACTGGTGTACATCTGTAATCCCAACAACCCCGTGGCGATGATCACGCCGGGTAAGGAACTGCTGGACTTCTGTTCACGCGTGTCGGAGAAGGTACCCATCTTCATTGATGAGGCGTACATCGAACTTGCCGTAGGAGCCGACACCGAAAGCATGATATCCCTGCTGCAACAAAAGAAAAACGTCATCATCGCCCGCACGTTCTCCAAAATCATGGGCATGGCGGGTCTGCGTATCGGCTACATTGCCGCGCTACCTACTTTCCTCGATCAGATTCAGGATATTACGCGGGGCGGTATGGGCATCGCCTACACATCCATCGCCGCTGCTTCGGCTGCCATGGACGATAAGGACTTTCAGGATAATACCCGCAAACTGAACCACGAAGCGAAGCAGTACCTGTACAGCAGTCTGGACAAAATGGGCTATAAGTACATCCCTTCCTACACCAATTTCGTGATGTTCCCCATCAGTATGAATGGCAAGGAATACCTGAGCAAGATGGGAGCCAAAGGAGTAATGGTACGCTCGTTCGACATGCGGGACAAGACCTGGTGCCGGGTGAGTATCGGCACAATGGACGAAATGAAAATGTTTGTAAGCGCGCTACAGGATTTAACCTAAACTAAATAATTTAATTCAGACCGCCCTCCGATCCGTTTGGCTCGACGATCCAACGCGTCGGGGGGCTCGTTATTTGCCCGACCGCCATCCAAATCATTCTTTCCATTACCATGAGCGAGGCACTACAGAAGACCATTACTCTAATTTTACTCATTGCTCTGGGGTTGATCCTGCGGGGTAAGTTCAAGAACAAAGAACAGCTGAACGGTATCAAGGAAGTGATTCTGTCGGTAGCGTTACCTGCGACTATTTTCATCGCCATGATGAAAATACACGTGGAAGCCTCTCTGTTTTTCATACCCATTGCGGCACTGGCTTTCAATTTTTTCATTTACTATTTTTCACCACTGGCCTTTAACTTTTTCGGGGTAGAGAAGGATAGCTCAACCGGACGGACACTCACGATGCTGCTTCCGTCGTTGGCTCCCGGCCTATCCGCTTTCCCGTTCATTGCCGAATTCCTGGGTGAACAGGGCCTGGCCAAAGCAGCCATGGCCGATGTGGGCAACAAGTTTTTTGTACTCATATTCCTGTACATCATCGCCATGAATATGTTTCTGAAAAACAGCATCAACGAAGAAACCAACATGGGCGAGAAGATCAAAGGCCTGCTGCTGAGCCTGGTCAAGGAACCCATCAATATTCTGCTTGTGCTGGCCATCGTGTTGTTGAGCCTGGGAGTGAGCTATAAGACACTACCCCCGGTCGTAGCTGACCTGTTCGACAAGACCAGCGCCATGATGACCCCCCTGGTTCTGATTTTCATCGGCTTGGCCGTGCAGCTCAAGGAAGGCCGCAAGCGACTGGTTATGTCTATGCTGGTGTTTCGGGCGGGCATCTCCCTCTTTTTCAGCGCGGCGTTGATTGCTTTATTCAACCTTAACGATACCACCCTCATTCTGCTAGCAGTAGTTGTACCCCTGAGTTCGGCGAGTTTTTGGCCCTTTGCTCACATTTCGGTTTTCAATCTCCGCGAGGAAGCTAAGGGTATGTCGAAGGAAAGAAGAACTTTTGATGTGGAGTTGGCCGTATTGATTCTGGCTTTTTCATTGCCTTTTTCAACCATTCTCATCTTAGGTATTTTATCGACAGGCTCTCTGTTTACCCACCTTCCTACCATCCTGATCGCCGCTTCGGTCCTGACCGGCCTAGGCGTCATTCCTACCCTGGTGGCAAAATCAGTTTTTAAGGGAGCTCCTTCGGAAGCATAAGAGGTACCTGGTAAGTGACGTTCCTAACCCTTATTTTGTGAACAGACTTTTCATTCTACTATTTGCAGTCGCCCTCAATCAGAGCGCCCGGGCCCAAACCGAAGGCCCGAACGTCACGGTTGATTCTCCTGTACACCGCAATCAGCATCACATTCCCGAAGACGCCTCTGTGATGATGGCTGATGGCAAGTCGAGGAAAGTTTCGGAGGTGGCTCCAGGCGATCCCGTCAAGTGTATCAAGGCGGGCGTAGTAGCTACCACCCATATTCGCCAGGTAAATCACCTCAAACGATCCCGACGCTGGCTCACCGCCCTGTATTTGCGGCCCGTAGAAAAGAAAAACGTGAATAGGACCGTGTGGCCCATGGTACCCGCCGTGCTTCTTGAAGCCGCACCTACCCTTTCTGTGACTACCCACTCAGGCACCAAAACCATCAGTCAATTAAGGAAGGGCGATGTGCTGTACCGATACGAACCTGCCACTCAGCAAGTAAGCGCCTGGGAAGTGGGTATTGTGAAGCGCAAATCCCGCCGGGCCGAATCGCTCTATGCACTGGTTACGGAAAACGGAGCCTTCCTGTTCGAAAATATGGTGGCGATTGAACAGTAAATCAACAAACCGACCCGCGGGTAGGACGGGTCACATGTGTTTGTAAGAAAGGCTCCCTGGGGAGCCTTTTTTTGTGGGTAGAATTCATATGGGCAGACGCGGTTCCATTTTGACTACTACGAGCGCCCTGAAGTCGACATCAAGGCTGGGTGGTATCTTTCTCGTCACCCACCCCCTAGCACCACCCGCGCGGCGTTGCGGCCCGGAATGCCGCTTACGGCCCCACCCCGCTTCGCCGACGAGCCGCAGACCAGCACACGTTCCCAAGGCGTTTCTACCCCCCAGGCACCTACTTCGGATGCATCCTCGGCAAAAAACCACGACAGGGTATTATGAAAAATATTGCCCCGGGGCAGGTTTAGCTCCTGTTCCAGATCCCACGCGCTTTTGGCTTCCAGGCAAAGGGTACCCTGCGCGTCGCGGGCCAGGCAATCTTCCAGCGGCTCGGCCAGGTAAGCGTTGATTCCGCTCAGGAAACGTTTTATGACTTCCTGTTTGGCATTGATAGGATCGGCTATGAAAAGTTTGTAGGGCAAATCCAGGCCAAAATAGGTGAAGGTGTGGTAGCCTTTCTGTTGTAGTTCGGTGGAAAGAATCGTTGGATCGGTGAGGGTATGGCAGTACATTTCTCCGGCCAGTGTCTGGGGTACCTTTCCCGCCGCAGCCTGGGCAAAGGTACCCTCCATGTGCGTGTAGGACTGATCGATATGAAAGGTACCGGCAAAAGCATCTTCGGGCCGCACGTTGGGATCTTTCAAATCGGGTAGTTTTTTCAAAAGCATGTTGATTTTGAACGCTGTGCCTTCATCTTCCGATTTTGGAGATACAGGCTTTTCGCCCAGTAAACGGCACAGTTCAGTCGTACTGGCGTTCGACAAAATATACTCAGCTTCAACCTCGTACGCTTCGTCGCCAAGCCGAAAGGAAACCTGATGCTGCGGGCTACCTACCTGAATAGCATGAATATCGGCATTACACAGCAAGGTAGCACCGTGGCGTTCGGCGTTGGTTGCCAATTGCCGTGCCAAGGTACCCATGCCGCCTTCGGGTACCCGCCATTCGCCCGTTTTGTTGCCGATAATGTGGTAGATAAACGTACGATTCTGCAAAAGGCTTTTATCGTAGGCGCTGGTGTAGGCGCCGATCTTGGCGTCGGTCATCAGTACGCCGCGCAACACATCCGACTGGATGTGTCTCTCCAGAAAATGACCGATCGGCTTTTCCACAAAATCCTGCCACAATTGGCTTTGCCCGGCCTGTCGAAAACGTTTTTCAAAATCTGATTTGCTCCGCAGCGGTTGCAATAGTGAATCCCAGACCAATTCGGCAAAGGTACCTTGCTGACGCAGAACGCGCCGGTAACCCTGCCATTCCGATTCTCCGTAGCCCAAATCCAGCACGGATTGTCGCGAAGCCGGTTCGTCGGCATGGCTGATGAGTAGCCCGCGGTACTGATCCTGAGCTCGGTAAGGCGTATAAGAGGCGATGCGCCGGGGAAGAAGTTTGAGTTGCAAATCCAGTTCTTCGACAATCTGATCCGGAAAAAGACTAACCAGGTAGGAGTATTGCGACAGATGAGCTTCGTAGTCCGGAAAAACCCGTTTTGAGGCCGTAGCACCACCCAGCGTTTCGTTTTTTTCGAGCACCAGGACTTTCTTTCCAGCCCGAGCCAGATAGTTGGCCGCTACCAGGCCGTTGTGCCCGCCGCCGATGATTACCGTATGATACCGGCTAATCCTGGGTTGTATTGCCATACAGGGAAACGTTCCGGTGTTATTTATCCAATAAAGCCCGTTCGGCTGTGGCTGCCATCACAGTAAGGCTTACTCAGTGATTGTCCGCAACGGCAGAAAGCCGTCGTCCTGCTCTTTTTCTCCTCATTTCCCGAAGCATCCCTGACCGTAATATCGCCATAGAGTAGCAGGGGCCCGTTGGGTTTCACCTCCACCACCGTGGTGCTGGGCATTTCGGATTTCTGCTCATTTATAGCCCCTTCGGTGGTTTGCCCATTATCCATCCGGTAGCTCAATGCTCCCGAGGGACATCGGTCTACCTGACGGGCAATCGTCTCCGTGTCGGCTCCATCCATGTCGACCCACGGCCTTTTCTGAGGATTAAACACCGACGGAAGCCCTCGGAAACAGATCGCGGAATGAATGCATTTGTGTGGTTGCCAAACGACCGTGATTTCGCCGTTGTCGTAAGTCTTGGTAATTCTTTTTTCCATAGTTTGTGCGCGCCGGGTGCTGAGCTCCTTTGATTTGAATGGATTGAAGTACCCGATGAAGTTTTGATTTACATTAATCCAAAGCATTTGCTTACCGGGAAGATACTGATTTTGCCTTTGGTAACGCACAAAATCGGATTTCTCAACCTAACTTTCCCAATTTGTGGTTAAGATTGTACTCCTCCTCCTTTTATCAGGAGGGTGTCATGCATCCAGCTTTTCGTACCGATTCATCTAAATAACCTTAATCGAAATGAATAAAAAGACGCTTTCCATTTTTTACTTTCTGCTCATCGGAGTAGGAATTGTTCACGCCCAGACCACCAACTGGAAGCCCGTCGGGGATAAAATCAAAACTCAGTGGGCCGCCCAGGTCGATCCCGCCCATGCGCTGCCCGAGTACCCGCGCCCGCAGATGATCCGGCCGGGCTGGCAAAACCTGAACGGGCTTTGGGACTATGCCATTACGCCCAAGTCCACCGACGAAACGGTACCTACCTCCTTCGACGGGAGGATTCTGGTACCTTTTGCCGTGGAATCATCGCTTTCGGGCGTAGGTCGCACGGTGGGCAAGGATAGTATTCTGTGGTACCGTACGAACATTCCTTTTTCCTCGAAATTAAAAAATGAAAAAGCCCTGCTGCATTTCGGTGCCGTGGACTGGCAGTGCGATGTGTACGTCAATGGCCAGAAAGCCGGATCGCACCGAGGCGGCTACGATCCGTTTTCGTTCGACATCACACCCCTGTTGATAAAAGGCGACCAGCAGCAGATCGCCGTGCGCGTGTGGGACCCCAGCAGCGACGGCCCCCAGCCCCGCGGCAAGCAGATCACCAACCCACATGGTATTTGGTACACGCCCGTAACGGGAATCTGGCAAACCGTCTGGCTGGAAAAGGTACCCCTGAGCTACATTGAGTCGACCAAAAACACCCCCGATGTCGACCAGGGTACCTTGACGGTGTCGGCAGTAACGCAAAATGCCGAGGCCGGCGATATCCTGCGGATTCGCGCCTGGGATGGTACCCTGATGATGTCCGAAAAAGAGGTACCTGCCAACGAAGCCGCCGTCCTGCCCGTGCCAAACCCGCGTTTGTGGGCTCCCGGCAGTCCCAACCTTTACGACCTGACGGTAGCGCTGGTGCGCAAGAATAAGGTGGTCGATGAAGTAAAAAGCTACTTCGCCATGCGTAAAATCAGCCGCAAAGCCGACGCACAGGGCATTCAGCGGATGCTGGTCAATGACAAATTTCTGTTTCAATACGGCCCACTCGACCAGGGCTGGTGGCCCGACGGACTCTACACCGCGCCTACCGACTCGGCCATGTATTTTGATATTATCACCACCCGCGACATGGGCTTCAACATGATCCGTAAGCACGTGAAGGTAGAGCCTGCCCGCTGGTACTACCACTGCGACCGCCTGGGCATGCTCGTATGGCAGGATATGCCGAGCGGAGACATGGGCAACAAGTGGGAACCCCGGCCGGGCATCATGGGTGTGGGTACGGACAAAGACCGTACGTCGGAGTCGGAAAGCATTTACCGCCGCGAATGGAAGGCAATCATGGATGCCAACCACAACTTTCCGTCCATCGTGGTGTGGGTACCTTTCAACGAGGCCTGGGGGCAATTCAAGACCGAGGAAATCAGTCGCTGGACGGAAGACTACGACCCCAGCCGCCTGGTAAACAGCGCCAGCGGCGGCAATTTTCACGAGGTAGGTGATATCATCGACCTGCACAACTATCCCGCTCCCGCCATGCCCGCTCCCAAAATCTACGGCAAAGATCAAGTGATCGTGCTGGGTGAGTTCGGCGGGCTGGGCCTGCCCGTCATCGGCCATACCTGGCAGCAAAAAGACAACTGGGGCTACCAGACTTTCAAGGACAGCGACGCGCTCTTTGGACGTTACAAAGGTTTTATCGACGATCTGGTCGGACTGATCCGCCAGGGCTTGTCGGCAGCAGTATATACCCAAACCACCGACGTGGAAGTGGAAACCAACGGCCTGATGACCTACGACCGGGAAGTCATCAAGGTACCCATCAAGCAGTTGGATGCCGTGCATCAGAAATTATACAAGTCGTCTTTGGTGCAGATGGATAAGTAAGGTACTTTCTATTTCAAGACGTGATTCTCTAAATTTTGTTTCGTTTATTTCGTTTATTACTTTTATAAGAAAAACGATGATATGAATGCATTAGTCGGAAAACCGTCTCGCAAAGATCAGAATATAGCCCGCGAATCGCTCCATCGAATCCAGACAGCAACGCGCGTAGGTAAGTCAGGTTCGCTTGTTATCCAAATTCAGGAAGGTAGCAAAGCATTTGAGATAGTAATTCCGGACAAGGCTGTTGAATTGCTTGCCGCTATTTTGGCAAACATGGCCGAGGGTAAAGCGACTTCCGTCGTAACTACCGATGCCGAGCTCAGCACCCAGCAGGCTGCCGACCTGCTGGGTGTTTCCAGACCGCATGTAATCAAGATGCTGGAAAAAGGGATCATTCCGTTCAAGAAAGTCGGTAGCCACCGGAGGCTTTTGCTGGAAGACTTGCTAAAATATCAGGCAGATTTGAAGAAAAAACGGAACGAAAAACTAGAATTTTTGGCTCAACAGGCGCAGGAACTCGGCCTTGGTTACTGATGAATGACCTGCCTGTGGCTGTTCTGGACGCCTGTGTACTCTATCCCGCCCCGATTAGGGATCTACTACTCAATTTGGCTGATTTTGATTTATTTATTCCTAGATGGACTGATGAAATTCAAAAAGAGTGGACAAGAAATCTGTTGGCCAACCGTCCCGATTTATCCGAAACCCAGTTAAATCGGACGATCAAGGCCATGGATGAAGCTTTTCCTGAATCCAGCATTCAGGGATACGAGTCTTTGATCGATTCACTCAGCCTTCCTGACCCCAATGATCGACATGTAGTCGCAGCGGCTATTTACAGTAAGGCCGACGTAGTGGTCACTGCTAATCTGGCTGATTTCCCGAATAGTTTTATAAATCAGTTTGGCATCCAGATTCAGCATCCTGACTATTTTATTGCTAATCTGATTCACAGGCAGCCGGCAAAAGGAGTTGAAGCATTCAAACGCCAAGTGTCTTTTTTGAAAAACCCGCCTATGACTGAAGGCCAGATTCTAGAAATATTTTCAAGAATTGGACTTACAGCCGTTTCGGCCAAACTATCTGAAATGATTTGAAATTATCTAATACAGATTGAACTATCTGTTTCGGGTAAAGCTAAAAAACACATGATCTAACCCTTGTGAAAACCCTCCGCCTTACTGTCCTTATTTCCGATGTCTGTTTTGCCTCTATTCAGACTACTCCACCCATGGCGGGTATCTCTCAGATGAAAGACGTGCGCGCCCCGTATCGGACCCAGCAAGTACTTCCCGTAGTACCGTCAGCGAGAAAGTAGAGAAAAACTCGCTTGTGGTGTTGATTGGCTTTACAAAGGTGTAGATCGTAGTGTTTCCGGTAACGAGGTGAGGTTTTTACTTTCACAGTATAATCAGCTAAAAAATATGACATAACTTAGCTATCTTTGAAAGATAAGCGCAATTCTATGACCTATATTATTTCAACAATAACAGATAAAAGTATTTTGATGGCTTCTGATAGTCGCTTAAACTACCACCATCAGAAAATTAATAATGCAACAGGAGAAACTTATCAAATAATAACTCATACAGCAGATTGTATCCGTAAAACATTTATAGTTAATCCTTTTAATATTGGCGTCCAATTTATTGGGATTGGTTATTTTAATGATAGTGGTGAAGAATATCCTCTTTCACAATTTATTACACGGTTAGCAAATGGTATAAATAGTAGCGATATAATTACCAAAAAATTCAGACAAATATATTTAAATATAAAGAAGCTAACGCGGCTTAGGGACGCGGGTCAATATATAAACGGTGTAATGACGGGTTATGAAAACAGTATCCCTTATATTTCAACATTTAATACATTCATAGATGACTTCACTGTTAATGCATACGAGACGGGAACCTATGTTGAAAGTAAAAAATGTCAAGAGAACCGACCAAAAGATAGAGATGAAGCTATAAAATATCTTGTCGCAAAAATTTCACGAGTAAGTCAAGAAAGTCCACAGGACATTGGTGGACCTATTGAAATTCTTGAAATATTGCCTGATGGAACAAATTCTTGGGTACAAGAAAATTTAAATTTATTTAATGGCACTCGAACGGAATTACTGTACAAATTTCAGAATGAAATTCAATCAATTAGCGGAAAGATGTTAAATCCGCCTGTGATACAAAGATTAGAAATTTAAGTAATGCATCCCCTCGCAGCCGCTCGTCTCCCCAGTGGCAATCCACTCGGTGATGAATATTTCGTAGTCCTTCGGGTGGTCAGGCAGCTCCCCAGCCAAAATTATAAAATCCACATCCTTCGGTAGTGAAATAGAAATTAATGACGGATACCCTTACATTCAGAAAAGCGACAGAAAACGACTTGTCGCATATCATCAAAATGCTGGCGGACGATACCTTCGGCTCGACGAGAGAGCTATTGGAAGATGGCGTATCGGAGGTATATGTGAAAGCCTTTGAAAAAATAACCGCTGATGCCAACCAGGAACTAACCGTTGTGGAAATGAACGGCGAACTGGTCGCTACCTTCCACCTGACTTTTATTCAATACCTTACCCATCAGGGCGGGCTACGCGCCCAAATCGAAGCGGTGAGAACCCATTCCGGGCACCGTGGGCAAGGCATCGGTAAGCAGGTCTTTGACTACGCCATTAACCGGGCAAAAGCCAAGGGCTGTCGTATGATTCAGCTTACTTCGGACAAGCAACGACCCGACGCCATTCGGTTCTACGAGTCATTGGGATTCGAAGCAACCCACGAAGGCATGAAGCTGAAATTGGGTCTATGACTTTAAAAAAATAGCACCTTCAACTTGTGCAGTCAATGCTCGCTGCCTCCGACGAATTCTGGAAGCAGGTACGCTCATACGTAGAATCACCAGCCTGGCAGCTTTCCTATACGAATGCTTATTAAAAACATACTATGAAAAGGCTAGGATTGACGCTACTGGCTTGCCTGTTTTTTTCATGGGTACTCAAAGCCCAGAATGGCAGGGCACCCACGGTCAGAAAAGGGGTACCCCTGGATTCTATCGTGCTGAGTGATCCCTTCATCCTGGCCGATCAGAAAACCAATCTGTATTACATGACCGGTACCGGCGGCCTGCTGTGGAAGAGCAAAGACCTGAGGCTTTGGGATGGCCCCTACCCTGTAACCCAAACTGATCCGAATTCCTGGATGGGTCCCAGGCCGATGATTTGGGCAGCCGAGATCCACCCGTACCAGGGCAAGTACTACTACTTCGCTACTTTCACCAATCGCGACGTCAAGATTGATACCGTCAAGGGCAATGTGATCGAACGCCGGGCCTGCCACGTACTGGTAAGCGACCAGCCCGACGGCCCCTATGTACCCATGCAGGACCCTACCTACCTGCCCGCCAATATTCCTACGCTGGACGGTACGCTCTGGGTGGATAAAGATGGGAAGCCCTACCTGGTCTACTGCTACGAATGGCTACAGAACCTGAACGGGACCATCGAGAAAATTGAGCTGAAACCCGACCTGAGTGGTACCCTGGGCACCAGTAAGCTTATGTTCCGGGCCAGTGATTCTCCGTGGAGTCGTGAAAAAGACGAAGCGGGCAACGAAAAGCCGAACAAAGTAACGGACGGCCCCTACCTGTTCCTGACCGGCACAGGGCGGCTGGGTATGATCTGGACCAGCTGGATTTACGATGTGTACACGCAGGGAGTGGCGTATTCCGAAAGTGGTACCCTCGACGGCCCCTGGATTCAGGAGAAAGAGCCCATCACACCGCTTAATTTCGGCCACGGTATGTTGTTTCGTACCCTCGATGGTAAGCTACTAATGTCCATCCACAGCCACAAAAGCATCAACGGTCGCTACCGCCGCATCCCGCATCTGTTTGAAGCGGATTTATCAGGTGATAAATTGGTGGTGGGTAAGGCTTATATACCTTAATGAGGCGTAGGAACGGACATCTGGGTAGTGCAAAGCTGGCGATTCCAGTGCTTTACTATCTAGAAATGTAGAGAGGTTTCGTTCCTGAAAACATACCCGGACTGCTACGCCTCAGATACATTCGCCCAGTTCCAGCGATTTCTGATTGATGAATGCAGGATTTGCAAATTTTAGACATTTGTCCTATTTTTACAGACAGGTGTCCATAAAACAAAAGACAGGATCATGGCAAAATCAACCAGTAAAGCAAAACTTAACCAGGAACTCGCCTCCTTTTTGAGAAACCCCCGCATCAACGAAGTGTTTGCCGAACGTAAGAAAGATGTCAGCTACGATGAATTTCTCAGCAACAAAATGCTGATTATTGCCGCTATCCGGGCCGGGGTACCTTACTCTCTTTTCAGTTTGATTCAACAACAGGCACCCTTTTCTGAGGATGATTGGGCCGATTTCCTGGATATTTCAACCAAGTCCCTGCACCGCTACAAAACCTCGGACGACTTTTATTTTAAAGCCATCCATTCAGAAAAGATCATCGAAATGGCGGAAGTCACTCAGGTAGGAATGGATGTCTTTGGTAGCATGGATAAATTAAAACTATGGCTCCATACACCCAATTTTGCTCTGGGCAAGCTAAAACCCCTCGAACTATTGAAGGACTCCTATGGAAAAGAGCTGGTCATCAGCGAATTGACACGAATCAATCACGGTATCCTGGTCTAGGATGGAGTTGTACCGACTTGCGCGAGAAAAGTTCGCCAGCACGCTTTCGGGCAAGGGCGCTGCCCTGAAAGGCGCACGGTGGAATTCAATCGGAGTTGAGCTTATCTATACGGCCAGTAACAGATCGCTGGCTATGGCGGAAGTAGCGGTTCATTTTTCACTGGCAACGCTACCCGAGGACTACATGATGATAACCCTCTTTGTCCCGGATGCCCTTGCCATAAAGGAAGTTTCAGAGGTTGACTTGCCAACCAATTGGCGAGAATTCCCTCATCCTGTCTCCACTCAGAAATTTGGCGACGATTTTTTGGCAGAAAATAAATTCTGTCTTCTTAAAATCCCTTCCGCTGTTACAAAAGGTGATTTTAATATTCTGATCAATCCCAATCATCAGGATTTTGGCAGAATAAAGATTGTTGAAATCGAGAAATTCCCCTTTGACAAACGGATTTTTAAGTAAATCCATTTGCCTGGCTAGCCTACAAACTCCCCGTTTTCCCGCCATCTACCGGAATATTGATTCCGCTGATACTGCCCGCCGCGGGGCTGCACAGAAAAGCTACGGCGGCGGCTACCTCCTCGGCTTCGGCGAAGCGGCCTACCGGAATCTCAGACTGCATTTGCGCGGCAACGTCGTCGGGCGTTTTCTCCTGCGCGTCGGCCCGCGTATTCAGGATGGAATCCAGGCGGGCCGTGCGGGTGTAGCCTGGCAATACGTTGTTGACCGTAATACCGTACCGGCCCAGTTCCAGCGACATCGTTTTGGCCCAGTTGGCCACCGCCCCACGAATGGTGTTGGATACGCCCAACCCCACGATGGGTTGCTTCACAGAGGTACTTATCACGTTCACAATGCGCCCATAGCCCGCTTTTTTCATGGCGGGTACCACCGCCTGCGCCAGGAGTTGGTTATTGATCAGGTGCATCTGGAAAGTCTTGAGAAACTGATCCGGGTCGGCATCTATGATTGGACCGCCCGCCGGGCCACCTGTATTATTGACCAGAATATGTACGTCAGGCACTAGGCGCAGGTACTCTTCCACCGCTTTTTTGACACCGTCATTATCCACAAAATCGGCCACGACGAAACGGTGAATTTGTCCCAGCGAGGTATCCAGCGTATCCATCACTTCCTTGAGTTTTTCTTCATCGCGCGCCATGAGCGTCACATTCGCTCCCAGCATGGCCAATTCTTCGGCTGAGGCACGGCCAATGCCTTGCGTACTACCGCAGACAAGGGCGGTTTTTCCGGTTAAGTCGAGATTCATTTATTTGACAGTGGAAAGTTGAGAGTTGACAATGATTTTCTTTTACCTTCAAAACTAGTACAACTGCGTTGAACACCCGGATGTACTATTGGTGAGTTTGTAATATTCAGCCTCACCCTTACCACCCCTTCCGATACTCCCGCTTCACGAATTGGTTGGCGGGTTCAAAGTTGGTGATCTTCATATTTTTCCCATCCCAGATCAATTTTTGACGGCCCGGAAAAGTAAAACCGCCTCCGGCTTTGGGTTCGCGGTACTGAAACGATCGTACCGCCAGATTCCCCATCAGTACGGTTTCGGTCAGCGGACCCGACTGGTCGAAGGACGAGCTGGTGTAGGTTCCGTAGCCTTCCTTGCAGGCCTTGACCCACTGCTGCTGATGGCCATCGGTACCCCCGGCTACCAGCGGGCGGGTCGGATTAGGTAGGGGGGTACCTTTGAATTTTTCCTCGGGCCATACCCGGGGATTCGCTCCAAACAGTTCCGCGCTCACAATGCCCTTGGTACCTATAAATAGCATGCCACCGTCGATGTTGCCAAAGACGGTTTTGTAGTCGCAGCCCTCGGGCAGTTGCGGACGGATGCCGCCATCGTACCACGACAGGCTGAGTTCCTGGCCTCCCGCTTTTTGGGTCGGGAATTTGAGATGGATGGAGGAGGAAGGCGGGCATACATCGTCAAAGAAAGCTTCGTCAAAGAAATCGGCGTAGACCGACCCAACGCTACACTCGACCGAAGAGGGGTACCCTAGCTTCATAGTACGGAAAGGTACGTCGATGAAGTGGCAGCCCATGTCGCCCAGCGCACCCGTACCAAAATCCCAGTAGCCCCGCCACCGGAACGGCATGTAGGCTTCGTGGTAGGGCCTTACGGGAGCGGTACCCAGCCACAAGTCCCAGTTGACCCCGTCGGGTACCGGTTGCGAAATCCCCAAATCCTTGGGCGACTTCACGCCCTGCGGCCACACGGGGCGGTTGGTCCATACCTCCACGGTATGGACGTCGCCAATCAGGCCCGACTGCACGATGGCCTCCGTCTTGCGGGTACCTTCGCCGCTACTCCCCTGGTTTCCCATCTGGGTGACGACCTTATACTTTTTGGCGGCTTCGGTCAGTTGCCGGGCCTCCCAGATATCTTTCGTTAAAGGCTTTTCGCAGTACACGTGCTTGCCCAATTGCATAGCGGCCATCGCGATCGGATAGTGCATGTGGTCGGGCGTGGTTACGATCACCGCATCCAGGTTTTTGCCTTCCTTTTCCAGCATCTGCCGGTAGTCTTTGTAGTAAGGTGCTTTGGGAAATTGCGTACGGTAGGTCATGGCCTGCCGATCGTCCACGTCGCAGAGGGACACAATATTATCGGTACCACCGTTGTAGGCCTGTTTGATATTGACCAGCGCTTTCCCTCCGCAGCCGACGGCCCCGATGTTGAGTTTGTCGCTGGGTGCTAGGTAACCTTTGCCCAACACGTGCCGGGGTACGATCATAAAGCCCGCCGCGGCGGTAACGCCACTCACCATAAACTGCCGGCGCGTGGTTGAAGCAGGAATTTCATTTTTCAGTTTCATAGATCCAGGGTTTAGGGATAGGGATAGATGGCCAGGGGTACCTCTGCCGGATAAAGAGCAGAAACACGGAAGCTACTGTTTGCCGAAGACCTGCGCTATTTTCATAGCTACACCCATGTCGCCCTTCACTTTCAGTTTGCCCATCATGAAGGCCGTCATCGGGTTCAGGTCACCATCCAGCATTTTGAGGGCGTTCTTCGTTGAAATTTCCAGGGTACATTCCGCGTCATTATCTTCATTCGTCACGAGGTTGGGTACCTGGGTTGTGTCAATAAACACTGGGCCTTCATCAGTAGCGAATTTCACTTTGGCATTCATCTCGTTATCGGTACCTACCACGGTGCGGATTCGTTCGGTCAGGATTTCTAAACTCATGGGGATGGGGTTTCGGTTAAGAGAGAAAATGGTTTTTCTTCTGCCTGTAAAAGTATCGGGCCCCGGATAAAAAACAAATGGTTTTGGTGTTTTCATCGAAAACCGCAACTTTTGCCCGCTTTTACCAGTCTGCTTTTATACGATGCCTGAAACCACCGCCCCATACCAACGCCCGCGACTGCTTGTGTTTCTTTGCCTTTTGACCTTCCTGAGCAGTGTATCGGGACTTTGGACGCAATCCGACCGCCTGTGGAATCCGGGTGTAGCGATCGATCAAATCCAACAGTACTTTGGAGAACTACAGGAGAGTATGGAAGCCCAGTCCAACGAGGCGAATGCCAAATTTATGGACGATCTGTTCGATTCGGTGCAAACACAGATGACCGCCGATGTCATTCGGATTAGCGCCATCATCATGCTCATCTACGAATCGCTCACCCTGTTTGGGGCCTATCTCATGTGGGGACTGCAGAAGCGGGGCTTTTACTACTATGTGGCCGGAGTAGGCATCGCTATTGTTGCATCGCTGTTGCTCATCGGCGGCTGGCTAGGTTTCATGACGATGCTGGGTGAGGCTTTCTTCAGTATAATTTTCATTTTCCTCTATCGTTCTCAGTTGAAGTACATGGTTTAAGCGGGTGCTTTTTTGCCGTACTTTGGAGGGTACTTCCACAAAATCAACAATTTAACTTTTAATCGACAATGTGCAAGGCTGTCGAACAAGTGCCAATAGACTAGCAGTCAAACCGATAGCCTACCTCATCATTCATTATTCATCATTCATCCTTCCTAAGTTCTTGGATACTACCGAGAAAAGATTTTATTTTGCGGGTCAAATTTGAAAAAGAGCAATGTCAGTAATTAACAACATCAGAAAACATTCCGGTTGGGCCGTGGGGTTCATCGGCATTAGTATCACCCTGTTTGTATTGGGCGACCTTTTCGGTAACAATACCTTATTCGGCGGTGGCAACAACCAAACGCTGGGCGAAATTGACGGCAAGGAAATCAATATCCAGGACTTTCAGAGTCGGCTGGACGTGATGCGCCAGAACTATGAGGCCCAAACCGGGCGGGCCGCAGGCGAGCAAGAAATGACCGCCCTGCGCGAGCAAGCCTGGAATCAGTTGGTGATTGATATTGCCTATAGAAAGCAGTATGACAAGTTGGGCCTGACCGTAACTGACGAGGAAATGGTGGACATGGTACAGGGCAACAACATTAGCCCGGCCATTCAGCAGGCTTTTGCCAATCCTACCACGGGCGCTTTTGACAAGAGTGCCGTAATCAACTACCTCAAAAATTTGAACACCTTGCCCGTAGCACAGCAACAGGCCTGGGCTGATTTTGAGAAGAATCTACGCGCTGACCGCCTGCGGCAGAAGTACGAGAACCTGATCCGGCTTTCTTCCTACGTGACCAAAGCCGAATCGGAACGGGAGTACATGGCGCAGAATACCAAAGCTTCGCTACGGTACTTGTACGTACCTTTCTACTCGGTACCGGACACCACGGTCAAGGTATCCGATTCGCAGCTGGAATCTTACCTCAGCGATCACCGTGACGAATACAAGGGGGTAGACACCCGTACCATTCAATACGTGACGTTTCCGGTTTTACCGGGTAAAGACGACAGCACCGCCCTTTCCACCGAAATCAAAACTTTGGCGCGTGGCCTTGCTTCGGCTGCCAACGATTCGGCTTATGCCCGCATGAATTCGGATATTGCCCTACCGATGGATATGTCCTACGCCAGCATGTCGGATCAATTGAAGGAAGCAGTAAAGACTTTTATCCCGGGTGGCATATACGGTCCTTATCGCGAAGGCGACACTTACTTTATCTATAAGTACGGCGGTACTAAGAAAGACACGGTGTCTACCGCCCGCGCCAGCCATATTTTGATTAGTCCTGCCAATCCTTCCGATTCGGCCAAGGCCGCTGCCCGCCAGCGGGCTGAAGCGATCCTGAATCAGATTCGGGGCGGAGCCAGTTTTGAAGCTCTGGCCGCTACCAACAGTACCGATACGCAGTCAGCCCAGCGTGGGGGAGATTTGGGCTACTTCCAGAATAACGGTTCTATGGTAAAGCCCTTCGAAGATGCCGTATTTTCGATGAGCAGTGCTGGTTTGGTAAACCGGGTGGTGGAAAGCCAGTTCGGTTTTCACATCATCAAAGTGACCGATCCTAAGTCCAATACGCTCTACCGCATGGCGGCCATTGCCAAGACGATCGCTCCGAGCCAGAGCACACGCGACGAGGCATACCGCAAAGCCGATCAGTTTGCCGCTTCGGTCGATTCCAAAGCCGAATTTGACGAAGCTGTCAAGAATGACAAGTCGCTTGTGGTAGCTACTGCCAACCGGATACCCGAATCTTCTTCCACCGTGAACGCCATTCAGAATGCCCGTGAGATTGTGCGCTGGGCATTTGACGACAAAACCGGGATGAACAAGGCTTCTAAAGTGTTTGAAACCGATGAGCAGTATGTAGTGGCGGTGCTGATTGGAAAAACGGAAAAAGACGAAGTGAAAGTAGACGATTTCCGGGACGAGCTGACCGCCAAAGTCCGCAACAAGTTGAAAGCCGAGCAAATCATGGCTAAGTTGGGAGCGGTCGGTGATCTGGACGCCATGGCCAAAAAATATGGGGCGGGTGCTTTGGTAGAAACAACCAATGACGTCACGCTGGCCACAGGCTTACTGAGTTCGGCGGGTTTTGATCCGCTGGCCCTGGGCGAAGGCTTTGGCTTGAAAAAAGGCCAGAAATCGAAAGTATTTGCCGGAGAGAATGGAGTATTTGTGATGGAGCTGGTCGACAAGACCGAAGCTCCAAAGATTGCGGATTATACGCCCTACAAATCGCAGCTACAGCAAGCCATCGAAAGCAGAGCCGCTTTCCTGCTTAATGAAGCGATTCGTGACAATGCCAACATTGTAGACCGGCGGGCGAAGTTTTTTTAGTAGATTGAATTAATTGAATACTTTCTCCTGGAAAGGCCGAGGCTGATAAAGTCCCGGCCTTTTTTATAATATAAAGGGTAGATTCATTTAAATTGTCATTTTTACACTTATCAAAGTTTTGATACCTTTGCAGCAAAATAGCCGGGCCAGTCGTCGTGCGGTCGCTAGATTGCAGCAGCTGTGTGATCACTCATTATTCATCATTCATTACTCATTTATCTATGGACATTTTATTAGGTGACCGGGAGTACTTCAAAGGAGTAGGCAAAATTGCGTACGAAGGCCCCGAAACGGACAATCCCCTGGCGTTCCGCTGGTACGACGAAAACCGTACCGTGGGTGGCAAGACTATGAAGGAACATTTGCGGTTCGCCGTGGCATACTGGCATACCTTCTGCGGGGCGGGTCTGGATCCCTTCGGTGGTCCCACGCAGTTTTACCCCTGGGACGAAAAGAGCGATCCCGTTGCCCGTGCCCTGGATAAAGCCGATGCTGCTTTTGAATTTATTACCAAAATTGGCGCACCCTACTATTGCTTTCATGATCTGGACGTGGTGGATTATGCCGATGATGTAAAGACCAACGAAGCCCGCCTACAGAAACTTACAGGGTACCTTGGAGAAAAACAGCAGGAAAGCGGAGTAAAACTACTTTGGGGCACAGCCAATCTATTCAGCCACCACCGTTACATGAACGGTGCCTCCACCAATCCTGATTTCGAGGTACTGACCCACGCGGGTGCACAGGTCAAGATGGCGCTGGATGCGACTATCGCTTTGGGCGGCGAGAATTACGTGTTCTGGGGAGGCCGCGAAGGCTACATGACTCTGCTGAATACGGACATGAAGCGCGAGCAGGAGCATTTTGCCCAAATGCTCAAACTAGCTGTGGCTTACGCCCGCAACAAGGGTTTTAAAGGGAAATTTTTCATCGAGCCCAAGCCCTGCGAGCCTACCAAGCATCAGTACGACTACGACGCCGCCACCGTAATAGGTTTCCTGCGCCAGTACGATTTGCTGGACGATTTCTCGCTGAATCTGGAAGTAAACCACGCTACCCTGGCGGGGCATACGTTTCAGCACGAACTACAGGTAGCTGCCGACGCGGGGCTGCTGGGATCTATCGACGCCAATCGGGGTGACTACCAGAACGGCTGGGATACCGACCAGTTTCCTAACGACCTCATGGAATGGACCCAGGCCATGCTGGTGATTCTGGACGCGGGCGGACTGGCCGGTGGCGGCATAAACTTCGATGCCAAGCGCCGTCGTAACTCCACCGACGTAGAGGACATTTTTCACGCTCATATCGGGGGCATGGATACGGTAGCCCGGGCACTGCTGGTGGCTGATAAGATCATCCAAAACGGTGAGTACCACGCGATACGCAAAAATCGTTACGCCAGTTTCGATAGTGGAAAAGGCAAGGAGTTTGAAAGTGGAAACCTGTCCCTGGAAGATCTCTTTACCTTAGCCGCCGAAAAAGGCGAGCCCGCCACGATTTCGGGTCGGCAGGAATACCTGGAGAATCTGATCAACCGGTTTATCTAGGCTTCCAACAAAAATAACGCCTCCGGATTCTTTAACGAAAGACTCGAAAAGGAGCAAGCTAAGGGGTACCTGTCTATGCGGGTACCCCTTACGTGTTTTTAGGATTAGAAAAATAAAAATCATTTTCCTACCCTCCCCTTATTCTGAACCTTCTATTTTTGTGCTATGTACAAACGCCTACTCCTACCCCTCTTATTTTTTTTTGATGCCGAGCAGGTACATCACCTGGTTTGTGACCTGTTACGGTTTGCCTATCGGCTTCCGTTTGTACCCGATTTACTGAAAAAAATGTATGTTTTCGAGCATCCATCGCTGGTTCGTGAGGTAGCGGGTTTGCGATTTAAAAATCCCGTAGGACTGGCGGCGGGTTTTGACAAGAATGCCGAACTGGTGGACGAACTGGCCGCCCTTGGCTTTGGTTTTGTCGAGATCGGCACGGTCACCCCCCGACCGCAGCCCGGCAATGATCGTCCCCGTCTATTCCGGTTGAAAACCGACCGAGGGCTTATAAACCGCATGGGCTTTAATAATAAGGGCGCGAACGTAGCAGCGGCCAAACTCCGGAGCCGCAAGTCGGACATACTGGTGGGAGGAAACATCGGCAAGAACAAAGACACTCCCAATGAAAACGCCCTCGATGACTACGTACGTTGCTTTCATGATCTCTACGAGGTGGTGGATTATTTCGTAGTTAACGTCAGTTCGCCCAACACCCCGGGGTTGCGCGATTTACAGGAAAAGGAGCCCCTCACGCACTTACTACGGGAAATGCAGAAACTGAATGGCTACAAACCACAGCCTAAGCCCATATTCCTGAAAATTGCCCCCGACCTGAACCTGGGCCAGATTGACGATATCATTGATATTGTCAAGGAAACCGGCATCGCGGGTGTCATTGCCACCAATACCACCATTACCCGGAAGGCCCTGGCCACTTCTCCCGCCGAACTGGAGAAAATAGGGGCGGGCGGACTGAGTGGCGAACCTTTGCGGTACCGCTCAACGGAAGTAATTCGTTATCTTTGCGAGAAGTCGGGCAATGCATTTCCAGTTCTCGGTGTGGGAGGAATTGCTTCTCCGGCCGATGCCCGTGAGAAGCTGAATGCTGGTGCGGCCCTGCTGCAGATTTATACGGGCTTCGTTTATCAAGGACCCGGACTGGCAAGTCGGATTTGCAAAGCACTGGTAGCAAATAAGGCTTAAGCAGAAAAATACCCTATCTTAAGAGCGAGAATGTGTGGGGAAGCAAGTAATCAATCATGCGCTCCCAGACAGTAGCCGGACACACACATAATTTATGCCATCAAGTAGCGTCAATATGACTGACAAACCCCGTCGGGGCAATACTTACCGGACCCCAAAAAAAGAGGAGAGCTCCCCCAAATCCCAGCAACTTTCCTTCGATTGGGCGGCCGCAGCTTCCAGCCCCAAAAACAAGCTTGCGGTGGGTGTGTTGCTTGTGCTGGTGAGCCTGCTGCTGGAAGCGGCCTTTCTTTCCTACATTTTTACCGGCTCAGCCGATCAAAGCGAGGTGAATGCGCTGGGCTACGAGCCAATCCGCGATTATGGTGCCAATACCCGTAATATTCTGGGTGCCTTCGGAGCCTTTGTTTCCCAGGTATTCGTATACCGGTGGTTTGGAATTGCTTCGCTGGCCATCCCTTTGGTGCCCTTTTTGGCGGGTTGGCGGCTGATATTCGGCTTTGATTTACTACATCTGAACCGCACTACCAAGGAAGTTATTTTCTTCACGCTCTGGATCAGTACCCTGATGGGGTATGTTGTAATGATGAGCAGCTCTACCCCCACCCTCAGTTTCCTGTCTGGTGGCTTTGGGTACAACGTCAACGATATTTTGAGGAACCTGATCGGCTACGGAAGTATCATCGTCATCCTTATTCCCCTATTCTTTTTTGTCGTCTATTTCTACGACATTGATCCCGTACAGCAATGGCAGGCCCGGGCTGATCGGCGCGTGCGTACCGCCGAAACCCAACCCTATCCAACCCCGGAAATCCGGGAAGAGGTACCTGTGGTAGCGCCCCGCCACTCGTCGCCTATGGGGGGTACGTATGACGATCCGGTGGAGGAAGAACTGGAGCCCGTGGTGGAAGAGGAGGATGACTCTGAGCCATACGACACGCTTCCTGAGGTACCCCCCGCTCCGGAACTTAGACTGGAACTGGTAGTAGATGAGTCCCCTCCCTCGGAGGTACCCCTTGAAGAAGAGACCGATTCCGATGATGTGAGTGAAGAGGTACTACGGAATTTTGGTCAGTATGATCCCACGCTCGACCTGCCTTCCTATCAGTTTCCGACTCTGGACATTCTGAACGAGATCAACGAAAGCGCGCAGGAGAAAGTCTCGCACGACGAACTGGAAAGCAACAAGGAGCGCATTGTTGAAACCCTGGCAAGCTACGGTATCAATATTTCCAAGATCAAGGCCACCATTGGTCCTACCGTGACACTGTACGAGATTATCCCCGAAGCGGGTGTACGGATTTCCAAAATCCAGAATCTTGAAAAGGACATTGCGCTGAGCCTGGCCGCACTGGGCATTCGTATCATTGCCCCCATGCCAGGCCGTGGCACGATCGGTATCGAGGTACCAAATAAGAATAGAGAAACCGTTTTTATCCGCTCCGTACTGGGTAGCGAACGTTTCCAGAAGTCCAATTACGATCTGCCGGTGGTTTTGGGCAAGACGGTATCCAACGAAATTTACATTGCCGACCTCGCCAAAATGCCCCACTTGCTCATGGCGGGAGCGACGGGTCAGGGAAAATCCGTGGGCCTGAACGTGATCCTGGCCTCACTGATATACAAGAAGCACCCGGCGCAGTTGAAATTCGTACTGGTAGATCCTAAAAAGGTGGAACTCACGCTGTTTAACAAACTGGAACGCCATTATCTGGCGAAACTTCCCAACAGCGAAGAGGCAATCATCACCGACACTAAGAAGGTAATCCATACGCTCAATTCGCTGTGCATCGAAATGGACAGCCGGTACGATTTACTGAAAGAAGCCACGGCCCGCAACCTGAAAGAATACAACGCCAAGTTCATTCAGCGCAAACTCAATCCTGAAAAGGGACACCATTTTCTGCCTTATATCGTGCTGGTCATCGATGAGTTAGCCGACCTGATGATGACGGCGGGTAAAGAAGTCGAAACCCCCATCGCGCGGCTGGCCCAGTTAGCCCGGGCAGTAGGCATCCACCTGGTACTGGCTACACAACGTCCTTCGGTAAAAGTCATAACGGGTTTGATCAAAGCCAATTTTCCCGCCCGGTTGTCGTTCCGGGTTACGTCGAGCATCGACTCACGTACTATTCTGGATACGGGCGGTGCCGAACAACTGGTGGGGCAGGGCGACATGCTGCTGGCCATTAATTCGGAAATTGTGCGGTTACAGTGCCCCTACATCGACACCCGCGAGATCGAGGATGTCTGTGACTTCATTGGCAGTCAACGGGGCTATTCCGATGCTTACGCCCTACCCGAGTACGAAGGCGAAGATGGCGGCGACAGCAAAGGCGACCTCGACACCGAGGATTTCGACGCGCTCCTGTCCGATGCCGCCCGGCTGGTGGTGGCGCACCAACAGGGAAGTACCTCGCTCATTCAGCGCAAAATGAAACTGGGCTACAACCGCGCCGGCCGCATCATGGATCAGCTGGAAGTCTCGGGCGTAGTGGGGCCTTTTACGGGTAGTAAGGCCCGCGATGTACTTTTTCATGATCTGGAAAGTCTGGAACAGCATTTGAGAGGTATAGGCGTGTAGGTACCTTGGCAACACATCGCCAGTGTAGCCCAAATTGGTATATCCGCATTTGCACGGATTCGGTATTCCAACTAGAAAAACTACGGCCCGCTGGCTACCTGCGCTTTTCTTTTTCCTGCTTCGCATTAAACTTTCCCGCAAGGTACCCCTCTAAATTCCGGCATTGTTTTAGTACTGGACATGCTATATCCTCCGCAATCAGCGAAAAACATACTTTTAAATTGATCATGAAAAACCCCATAAAAAAATTAACAGCAACAATAACCGCCCTCATTCTGTATATGAGCATTCCCGTTTTGGCACAAACGGATAAGGCAGCGGCTATCCTGGATGCGATGAGCGCAAAATACAAAGACATGAAAACCTACCAGGCCGACTTCACCTACTCATCCGAAGGTGGCCGCGATTTGAAAGGCGAAGCGACGGTCAAAGGAGATAAGTTCCGGCTCAAAATGGCCGGGCAAGAAATCTTCAACGATGGCAAAACAATGGCTACCTACGTGAAGGAAACCAACGAAGTGAACTTACAGGACTACGATCCCGCCGAACTGGGCGATCTGAACCCCACTCAGATTTTTACGGCCTACAAGAAAAATTATAAGTCGAAGTTCCTGAAGGAAAGTAAGGAAGGCACACAGACTTACGAAACCGTGGAACTGGCCCCTACTTCCAGCTACGCCAAGATCGCCAAGGTACAAATCAAAGTGAATAAGCAGGATAAATCTATTAAAAGCTGGCGCATTCTGATGAGCAATGGCCAGCAGGTGACTTACACGATCAATAGTTTCCAGCCCAATGTGAACGTCGCCGATAGCTATTTTGCCTTTAATGCCAAGCAGTACCCTGGTGTGGAAGTAGTCGATTTGCGATAAGGGTACCTTATTAAAAAGGGGCTGCTTCTCACGTGAGAAGCAGCCCCTTTTTAATATCGCTGACTTTATAAAGTCTAAGCCGTCACCGCCAGGATTTGCTCCAGAATAAAGCGCCCGTCAGCATTACCCAACGCTTCGTCCGAGGCGCGCTCGGGATGTGGCATCATACCGAAAACATTGAAGTTCTTATTGGTGATTCCGGCAATATTGTCCAGACTTCCGTTGGGATTAGCCTCTTCGGTAATGTTTCCGGCAGCATCACAGTAGCGGAAAAGTACCTGCTCGTTATCGTTCAGTTTTTTCAGTCCGTCTTCATCGGTAAAGTACCGTCCATCGCCATGGGCGATCGGTATGGTATAGGCGCGGGGTTCCAGGTCGGCGGTCAGCAGCGCTGTTTTGCTTTGTGGCAACAGGTGAATATTCTTGCACACATACTTTTGCGACAAGTTACGAAGAAGTACCCCCGGCAGCAGGCCAGCCTCTACCAGAATCTGAAAACCATTGCAAATCCCCATCACATAGCCTCCCCGGTCAGCATGAGCAATCACCTCGTTCATGATGGGCGAAAAACGTGCGATGGCTCCCGTCCGCAGGTAGTCACCGTACGAAAAGCCACCCGGCAGCAGGATAAAATCACAACCCTGCAGGTCGTGGTCTTTGTGCCACAGCTTGACGACCCGCTGCCCCAAATTATGTTGCAGGGCAAACACCGTATCGTCATCACAATTGGAACCAGGAAAAACAACTACACCGAATTTCATAGTATATAAATAGGATAAATAAGAGCGCTTATGGCCTCAAAGGTACAATTTTAGCGCTATGGTTTGCACATTACCAAGCAAAGATTCCCTACCCGGGGAACGATAAATGCTGGGTACCGTTAAATATAAGGTAGATCGAACTATCTTGGAAATAAACCTTTGAATTTTTTATGCTTATTCAGATCACAGATTACGTAACTCTCATAAGTGATAAACTCACTGCATGGTACAAATTGGGCGTTGAACATATCCCCAATATAATTCTGGCGATTCTGATCATTTTTTTGTTTAGTTTTCTTTCCCGTTTTGCCCGCAGACTGGTCGCCCGCATTATGGGTAAGATATCACATAATGTCGCCTTGGGATCACTGGTTTCTACCCTCACGCGCATTGTGATTATATCCATTGGACTGTTCTGCGCATTGAGTGTGCTGGGATTGGATAAGACCGTGACTTCGCTCCTGGCGGGTGCCGGTGTGGTGGCTCTGGCGATTGGTTTTGCGTTTCAGGATCTGACTGCCAATTTTATTTCGGGTACCTTCATAACCTTACAACGGCCGATTCAGGTAGGCGATGTGGTAGAAACCAATGGTTTTTTTGGCAAGGTGCAATCCATCAATTTGCGCTCAATCATTATCAATAATTTTTCGGGACAGGAAATCGAGATTCCCAGCAAGGATATATTTCAGAATCCTATCACGAATTTTTCCAAGTCCGGCGAGCGCCGGATGCAAATCAATTGTGGCATTTCTTACAGCGATAATTTGGAAGAAGTGCAGCAGTTAGCGATCAAGGCGGTTGAAGCTCTCGACTTCGTGCGGGATGATAAACCCGTAGAATTGCACTTCACCGAATTTGGCGATAGTAGCATCAATTTCCTGATGTGGTTCTGGATCAAACAGGAAATAGCCGGGCCTCCGTTGGCCAAGAGCGAAGCCATCAAAGCCATCAAGCGCACCTTCGATCAGCACGATATTTCCATTCCGTTCCCGATCCGAACGCTGGAATTTGTGAATAGCGAAAGAAACGAGGAGCTCTCGATGCTGAAAGGCCGGTAGAATTGCGTCCATGGGTTGAACAAGAAACAGCCCGGTCCGGAAAATTTCCGGACCGGGCTGTTTCTTTATTTGAAGAGTCAAAACTTCAATTTTTAATCCTCCAACATTAAACGTATCAATAGCGATACGTTTCCGGCTTGAACGGCCCTTCGTAGGTTACGCCGATATACTCAGCCTGATCGGGATCCAGGCGATCAAGTTTAGCACCTACGTGCTCGAGGTGCAGCTTGGCTACTTTCTCGTCGAGTACCTTAGGCAGCACGTACACTTTCTTCTCGTAGTTTTCGGAATTGTTCCACAATTCGATCTGCGCCAGTGTCTGGTTCGAGAACGAGCAGGACATTACAAATGAAGGGTGGCCCATCGCGCAGCCCAGATTCACCAGACGGCCTTCGGCCAGCACGATGATATCCTTGCCGTCGACGGTATACATATCCACCTGCGGCTTGATCTGCGACTTGGTGCTACCATAATTCTTGTTCAGCCACGCCATATCGATTTCGTTGTCGAAGTGGCCAATATTACACACAATCGCCTTGTCGCGCATTTTCTTAAAGTGACGTTCCGTAATAATACGCAGGTTACCGGTGGCCGTCACAAAGATATTGGCACGCTCGGCGGCCTCATCCATAGTCACCACTTCAAAGCCATCCATTGCGGCTTGCAAGGCACAAATAGGATCGATCTCGGTCACCATTACCCGGCAGCCCGCGCCACGTAGTGACTCGGCAGAGCCTTTTCCTACATCACCGTATCCGGCAACGACAGCTACTTTGCCAGCCAGCATGAGGTCGGTAGCGCGACGGATAGCGTCTACCAGAGACTCCCGGCAACCATACTTATTGTCAAACTTAGACTTCGTTACAGAATCGTTGACATTGATGGCAGGCAGATGCAGGGTACCTTTCTTCATGCGTTCGTACAAGCGGTGAACACCGGTTGTGGTTTCTTCCGAAAGACCTTTGATGCCGGGAAGTAATTCGGGATACTCATCGAATACCATGTTGGTCAGGTCGCCACCATCGTCCAGGATCATATTCAAAGGCGCCTGCTCTTCACCGAAAAACAACGTCTGCTCGATGCACCAGTTGAATTCTTCTTCGTTCATACCTTTCCAGGCATACACGGGAATGCCCGTAGCTGCAATAGCCGCCGCGGCGTGGTCCTGTGTAGAGAAAATATTGCACGACGACCAGGTCACGTCAGCACCCAGGGCAGTCAGCGTTTCGATCAATACGGCGGTCTGGATGGTCATGTGCAGGCAGCCCGCAATGCGCGCACCTTTCAGCGGCTGCGCGGGGCCATACTCTTCCCGGATTTTCATCAGTCCGGGCATTTCGGCCTCGGCCAGCGTAATTTCCTTCCGGCCCCAATCGGCCAGGTTGATGTCCTTTACTTTGTACGGTACGTACGTTTGGGTCGTCGATGACATAGTGTTTCTATTTGGTTTTTGTATTTACTTGATACATACAAAATTACAAGTTGAAACTCTATTTTAGAAGAATTGTAGATTGAAATTGTCCGTGTGTTCAAATATTTAGATTTTTTATCTAAACATTTAAGTATTTCTCCAAAGTTGAAGAAATATTGGGTGATAGGGCTAGTTAAGGGAGATAATTTGTCTATCCCGATTTTGAGAGCATTTTTTAGGCTAATTCGGGTGCTTCGGCTTCGTGCGCAATACGCTCGATATTCCGCATCCGTTCAAAGTTTTTGGGTCGCGACAGGAACGTGTACATGGCCGGAATGACGTAGAGCGTCAGAATAAGCGAAAACAGCAGCCCGCCCATAATGACGATTCCCATCGACATCCGACTGCGACCCGCCGAACCCAGCGCCAGGGCAATAGGCATCGCACCCAGTACCGTAGCCAGGCTCGTCATCAGAATGGGCCGGAAACGTAGTACGGCGGCTTCATGAGCTGCTTCCATTTTGCTCATCCCTTTCTCCCGCAGCTGATTAGCGAATTCTACGATAAGAATCCCGTTTTTGGTCACCAACCCAATGAGCATGATCATACCGATCTGACTGAAAATATTGAGGGTTTGGTCAAAAAACCACAGCGAAAACACCGCTCCCCCAATGGCCAGAGGTACCGTAAGCATGATGATGAAAGGGTCGACGAAACTTTCGAACTGGGCCGCCAGAATGAAGTAAATCAGGATAAGCGCCAGGAAAAACGAGAACATCGTGTTAGACGAACTCTCAGCAAAATCGCGCGAAGCGCCGCTCAGCTGCGTGTGGATGGCCTCGTCGTTGAGTTTGTCGCGGGCGGCATCCATGACCGCGATTCCATCGCCAATAGTTTTACCGGGAGCCAAAGCAGCCTGTACCGTAGCACTCATGTAGCGGTTGAAGTGGAACAACTGCGGCGGACTACTTTCCTCCTCGGCTTTTACGATATTATCAAGCTGTACCTGTTGCCCCTGCGCATTTTTAACGAACATGCTTTTCAAGTCCAGCGGCTCGTCGCGGTTGGCGCGATCGTACTGCCCAATGACCTGGTACTGCCGACCGTTCATCGTAAAGTACCCGAAACGTTGCCCGGCAAAGGCCAATTGCATGGTTTGGGCGACATCGGCCACCGATACACCTACTGCCTTCGCTTTTTCGCGGTCGATGCTGATCTGCAATTCGGGCTTACTGAATTTCAGGTTTACGTCCGTAACCGAAAAGGTAGGATCGTCGGAAATTTCGGCCATAAATTTAGGTAGGTACTCACGGAGTTTCTCGAAATCCGGTGCTTGAATCACGTACTGCACGGGTAATCCGCCCCGCGAATCGACGGCGATCGTCTGCTGCTGCACTACAAACGACTTGGCATCAGGGTAGTTTTTGAGTCGCTTAGTAATCCAGTCGACGATCTCCTGTTGGCTCATATCACGTTCCTTACGGTCCACCAGCGCGATGCGCCCATTGCCGTTGTTAGTAGCCCCCAGGCCCGAATTACCCGGTGAAGTCACCAGCATGATTCCCTTTTTGCCAGGCATAGAGTCGGTCAGTAATTGACTGACCGACTGAATGTAGCGATCCGTAAACTCGTAGGACGAACCCTCAGGGGTAGTCATCGAGAGCCGGAACCAGTTCCGGTCATCAAGTGGGGCAAGCTCCGATTGCAGGCTTTTACCGAAAAACCACACCATTCCCAGCGTAAGCAGAATAAGCGGAAATGCCACCCAACGGACTTTCATAAAATTGCCCAACGCCCGCCCGTAGCCATTGGTCAGGTTTTCGTAGAAAGGCTCTGTTTTGTTGTAAAACCAGCCCCGTTTTTGATCTTTCCGCGCCAGGTAGGCATTCAGCATCGGGGTCAATGTAAGAGAAACAAAAGCCGAAATGAGTACCGCTGCTGATATAACGATGCCGAATTCCCGGAATAACTTACCCACAAAACCCTGCATGAAAATCACGGGCAGAAACACCGACGCCAGTGTGATGGAGGTAGACAAGACGGCGAAGATAATCTCATTAGATCCCTTGATGGCCGCCTCGATAGGACTCATGCCTTCCTCAATCTTCTTGAAGATATTCTCCGTTACTACGATACCGTCATCCACCACCAGACCCGTGGCCAATACAATCGCCAGAAGGGTAAGCACGTTGACCGAAAAGCCCATGAGGTACATGATGAAAAAAGTCCCGATCAGTGACACCGGAATGTCAATCAAGGGGCGAACCGCCACGACCCAGTCACGGAAGAACAGGAAGATGATGATGATCACCAGCCCAATGGCGATCATCAGGGTTTCGGCTACTTCCTCGATGGAACGCTTGACAAAAATAGTATTGTCGATCAGGGTGTCCAGCGTAAAGTCCTTCGGGAGTTCCTTCTTAATATCGTTCATGCGACGGTTCACTTCATCGGCAATTTCGATGTAGTTTGAGCCCGGCATGGGAGTGATGGCCAGGCCAATCATCGGTACATTGTCGAGCCGCAGGATCGTTTCTTCGTTTTCGGGCCCGAGGGTAGCGTAGCCGATGTCCTTCAAATGTACCGTCTGCGTGGCCGTGTTGGCCACAATCATATCGTTGAAATCATCCTCGGTCTTGAAGCGGCCAATGGTCTTAACGGTGAGTTCGGTGGCGTTCCCGGCTATTTTGCCACTGGGCAATTCCACATTTTCACGATCCAACGCCCGCTTTACGTCCTGGGTCGTCACGCCCTGGGAAGCCATTTTGGCGGGATCCATCCAAATTCGCATGGCGTAGCGCTTCTGACCGAAGATTCGAATATCGCTTACACCATCGATCGTCTGCAAGCGTTGGGCAATCACATTCTCAGCGTAGTCGCTCACTTCCAGGTGCGAGCGTGTTGCGCTCTGGAAGGTCAGCACCACAATGGGTTCCGAATTGGCATCGGCCTTACTGACGGTAGGCGGGCCATCGATGTCGAGCGGTAGTGTCCTGACGGCCGAGCTTACCTTGTCGCGCACGTCGTTAGCGGCACGTTCCATATTGGCCGCAATGTCGAACTCCACGGTGATCTGGCTCACGCCCTGAGCACTGGTAGAACTAATGGACTTGATACCTTCGATGCTGTTGATCTGCTTTTCGAGCGGCTCGGTAATCTGAGACTCGATGATGTCGGCATTGGCACCCGTATAATTGGTGCGGATCGACACCACGGGCGGATCGATGGACGGGAACTCCCGCATGCCTAGGTACTTGAAACCCAAAAAGCCGAACAGAATGATGAGCAGATTCATCACGATGGCCAGCACGGGGCGTTTGATCGAAAGGGTCGAAATACTCATTTTAGGTATGAATTATGAGATTTTATATAGGCCCGAGACTTGCATGAATTATTATCTCATAATTCATATCTACGATCTTATTTAACTCTTACAGCCACGTCCGGCTTCAAAGCCATAATGCCCGTAACAATCAGTGAGTCGCCGGGTTGCAGGCCTTCGGTGATTTGTACCTTTTGGTCGTTGCGGAGGCCGGTCGTGACCATCACCTCCTGCGCTTTGCCGTTCTTGACGACATATACTTTTTTACCTTTCAGAACGGGGACAATGGCGTCAGTCGGAATCATAATCGCGGTGTTGTTTCCGCTGAGATCTACCTGCACTTTCACGAACATGCCCGGCACAAAAAGCCTTCCCGGATTCTGCATGATGGCCCGCACCCGCTGGGTGCGCAGGTTTTCATCCACTTTGGGGTCCAACGCCACCACCCGCGCCGAATACCGGGTAGCGTCGGCGTCAAGTCCGAGTTGAACCATACTACCTAAACGAATGTCGCGGGAATATTTTTCAGGAATTGTAAAATCTATTTTTACCGGATTGGTCTGTACTAGCGTCACCACCGACGTGCCGGGCGAAAGGTACGCTCCTTCGCTGATATTTTTCAGCCCGATGGTACCACTAAACGGAGCCCGAATCTCGGTCTTTTCCAACTGCGCCAAAATCAGTTCCTTGTCGGCCTCGGACGTACGCACATTGTTCATTGCGATTTCGTATTCTTCCTTACTGATGGCTTCAATTTTCAGCAGTTTCTGCTGCCGCTCCTCAATGTTGCGGGTCAAGGCGGCATTGTATTCCAGCTTGGCCAATTGGGCCTGCAATTCTTTGTCGTTGATTTTGGCGATCAGTTGACCTTTGGCTACCGAAGCCCCCTCCCGTAGATTGAGTTTGATGAGTCGACCGGCGATTTCGGCTTTCAGCTCTACCTCTTCATTAGGTACCACCGTTCCGGACGCATATAGTAAGTTATCCACTTTTTCAGACTTGGTCAGATACACATCCACCGGAATGGCTCCGCCACCCGTTTTGGCACCCTTCGCAGTACTGCTACCTTTCGTCTTGTTTTCTTCTTTTGCATCTTTTCCGCCGCCGGAGCCCGAAAATATGAACAACTTTCCGATCACCAGCGCGAGGATAATTCCCCCTAAAATTAGAATAGGTCGCATGAACTGTTTTAAATAAATTAAGAACTACTAAACCTTTATATAATACAAAACGGCATTATATTTTAAAATAGTTGGTCAAAAGAAAAATATTTATCTAGTAATTCCTTATAAAACTATAAAAAACAGCAGCATTCGCCATTCTACTCAAATGCTTACCTCTTATTTGTTCTGACGAGCTACCCCGGTCATTACCCCCAAAAACTTTCTATAGTACAAACTGCCCTCTACATTTATTCGGCAGCACATAAAAAAACTGGCGGAACCACGTTTCGCCGTTCCGCCAGTTTTGTATTTTAAAAATGATCTATTCTTCTATTTCGGTTTCTTCGGTTTCTACCAGCATCGCCATTTCCGCCATACGGGGAGAGCGAGGCTCACGGCGTTTATTTTTAAACCTCTTCACCTGGGTCTTTAACGTCTCAACCGCCAGATCGGTGGCCTCCTCGAACGTGGTACCCTGTTCTTTCACAAACATGGTCCCGCCCGGCACGTACAGTTTCACTTCCAGGAGTTTGGTGTGTACTTTATTGGTTTCGTTTCCGTCCAACTTCAAAAAAACTTCTCCACTTGTAATACGGTCGTAAAACGTATCCAGTTTATCCATTTTCTGTTGGATAAAAGCCAACAAACTAGCGTCGGCGTCGAAGTGGATGGCTTGCATCTGCAGTCTCATAAGCACTTTTGTTTAAGGTAAAACATACATCCTGCCGTTCTTCATCCAGGAAAGACAGGGGATAAAATAGCGGTTCGGGGTATCGCGTGGCAACGTCCCGAACCGCTAATCGTCCCGGTTTTTGCCGGATGACGAATCGGTAGACTAAATGAAGTGAATTTTCAACAGAATGTCAAGGACGAATCCGGGTTTATTTTCAAACCAGCGCTTACCCGGTAATCGGGTTACACTTCTTCCAGCAGCGTACGGAACGCCACATACCGATCTTTGTAGCGTCCGTGGTGATCCTGCTGCAATCGCGCCTGATGCTCATTCTGGTAGGTCAGGTAATCATCCATTTCCCGAAAGGAAAACTGAATCGAATAGGTGGTGCCTTCGTTCTCAACTTCGGTGAGCAACCGCATCATTTTGTGGGCCACCGGCAGGCCGGTAGCCATAATATCGGGGATGTGTACGGTTTTCATCCAGTCGAACCATTCTTTCTCAGCCATCCGGCTAATGTTGACGGTAATGTTGTAGAGGATCATGTTTTGGACTATTGGCCATCGGCCTTTTTAGGGTAGTTAAACAGCAATCAATATAGGTAAAGATGGTAAGATTACTGAGTAAGGTACCCAAAAACTGAAAATTTAGCCGGGGGTACCTTGTCCACAACTGCCAAAAAAAGCCAATTGCCAATAGCTGACAGCCGCCAACCCCTTCGTACCTTTGCCCCTTCACCACCAAACCTTCAAACTATGAACGCTCTTGTCCATGCACATTCGGGGCTGCGCTATGTAGTGCTGGCCCTCTTGATCGCGGCCGTCGGGACTGCTTACTCGAAGTGGCAGCAAAACGACCCGAACGATAGTAAAATATACACCTATGCGCTCATTTCGTGCCATATTCAGTTATTGCTCGGGATCGTCCTATACGTAATGAGCCCCAAGGTAGAGTTCAGCCTGCTGGGAGATAAATTCTATCGTTTCTTTACCATCGAGCACAGCCTCATGATGCTGGCCGCCATTGTTCTCATCACTGTGGGCCGGGTGCGCTCGCGCAAGGTACCCGTAGACAGCCGGCACCGCACCATTCTTTTCTTTTATGCCATGGGCCTGATTCTGATTCTGGTTTCGATTCCCTGGCCGTTCCGGAATTTGGGAGCGGGCTGGTTCTGAGGTACCTTCTGTCAGTATTTCCCACGGAGATTTTCCTTTTCACTGAAAAGGAAAATCTCCGTTTTTTATGAAAGCCAAATTCATTGTTATTCCCGCAGCGGTTATTCTGGGCGGAATACTACTCTTCAACTTCATCCAGAGCCCTCCCCTTGCATCCTCTGAGTGGCGCGAGTACCTCGGTGGCCCCGACCGGGCCCATTACTCGCCTCTCACAGAAATAACCCCCGAAAATGTAAAAAACCTACAGGTTGCCTGGGAGTACCATACCCGGGACACCACCGGGCAGATGCAGTGCAATCCCATCATCGTGGACGGGGTACTGTACGCCCCTACTGCCTCCGGACAGATTTTCGCCCTCGATGCCGCCAGTGGAAAGGAGCTCTGGCGCTACACCGACTCCCGCGATCCGCAGGCCTCCAACACCAGCCGGGGGGTTACTTACTGGGCCGATGGCGACGACAGGCGTATCCTGTTCTCGGCCGGTACCTGGCTCTACGCGCTGAATGCCCGCACAGGCCAATTGGTCGAATCGTTTGGCGACAAAGGTAGGGTAAGCCTGCGGCTGGGTCTGCCCGAAAATGCGCAAAATAAGTTTATCTGCTCCAACACGCCGGGTACCATCTACAAGGATCTGATTGTGATGCCCGTGCGGCTGTCCGAAGGGCCCGATGCCGCGCCCGGCCACGTGCGGGCGTTCAATGTCCGTACCGGGTCGCTGGCCTGGACGTTCCGCACGATTCCGCATCCCGGCGAAGCGGGCTACGAAACTTGGGGTAAGGAGAACTGGAAAAACACCGACGTGGGGGCCGCCAACAACTGGGCCGGCATGGCTATCGACCGGGAGCGTGGTATTATCTATGTACCTACCGGCTCAGCGGGTTATGATTTCTACGGCGGCAACCGACCTGGCAACAACCTCTACGCCAACTGCCTGCTGGCGTTGGATGCGGCTACGGGTAAGCGGAAGTGGCATTTTCAGTTTGTCCACCACGATGTGTGGGACCGCGATCTACCCTCGCCCCCTACCCTCGTGCAGGTCAAGCGGGACGGCCCCGACGGTCGGCCCCGACTCATCGACGCCGTGGCCCAGATCACCAAGTCGGGCTTTGTGTTTGTATTCGACCGCGTGACGGGTAAATCGTTGTTTCCGATCAAGGAAATAAAGGTACCTACCAACGGCCTACCCGGCGAGGTACCTTCGGCCACGCAACCCGTACCCCTGCGGCCCGCTCCCTTTTCCCGGCAAAACATTGGCGACAACGACGTGAATCCCTACGCCGAGAACAAGGAAGAACTGCAGGCCAGACTCAAAAGTATTCGTCACAAAGATCAGTTTGAGCTACCCAGTCAGGAAGGTACCCTCATCTTCCCCGGCTTCGATGGCGGTGGCGAGTGGGGCGGCCCCGCCTACGACGCCGAAACGGGCCTGCTCTACATCAATTCCAATGAAATGGCCTGGGTGATGCGCATGGAACCTACCCCAAAAAAAGATGAACTGGCGGGTTTGACGCCCGGCCAGAAGGTGTACCAAATCAACTGCGCCACCTGCCACGGAGCCGGGCGCAAAGGAAATCCCAAAAGTGGCTACCCCTCGCTGGTAGACATCGGTACCCGTCGCGACCGCGCCTACGTACATACTTTGGTAAAAAACGGGAAGGGAATGATGCCGGGTTTCTCGTACCTCAAGGACGGCGAACACGAGGCACTACTAGCCTTTTTGTTTAACGAAGAAAAGGTAGAAGCCGGTGGCAAAATAGCTGCCACTACCTTTCCCCTACCCTTCAAGATGGATGGCTATAACAAATTTCTGGATCAAAACGGCTACCCAGCCATCAGTCCGCCTTGGGGTCAACTGAGCGCCCTGAACCTCAATACGGGCGAATATGAATGGAAAATTCCGCTGGGTGAGTTCAAGGAACTGATTGCGAAGGGTATCCCGCCCACCGGGTGCGAAAACTATGGCGGCCCAGTCGTAACAGCCGGGGGGGTACTTTTCATCGCTGCCACCAAGGACGGCATGTTCCGCGCCTTCGACAAGCGCACGGGCAAGCTGCTGTACCAAACCGAGCTACCCGCCGGAGGCTTCGCTACGCCCTCGGTATACGAAGCAGGTGGGAAACAGTACGTAGTCATCGCCTGCGGGGGTACCAAGCTGGGTACCAAGAAGGGAGATAGTTATGTGGCGTTTGCACTGCCGTGAGTTGTCATTACCAGTTGTAGACTAGTTCGATATTTGTCTCCAGTTTTAAATCGGCAACAGCTAGAGAGAACTAGCAGGTATTTCAAAATCACATATAGATACGCTATGATAAATATCCCGATAACAATTAGAAAAAAACCTTTAGGCAACTTTAACGTTACCAGACAGATACATTCCCAGATGAAAAAAGGATTCGATACTCTGGATCATTACTCGCCGCAAATCTTATTAAATATAAATAAGAAAATCAATGAAGAATATGACCTTTCACGGGCTATAAAAGAATCTTATGGTAAAATAAAAGGACATTTCCCCAGTGTTGATAATTATGCAATCGAAATAAGGGTTCAAATATATTGTGATTTTGAAAAAATAAATATTGAAAGCGAATTTCCACAATACATAGGATTCAATAATTGCATTGGAAACAAAGTGATTATTAAAGAAAGCAACAATGTAATAAATGATTTTTCTAAACTAACAAATCTTACTATTTTTAATTGCGAAATAAAAAATTTAGAAATCTATTCAAATATATCATCGTTAATTATTGAAAATTTAAAATCTTGCAACTCTTTTGTAATTGAATTCAAATCAATAGCAAAAGTAAAAATGAACAATTTTTCAATTAAAGGTCAAATTAAAGAAATTACAGTATCGAATGTAACATCAGATGATTTATCTCTGGACATAGAAGACAATAAACCTGATGGCTTTGAAACAGAGCAAGTTATTATAAAAATTTCAAATTCTAATTTTATATCAGCAAAAATAAAATCTCAAAGAATCATATCATTCAATTCAACGAACAATAAAATTCAAAATTTATATTTAAATCCTCAGATTAAAGCAAATGATATAGATATATTAAATACTGATTTGAAGGAAGTTAACATATTTATTCCAATTTTTGGTATAGAGCAGATAAACTTCATAAAGTGTTCAAACTTAAATAATATACTTATTTCTAAATCATTTGAAATAATTGAAGAGTCAGTGACAGTCAATAACCTTATGGTATCTAAAACATCCTTCTCAAAAGAATTTATTGGCTTCTTTTCTTATTTCATTTCAAACAAAATCGTGTTTGAAAATTGTATAAACAGGGGAGAATTAAATTTCGAAAATATGAATGTTAATTTATATTTACAGATAATAAATTCTGTTATGGGAAAAATGCTCTTTATTAATTCAAATATTGGAAGTGAACTTAGAATGAAAAATTCAAATATTGAAGATGTAAAGTTATTTACTACTGAATTGCCATCAACCATTCATGTAACGAATCACACAGTCACTGAATTAAAAAATATACAGGATGCCTATAGGCAATTGAAGGTAATTTCAGAGAAAAGTTCAAATAAGGAAAAAGTTATATTTTATAGATCTAAGGAACTAGACACATATTACGAAAGTTTAAGTTTTCTCAATAAGCAACAAATCTTAGAAAAAATTACTATTGGCTTAAATAGAATTTCAAACAGACATACACTTAATTGGGGCTATCCCTTATTCTGGTTAATATTTTTAGGGACTATAAACTTTATAATGTTTTTGTATTCACTGGGAGCATTCAGTATTGACCTTCCATATATATATATAATAGATACGAAACTTTACAGTTATCTTTTTGATTGGTTCATACCTGGATACCTATACCCAACTCGTAATAAGATTGCGTTAATATTAGAAACGTTTAATTACCCTGATTTCACTTCCTTACCTTTATACAGTAAATTGATTGTTTTTGAAAACGACATTCTTCTTCTTCCGTACTGTATCTATCAATTCATTGCTGCTTTTAGACGACATGGTATAAAATAGTAAATATTTTATACTCCATCACAACTTAAAAAACTATCTACTTTTGTGTGTCATTTGTAGCTTCTGCGATGAGTAGGGCGCGCGGGGATAACAACATATAGAGAACCACTACTCAGGTGAAAGCAAAATCAAGGTTACCACATGAACGCCATCCTTGAATCCTACAAACCGAAAAATGTAAGAATGCTTTTCATCGCCGAAGCACCGGGATTCAATAGTTCAGGGGATTTGATTCAACATTTTTATTTTGCCAACAATAACCTCTTTCGGACCATTTTTACGGCATTTGAACTAGTGTATGGCAGTTTTGATTCTGCTCAGGCCTTTTTATTCTTCTTCAAATCCTTAGGATGCTACCTCGACCATTTGAGCCTTGTCGCTATCAACAGAAGTGACAAAGAAGAAAGGAAGGCTGGGCGACAGAAGGCGGTTCCGTCTTTGGCTGCGCGCCTGAAATCCTACAAACCTGAAATTATAATTGTTCTGATGAAAGACATTCAAAAGCAAGTGGTGGAGACATTGGAAATTTCAGGGATCGATACCGTTCGTCTGCTCGAAGCGGTTCCTTACCCCGCCGGAAGCGATACCAACCGGAAAAATTACATTGCCGAAATCGCCAGTCTGTTGCGAGATATTGAAATCAATTAAGCCTTGGCTTAGTATTGCCTACATCTTACTTAAAATCCGAACAGTTTGCGGATCTTCCTCACCACCGTAGTAGTTATCCAAAACTTGTAAAAATACGTCGTTGTCGGTGCTCACCGATTTGAACAAGGTCATGCTGGATCTCAATTTCAGATCGTCCGGTGTGCCAAAAATATCAGTGGCCGACTTGTCCTCCACCGAAAGTAATGCCTGCGAAGCCTCCCGTAGCCGCTCACCGAGCGTAGGATGGTTCAGATATGCTAACGCCTCTTCCCGACTTTTGATGGCGTACGTTTTCGAGATTTCGGTTTGGCCCAGGCCGACAATTTGAGGGAAAATAAACCACATCCAGTGGGTTTGCTTCCGGCCGTTGCGAATTTCCTTCAGGGCGGTTTCGTACACGTTTTCCTGGGCAGCTACAAAGCGGTTCAAGTCATGGGGATCGTTCATGATGAAGGTAGTTAAGGGATTTGGGTTAATCATCCGGGGCTTTTTCATAAGTCGCCAGACATTGGTCGAGCGGTTGCCCGTGGGTATGAATACATTCACAAAAATCATTCCCTGCTCTGGTTCTGTTACTCCCTTCAAACTGTTGCTTACACTCTGCTATCGTGTTGCGAGGCATTACGTCGTAGACTTTAAGAAAAATCAGTACCGCAAGGACAACCGTAGCCACCACACCCGCGAAAAAAACAGTCGGGAATTTTTTACTGAGTTTTTTCTGCTTCTGAGTAGCATCCAGGGAAGTTGTGTTAAACGGGAAAATGTACTTTATCTTATCGTAATTCCAGCAGAGCAGGTACAGATTGGCCAGTACCATCAAAGGGGCCGTAATATGCGACCCTTCGAAGCGCACAGCCAGTGAAAGAATGCAGATATTGAGTATGATGGGAAAGTAAATAAGTGCTCCGAGCGTCACCGTGCGCGGAATAAGTATCAGGATGGCTGCCAACATTTGCATTACCCCAATGAAGGGATAATAATAACCCGTATGAAACAACGCCTCCAGATAATGACCCATCGGGTGATTATTGGACAAAGCAGTAAATCGCTCGCCGTTAATCTTCACGAAGCCCGAAGGCAAAAATCCGGCGGCCAAAGCAATACGATTGAAAATAGAGAAATACCAAAGCGATCGGTTATGTTTTACCTGGGCGTGGAATTGGTCGAGTTTAGAGGAAATGCTCATTGCTAGTCGAAGGTACAGCCAAGGAATTTACTCTTATTCAAACCCAAATAGGAGCGGAAACAGGAATGTGACCACCGCCGTCCAGCCCCAATAGATGGGTAGGTAGGCCGAAATGGACTTCCCGACTTGGGTCAGGCTGGCGTCGCGGGTGAGTACCTTCACCAGTTTACTGGCAATGAACATCAGGTGGATCAGCATCAGGACGTTGGCACCCAGCACGGCCATGCGGTTGGGGGTGATGCCCCATTCCGAGATTCGGAACACAATGGCCGACAGGGCGATGCCGTTGACCAGAATCGTCACCACCGACAGCAAGAACAACACCATGATCTCGAAACGATTGGAGGTAGCTTTGGCCCGCTCGGCCACCGAAAAGAAAATAAGCGCCATCACACCCACCAACAAAGCATTGAAGATGATCAGGAACTCCCGGTCGTTGTAAGGGTCTTTGCCCGAAAAAACGATAGCGCCCAGGTAAGCCAGCAACATAATAAGTACCAGCGGGCTGAATATCCGGGCGATGATGGGCGATACTTTCTGAACCAGCTCGGGAATATTCTGCGTGAGGACGGTACCTACAAGGGGTACGGCGGGCAGGCCAAAAATAACGATGTACTGAAAATAGTACTCTCTTATATCATAGCCGATCAGGTTAAAAAGTCCAATAGTGATCGCCGTCAGAATCCCCCCCGAAATCAGTAGTAGGGTACTCATTACCACCAGGTCGCCATTGTAGCGCAGGTACCCCAGCCTTTGCTTGAGATCCCTGGCATTTCCACCCGTGAAAGCAAAGCCCGTCGTCGCCCACAGAAACACCCCCAGGTGAATGCAGGACAGCACCAGCGTATCGCTCTTGGGATTGTCGGGTAATAGGTTGATATAGACTAGCCCCATTCCCATAAGTCCGGCAATAATCGCGATAGTTTTTGCGGTCAGGTTGTTCTTCCGGATAAAGTAAGCGGACAGGAAGGGAAAAACCAGAAAGCCCAGGTTTCTGGTGTAAAAAAACTCTTCGTCGATGGACAGAATCTGGGGTAGTTTGGCGCAGGTACCCGCAATCAGGGCCGCTACCAGGACAAATATCAGTTCGGACCGGTTGATCGAAAACACTTCGTCGCGATCAAAATTCAGGCGCTGGTGCCAGAATTCGGCCAGGCGGGTATCGTTAAGTTGAGGGTACAGGGCATTGAATGCCTGCCGGAAAGCCGACTTGTTGTCACGGTACAGTTTTTCAAGCTGTTGGGGGTTGTCCAGATTGGAAAGGATTTCAGTTTTCATGATAATTGATATATTTGAAGTTTTACAAAGTACTTTGTATTTCAAAGTTTAAAGTCAAAAAAAATTCAGTCAGGTTTATTGCCCAGAATTAGTCTTTCCAAAGCAGCCAGATGACTCTGGAAGGCATCCCTCCCCTCAGGGGTAGCTATGTAGCGGGTATTGGGCTTACGACCCACAAACTGCTTTTCGACCCGTAGGTAGTCTGCGCCTTCGAGTGCCCGCAAGTGGCTCGCCAGGTTGCCGTCAGTCAGTTGCAGGGTTTCTTTAAGAAAAGTAAAGTCCACACCATCTTCCACCATAAGCACCGACATGATCCCGAGCCGGGCACGGCTCTCAAAATCTTTATTTATATCTTTCAGGTAGTCCTTTACGTGTTCCATTCCAGGCGGAAATCTTTATTTAGTCGGCTGGTTTTAATAAAATATAGAAGGTTTAGTCATGCTTTTTTTCGTATTTATAGTACAGCATACTCCCGTAAAGTACATGCAATACGCCAAACCCCAATGCCCACGCCAGCAGCCCGTACCCAACCATAAAACCACTTGCCAGTCCCAGCGCCAACTCACACAGTCCCAGCGAGCGAAGGTCGGCAAAGGTATACCGGCTGGCATTGACTAGCGCCAAACCATAGAAAATTAGCATGGAGGACGCCACAAGGTACCCGATGTTATGATAAAGCAAAATTCCACAAAACGCCCCACCCACCGCCAGGGGCAGGCAGAAATTCACCAGTAGCCGCCTGGCCTGGCTGGTCCAGACGGGCTGATGGGCCTTACTGGCTTTGAGTCTGGTAAAATACAGCACCGATCCAGCCGCTAGTCCAAATACTGCTACGGCTGCCAGAGCAATAAACCGATAGGTACCAGATGATACGTCGCTACTGTACAGTTCTGCATAACGCTGGCCATGGATAGTCAGGTACCATTGTACCGCCCCAACGCCAGTCAGGGCGATGAGACCCACAAAAATTCCCGATAGTCCACTAAGTGAGTGGAAACGGGTGGAACGATCCATGATGTTCCGGATTTCATGGAGGGTTTGAAGTTGTTCTTCGGGCTGTATCATAACAAAGTACTTTGGAGTTCAAAGTAAATACATTTTTCACTAGGAAAATGTATAAAGCAAAAAAAAAATTGAATGAGGTGGACAAATAGGGGGCGATCAAAACCAGAATCCCTCTTTTTTATTACAACCATTAAAAAAAGGAGGGCAAAGAATTTTTGCCCTCCTGCGTAATCCTGCTCCTGTTCCCTACACCTTCAGCTCCCCCTCCACGCCATCGTCCATGGTTTTGCCCGTAGCCAAGGAGGCCGCCATTTTCAAGAAGGAAACCATACGGTTATTTTTCGTGTCCCAGTACCTGATATCCTCTGGCTCTACCCGGATCACGGTCAGATCAGGGTCCTCTTTACCGCCCTGAAACCAGACTTTGATAAAAGAATTCCAGTACTTCTCGATCCGCTCGCGGTCGCGGGAAACCATGCACTTACCGTAAATGCTGAGGTACTCGGACGAGCCCTCTTTGCAGAAAAAAAGTTGTACTGCCGGGTCGGCAGCCAGTTCCTTGTTTTTACTGGACGAAGCCGCGCTGAAAAAGTAGAGTGCTCCGTCGTCTTCCACGCCCTGCAAGGCCATCGGACGGCTGGGAGCCGGGCGGGAGTCAGTGAAAGTGGTGAACATACAAATACCTTCGGCCAGGTCTTGTAGTTTCTCGATGGCTTCGGTACCGGAAAGGTTCTGAATGTGGTCGTCTTCGTCGTGGCGTGAATCTTGCATAAATAGGATTTTTAGAATGTGAAAAAAGTGGAATAGAAATAAAATCTGTGCCAACCCATGAAGTACTTCGCTAGGCTGGCATGATGTTTATATTATAAATAAAATATATTTCACGCTTATTTATAATATAAATACAACACAAGATTGAGCTTATGAAAATTGCAGTAGAAAAAGGCCAGGAAAAGACATTGCTCACCGATGGCCAGCAACGTGTCACGATTACCGACATTGAAGAAGGAAATAGCGAAAACAAGGGAATTCCTTTCTTTGCCGTCCGCTTCGAAAACGACGAGGGGTACGTTTCGCATCGCTTCTACCAATCAGAAGCAGGTATGCCCGCCATCATTGGCTTGTTTGAAGAAGCCGGCATTGAGGCAAAACCAGGAAAAGAATTAGATACGAAGCAACTGATGGGTAAGGAACTGATGATCGAGGTAGGAGAGCGCTCGTACATCGATCCTGTTACGCACAATGAGCGAACCCTGAAACAAGCCGTTAATTTTCTGGCGAGCTAGAGAAAAGGATTCGTAGTAAATCGAACACCCCCGCCCGGACTTTCAGTTGAAAGTCCGGGCGGGGCATTGTTGAACAATCACGGTTTTTAAAAATACGATTATGAGCTATCAGAAAGGCGACCACGTAGCATGGTCCTGGGGAAAAGGTACCGCTATGGGTACAGTGCGGGAAAAATTCACTCAGAAAGTGACACGCACTATCAAAGGCAGTGAAATAACCCGCAATGCCACCGACGACGAACCTGCCTACCTCATTGAACAGGAAGATGGAGATGAGATACTGAAATCGGAGTCAGAACTGACAAAGAGGTAGGTACCTATCTCATCACCCGAAGAGATCACTGGAAAGATAGCGGTCGCCGCGATCACAGACGATGGTGACGATCACTCCTGCGTCAAGCTCCTGGGCTAATTGCACAGCCGCCCACGCGGCACCGCCACTACTCATGCCCGCGAAGACACCTTCTTCCCGCGCCAGGCGGCGGGTCATTTCAGTGGCATTCTCGACTGAGATTTCAATAACCCGGTCTACGCGCTGGGGTTCAAATATTTTGGGAAGGTACTCCTGCGGCCATTTCCGAATGCCCGGTATGCTGGCCCCGTCAGTGGGTTGGCAGCCTACGATCTGCACATCAAGGCTTTGTTCCTTCAGATAACGGGAGGTACCCATGATAGTACCCGTGGTACCCATCGACGATACGAAGTGCGTTACCTGGCCCTGCGTATCTCGCCATATTTCGGGTCCGGTGGTAGCATAGTGGGCTTTCCAGTTGTCAGGGTTGGCAAACTGATTGAGCATAAAGTACCCCGGTTCCTGAGCCTTAGCGTCGGCATAGTCGCGGGCGCTTTCGATGCCATCGGTGAGTGTTACTTTAGCACCGAATGCTTCCATGGTCAGTACGCGCTCGCGGGTGGAATTTTCGGGCATAACGAGTTCGATGTCGATGCCGTAAATACTGGCGATCATGGCCAGAGCAATGCCCGTGTTGCCACTCGTTGCCTCAATCAGACGGGTACTTTTGTCAATTTCACCTCGGTCGAGAGCCCCCCTGATCATGCTGAAGGCCGCGCGGTCTTTTACACTGCTACCGGGATTATTTCCTTCCAGCTTGCCATATAGGGTCACGTTGGGATTGGGATTGATCCGGCTCAGTTCGACGAGCGGGGTATTACCGACAAGGTCAAGAATGCTTTTGGAAAGTAATGGGCGGTCGACGCTGGACATGGAGTGAAGGGGGTGGTTAGGGAGGAAATCTTTTATTTCAAAAACCAAACGTCGAACCTGTCACGTCCGTTCCCCACTGCTTACTTTCCCTCTTTGCCCTTCAACCGATCCGCAAATTCATCCCATCCCTGCTTGAGATTGAGGTCGTACTGATTGTACGGAATTTCGATGCCTTCGGCCCGAAACTTCTCGAAAATCACGAAGCGGATTTCACTCTTGATATGTTCGATACGCCACGCACTGTACGTCCAGAAGAGTAACTCATACACGATACCCGAATTGCCAAAATCGTTCAGGCGGACGATGGGCATCGGATTTTGGGCCACTTCACTATGTCCCTGAACCGATGCCAGCAAAGTAGCTTCCACATGGCGGGGATCGTTGCGGTAGGCTACCCCTACCCTGATGATGAACCGGGTCAGGGAACGGTTATGCGACCAGTTGATGATGTTGTTGTTGATGAACTTCGAGTTAGGGACGATAATACCGATGGAATCCCGGGTTTCGACCTTGGAAGTACGCAGTCCTACTTCCGTCACCCGGCCCACAAGGCCGTTGTCCAGCTCGACGATGTCCCCTATATTGATACTCCCCTCAAACAGCAGGATCAAACCCGAAACCAGGTCGTTGAATGTTTGCTGCAAGCCCAGTCCGATACCTACCAATAAGGCCGCGGAGCCCGCCAATAGTAGTGAGAGCTGAATACCTGTAACTTCCAAGGACAGAATGATCACTACCACATAGATGAGGTACTTGATCAGTTGGATTACGGCTTCCTGGCGCCCTTTATCAACCTGTTTCCGACGAAAGAAGCCCCGCCGCAACAAGCTGGAGATAAACCAAATCAGCAACCGGGCAACGGTTACCAACAGGATGATCAGCAGAATATCGAATACGGTGATTTCGTAATTCTTGATTTTCAGCAGTTCGAAGTCCAGAAAATGGCGAACCCCCCGAGGTAGCCCCTGACTGATTTTCTGTGCCCCTTTCTCAATCGCTGGCGTGGTTTGTAACAAAAGTCCCCGAATCATTTTTATAAAAGAAGTAAGGAGAATTGATACTGAACAAAGGTCATTCTGCTGTAAGACGAGGCATGAGAGAAAAAACCTATCTGATTCTGACCAGGTAAGCTATAACAACAAACCCCACCCATAACTCCCGGCAGAATAATAGGTAGGGTGTAAAATAAGAAAATAGTAGCATTATCAACTTCCTGAAAGTCAAAAAACTTTCAAAACTTCTCCTTAAAGTAGCATCGGGGCTACTGAGTCGAAGTAAAAAAGGTGAGTGTCCCCAACAGATAAGTGGACAGCGAGGTATCGTGGTCGCCATTCTGAACGGGAATGAGCGTGACATTGGTAGCGCCCCGTTTGGTCATGGCATCGTAGGCATTTTTGGAATTGAAAAAGAACACCAGCCGATCGGCGGTACCGTGGTAGAGCTGCGTGGGCGTGCGGGGCTTCCAGTCGTACACATTATTGTCAGCTACGGCGTTGAGGAACGCCGTATCGGTACCATCGTTGATTCCCTTGATAAAACTTTCCGTAAAAATAGTATTGAATGAAACATTGATGGGATCGTCTTTTCCCAGCTTTTCAATCTGGGCGGCGTATGGTTCCTTAAAGTAAACCGATTTGGGTCGATTCAGTCCGTAAATGCGGTCGTAGGTTAGTGTCACCCACAGGTAGGAACTATTGAATCCCGCGATCCCGTGGGTTTCGTTATTGATCAGATACTTCATGAAGGCCGTTTTGTCGTAGGCTCCGGCCCCACAGCTCGAGGCCCGCAGGTTGAACTCGGAGGAAGCCTCTTCCTCGATTTTTTTCTGTAAAGACAGCGTGGCAAAACCGCCTTCGGAATACCCTGCCAGGTACAGACGCTCGTCCCACTTCACGTCGGTCTGTTTTTTCAGGAATTCCTTAGCCGCCCGCAACATATCCAGCGAGGCGGAGGCCAGGCTGGCGCGGTGTTCGTAGGGATGCGGCAGATCTTTGGAAGCGCCGTAACCGATATAATCGGGATATGCGATAATGTAGCCCATCGCCCCAAACAGCGAGCCAATGGTACTACCCTCCGAATTGGCCTTAAAATTGGACGGTGCCTGATCGTCGCTACTGATGGTACCGTGCTGAACACTCACCATGGCCACATTCTGGGTGGTAATGGGTAGGATGAGCGCTCCGGAAGCGGTAATGTCGCTACCGTCGGTATTTTTGGTCTTGTAAGTTAACCGGTATACTTTCACGCCATTGCGGACAAAACCAGCCACCAAAGGGCTAATGGCCGCCGACTGCTGGACAATCTGTTCTTTAGAAAGTTCGGTAATTACTGAACTTTCCACCAAATAGTCATCCTTCGGGATGTCAGGATCGTCGTTGCTGTTATTACAGGAGGAAAGAAATAAGGTAGTAAAGGCAACCAGAACCCAGGCTTTGCGCAAAGTCTGGAAATTATACCGTTGTTTCATATTTGTGGGGTAAAGAAATAGCTTTTGTACGTCTGCTATAACGCACACCTACCCTTTTTCGTTTGATTTTCCCGCCATTGCCCCACTTTTCTATTTCCGCTCCATGTACCAGCGGAGTATGCGGGCCGAAGCGTCGGGCCGCTCGACCATACCCAGATGCCCGGCTTCGGCCAGCACGAGCGGATATGCTTTGGCAGGATACCCGATTTGTTCCATCGCTTTTTCGAAGGGTACTGCCTGATCCTCCATACCGATAATGAACAGCACCGGAAAAGGTAGTTTTTTCAGAATATGGGTACGGTCAGGACGGTCGCGCATGGCTTCCATTCCGACGGCCAGGGCTTCGGAGGGAAGTTTGCTGTACTGTTGAATGTAGCGTTGTACCTTTTCGGGTGAAGTTTCCTTAAACCGCCCTCCAAACAAATTAGGTAGGGTGCGCCGAATGAAAGCCTCGGTTCCGTGGGTACGTAGTAATTGCGCCAACTGGTTGCGCTGCTGCTTTTTAGCATCGTCATCGGCCAAAGCCGACGAATGAAACAGGCCGAACCCTTCGAGCATATCGGGGTATTTTTCGGCAAAAGCCAGGCTGATGTACCCCCCCATCGAATGCCCGACGAGGGTACATTTCGAAATTTGGGAGGCTACCAGCAACCGGTGGAGTTCGTCAGCATACGCTTCCACCGTGTGGCAAGCGGTCAGCAGCGATATGTTGGGCTTGATGAGTGTGTAGTCTTCGTTGAGCAACGGAACTACTTCATCCCACAGAGAATCGTCCATTCCGTGTCCGTGCAGCACTACAAGGGTTTTGCGGTAGGTCATGGCTATTTCGTTTGGGTAATCATTGGACAAGGTAGTGGTTGAGTCCGCAGGGTAAGAAAGTTGCATCCTACCTAATTGCCTATAGGCAGATCGTACCCTGAATCAGAAATCCGGCAGGTACCTGCGCTAACCACCCCTCTGCACGTTTCAACTACTACACTATCCTTACGCTTTTTCTTCCTCCCGCAGAGCCCGGCGCAAAATTTTACCCACATTGGTTTTGGGCAATTCGTCGCGGAATTCAATCTCCTTGGGGCATTTGTAGGCGGTCAGATGTTCGCGGCAATAAGCCCTGATCTGCTCTTCGGACACCCCCGAATCTTTCTTCACCACAAATACTTTAACCGCTTCCCCCGACCGTTCGTTGGGTACCCCTACGCAGGCTACCTCCAGTACTCCGGGGCATTGGGTCATTACCTCTTCGATTTCGTTGGGGTATACATTGAAGCCCGACACCAGAATCATATCTTTCTTCCGATCCACAATCTTGAAGTACCCGTCCGGGCTACGTACCCCGATATCGCCCGTTTTGAACCAGCGGCCCGTCTCATCTTCAAATATGACCTTGGCCGTTTCGTCGGAACGGTTGTAGTAGCCGGGCATCACCTGCGGGCCCCGGGCGCATATTTCCCCGCTTTCGCCATCGGCTGCCCACTGGCCCTCCTCATTCCTGATCCGTAGCTCCGTGCTGGGCCAGGGTACCCCGATGGTACCGATGCGGTTTTCGCCCACCAGCGGATTGGAACTCAGCACCGGAGATGTTTCGGATAATCCGTACCCTTCGGCAGGCAGACAGCCCGTCTCCTTATACCAACGCTCAGCCACCACTTTTTGCAGCGCCATGCCGCCCGCCGAAGTAATTTTCAGCGCGCTGAAATCTACTTCTCCGAAGTGCGGATTATTGAGCAGTCCGTTATAGAGGGTATTCAATCCGGTAAAGATCGTAACCTTGTATCGCTTCAAATCGTCGATAAAGGCATTCATATCCCGTGGATTGGTAATAAGCAGATTCATAGCCCCACTTTTCAGGGCCGTCAATGCATTTACCGTCAGCGCGTATACGTGGTAAAGGGGCAGAGCGGCCACGATTACCGGACTACTCGTGTCGTCTTTGGTCAGGGGCTTAGTCCATTCGTGGTTGGCCTCTACATTCGCAATCAGGTTGCGGTGCGTCAGCATGGCTCCTTTGGATACTCCCGTGGTCCCCCCCGTATACTGGATGAAAGCCAGGTCCCGGCCTGACACTTGGGGCTTTTTGTAGGAAGCGCCGGCTCCCGATGCCAGTGCCTTGTTGAAGGGTACGGCCCTGGGTAGCTGATACGAGGGCACCATCTTTTTGACGTACCTCACCACGCCATTCACAATCAGCCGCTTGGGAAACCCCAGCATATCCCCGATCTGGGTGATGACCACATGCTGTATGTCGGTATTTTCAATGATTTTTTCAAGATTGGCGGCAAAATTCGCCAGAATGACAATGGCCCTGGCACCTGAATCCTTGAACTGGTGCTGCATTTCCCGGCAGGTATAGAGGGGATTGGTGTTCACAACGACCATGCCCGCCCGTAGGATGCCATACATGGCGATAGGGTACTGCAGCAGGTTGGGCATCTGGATCGCCACCCGGTCGCCCTGTTGCAGGCCGATGCTTTGCAGATAAGCCGCAAACTCACGGGAAAGTCGGTCGATATCCTGAAAAGTCAACTCCTTACCCATATTGGAGTAAGCCGGCTGAGAGGCGTACCGCTCGAATCCCTCTTCCATCAGTTCGAGTAGGGAAGGATAGGCGTCGGGATTTATTTCGTAGGGTACCCCCTCCGGGTAAGCTTTGAGCCACGGATAGGTTTCCTGGGTTACAGTAGGCATATGGGTTTATTTTTAAGGGTCAAGACGAGTTCTGTCACTTCTTCTTTTAGAACGATGAATTAGGGCTATCAAGTTAAAAAAAATATTAGTTATATACCATTTCCCTCTACTATATACCCTCAGTCGTCAAAAATTGGTCATCCATTTCTCCCCGATCCGCAGCACCTGGTAGGGCGTTCCGTATTGCCGGGCTTCCTGCGCAAAGCCTTCGGGCTCTTCAGTATTGAAGGCGAACATATGATAATGGTGGGGTATCACACAGCCGGCCCCTATGACCTTGCCTAGTTGAGCTGCTTCTAATGCGCTCAGGTTACCCGCCACCCGGCGCTCTGGCAAATTACCATTGATGGGTAGCAGGGCCACATCCACCGCGAAGGGCATCAGTAGTTCATCCAGGCCCTCGTACCATAGCGTATCACCGCTATGGTAGACCCGGTACCCACCAAACTCCACCACATAGCCCATGTACCTGCACTGCCCGAGATCATCACGCTCCAAGGCATTGTGGGCCGCCGGAATACCGTAAAACCGGAACCCGGCGATGTCTTTCACAAACGTATCATTCATACCTACCGGGAAATCAGCCGCGCAGCCGAGGCGCCCGGTCACGAAGTCTCGATTCGCTTCCGGAATTACCAGGTAAATACCAGGATTGGCCTTCAAAATAGGTAGCAGCGTTTCAGCGTCCAGGTGGTCGGTATGATTGTGGCTACTCGTCACGACATCCAGGAAGTCCAGCCGGGCGGGATCAACGGCCCGCTCGCTCATGCGTACGTGGGGCTTGTCGGTCGTAGCGTATTTGCGCGTCAGCGAGTCGGATAGGTAGGGATCAAACAGAAGGTGCCGTCCCTGCCACTGGAGCAGAAAACCGCTCTGCCCCAGCCACCATAACCGAAAGCCCGTAGTCTCTCCGCGCGTAGACCGGATATCAGTCAGTAAAGCTTCGTCTTTCTGAAAAGCAGGAATTAAATCCATACGTAACCAAGGTCAGGAAGGTTGGATAAATCGCTTTAGGTAGGCGTCATGTTCCAGTTCCCAGCGCCACACCAGCCCGTCGTCAGGGTCCTGAAAATCGGCCGTACGTACAAAACCTACGGTTTGCAAAAGCTGCGAGGAATGGCTTTCTTCGGGCAGGGTATGGGCAATCACCTTGCGTACATCGGCGTGGGTGAAGGCATTATCGATCAGGCCGCGGGCCGCTTCAGTAGCCAGACCCAGGTTGCGGTGCGAAGGCCGGATCTCGTAGCCGATCTCTACCTTACCCTCGGCGTCGGGCTCACCTTTGTAGCCACACGAACCAATCAGCAGGTTATCGGGGCGGTAGACGATCAGGTGTACCCACCAGTCGCGCAGGGGAGGGTGCGCTTTCCAGCGCAGGCCCGCCGGGGCGAAACTATCGCGGAAAGCCGTCCACTTCCGGGGTACGTTGGCACCAAGAGCCTGGGACAGTACGTTATCACCCATCCGCATGGCGTCAAACAAGGTATCGTCACAAGGAAAAAGCCGCAGGCGTGGGGTATCAATCATAACTTTTTGGAGTCAATATCGGTGAGTCGTGGTAAAAACGCAAGTTCAACAGAAAACTCATGTCCCCAAAATCACGTTTATTAGCAAGCGTCCGATATACCAACCCTTCCGGAGCCACAGTCCTATCTAATTTACGCAATGCAGGAGACAAAAACCTACGACTTTCAGCAGACCGGACAAAAGAAAAAAATTCTGCTTGTGGAAGACGATGCCCACGTTTGCTCCTTTATCAACAAGGGGCTTACCGAGGAAAATTTTGAGATAAGTGTAGCCATGGATGGAAAAATCGGGCTACAAATGGCCTTGGCTTCTTCTTTCGATCTTATCATCCTGGATATTATGCTCCCCACCATCGGGGGGTTGGACCTGTGCCACATGATTCGGGCGCACGATAGCGAGGTACCCATCCTGCTGCTTTCGGCGCTGGGCAGTACCGAAAATGTCGTGGTAGGGCTGGATACCGGGGCGGACGATTATTTGACCAAGCCTTTCAAGTTCATTGAGCTGATGGCCCGAATCCGGGCGCTGCTGCGTCGCAAGCTTTCGCCAAAGATGGAGGTACCCCACGAGAAAATCCTTCGTTTCGGCGATCTGAGTCTGAACGATTATACCAAAGAGGTAGCTCGTAACGGACACGAACTTTCCCTCACCTCGACCGAATACCGCTTGCTGCACCTTTTCATGAATCATCCGCGCCGGGTGCTGTCGCGGGTCGAAATCCTGGATGAAGTATGGGGCGTCAATTTCGACATGAGCACGAACGTCGTGGATGTGTACGTCAACTATCTGCGCAAAAAACTTGAAAAATCGGGCGATCCCCGCCTCATTCATACCGTGATCGGTATGGGCTATGTCCTGAAGGAAAATCAAGAAAACTGACCGGAGGCCATGAAAATAAAAGCGAAAATCATCCTGCTGGTAAGCGGTATATCGCTCCTGTCGGCAATTCTGTACAGCAGCTTCATCTACTACGCATCGGCCAACTACTCCTACGAAGATTTTTACAAAAGGCTCGAAATACGGGCCATTACCACGGCAAAAATTCAGCTGGAAAGTAGCCAGGACATTAATGCCATCCGGGAAGTAAAACAGGAATACCTCGAAAAACTACCCCAGGAGCAGCTGTACATCCTACGGGTACCCTCCGCCGATTCGCTGCGTACCGAGGCCAGCCGAATAGGCGTTCCGGTCAGTTTCATTACGGATATAGTAAACCAGAAAGCGGCCACGTTTCAACAAAGGAGCATCTTTTACTCGGGTATCCTGTACACCGCCGGCACCAAGGCTTATATCGTGATCGTATCGGCCGAAAACTACTACTACACGCACCACATACCCCACCTGCGTAATCTGCTGATTTCGCTGCTGGTGCTGGCGGTCGTGTTCATTCTGACGGTTTCCTTCTGGTTTTCGAAAAAACTCATCGCCCCCCTGCAGAACATCACCACCCGCATGGAAAACATCAGTTCTGAAAACATGCAGATGCGGCTTCCCGTACCTCAGAACGACGATGAACTCAGTACCCTAACCCACACCTTCAACGGGATGCTCGACCGGCTGGAAGCCGCCTTCGAATCCCAGAAAAACTTTGTCAGCAATGCTTCCCACGAGCTCAACACGCCCCTGACTTCCATCATCGGGGAAGCCGATGTGGTGCTTTCCAAACCCCGTACCCCGGAGGAATACCAGGAAGCACTGACGACCATCCTGGAAGAAGCCGAGAAACTCAATAAGAAAACCAAAGCCCTGTTATTTCTGGCCCAGACCGGGTACAATGGCAAGGTGGTGAAATTTGATAAGGTGCGGATCGACCAGTTGGTTCTGGATGTAAAAGAAACGGTGGATAAAATATACCCCGCCAACAAGGTAGTGCTGGATTTCAGTCTGCTGCCCGAGAACTCGGAAAACCTGCTGATCAAGGGTAACGAGCAGTTGCTGCACCTGGCCATTTCCAACGTCATCATGAATGCCTGCAAGTACTCCAGCAACGACACCGTCAGGGTGTCGCTGGGGGCATCAGCGCAGCAAATCATTCTTGTGGTAAAAGACAAAGGGATTGGAATCCCCGAAAACGAGATCAAGTACATTTATGATCCTTACTTCCGCGCCAGTAACACCAATCCCTTCGAAGGCTACGGCATCGGACTGCCCATTACCCGCAACGTGGTCAAGATGCATCAGGGTGAAATGAATGTATCTTCCGTACTCAACCAGGGCGTTACCGTTGAAATAAAGCTTCCCATAGGCCCCTACCGACATTAAAATCAGCGCATTATCCTATTTTAATGTCGTTCTAATCTGCTTCTCACCACATTCTAATGCCACGCTCATGGCATTCTAATTTCCTTCTTAGGCTCCTCTAATGGGGTACCTGTAGCTTTGTCACAAAGAAAACCAAAACGACAAAGTGATTATGAAAACCATTCTAATTCCCACGGATTTCACCATCGAATCGCTGAATACCGTAAAAGGAGCATTCAAGAAAAACGAAGGGGGCGAACCGATAGACCTGATTCTGGTGTATTCGGCTTTCCTGTCGGACTCGATTACCGACCGGCTTTTTTTCTCCAAAGAGAAATACCTGCTGGCGCTGCAAAGCGATAAATTCCGGGAAGCCTGCCAGGTATTGCTCAACACCTACGCCTCACGCGTCAATTCGTTCCGGATCGAGCTGTTCAGCGGTTTTACAAAACAGGCGTTCGCTAATTTTTTGGAAGCCAACGGCGTGGATGAAGTGGTTATTCCGGGTACTTACACCCTGAAACCGGCCGGTCCACGCAGCTTCGATCCCATTTCCTATTTTAAAAAATGTTTGTTACCGATCACGATCATTCACTGGCAGGAGCCGCACTATCTGCCGGAGAAAGACCGGGTAGCCGAACTCTTCCTGATGACCAACCATGTTTGATCTTAGAAAAAAAGTACATCCGGCCTTCATCTATGGGGGTACCCTGGTAGGTTTCCTCTGCCTGTTTCTGGTGCTCATGACCAACGCCTCCAGCCCCAGCCAGCAAATCGTAGGTACCTGGGAGGAGGTCAGCTGGGAGTATGAAAAGGCGGACAAAGACCAGTACGACTCCGTGATGACCGGCGAGGTGATCGCCGACACCCTGCAGCGGCTCATTGCCCGCGACCGGATTATTCATCAGGCCGAAACCTGGCGATTTCTGCCTAACGGCAAACTGTTGCTTACGTCCCTTCGGGGAACCAGGAAAGCCGCCCAGTGGACTCTGAAAGGCCGGGGGCACGTGCTGTTTATGTGGTACAACCAGGAAAGCGAGGAGAGCTACGACATAGCCAAAATCACCCCCGACGAACTGGTTCTGCATTTTCATACGGATATGCAGGTCAGGGGAATAGCCAAAATCACGTTCAAGAAAATTCGATAAAGCCATGCTTAGAAAATACAGTAATAGCCGAAGCCTGAAAGACAACATACGCCTGGGAGTTCTGACCGCCTTTTCGGCAGGCATGGTCAACGTAGCTTCGGTGATCATCTTCTTCGCGTTTGCCTCCAATGTTACGGGGCACTACGCCATTCTGGCCCAGGAAATTTCACGGGGTCAATGGTACCAGGTGGCGGTGGTGATGGGCTGGATTCTGTTGTTCTTTCTGGGCAGCTTTGTTTCCAATTTCATCGTCATCAACCTGACCCATAAAAACAAGTATGTGGCACATGCTCTCCCGCTGGTGCTCGAAATGGCCTGTCTGCTGGGAGTAGGTGTGTACGGGCAGTTTTCGTACCAGGGTACGCTCGTCGAAACGGAGATCCTGGTAGCTTTCATGCTGTTTTCGATGGGCCTCCAGAACGGCCTCACGGCCAGTATTTCCAATTTTTCGGTCAAGACCACCCACCTCACCGGACTTACCACCGATTTGGGCATTCTGGTTTCGATGTTCACCCAAAAGGAATACCGTGCCGACCGGGTACTGGTAGGTAAGGCCAAGTTATTGTTTGCGATTGCGGGATCGTACCTCACGGGTGGTGTTCTGGCTGGTGTGCTGTACGATTCCCTGCAGTTCCGGGTATTTTATGTAGTGTCGGCCGTCATCGTGGTAGTAATCCTGTACGACTACTCGAAATTGAGGTACCTGCAATTCTTCAAGCGACGCAAAAAGGTACCCTTAGAATTCTCCCGACAGCCCCTGGCCGAGCCGGAACACGAATATGCCATCGAAGACTAGCTTACTCCATCCGGGCGAATGACGGCACCTCACGGAATCGTTAAACGCTCCGGGTATACATAGGTATGCTTGCCTGTCCGCTTCCCTGTGGTTCCTCGAATAAATACTGCTAATAAGCTGTACCTACCCCCCAAACAGTTTCGGCTATAGTAGGGGTAGGATGGCGACCATCCTTGCTTTTCAAAGCGTAAACGCTTATGCAAAAAAGAGAATGGTCTTTGTATTGTTCATCCTGATCCAGGCAGTTTCAGCCTTTGGTTTTACAAAGGAAAAAACCCTTGAAAAGCCCAATGTCATTTTAATTATGGCCGACGACATGGGCTTTGAGTGCCTGAGTACCTATGGCAGTACCGAGTACCGTACCCCCGTGCTGGATTCTCTGGCCGCCCACGGAATCCGCTTCGAAAACTGTGTTTCCCAGCCTCTTTGCAGTCCATCCCGCCTCAAACTGATGACCGGGATGTACAATTACCGTAACTACGAGCACTTTGGGTACCTGAACCCGAATCAGTATACATTTGGGAATCTTATGCAGGAAGCCGGATACGCTACCTGCATCGCTGGAAAATGGCAACTGAACGGCTTGTCCAACAAAGACATCGTACCCACTTGGCATGACAACAGGATGCCCAATCATTTCGGCTTCGGTGAGTACTGCCTCTGGCAACTGACCAAAAGCGGAGCCGAAGGTGAGCGGTACGCTGCCCCGCTATTTGAGAAAAACGGGGAATTGATCCAGGGTTCCGAGGATCAGTATGGTCCCGATTTCTTTTCCGACTTTGTCATCGACTTCATTGAGAGAAAAAAGGACGAACGGTTTTTTATCTATTATCCCATGGTACTCGTACACGACCCGTTCGTTCCCACGCCCGACAGCCCGGACTGGAAGAACGCAGGCGACCGATACAAAAAAGACACCGCCTATTTTAAGGACATGGTAGCTTATACGGATAAAATAGTAGGCAAAATAACGCGAAAACTCAAAGATCTAGGTCTTGATAAAAATACATTGGTCATTTTCACGGGCGACAATGGTACGCATCCTACCATAAGTACATCCACAAGCCAAAGGATTATTAAAGGGGGAAAAGGAAACACGACCGACGCCGGAACCCACGTGCCCCTGATCACGTACTGGCCCGATCAGATCCGTCAGGGACGCTCGTTCGCCGGGTTGATCGAATTCAGCGATTTTTTCCCCACTTTTGCAGAAATCGTTAACCGGAAGATTAAAACCGATAGCAAAAGTTTCTATCCGCTTTTGACAGGCGGAAAGTACCAGCCCCGGTCGACGGCCTTTGTGCATTATGATCCGCGCTGGAGTCCGAATGTGAATCAGTACAGGAATCAGTTTGTGCGAAGCCTCGATTACAAACTCTACCAGGATGGGAAATTCTATGGGCTGAAAGAAGATATTCTGGAAAGCCGGCTTCTGGACAGGGAAAAGCTTTCCCGGCAGGAAAGCTCAGTTCTGCTGGATTTACAAAAAGAAATGGATTTGCATCCTAAATGGCGGTAAATTTTCTCCGCGCCTTCCCGAAGGTACCTTATCGATGCGCCCTAGAAAACGAGGTAAGTTGGTACCCTACCCGACAGTCCCATTTTTTTCAGTCCCGTAATGCGTCCGCAGTTTCTTCATTTTTTGGCATTGTGCCGGCCATACCGGGTATCTCTGTGAGTCTTTAGGCAAATTGTAGGGCTCCCCTTTCTTCATGATTCTAGAGCATACAGCTTCCGGTTTTGCTAGCGGATAGGCCGGCAAAGTACTGCACCGTTGACACTTGCCTGGGCGACCGTGCGGTATGCGGTGGATTTGACACGACCCCTACCTATCCTTGATTGGTGAAAAAGTATTGAAGAATTGCAAAAATGAATTAATTTACTCTCCCCATTCCTTAAAAAGTAAACCCCATGACCCACGTTTTCCCTCCCCGCCGACTTGCGGATTCTGTTAGGACATTGCCCAAATTGATCTGGCTCGGTATTATCTGCCTTTCAATAACTGACTCATTCGCCCAGGGTACCCGGCTGCTGCAACAACCCACGCTAAGCGCTACCCACATTGCCTTTGTTTACGGGGGCGATATTTGGGTTTCGGAATTGAACGGCCAGCGGGTGGTCAGGCTTACGAGTACCCCCGCCGTGGAGCGTGATCCGCATTTTTCGCCGGATGGAAAATCAATTGCCTTTACCTCCAATCGCTCGGGTGGCAATGCCGTGTATACTGTACCGGCAGAAGGGGGTACCCCTACCCGACTCACCTGGCACCCCAGCGCCTCGAGCGCCCGCGGCTGGACACCCGATGGCAAGAAAGTACTGTACGCCTCCACGCGCGAAACGGCTCCCACTGCCTACGAGCGCCTGTGGACCGTACCGGTAGAAGGAGGCTCCTCCACCCTGCTTACCGCCCAGTGGGGTACCAATGGTTCGCTGTCGCCCGATGGCAATAGTATCGCGCTCGACCGCGTTGACCGCTGGGATTCGGAATGGCGGGCCTACCGGGGCGGACAAAACACACCCTTGGTGGTCCTGAACCTAAAGGATTGGTCCGAAACGCTGATCCCCAACGAATCTACCACCGACATACAGCCGCTGTGGATTGGCGAAACAGTCTACTTTCTGTCGGATCGCGACTGGGCCACCAATGTGTGGGCCTTTACACCAGGTACCGGGGCTTTGAAACAGATTACCACCTTCAAAGGAGCCGATATTAAATGGCTGGGCGGCAACAGCAATCAGCTGGTCATCGAACGGGATGGGTACCTGCATTTGCTCGATCCTAACAGCGGTACCACCACCCAACTCTCCATTGAAGTGAAAGGCGATTTTCCCTGGGCCGAAACTAAGTGGGAAGATGTGAGCAAAGTAGCCCGATCGGCCTCGCTTTCGCCCAGTGGTAAGCGGGCCATCATGGAGGCACGCGGGGAAGTATTTACCGTCCCGATCGAAAACGGCGATGCCCGCAACATTACCCAATCGACCGACGCCGCCGACCGGGCGCCCCTGTGGTCTCCCACGGGCAACGAAATCGCCTGGTTCTCAGATAAGGATAAGAAAGGGTACCGGCTACTTATTGCTTCGCAGGCTGGCTTATCGGAACCCCGCACGATTTCCATCGGCGAATCCAAGATGGCCTGGGAGCCCGCCTGGTCACCCGATGGTAAGTACCTTGCCTTCACCGACGACGACGTACGCATTCGGATTGTGGATATAAAAGCAGGTACCATTCAAACCGCCGACGTGGGAGGTACCAACATCGAGCGGGGTAGCCTGGGGCTTACCTGGTCGCCCGACTCGCAGTGGCTGGCCTACGCCAAAAGTGGATCTAACAACTTTCGACGCATTCATGTCTGGTCGCAGAAAGACAAGAGTACCCAACCCCTCACCGATGCCTTTGCGGACGCTTTTTCACCCGCCTGGGATCTTGACAAGAAACACCTCTACTTTCTGGCCAGCACTGAGGTAGCCCTGGGCTCGGGCTGGGCCAATACCAGTGCTATGACGTCCGACCCGGAATATGCTGCCTACGTGGTGAACTTGCGGAAAGTAGACCCTTCGCCTTTTGTGCCAAAAAGCGACGAGGAAACCGCCAAAGAAGAGGACAAACCCGAGAAAGATACCAAGCCGACCGACGATTCAAAAAAAGAAAAGAAGACCAAAAGCACCGACTCTAAAGCCACAGCAGAAAAAGACACCACCAAGCTGGAAACCGTACAGATCGACTTTGAAGGCATCGAACGCCGTACCATGGCCCTACCCCTGCCGGTGCGCAATTACCCCCAACTGATCAACGGCCCGGCGGGCGTGGTGTTCATTGGGGAACAAAAGGCAAAAACCAGCGGACTTACTTTGCAAAAATTCACTTTGAAGGAGGCCGAAACCAAAGAATACGTGAGCGGCGCGAGCCAGATTTCGGTATCGGCCGATGGCAAAAAAATGCTGGCCCGCCTGGGAGGTACCTGGAAGGTGATGGACACGCAAAAACCCTCCGGCGCCGATGGCGAGGTGATGAAGGTAGACCTAAAAATGAAGCTGGACCGCGTGAAAGAATGGGAGCAGATGTTTGAGGAAGCCTGGCGTTACGAAAGAGATTACTTCTACGACCCCAACATGCACGGCCGCAACTGGCAGGAAGTCCACGACCGCTACGCCCCCCTGGTACCCTACATCCGGCACCGCGCCGACCTGACCACCATCCTTGATCAGATAAACGGGGAACTATCGGTGGGGCATAGCTTTGTATTTGGCGGCGATTACCCCGAAGTCGAGAAGCCGTCGGTAGGTCTGCTGGGGGCTGATTTAGTAGCAGATAAAAATCGCTGGAAGATCAAAAAAATATACACTACCGAAAGCTGGAATCCTGAACTGTCCAGTCCTCTGGACCGCCCCGGCATCAAGGCCAAGGAAGGGTACTATCTGGTGGGAATCAACGGCAAGGAGATGAGCACCACTGACGACCCGTACCGTTTTCTGGATGGTACCGTAGACCGGCAAACGGTACTTCACCTCAACAAAACGCCCGACTTTGAAGGAGCCTGGAAAGAAATCGTGAAACCCATCAGCAGTGAAAATGCCCTGCGCCAACGGGCCTGGGTGGAAGACAACCGCCGCCTGGTGGATAAGCTTTCCAACGGCCGGCTCGCCTACGTGTGGGTACCCAATACCAGTGGAGGCGGCTTCGTGTCGTTCAATCGCTACTACTTTGCCCAGCAAGATAAGGAAGGCGCGGTGATCGACGAGCGTTTCAACGGCGGTGGCCTTCTGGATGATTATATGGTGGATCTGATGACCCGTACCCTGCGGGCGGCCGTCACCAATGAAGCCCCGAACGGGACCGCGCTGCGCCTGCCGGCGGGTATTCTGGGTCCGAAGGTACTGCTCATTAACGAAATGGCCGGCTCGGGCGGCGACTTCTTCCCCTGGGTATTCCGGCAGCAAAAAGCCGGACCTCTGATTGGGGCCCGTACCTGGGGTGGTCTGGTGAAGTCGTCGGTCCACTATCCACTGGTGGATGGCGGTGCGCTCACCGCGCCCGATAATGCGGTTTTTGATCCCATCAATAAAAAGTGGATTGCAGAAAACGAAGGCGTAGCACCGGACATCGCCGTTCGGCAGGACGCCAAATCGTTGGCCAACGGTACCGACCCCCAGCTTGAGCGCGCCGTGAAGGAGGCTCTGTTATTGATCGATCAGAAGAAAGCACCGGACGTAGCACATCCGGCCTATTCAAGCCCGGCCTTGAAGAAGCAGTAGCGATCTTTTTAGAAAGGAAACATTTACCAGCCTATCCCGTAGTCTTCACCGTGGTTGCTGGAACCGCCCCACATACTGTTGTGCTCCCAGTCGAAGTAGATGGCGTTGATGGGGCCGCTGGTGCGGTCGTCAAACTCCAGGGTGTAGCCCATTTTTTGCAGTTCGTCGCGCACGGCCTGCGGGGTACTGTCGTGGAGCAGGATTTGGCCCGGCTTGGGTTGGCGGTCTTCGTTTTGGGTACCCCCCAACGACAGCCACAGTTGGTTAGAGTTGAAGTTCGCGGCCTCCGCAGCCTGCTGAGTCGTCATATTGAACTCATTGATATTCAGGAAATATTGCAGCAGATTCTGATCTTGTGTATCGCCGCCTTGCACCGCAAAACTCAGGTAGGGTTTCCCGTTTTTTAATGCCAGAGAGGGCGTCAGCGTAACGCGGGGCCGCTTGTCCGGCTCCACCACATTGAAAGGATTCAGGGAAGGTTCCAGCACGAAACTCTGCATGCGCTGACTCATACCTACCCCCGTATTGCCGGCAATGCAGGCGGGAATCCAGCCCCCGCTGGGCGTGATGGATACTACCCAACCTTCCTGGTCGGCCGCTTCCACCGAGGTGGTACCCAGCCACAGGTTTTCCATGTACTCATTCAGCGAGGAGCTGTTGCGGGTATCGTGGGTCGGGGCAAAATTCCGTTTCGTAGTATCCAGCTCATAGCCTCGTTCTTTCAGTAATTCGAGGTACGGGTTCTTTTTGCCTTCAAAGGGATAGGGATCGCCGGGCCCGATCATCGCATCATTTTTTTCGTACTGAATCATCGAGGCCCGCTGCTTCGCGTACGCTTTGCTCAGCAGTCCGTCCATCGGTTCAGCGGGAGTCGCGTACGAATCACCATAATAAAAATCCCGGTCGGCAAAAGCCAGGTTCATGGCCTGGTACACCGTATGGATGTATTTGGCACTGTTGTACCCCATACCTTTGAGGTCAAAATTTTCCAGGATGTTCAGAGCTTGCAGTAGTACCGGCCCTTGCGTCCACTGCTGCATTTTGTATACATCCACGCCCTTGTAGTTCACTTTCAGCGGCTCTTCTTCCAGCGGCTTCCAATTAGCCAGATCATTCATCGTGAAAAGTCCGCCCTGTTCGCGGCTACCCCGCACGATTTCCTGCGCAATATCCCCTTTGTAAAAACGGTCGTAGGCGGCCATAATAGCGTCCTTCCGGCTCTTGCCTTTTTTTAGAGCCTCTTTTTCGGCTTCTACTAGCTTAGTCAGGGTTTGCAGGAGGTCTTTCTGGACAAAAATCTCGCCCGCTTCGGGGGCTTCCCGCTTCTCACCCAAATGGGGCAGGAACACTTTCTTGCTATAAGGCCACGCCTTGATCTCGTCCTTACCGCGTTCCATGCTATTGGCCGTTTGGGCATCGATGGGGTACCCGGCCGCCAGTTCCATGGCCGGAGCCAGTACCTGCTGCAGGTTCAGGGTACCGTAGTTGGCCAGCATCAGCATCAGGCCGCCGGGGGTACCTGGCGTGGTAGCCGCCAGCGGGCCGTACTGCGGGGGAAAGTTGTACCCTTTGCTCTTGAAAAACTCCGGAGTAGCGCCAGTAGGAGCCACACCCATGGCGTTGATGGCGATGACCTTCTTGGTTTTCGGATTAAAAATCAGGGCTTGGGTTTCGCCGCCCCAGCTCAGCACATCCCACATGGTGCAGGTAGCGGCCAGCATGGCGCAGGCAGCATCCACGGCGTTGCCGCCTTTCTGGAACGTCATGGCCCCGGCAGTAGCAGCCAGAGGCTTACCCGTAATGGCCATCCAGTGTTTGCCGTGCAGCGGTGGTTTCTGGGTTTGCTGGGCCGATGCCGAAAGCAGGGTACCCGTCAGTAGCAGGAGAGAGAAAAAGTATTTCATACGATTGGCAGTCAGGTTTAAGTAAGCATTTTCAGGTAAACCGTTACTCACTTCGAAAGTTCAGGGTTTGGGCATACCTACTCACGTCCAGTACGGAAACTTCTTTTTGGTAAAGATCGACTTCGGAATCATGGCGTGCACGCCCAGGGTACGGTCCACTACCTGACTCACCTCAAAGTCTACCCCGGTGCTGGCGATGGACAGTGCCTGGTTGAAGGTGAAATCCAGTTCTTCACTGATGAACTTTACGGCTTCCATCAGGGCATTTTTCATAGCCTGACGCAAGTCGGGATCGAGACCGATGGCGATGAAGTGGGTGGGCGTTTCGGCCCGTACCTGTTTGAGGGTTTTCGCTTTGTGTACAATGAATTTGGCCACCAGCGTTAGCGAAGCTTCGATGGCCGTCCCACTCACCTCGCCGTTGCCCTGCGCCGTGTGACAGTCGCCTACCGTGAAAAGTCCCCCGGGCACCGAAACCGGCAGGTACAGCGTGGTACCTTTGACCAGGTGTTTGATGTCCAGATTACCGCCGAAAAAATCGGGTGGAATAGAACTGACCCGGCCTTTTTCGGGCGGCGGCGACAGGGCCATAACGCCCATAAAGGGCCGGAGTGGCACATCGACGCCATCCACCGTTGAGGCCGTACTTTTCTTTTTATCGTAACGGTAAATAAATGTTTCGCTCGTTTTGACTTCGTCGGGCAGTCCTCCCCCGCCCACCCGTACGGCGTTTATGCCGTAGGTACTTCGGATCGGCAGGTCCATAATCCGGACTTCGAGGCTGTCGCCCGGTTCGGCTCCCTCGATGTAGACAGGACCCGTGAGCATGTGTCCGCGAATGCCGGAAGGCTCGGGCTTCACCTTTTTCAGGGCATCAATAATCTCCTGGGCGTGTTGGTCCAGGGGTAGGTTATGGCTTTTAAAAAAACCTTCCGGGTCTTTCTGGTCAATCCCCACCGTGCTAATGGTTTCTATTGAAGCAATATCGCCATCCTTAATTCGGGCCACCGGCGGCACATCGGCTCCAAAGTACCCCCACACCAGATTTTCGGGCACGGAACGGATCAGGTGGTCCGATTTGATGGGAGCGGCAGCAAGGGTACCTGCGGATGAAGTGGTCGCCAGGGTACTGAGCGACAGGGCTGCTACTCCGCCGACTGCCGATTTTTTCAGGAAACTCCGGCGGGAATTTTGCTTCTCTTCGTCTGAATATAAACTACTCATTTCAATTTGTTTAGGTTGTTGAATGGCGACTGCCCAGGTACCACCCGCGGGATTCCGCTTTCAGCTGTACAATATAGCCAGAGAAGTTGTCATTTATCCCGAATCAGAACTTACTTATGGATTAAGTACCAGTAAATACCAAAATTTTAAAAGAATAGTAAACTCGGTTCCACGAAACACCCTTTATTCTTCCGAGACTCAGGCTTTTTCCCAAACAGTCTTTTACAGCCCGGGCTGTAAATTATTGGCTTTTTTAAGTACTTTTAAAGCCAATCGCCTCGAACTATGCTGTCCGTTTTTACTTTTCTCATACTCCTTTCCTCATCCATGAAACGTGTCTTTTTACTTATCCCGAACCTTCTGATTTTTTTCTCCCTCGTAAGCCTGATAGCCTGCGGGCCAAAAAAGGAAAATTCCGGAAAGGCCCTGCCTCGCATCGCCATCGCCGGTCTCGCCATCGAATCCAGTACCTTTTCCCCGGCTCTCACCCAGGAAGAAGCCTTCCACGCCAAGTCCGGTGACGCGGTATTTTCCTCCTATCCGTTTTTTGAGGCTGGTTCATCCCAGCGTCAGCGGGCTACCTGGTTTCCGGCCGTCGTTGGCAAGGCGCTCCCCGGTGGCACCGTAACCCGTGAGGCATACGAATCGCTGGTGCAGAAAACACTGGACAGTCTGAAGAAGAACGCTCCTTACGACGGCCTGTTTTTTGACATCCACGGTGCCATGAGTGTGGTAGGTCTGGAAGATCCGGAAGGCGATTTTATCGTTCGGATTCGTAAAGCTCTGGGCAACGATATGCTGATTTCGACCTCGATGGATTTGCACGGAAACGTATCGTGGCGGCTTGCTGAAAACACTGATCTGATCACCTGTTACCGTATGGCGCCCCACGAGGATGCTATGGAAACCAAGCAGCGGGCCGTGGACAATCTGCTGGATCGGCTGGAAAGCGGCAAGGGCAAACCCGCCTACAAAGCCTGGATACCGGTGCCGATTCTGTTGCCGGGCGAAAAAACGAGCACGCGCATCGAGCCCGCCAAAAGCATTTATGCCGCGGTAGATCCCGCTACCAAGAAGCCGGGCATTATCGATGCGGCGATCTGGGTAGGATACGCCTGGGCCGACGAACCACGCAATCACGCGGTGGTGATGGTGACAGGCGACGATAAAAGTGCCGTGACAAACACTGCTGAGCAACTGGCCCAAAGTTTCTGGAAAGCCCGCGCCGATTTTGAGTTCGTAGCCCCTACGGGTACCCTGAAGGAAAGCCTCGATAAAGCCATGGTGAGTCAGAAGCATCCCTTCTTCATTAGTGACTCCGGCGATAACCCCACCGCTGGCGGCGCGGGGGACGTAACCTGGACGCTGAAAGAAATTCTGGCCCGACCAGAGTTCAAGACGGACCAAGGCCCCTCGCTGATCTATGCCTCCATTCCCGGTCCCGAATTGGTCGAAAAAGCGATTGCCGCCGGAGTAAGTGGGAAGGTAGATGGCTACGCGGGAGCTGCCGTGGATGCCCGCTACGCCCCGCCCATACATTTGGTAGGTACCGTAGAAGCCATAGAGCGCGGAGATATCAACGCCGAAGTAGAGGTGGTCGTGAAGGTAGGTAGTGTACACGTGATCGTGACCAAGAAGCGGAAACCCTACCACCTGGAAAAGGACTTTACCAACCTCGGCCTGAACCCCCGGAAAACGGATATCGTGGTGGTCAAGATTGGGTACTTGGTACCTGAGCTGTACGACATGCGCGCCGACTGGATTCTGGCGTTGACGCCCGGCGGCGTGGACCAGGACCTGGAACGACTGGGCTACAAGCACATCAATCGCCCGATGTTTCCGCTGGACAAAAATATGAAAGAGCCTGACCTCTCGGCGCAGCTGGTACCTGCCTCCGACAAGCTTTGAAGTGAAGTAGTTGGCTAATACTTTTCCCAACAAAAAACCCTGCTGGCTCCGGAGCCAGCAGGGTTTTTTGTTTTTTGGCAGGAATCGACCAGCCAGTACTCAATTATTTCCATTCAGCTTGGCTGACGGGATTTTGTGTAGTCGAATTCATCGCGCGAGTACAGGGCATTCCGATCATCTACCGGAATAATCACCGTAGGGTCGCCTAGGTAAAGCCGGTAAACTTCGATTTCGTAATCCTGATCAAAGTCGGTGCCCTTGCTGAAACGATTGGTTTTGGCAAAAGTAGCCCGATTGATCTGATCGGTATATACCTCCTCGTCGTCTTCCCGGAGGCTTACCATCCCAATCGGGATAATCACATGGTTTTCACCTTCCTTATTGATAAACTCATGTACGCCTTCGCTGGCAGAGGCTTCCAGCGGCTTATGTCCATCTTCAATAAGTTCTTCGTTCACTTCCACATCGAGGTACACTACGCGCTCGGCTTTTTTACTGGCCAGCAGGCCATCCACCTTGCCAATGGTACGGTCGTCGGCATCCTTGACCGGCCAACCGCGTACGTCGCTGAAATCGGAGGCCACTTTGTAGTCGGACAAATCGTCCAGGTAGTATAGGTCTTTCTTTTTATCAGTCATCGTTCTTTTATTTTTTGGTGAGAATAATCAATTCATATCTTGTAAAACATCCGAAGCTTTGTCGAAATACGCCTTGACCGCCTGTTTCTGGTCCAGGGTCAGTACGTCGGGATCGATGGCCGCCGAGGCTTGCCGGAGTTCGTCCACTTCACCGCTGAGTTGTGGGTACTGTGCTTGCTGCATATTCTGCAGCGTGGTGGTCACCATATCCGTGGCCTTCCGAATGCTATTGGCGTGGGACGTTTCAAAAGGATCAGTGGCAATTTTGTCCGCGTATTCCTTCACCTGGTTCAGATCCGTAGTTGCGTCATAGCCGATCTGGTCTGCCTTGGCTTTTACCGCCTCCGCAAGCCGGGTGAGGGCTTCATTGGCGTAGCTATGATCCAGCCCCATTTTATCGGGATCGTTCTTCACGTATTGCACGTAGCTGGCCACCGCTGGGTCCGGGTTAGAACTGGTACCTGCATTTGTATTATCAATCAGGTCGGTGGTTTCCTGATCGTTTTCTGCCAATCTATCGTCATTGTCGTACATAAATACATAAGCGAGCAATGCCAACACCACCAGTGCAGCCAGAAGCCAGGGCCAGATTGGTTTTTTCTTTTCGATTTTTATTTCAGCCATAGTAGTAATCGTTAATGATAGTAAAATAATGTATTATGTATCTTATTTTACATTAAATGACTACAAACACCATTCCTTCCTCGGAGGTACCCTGTCTAAAAAGGACCATTTACACCCATAAGGAACCATTTTTTGGGCAGGTACCCACATCTTATTCCAGCTAAAATCGCCTATATAAACCCATAAGGAGCTTTTTGGCGGGGTATCATCCATTCTTCCCTCTGGTATTTACACGACCCCTTATCTACCTTACCTGACGTATAGGGGTCGCTGTGGTATTTACCGGACAAAGGTTGGAAGAACGTTCCCACCTAACTGCCGTCGGATATTGACTATTCTTAATTAACCGACAATCAATCGATTACGAATCCAAAGCGTTTTGTGCTATTCTATTCTTTCGGAATCCGGTATATATAAGGTCCTCACGATCGGCACACTTATTTTTTCAAACCTCCCAGGATGCACTCTTATCGGGAGTGGAATGCCAATAGAGCTATGTATCATTATTCATCAACAAACTATGAAACGACTAGAAGGAAAAGTGGCTATTGTGACGGGAGCCGGAACGGGGATTGGAGAGGCGATTGCCCACAAATTTGCGCTGGAAGGCGCTGCACTGGTGTTGAACGGATTGCCCGACGACCCCGTCGTCGATGTAGCCAGCACACTCACCCAACGCGGCTATAAGGCGGTAGCCTATGTGGGTGATGTATCGGAAGAAACGCACGCCCAGGCCTGTGTGCAACTGGTACTTGATACCTACGGAAGGCTGGATATTTTGATCAACAATGCGGGGATGTTTTTGGATACCAGCGAAATGCAGGATTACGACACGCTGGTATTCGACCAGCTTTTGAAAAATAACCTGCGTTCGGCTTTCCTAATGACCAAATACGCTTTACCCCTTTTGCAGAAAAGTAGGGGGAACATTGTTTCGGCGGGCTCCGAAGCGGGCTTCAACGGTCTGGCCCAAAACGCCCCTTACGGCGGCACCAAAGGCTTTATGCACGCATTTATGAAAGGGGTAGCCGTAGAACAGGCTCAATATGGCGTACGCGCCAACTGCGTGTGCCCCGGCGCCATCGATACCGCCTGGACGCACAAAGAAACGGGCTCGATGGACAAGAAAATGGAAAAAACGCTGGTGCAGGCGACGCCCATGGCCCGCCGGGGTACCCCCGAAGAAATGGCCAATGTGTATGCTTTCCTCGCGTCAGATGAAGCCAGCTACGTCACTGGAGCGCTGTGGCTGGCCGATGGCGGCGTCACGGTAGCCAAAGGCCCCGTGGGCGACCTGGTACCTAAAGAATTAAAAAAAGAACCCAAGGGTATTCTGGAGCTGAATCACGAGCGGGACAGCGTCCGTGCCTGATGGTACTTTGTCTGCTGAAAACGGCCGATGGATTCAATGAATGAAACATCGGCCGTTTTTCATGGTTGTGATCATGTACCCCACCAATCTGAAACACTTTTTTTTAATCCTATACCCCACCCAAATCTATGTGGATCGTTTTTGCCCTTTTGGCAGCACTGGCGGCCGGAGCCTCTGTGGTTCTTTCTAAAGCCGGACTCAAAAACCTGGACGCGACGCTGGCGTTCGCTATCCAATCCATCTTCATTCTGCTCATAACCTGGACCGCCACGATCTGGCAGAAAAACCTTTCGGATATTTCCAGCATCGACAAGCGTACCTGGCTTTTTCTGATTGGGGCGGGCGTGGCTACCACGCTTTCTTCCCTGTTCACCTTCCGGGCTCTTAAGCTAGGCGATGCCTCGCTCGTGAGTTCGTTGGAACGACTGTCATTGGTTTTTGCCGTACTATTTGCCGTACTTTTTCTCAAAGAAAAGCTCAACTGGCAGGTAGTGCTGGGGGTTCTACTGATGATCGGCGGCGCGGTACTGATCGGTGTTTCGCAGCAGTCGGCTGAATAGCCGTGCAAACCGAAAGACGCGCAGGGTACCCTGCGCGTCTTTCGGTTCTAAGATTCTCTTTTCCAATTAGTTCATGCGCCCATCTTTCCCATCCAGGCATTGCGGAGTTGCAATTCCTGCGGCGTGGGGTTGGCTTTGGGGGTGAGCGTGGGATATGGAACTATAGCATCGCGCAGGTCGGCGGTGAGTTCTACTTCTTTGGTCTCATCCGCGGATACCTTACGCTTAACCGTAAATGATACGGTATCACCCGCCTTAAACTTCTCGTCGTAGCTCTGTAGCACGGTGGCGTAAGTCTCCATGGTGAAGGGCTGTCCGTTGATAGCCACGATCTGATCCATCGGCTCCAGGCCCAGGCGCTTGCCCAGATCGGTGGCCTCGCTGATGCTTGAAATCATGATGTTCTTGGTACCGGGCATCAGCGCAAAACCCACGCCAAAGGCTTTTTCCACTTCTTTCTTCTCACCGTTGGGATCGTAGGTGATCCCGATGGCATCGAATAGTTCGCCCAGCGGTAGCGGCTCGCCGCCTTCTACGTACCTTCTGAAAAAGTCGCGCATCTCGGGGTAGGTGAGTTCGGTGATTTTATCAAACAGCTCGTCGTCTTTGAACGATTTGTGTTTGCCGTAGGTCTTGGCCAGATCACGCATCAGGTCTTTGGTACCGTACTTGCCGCCGGAAAGTTGACGAAGCTTGAGATCCAGGCTCAGGCCAATCAGCGCCCCTTTTTCGTATACATTGGGGTACTCGTCCTTATAGGTATCCAGCACTTCCTGCGACATGGTCGTGAACGACAGGGTATCATTGTGCCGCGTGCGCGAATTCTCGATTTTATCCATTTGCCGATCCAGGTAGGTAGGCAAGTCAATAAGGCCCGCCTGCAGCTGCGCGTGGTGGGCGGCGTATTCGGTCAGGCCCTCGTACAGCCACAAGTGCCGCGACATTTTGGGGTTGATATAATCGAAGTTGCCGATTTCCTCGCTGTGGATGCTCAACGGGGTCAGGATGTGAAAAAATTCGTGCGCAGCGATGTCCTTGATGGATTTGGACAACTGCTCCTCCGAAAAGGTTTCGGGTAGGTAATAGAACGACGACTGCGCGTGCTCCAGGGCACCGTAGCGGGTCAAGTCCTGGCGGTCGGACATATAGATGATGAAGGCATACTTGTCGATGGGCAAGGTACCCCCCAGGTAGTCCTTCTGCGCTTCCAGTGTGGGTTTGATGTCGGCGGCCAGATCCTTGGTAGCGAATTTATTGTTGGGAGAAAACACCGACACCAGAATGTCCGCATTCCCTACCTTCAGCCACACGGTGTCGGGGCGGTTGTACATCAGAGGCGCGTCGGCCAGGGCGTGGTAATCGTCCGTGACGAACACATCCTTGTTGCTGGCCGCATCTTTATTCTGGTTCACCAGCGAGGTAGAGCCGTAGAAGCCCTGGGGCTTGGTGATGCTGACGCGGTAGGGTAGCTTTTCCATGTCCTGAAAGTACCCGAAAAAGCCGAAGGAATTCAGTACGAAGATCCGATCCTGCTCGATGTCGGTGCCACTGGGTTCGAATACGTCTTCCGTGATTTCGGGAGTATCCCAGGTATCGTCAACCTGGTACGAAATCCGGGCCAGTTTCTTGGCCTTGCTGATTTTCCAGCTGTTTTTGTCCAGCTTCTCCACTTTGAGGGCGCGGCCTTTCTTATCAAACGCCTTAAAATTGCTGGCATACGAGCCGTAATTATTGATGGAATAGGTACCCGGCACTACCCTGGGCAAGTGGTAGGTGGCCGTCTTCTGCCGAATCGGGGGAGTATCCAGATTCACGGTCAGTTTGTCGTCCTGGGGCTGCGTAAGATCGACGGAAAACTGGTACTCTTTCTGGGCGAATCCCGAAAAGCTGGCCGTGAGCAGCGCCAGCAGGAAAACATATTTCGCTTGTTTCATTCAGTAAATGGAATTGTGGTTAATAAGAAGTCCCATGCGGGTATCGGCAATACAAACGTAAAAGAAACAGCAATATAATATAGTAAGGTTCTGCTTCTATGATAAATAGCGTATTTCGATCAATAGCATATTTCGGGTCAGTAGCAGAGCCGGGTGGGGGTACGTGTTTTCTTCCGATCTCTACCTATCTGGCGTCTTACTTTTTTACTTTCTTCGTATTACTTTTTTACTTTCTTCGTATTACTTTTTTACTTTCTTCGTACGGCCTTTGGGCTGCACCAGCGGCAGGATGATCCGAAACTCCGCACCGTCGTTTTTCTTGCTTAGGGCCGAGATTTTACCCTGGTGGAATTCCACGATTTTTTTGCAAAGGGCCAGGCCAATGCCGCTTCCGCCGTACAGGTCAACCTGGTGGAGGCGTTTGAAGATGGTGAATACCTGCTCCTCGTACTTCTGTTCAAAGCCGATGCCGTTGTCTTTCACCCTGATTTCAACGAAGGTCGGCGACTCTCCGATTTTGTTGGGGGAAGGTGGGTGCAGGTCGGCGGTTTCTAACTTCGAGAGTACCCGCGATGTAATCGTAATTACAGAAGGCACCCCCTCTTTCGAGAATTTCAGGGCATTGCCGATGAGGTTGTAGAAAAGCTGGTTGATCTGGAACGGAATTGCTTCCAGCGTGGGAAGATTTTCGTAGGTGATCGTCGCGTTTTTTTCGGCAATCATCAATTCCAGATCGTTGACCACGGTGTTGAGCGTCTCGTTCAAATCCGTCGGTGTCAAAAGCCTGGCGTGATGGGTGAGGCGGGAATAATCGAGCAGGTCGCTGATGAGCCGGCTCATCCGGTGTGATGCCTCCTCGATCTTGTCCAGGTATACCTGAGACTCTTGCGTCAGTTGATGCCTGTCGGTTTCCTGCAAACGGCTGCTCAGCAGGAGTATTTTCCGGAGTGGCTCCTGCAAATCGTGACTGGCGGCCCGCGCAAACTCCCCCAGCCGGACATTGACCTGCTGTAGCTCATCCACCTGCGCTGCCAGCTGTTCGCTGAATAGTTTCAGTTTATGTTCCGCCGTTTTCCGTTCTGTGATATCCTCCATCGCCAACAGGATCAAGCGTTCCTCACTGGCTTCATTGATAATCTGTCGGGCGTTCAGCAGCAGGGTACGTTCACCGAGTTCGGGCGATTTTAACACGATTTCAAGGTCAGCCATATGCTGGCGTTTGGGCAGGACTTTCTCCAGGTTGTCGCGCAGCTCCGGCTGATTCCAGCGGTGATTTTGTATTTCGTAAAACAATTGCCCCTCTACGTCCGTCTCCGCCATGTTGAATTTCTGGTAGAAGGACTCGTTGGCATTCCTGATCCGTAGTTTATGATCCAGTACTACGAGCGGATGCCGGATGGTGGTGACGATGGCCTCGGCGTACAGGCGGGCGTCGTTGAGCTGCTGCTGGTTGTCGAGCAGTTCCTGGTTGATGACGGTGAGTTCCTCATTGGTACTTTGCAGCTCTTCCTTAGAGGTTTCCAGCTCTTCGTTCAGGCTCTGCATTTCCTCGTTACTGCTTTGCATCTCTTCATTGGTACTTTGCAGCTCCTCATTGACGGCCTCCATGTCTTCAGTAATCGCGCGCATGTCTTCGCGGGCCTGCGACAGTTCCTTTTCCAATTGCGCAATGCGCTCCTGAAGGTGGGTACTCTCGGCTTTTGCCTCACCCGGTTGGGCCGCAGCTTGCCCAGGTACCATTCCCTTTTCCTGAAAAAGTACCAGATAATGCGGCTCGACGGTATTGGTGAGCGGTACGATCTCGATCGAAACGAGCGATTCTTTTCCGTTGACCTTGATCGGAATATTATCCTTCCTGACTGGCACCTCGCTTTGCCTGGCCTTATACAGGGCATTGCGCAATTCAAAAGACAACCCTTCGCGCGCCATTTTGAGCAGGTTGAAGGTAGGTTTGCCAGGCGAAGGTTCCAGAAACGGCGTGACCACGCTATGGATGTGCACGATGTCCATCTGTTCGTTCACGACGACGCTGGCGGGGGTGAATTTGGTGAGCAGAACCGCCTCGGCACTTTTGCGGTAATCGGTCTGGGTGGCACTCGGCTTGGCGGCCCGGTGGTCTTTCTGCGCCAAGGCTTCCTCCCGCCGTTCGGTAGTCACATGTATGAACCGACCCGGTACCGACTTGCGGGCGTATATTTTTTCCTGCTTGGTAAATAGGGTGAACAACTCGGACGAAGCTCCGGCGGTTTCAGATTTCCCAAGCAATAGAAACCCATTTTCCCGCAGTGCGTAATGAAAGGTAGTCAGGGCTTTCTTTTGCAAAAAAGGATCCATGTAGATGAGCACATTGCGGCAGCTGATTAGGTCCATGCGGGCGAAGGGCGGATCGGTCAGAAAATTGTGGGGAGCGAACACGCACATATCGCGAATCACCTTGCTTACCTCGTAGCCATCCGTATGCCGGGTAAAATAGGTTTTGAGCTGGGCCTCAGAAACGGCCTGCACGTCATCGATGGAATATACCGCGGCCCGGGCCTTGCGGATGTTCCGTTCAGAAAGATCAGAAGCAAAAATCGAAATTTTGGTACCCGCCGCTTTACTTCCCAGAAACTCGTGCAGGCACATGGCAATGGAGTAGGCCTCCTCGCCTGTGGAGCAGCCCGCGATCCAGATCCGGATAGGCTCATCGGCCGATTTGCTTTTGAACAGGGCGGGAAACACCGTTTCGGTCAGGGCATGGAAGGTCTTGGGGTCGCGAAAAAAGGAAGTGACCGCAATGAGCATGTCCTGACACAGCGCTTCCTGCTCGTTTCGATTTTCGCGCAGGAAGTCGAAGTAGGTGGGCAGCTGGGTGTTTTTTTTACTGAGCGCCATCCGGCGGGCTATGCGGCGCCGTAGTGTAGGCTGTTTGTAATAGGTAAAGTCGACCCCGCAACGCTGACGCAAAAGCGAAAGGATTTGTTTGAAAACCTGCTCATCGTCTTTGGGGATGCGCTCTTCTTCTTCCAGTTCGGTATAGCCGGCCTGGTAAGCCTGGCTGATTTTCCGCAGTTGTCCGGGAATCTTTTCGGGAGACAGGGTAAAATCAACCACTTCTGCCTGAAGGGCACTTTGGGGCATCCCTCCGTAGGCGGCTGATTCCCCGTCCTGCGCAAATGTGATACCCCCGTACTCCTTGATGGCTTTCAGACCGAGGGTACCGTCGCTCCCCGTGCCCGACAACACCACACCCACCGCAAAGGTACTGTGCACCTCGGCCAGGGAGGCAAAAAACACATCGATGGGCATGTTGGGACGTTTGGCCCGATCAAGCGGACTGAGTTTAAGTACCCCATCGGTGGCGGTCAAGATCTTGTTTTCCGGGATTATGTAGACATGGTCGGGGGCAAGGCGGATATCGTCTGTAATTTCATGGACCGGCAGGCTGGTTTCCTTAGCCAGAATTTCGGGCAGCAGGCTTTCGTGGTCGGGATTGAGGTGTTGCACCAGTACGTAGGCCATCCCCAAATCAACGGGGAGAGCCCGCAGAAACCGTTTGAAGGCATCGAGCCCACCCGCGGAAGCGCCAATCCCCACTACGGGAAAGTTTTGCGCTGAAGGCGCAGGTTCTGCTTTTTTCTTTGCTGCCATCAATAAAGAACTTCATGGGTGGAATGCCTGCGAAGGTACTCATTAGAATCGAAAAACCGTCTCGGCGTGGACTTCGCCGGATTTTTATATACCCTTTCTGTAAGAAGGCAGTACCCTTTGATCCTACTTCTGAAAATTACGCAGCAACGAGTTGAGCTGGGTGCGGCTTTTCACGTTGGTCTTTTGATATATGCGGTGCGTGTGGTCTTTGATGGTCTGCAATGTTACAAACAGCTGCTCCGCTATTTCCTTATTGGCCTTTCCTTGGTAAATCTCCTGGATGATTTCGCTCTCGCGGGGCGTGATTCCATAAACTTCCACAAATTTCTCAAAAGAAGGGGTACCTATGATTACAGGTACTGCGTGCGGCAAACCGATCGCTGTGGGGTCAGGCTCAGGCAAGTCCACCTGGTATATGAAGTAGGTCACAAATGCCGTGTGCATCAGAAAGTACAACAACACAAAGAGCAATTCAACGGCGGGTATTTCCCGCAGATCAAGCAACAGCAATCCATGCAAAACGCCTATCCCAACGACCACTACCGCCAGCACGGTTTTGGATTTCCGCTGAAGGTACCTTGCCTCGAAAAAAAACAACTGCATGGCCACCCACGTCATCAGCACCAGCACCAGGGCACCGTACGCCTGATATAAGGTCCACGTACTTCCATAGCCGGCCACGACGAGCAAGGCCAGCAGTAGCAAAGGTACCAGGGAGGGCAGCAGATAAGTCCGCACCGGACGGTTTGCGAGGTGTATCATCCAGAGCACCAGCATCAGCTTACTCACCAATAAGAAGGGTACGCTGAGCATGATCAGGAAACGCGCCAGAGCGGCCAGATTATCCGGCCGTAGCTCGGCAAAAAACAGGCTCCGCAACAAGATCTGACTCCACAAAGCATAAAATCCGAAGGTGTAGATCAGGATGAGGTAATACTGCAAATACCGGAGGGCGGGATACAGCCGGTATTCTTTCCGGCGGAATAGTACCAGTACGCCTCCGGCCGTCAGCCCGAGGCAGAACATAAAACAAACCCAATGGTAGAAGGTACTGGTGGCCATACGAAAATCAAAAGTTTACGGGCTCCAAAAATACCCATCCAAAGTATGGGAAGGGCCCTACTTTGGTAGTGAATTTGAAAATCACTACCAAAGTAGCTATTGATGGACAGGGCTTTACCTTACTTTTGACCCATTCACAATTTATTCATCAAACCCAAGGTACCCATGGAAGATAAAGTCCTTTTGATCCCTCCCAGCATAGAAGGCAGCCTGAAATACGGCTGGCAAAAAATGAAGCAGTACTTCCTGCCGCTTCTGCTGGTGGTGTTGGTCATTGCCGTAGCCAATGCCCCGGTAGACCGAATCAAGGAAGTTACCAAAGACCAAACCGCCCACAAGACCATTCTACAACTGATAGGAGCGGCGTACTGGCTGCTGCTGCTACCCGTATTCGAGTACAGCGCCGACCTGCTGTTCGTACACGCGGTTCGCAATCAGCCGCTGGATTTCAAAAACCTGCTGGCGGGCTTCCGCAACTACCTCGACGTCGTGCTGGCGCATCTGCTCACCGCCGCCCTGATCGGTATCGCCCTCGTGGCGCTCATCATTCCGGGCATTATCGTGGCCTGCCGACTGGCGTTCGTGTCGTACCTAGTAATGAACAAAGGTCTCGATCCCATCGCGGCAGTTGAAACCAGTTGGAAAATGACCAAAGGACATGGTTGGGAAATCTTCGGCCTGGCGCTCACTTCGATCCTGATTTTTTTTGTCGGGCTCGTGTGCCTTATCGTAGGGATTTTCCCGGCGTTGATCTGGATCAAAGCATCCTTTGCTTCGTTGTATGAGGCTGTGCTAATCGAGCAAGAAGGTACCCTCCTACCGTAAATTCCTTTCCAGCTTTAACCTGTCCTTCTTTCAGAATAAAAAGGAGGACAGGTTTTTATTTCACTGATTTTGCTCATACGGGCCGGTTTGGTATCTTCATTGTTTTGCATCCCCTTTAGATATCAAAAGCAAATAGTGACCAATAGCCCCACTACTCCATGACTTATCCCTATATATCCGCACAGGAGGCCGTCAAAATGATCCGCAGCAACGACCGCGTATTCGTACACGGTGCGGCGGCTACCCCTACCCTGTTGCTGGAAGCGCTGGCCGAACGCGCGGCCGAACTTCGTAACGTGCAGACGATCCACCTGCACCTGGAAGGCCCTATGCCGCTGGCTAATCCGGGATTTGAAGAATCTTTTCACCCCAACGCACTGTTCATTGGGGCCAATCTGCGGACGGCCATTGCCGAGGGGCGAGCCAGCTACATGCCCATTTTCCTGAGCGAGGCCCCGCTGCTGTTTCGGAATAACATCTGGCCGCTCGATGTAGCGCTCGTGCAGGTTTCCCCGCCCGATCGGCACGGATTCTGTTCGCTGGGCGTATCGGTGGACGTAGCCCGGGCGGCAGTCGACACGGCCCGTAAGACCATTGCCCTCGTCAATCCCCACATGCCCCGCACCCACGGCGACGGACAGATTCACATCAGCCGGTTCAGTGCCTTATGCTTTCACGAAACTCCCCTTTTCACCCACGATCCCCAACAACCCACCGAAACCGAGATGGCTATTGGCCGGCACGTGGCGGGTTTGGTCGAAGACGGCGCAACCTTACAGGTGGGCATTGGTGGTATTCCGAACGCTACCCTGAGGTACCTTACCAACCACAAAGATCTGGGCCTGCATACGGAAATGTTTTCGGACGGCATCATCGACCTGGTCGAGAAGGGCGTGATGACGGGTATTCACAAGAAAAAGTATCGGGGGAAAATCGTATCAAGCTTTGCGATAGGCAGTCAGCGGCTCTACGATTTCATGGACGACAACCCGACCGTAGCCATGCTGGAAGCCTCCTACACCAACGATACGTCCGTGATCCGAACCAATCCCAAGGTAACGGCCATCAACAGCGCCATCGAAATAGACCTCACGGGGCAGGTGTGCGCCGATTCTATCGGGATGCGACTCTATTCGGGTGTGGGCGGCCAGATGGACTTCATCCGGGGTGCGTCGCTGTCGCAGGGCGGCAAGCCCATCATCGCCCTGCCTTCGGTGACTTCACGCGGAGAATCCAAGATTGTCCCTACCCTGAAAGAAGGCGCGGGCGTGGTGACCACCCGGGCGCACGTTCACTACATCGCTACCGAATACGGTGTGGCCAACCTGTACGGAAAAACCATCAAACAGCGGGCGCAGGCGCTCATTGCCATTGCCCACCCTTCCCACCAGGAAATGCTGGAACGCATGGCTTTTGAACGCTTCGGCGGCAGGGCGTAGCTTGGAATTAAAGCGGGGGGTACCTTCAGACCATCCAGCTGTGGCCATCTTTGGCGATCAGCGCGTCGGCCTCTACCGGGCCGCGCGTACCCGCTTCGTAGTTGGGAAAATCGGCCGCCGGGGTAGCTTCCCAGGCTTCGATGATCGGCATGAGTACCTGCCAGGCCGCTTCTACCTGATCGGCGCGCATGAAGAGGGTCGAATCTCCCCTGGTGATGTCAAGCAACAGCGTTTCGTAGGCCTCGGGGGTACCTTCGGTAGGCGCACCGGCTTTTTCAAAATCATCGTAGGAAAACTGCATCTCGACCGGATGTAGTGCCATTTCCAGTCCCGGCCGTTTGGCCTGAAACTGCATCCGGATACCCATGCAGGGCTGAATATTGATAATGAGCCGATTGGGCTGCCAATTGGTCGTCGCTTCGGGGGGGAACGATTGGTGGGGTACGGGCTTGAACTGGATCGTGATCACCGAATCGGTTTCGCTCAGCCGCTTCCCGGTGCGGAGGTAAAAAGGTACCCCCTGCCAGCGCCAGTTGTCGATAAACAGCTTTAGGGCCGCAAAGGTGAGTTGCGCGGAGTTGGCCGCTACATCCTCTTCCTGATGGTAGCCTATTGCTTTTTTACCCTCGATCCAGCCTGCTCCGTACTGTCCGCGTACGGCCACCTGGCTCACTTCGTCGGGGCGAATCGTACGTAAAGCGTTCAGTACATCCACTTTACGATTCCGTACTTCGTCGGCATGGTACGACACCGGCGGCTCCATAGCTACCAGGCACAGCAACTGAAACAGGTGGTTTTGTACCATATCGCGCAGGGCGCCGGCTGTTTCATAAAAATCGCCCCGGCTTTCCACGCCCAACTGCTCCGACACCGATATCTGTACATGGTCGATATAATTGCGATTCCAGATGTGTTCGAAGAGCGCATTGGCAAACCTAAAAGCGAGGATATTCTGAACCGTTTCCTTACCCAGGTAGTGGTCGATGCGGTAAATCTGTGACTCCTCAAAAATAGACCCCAGCAAGGTATTGAGTTGCCGGGCACTCGCAAGATCACGCCCGAAGGGTTTTTCGATCACGATGCGCGTAGTGGCCAGGGTACCCGCCAGCTTGCTTTTGGCGATATTTTCGGCAATGACCGGAAAAAATCCGGGTGATACCGCCAGGTAGTACACGATGCACGGTTCCAGTTGCCACTCCTGCTGGTAGTGGTGTATCCTTTGGGCAAACTCCGCGTACGCTTTCGCCTCTTTTATGTTGGAAATCTGATAGGTAATATGCTCGGAAAATTCTTTCCATTTCGCCTTCTCCGCCTTCCCCTTCCGCGAAAATTGATTGATACCCTGTAAGAGATTATTCCGGAACTGTTCATCGGTCAGCTCGGTACGGCCCGTGCCTATGATGGCAAATTCGGCGGGCAACCAGCCATCCAGAAACAGGTTGTAGAGGGCCGGGGTTATTTTACGATGGTTGAGGTCGCCGGTACCGCCGAAAATAATGAATACCGTAGGTTTGGTTTTAGCGGATGTTGCCACAGTAGGTAGGTTTTGGAGAAAAATACAGTGCAATAAAAGTTAGAACGGTAAGATACCCAATTCAGTTTTGAATTGTACTTCCGTCCATCATTCTTTGACACCCCGCAGTACGTGCCGTTTCCCCCACGGCCCGGGATGCTTCTCGACCCGGAAGCCCGCGCTGCGCAGGGCGCGCTGCACGTCGCTTTTGGCGCAATAAGTAACAAGGTACCCCCCTGTTTTGGTAAAAGCCGCCACCTGCGCGAATGTCTCCGCGGTCCAGAGTTCGGGTTGAACCCTGGGCGCAAACGCATCATAATAGATGACATCGAACAGGGTACCTTCCGCAGAAAAGTGCTGCAATAAAGTTTGGTGTTTGACCAGCGTAAAGTAGGGCGACAGATGGATTGGGGTACCCCAGGCGGCCTGATGGACGCTGGCCAGGCCGTCCTGGCCGACGAGAGCTCCGTAGTTGAGTTGTTCGGCTTCTGCATCAGAAATCGGGTAGGCTTCGATTCCGACATACTCCACCGGTTTACGATGCTGCTCGGCCCATTGCCAGGTCAGCAGGGCATTCAGCCCGGTACCCAGGCCCATTTCAAATATCCGTATTTCGTCGGCTTTATCCAGAAAAGGGTCGATCCCCAGCTCGATAAAAATGCGGCGCGATTCCTGCAAAGAACCGTGGATGGAGTGGTAGTGCTGATCGAAACCCGGGTCGTATAGCGTATGAGAGCCGTCTTCCGTCAGGAACAGGCGGGAAGGTAGTGAGTCCATTTCCCAAAATAAATCCTCAAATCATTCGCTGCAGCACAAAGCGGGCAAAAAATATTTTGCCCTCGCGCTTCACCAACAGCTCGATGGGCTTTCCGTCGCCCCTTTGCAGCATTTTGTAGATTTCGCTCACATTGAGGTCCTCGGCCGCATGGTCGTTGATGAACAAGATTTGGTCACCCTCGGCAAGACCGGCCAACTTAGCGGGAGAATCCTTGCTCACGGCATTGACGAAGTAATTCTTATAGCCATTCCCCGCGGCTTTGATCTCAAGCCCGCTCATGTCGTGTTCGAACGATTCACGCAGCCGGCGTTTGACGGGTTTCAGCACCATGTACCGATCATGGTAGTTCATGGTCACCCGGAAGCGGCGCAGCAATTCGCAGCCCACATTGCCCTGCCGCTCGTAGCGGTCGGGGAGTTTGGAGCCAAAAGAGGTACTATCAGGAAAGGACGCCACGATGTTGTCGAGTTCGAAACGGCCAAATTTGATCCGGGCGATTCGGCCCAGGTTGCCATTTATGACGCCATTCAATCCCCGGCCCAGCTGGGTGTGGATTACTTTTTCGGGAAGCTGAATTTTATTGTCAGCATTCTGGTCCAGCAACAACGCGTGGCCCGCGCCCGTATCGATGATGACCCGGATGGGGTGCTCACGCCCGTCGGCAAACAGCGCCACGGCATTGGTGAAGGGTTTGGTATCTTCGATGGTGATCGGGTATTGCTCTCCTTTCCGTTTCCGGTACTTGTAACGGCCCGGCTTCTCCAGGATCAGTTCCTTGCGATTGAAATCGATAGTTACCACAAAGTTGTTGAACACCTCGTAGCCAAAAATGCCGTGGACGGGCAGACCTACGTACTCCGACAAATGCAGGAAATCCTCATCCAGCACCAGCATATTCTGGTGCTTAGCCTTCATCCGGTTCATCGACAGGGAGTTGTCCAGCGCTACATGCGCCGTCACGTTCTCGCCTTCGCCTGCTCCGGCCAGCACTACCGGACGGGTGAGCTGGAGATGCTGCCCGGCCAGCACCTTGGGATCGGTAACGAGGGTGGTACTAACGCCAGTATCCAGGATAAAATGCAGCGTATCAGATCCATTGATCTGAACTGGAACAATAATCAGGTTGGAATGGAATTCAAAGGGGATGCGCGTCACTTTCCGGTTTCCTTCCAGGAAAAAACCGAACTTATCTTCGGGCTCCCACGCACGCTGGGCAGCTACGCGGAGAAAACCACTCAGTATTAGTCCAAACACCAGAAGTATATAGGTACCACTTCTCTTCATAACTAACTCACAACTGGGATATTAGACAAATATAAGCCCTGTTGTCTTGATTAAACACAAAAAAAACTTATTAGGTGTCTAAAAGTTTAGATTTTTTTTTATGATGAAACCCCAGTCTGAGTCTTCAAGCGAAAAAGTGGTAGTTTTGGACCTCATTCAACTACAAATCCCTATACAAACCCGCCCGATCATGCGTAAGAAAATAGTAGCCGGCAACTGGAAAATGAACAAAACCCTCGACGAAGCCCTTGCGCTGACGTCGGAAGTGGTAAACATGATCAAAGACGAAGTGACTGGCGACGTGGAAGTGGTGCTGTGCGTACCTTCCCTATACCTGACCACCCTGAACAAATACGTCGACAACGCGGCCAAAGTGTCGCTGGGCGCGCAGAATTGCCACGAAAAGGCCTCCGGTGCCTTCACGGGTGAAATCTCAGCTCCCATGCTGAAATCCGCTGGGGTACCCTACGTCATCATCGGGCACAGCGAGCGGCGGCAGTACTTCGCCGAAACCAACGTACAGCTAGCCGCCAAGGTGGATATCGCTCTTGAAAACGGCCTGACGCCGATTTTCTGTTGCGGCGAATCGCTGGATCAGCGTCAGAATGAAGACTATATCGGCTTCGTCAAAAACCAACTCACCGAAAGCCTGTTCCATCTCAGTGCCGAACAACTGGCCTCGGTCGTAATCGCATATGAGCCTATTTGGGCCATCGGTACCGGCCTGACAGCCAGCGCGGAGCAGGCTCAGGAAATGCATGCCGCCCTGCGGGCACATCTTTCCGAAAAGTATGGCCAGGAAGTGGCTGACGGCATTTCGATTTTGTACGGAGGCAGCGTAGGCGCGGCCAATGCCGCGGAGCTGTTTGCCGGAGCCGATGTAGACGGCGGACTTGTAGGTGGCGCTTCGCTCAAATCGCGCGACTTTACCGAAATCGTGAAGGCGCGTCAGTAACGCAAGGTTTGCAAGGCCGACAGTAATTAAAAAAGGAGAAAGGTACCCTGGAAAGTACCTTTCTCCTTTTCATTTATTGGAAGTTGAGGGTACCCTCGTGTTTATTCGTAAACCTTTTCTCCTTTATTGAGCCACACGCCCCAGGCGGGGGAGTAAGCATGTACCTTTTGGGTGGGCTGTCCCGTCATGTCCACGATGGGGTACCCTTGATTTACCCACTCGAACAGACTGCCGTACAGGTTCTGCACCTGGGTGAATCCCGCTTCGATCAGTTTCCTGCCTACCTTCTCGCTCCGTACCCCCACCGAGCAGTATACCACGATGGGGGTACCTTTGTCAATGTCCTTCACTTTGTCCAACGAAAACTCTTCGTACCCTACCCACCGTGCCTCGGAAATGTGGCTCACTTTAAACTCCGGGTATGCTCGGGTGTCCAAAAATCGCGCGGATGTCAATTTTGAAGCCTCTTCGCAACTGATCAGCGGAACATCGTTCTTATAGAGGGTTTTGAGGACGGCCCGGTACGTTCCGCTTGTGATTTGCCCGAACGAGGTAGTAAAAAGACTAAGCACCAGAAAGTAGGTAAGAATCCATGATTTTTTCGTCATATTGCGTTATATTGTTACGCGAAGGCCTTTTTTGGTATTTCCCTCCCTATCTGTTAATCACACAAGCTTAAAGTCGTAAACACATCACATGAAAAATTGGTTTGGCCGGTTGTATCGCTCGAAGTTTATTAAAATAGCGTTGGGTTTAATTATAGCCCTGATAGTGAGCTCAGTAGTAGCACCAGCCTGGATACTACCCGAATCCATTCCCTTTCTGCCGATTAGCAGGCCCGTACCGGGAGCACCGGCCAAACCCGCCTCAAAACCCCGGAAATACTACAAGCCGGTAGAGGTACTTTCTGAAAATGCCTGGGCGGACAGTACGCTCCGCACGCTTTCTCTCGACGAAAAGATCGGCCAGTTTTTCATGATCGCCACCTTTTCCAACCGCAATGAATCGTACTACCAGTCGGTCGACCGGCTTATCCGCGACTACCACTTGGGCGGACTCATTTTCTTTCAGGGCGGACCTTACCGCCAGGCGGTGCTGACCAACCGTTACCAAGCTCAGTCCAAGGTACCCTTGTTCATCGGCATTGACGGCGAATGGGGCCTGGGCATGCGGCTGGACAGTACCATGATTTTTCCCAAACAAATGGTGCTGGGGGCTATTCGCGACGACAGCCTGATTTACCGCATGGGCGACGAAATCGGACAGCACTGCCGCCGATTGGGCATTCACATCAACTTTGCTCCTGTGTCGGATATCAACAGCAACCCCGACAATCCGGTCATAGGTTTTCGTTCGTTTGGTGAAGACCGTGACAACGTGACGCGCAAGGCCACGGCCTACATGAAAGGGCTACAACGCAACCATGTGATCGCCACGGCCAAGCATTTTCCCGGCCACGGCGACACCGATGCCGACTCGCATTACACATTGCCCGTTGTGACCCATTCGTCGGACCAGTTGCGCGACATCGACCTGTACCCTTACCGTCGGCTGATCGCCGATAGCCTGATGGGCGTGCTGACGGGGCATCTGTACGTTCCGGTATTGGACAATACGCCTCAGCTAGCTACCTCACTTTCCGAAAAAGTAGTTACGGGTCTGTTACGTAACCAAATGGGTTTCCGCGGACTGGTCTTTACCGACGCTATGAACATGCGCGGCGTTCTCAAAACAGGTAAGGCCCCCGACGTGAACCTGAAGGCGCTGATGGCTGGGAACGACATTCTGCTCTATCCCGAAAGCGTGGCCGAAACCATCCGGCGCATTAAGGAGGCCGTGGAACAAGGTACCATTTCCGAAAAATTCATCGATGAAAAAGTAGGCCGGATCCTAAAGGGCAAGTACTGGGCAGGTCTGGGCAATAAGCAGCCGATCGACCTGAAGAACCTATACCAGGATTTAAATAACGAGGAAAGTCAGGAACTGGCCCGCGAACTGAGTGAAGCCTCCGTAACGGTGGTGCGCAACGACGGCAACCTGATTCCCTTCGGTTCGTTAGAAACGACCAAGGTAGCATCCGTCACCATCGGGGCGGGACCAGGTACGGCCTTCCAGAAAATGATGAGTCACTACGCCCCGATACGGCATCTGATTTTTGAGGACAAGCCTAATAGCGAACAAGAAATCACTGAGATGCTGACTTACCTGGAGCCTTATGATGCCGTAGTGGTAGGTGTGCACGGAATCAGCAACTCGCCTCGCCGCCGTCATGGTATCTCCAATGGTACGGTCGATTTCGTCACCCGACTTAAAGGCCAGGGCAAGAAAGTAGCCTTGTGCCTGTTCGGCTCACCTTATAGCATCAAGTTTTTCCCGCCGACGGATGCCCTGCTTTGCGCCAATGAAGACAATGAAACCACCGAGCAAGTCACCTCGCAGATTCTGTTCGGTGCGCTACCCGCGCGGGGTAGCCTGCCCGTATCGGTAGGGGGGTACCTTTCCGGTGCCTTTGCCGAAACAACCGTACTGGATCGCATGAGTTATGGTACACCCGAAAGCGTGGGCATGAATGGGATCATGCTGCGCAAAATTGACGATGTCGTAGCCGATGCCATCGGCCAACAGGTATTTCCAGGCTGTGAACTGGTGGTAGCCCGCAAGGGAAAAATCGTGTATTCCAAGGCTTACGGTACCCTCAACTACCGGACGGGGGAGCGCGTAACGCCCGAAACGCTGTATGATGTGGCCTCGGTCACCAAGGTGTCGGCCACGCTACAAGCGGTTATGTGGCTCTATGATCAGAAGAAACTTGATCTGGATCAGAAGGCATCCGTTTATCTATCCGAACTGAAAGGTACCAACAAGCAGAACTTCACCATACGCGACCTGCTCCTCCATCGCGCGGGGCTGGTTTCTTTTTATCCCACACTCTGGGGAAAAACCATGACAGGGGGTGGAGGCCTGCTGCCCGAATATTACAGCTCCGTGCAGGATAGCTCCTATTATCTGCAAGTGGCCCCCAAGCTATTCGCCCGACCTATGCTCCGCGATTCGGTGTGGAAGTGGGTCATCGCATCGCCCCTCAGCAACCGCCGCGACCGCTCCGGTCGGTACGCCTATGTGTACAGTGATTTGGGTTTCCTTACCTTACAAAAAGTAGTGGAACGGTTGACCGGACAGCCGCTGGATATTTTCGTTCACAAAACGTTTTATGAGCCCCTGGGCTTATCCGCGCTGGGATTCAATCCGCTGCGCCGATTCCCCGCCGAGCGCATCGCCCCCACCGAGCAGGATTATCGCTTCCGCAGTCAGTTGCTGCAAGGTACCGTACACGACCAGATGGCCGCCATTCAGGGGGGCGTATCGGGGCATGCCGGATTATTCGGCACGGCTACCGACCTGGCCACGCTGATGCAGATGGACCTGTGGAAAGGCAAATACGGAGGCAGGCAGTATTTCCAGCCCGGTACGGTGCCTGCTTTCACGCGCCTGGCCGACGAGGCGAGCCATCGCGGGCTGGGTTGGGACAAAGTACCCGCTTCGGGCAACAGTTCGTATGTTTCAGATCGGGCATCGGCCAATTCATTCGGCCATACGGGTTTTACGGGGGCAATGGTCTGGACGGATCCCGATGAAGAATTGATTTTCGTGTTCTTATCCAACCGCGTTCATCCCGATCCGGAAAACAAAGGGATTTCTACGCACCGCACCCGCCGAAAAATCCACGATATTATTTACGAATCTCTCATTCAGTCCTAGTAGGCGCTCCATTTCGATCTTCCTCCACCACCGTAGGTTCGCCCCAAATGGGTGCACCTACGGTGGCTTGCATTTAAAAAAAAGCTACCTTTATCCGCAAAATTTACCCGGACTGGTTGGGTATTGTCAATTCTACAAAACACAAATTACCGTATGCAAGATAGATTTTTTACTCACTGGATTTTAGCGGGGCTGATAGGAATGGGATTGATCAGTGGGTCAAATGCGCAGACAATTACCACGGGTACCCTGGCGGTATCCGAACTCTGCGTTCCGTCCACTTTATCAGTTCCTTTCACAAAAACAGGTACCTTCGGAGCAGGCAATTCCTTCAGCGTGGAACTGTCCGGACCTACGGGCAGCTTCGATTCGCCTCGCGTTCTGGCTGGTTCCGGGGTGACAAGCCCCTTAAGCGTCACGCTTCCCGGCGATGTAGTCAATGGAACCGGGTACAAGGTAAGGGTCGTTGCCAGTGATCCTCAGGACGTGAGATCGACAAGTCCCTCCACACTTACCCTCCAGCAGGTACCTGCTGCACCCGCTGTTACTACCACCGCTTATACCTACTGTATTGGCGCTACCGCCCTTCCACTCAGTGCAACAGCCTCGGACGGAAATTCTCTGAAATGGTACGATAGCGGGGGCAGCTCACTGGCCTCGGCCCCCGTACCTTCTACTACCATAGCGGGCACTCAGACTTACGCCGTAGCGCAGGCCACATCCGCCGGCTGTACGAGCGCCAAAGTGACCATCACGGTACAGGTTATTTCGCCACCCCTGGCTCCTACCACCAGTCCCGTACAAGTTTGCGAAGGAGGAGTAGCCACTCCCCTTACTGCGGGTGGAAATTCCCTGAGGTGGTATGATGCCGCCGATAACCCACTTCCGGGTGCTCCCATTCCCAGCAACACGACTCCCTCTACTTATAAGGTTTCGCAGACGGCCTTTGGGTGCGAAAGTGCCAAGAGTATAATAAATGTTTCCATAACGCCCCGCCCTACCCCGCCCGGGGTCACGGCCAGCTACACCTACTGTTCCGGGCAGACCATCCCGCCGCTGACGGCCACAGGCAGCGGGCTGAAATGGTACGACGCCAGCGACAGCCCCCTAGGAAGCGCCCCCACGCCTTCGAACACGGCCGGGTCCAGCTATAAGGTGAGCCAGACCGTCAACGGCTGCGAGAGTGACAAGGCTACTATTTCTGTCAACATTACCCAAACGCCGGCCCCAACGGCCACTACCTCTGTTGAGTACTGCGCCGGTCAGCCAGCCGCCGTACTGACGGCCACAGGCACCGACCTGAAATGGTACGCCGGCCCCACAGGAGGCAGCGGCTCAACCACCGCCCCCACGCCCAACACCGCCGCCGCAGGTACCACGGACTACTACGTGAGTCAGACCCTGAACGGCTGCGAGAGCGCACGCACCAAAATCACCGTGGTGGTCAAGGCCGTGCCGATCACCCCCGGCGTGAGCGCGCTCAGCGTGTGTGAGGGGGTCTCAGCAGGCCCGCTGACAGCCAACGGCACAAACCTGCTATGGTACACCGCCGCCACAGGTGGAAGCGGCTCGGGCACAGCCCCCGCGCCTAGCACGGCCGCCGCGGGTAGCAACTCCTACTACGTCAGCCAGACGGTCAACGGCTGCGAGAGTCCCCGTGCCAAACTTGATGTGACGGTTCTAGCTAAACCCGCCCCGCCCGGCGTCACGGCCAGCTACACCTACTGCTCGGGGCAGACCATCCCGCCGCTGACGGCCACAGGCAGCGGGCTGAAATGGTACGACGCCAGCGATAATCCTCTAGGGAGTGCCCCCACGCCTTCGAACACGACCGGGTCCAGCTACAAGGTGAGCCAGACCGTCAACGGCTGCGAAAGCGACAAGGCTACTATTTCTGTCAACATTACCCAAACACCGGTCCCAACGGCCACTACCTTTATTCAGTATTGCCTGGGAGAAACCGCTGCAGCTCTCACAGCCACGGGTACCAACTTGAAATGGTACGACAAGGCTTCAGGGGGAACAGCGCTGGCGGGTGCCCCCACACCTTCTACCGCCGCACCGGCTGCTCTGGAATATTTTGTAAGCCAAACTCAGAATGGTTGCGAAAGCGATAGGATCAAGATCACGGTACTTATCAAATCGGTACCGGCAGCACCCGTTGTAAATCCAATCACTTTGTGCGAAGGCTCAACTACCCCTGCACTTACTGCTACGGGTTCTGACCTGATGTGGTACAGAGAAGCGACCGGTGGAAGCGGAAACTCAAATCCGCCAGTTGTCAATACGGGAACAGCGGGTGCTTCATCCTACTACGTGACTCAGACCGTCAACGGCTGCGAGAGCCCCCGTGCCAAACTGGATGTGACGGTCAAGGTAACGCCTCCTGCCCCTACCACAGCCGCCAATGTACCGTTTTGTATTGGTGCCCCCGAAACGACCCTGACCGCCACGGGAACCGCCCTCACCTGGTATCAGAATAGCACTGCTTTGGCCAAGGCTCCGGTTCCATCGACTAAGACGGCAGGTACCACGGTCTATCAGGTGAGCCAGACCATCAACGGCTGCGAAAGCCCCAAGGCGACCATCACCGTGACGGTCTATAGAACCAACCTACCTGCAGTCACCTCACCCGTGGAATATTGCAACAATGAGCCTGCAATTCCATTGGTCGCAACCGGGACCTCACTAAAATGGTATGATTCATCCACCGGGGGAACAGCCTCTACCACGACGCCTACACCCAGTACAAGCGCTGTAAAAACAACTACCTACTATGTCACTCAAACTCAAAACAATTGTGAAAGTGACCGTGCGCGAATCGATGTGCTGGTAAAGCCTATTCCTGTACAGCCCACCATTGCGGCCACAACTCCCGTTTGTCAGCAGGGGACAGTCCCATTGCTGGTAAGCGCAGTTAGTGGTATTACAGGTACGCTAAAATGGTACGAAGCTGCTACAGGCGGTACGGGCTCCGGCACGGTACCTAAGCCTTCTGCTGACAATGCGGGAACGATCACCTATTATGTCACGCAGACGGTAAATAATTGTGAAAGCCCCCGTGCCGTACTTACGCAGGAGATCAAAGCACTTCCCACCCGGCCCACGGTTACCACTCCTCTCGACCTGTGTGAGAAAGGTGCCGCTCAGCCTCTTTCCGCCACGGGAGAAAACTTAAAATGGTATTCGGTTGCCTCGGGCGGAAATCCCTCGACAACGGCTCCTACACCCAGTACTGCTTCGGTGACTAACACTTCTTTTTACGTAAGCCAAACCACATTGTATCCTGTTGGCTCCGGCAGTCTGGCCTGTGAAGGGCCGCGCGCTAAAATCGATGTCCAGGTCAACCCGCTGCCTGGCCTACCTGCCGTCACTCCTCAGGTTATCTGTCAGGAGCGACAGGATCGGAACATTTCGTTTACAGCCAATGGTGAAAATTTGAAATGGTATCCGGCGGCCTCCGGAGGAAGTCCGCTCGACGGTACGCCCTCGGTCAACGTAAAAGAAGCTCAGGAAAAGGCGTATTACGTGAGCCAGACTACCGCCAAAGGATGCGAAGGCAGCCGGGCCGAAGTAAAAATCCGCGTGAAGCGCCTGCCCGGCTTACCCGGTGTAACGCCCTCGATTGAGTACTGCCAGTTTGATAAGCCCAACCCGCTCACGGCCACTCCCGAAAGTAACGCAGTCTTAAACTGGTACGGTACCAACGCCAGTGGAGGTACCTCGTCCGGGGTAGCACCTACCCCTTCTACGGATACGGGCGGCACAACGGACTTCTACCTGAGCCAAACCCTCGAAGGCTGTGAGGGAGACCGCACCTCGATCAAGGTTTTAGTCAAAACGACTCCGAAACCCGGCGTAACAACTCCTGTGGAATACTGCCAGAATGTTACTGCCCAGCCTCTTTCGGCCCAGGGTTCTAAGCTGAAATGGTACCGTGAAGCGACTGCCACCGAATCGCAGCCCAACCCTTTCACACCATTCACAGCCAGTGTAGGTTCCTATGCTTTTTACGTTACCCAAACCGGCGACAATGGCTGCGAAAGTCCGAAAGAGAAAATCGATGTCCGCATCAAGCCGTTGCCTTCCGCCACCATCAGCGGCGACAATTCGATCGGTCTGGGGCAATCGGCTGAAATACTTGTGACGTTCACTGGCGACGGTCCCTGGGATTATACGCTCTCCAACAACTTGACCATGAAAGGAGTCACTGAGAACCCTCAAAGGATTACCGTGACCCCCGAACGCACCACTACCTACACCGTGACTGAGGTAGCCAACGCCTGCGGCAAGGGAATACCGAACGGCAGCGCCATGGTCACGGTACGGATACCGACCATCAGTACCGGTAACCCGACGATTGCCAATCTTTGTGCCGGGACGTCCTTTACGCTGCCTTTCCAGGCGTCGGGCGATTTCGTGACGGGTAATAAGTTCAACGTGCAGATCTCCCTGACCGATGCCGATGAAGGGTTCCGCACCATACCTACCGTTCGCCAGGGCAATGATGCCATCGCTACGGTACCTGATACCCTTCCGGGCGGCAACTATTACGTACGTGTAGTGGGAGAAAGTCCGCAGTTCATTATTAAGGGTAGCGTGAGCCCGGTAACGGTAACCGTAAAACCGCGGCCTACCGCCACGCTGACGGGCAGTACTACCATCCTAATCGGCGAAACCGCCACGGTCAACGTCGCATTCACGGGGGATGGCCCCTGGACGTTCCGATTCAATGATGGAATTCGGGATTCGCTGATCACCACCAGTGTTACGCCCTTCGTCATTGTGGTCAAGCCCAGCGCCACAACTACCTATTCGCTCAGCACGGTATCGAATCAGTGCGGCATGGGCAATGTGTCAGGTACGGCGCGCATTCAGGTAGACCCCATCCTGGCTAATGAACCTACCTTTTCGGCGACCTGGCTTAAGGTGTACCCCAGTCCCGTCCAAACCATTTGTGTAGTGGAAATGGATACCCCTCCGGCCACAGGAGAAGCGCAGCTGCAGGTTTTTGACACGAGGGGGCGCTCGGTATTTAACCAAAAAATTCACGCGGCCCGGACGGAAGTGGATTTCACCTCCCAGCCGACAGGACTTTATTTCCTGAAAATCGAGAACGGAGGCCGGACGGCGGTTCGCCGGATTATTAAGCAGGACTGACCTCTCTGTTGAGAGTAGTGCCAGTAACGTTATAGTGTTATTTTGAAAAGCGAGGGGATGCACGCTCCTCGCTTTTTCATTCCTATATCACCTACGTATGAACCCTTTTTCCCACGAGTACTTCATGGAGCAAGCCCTCGATTTGGCACAACAGGCGGCCGAGTCGGGTGAAATTCCCGTGGGTGCCCTGGTAGTGTGCCGACAGCGCGTCATCGGCAAAGGCTACAATCAGACCGAACAACTGAACGATGTGACGGCCCACGCTGAAATGATGGCCCTAACTGCCGCCTCGCAATACCTCGGCGCCAAGTACCTTACCGATTGTACACTGTACGTGACGCTGGAACCCTGCGTGATGTGCGCTGGCGCGATTTTTTGGGCACAGCTGGCACAAGTGGTGTTCGGAGCCAGGGACGAGCGCAGGGGTTTTACACATGTCTCACCTACCCTGCTTCATCCCAAAACCCGTCTGCTGGGGGGGGTCGGAGCCGAACAGTCCCAGGCCATGCTTCTTAAGTTTTTCCGGGGGCTCAGAACATAAATTTCGATTCCACTGTTAGTTAAACCAGCTAAACATATTTTTTGAACCTTACTAAACCAAAACTAAAATGGCTTTTACCTTAGATCCCCTACCTTACTCTAACGATGCCCTGGAACCCAATATCGATGCCAAAACCATGGAAATTCACCATGACAAGCACCACCAGGCGTATGTAAATAACCTGAATGCCGCCGTAGAAGGTACCGAAATGGCGGGCAAAAGCATAGATGAACTCATGGCTACAGTCAGTACGCTTCCCGTGGCGGTGCGTAACAACGGCGGCGGCCACTGGAACCATAGCTTCTTCTGGAAAACCCTCAGTGGCGACGGTGGCGGAAAACCCACCGGTGAGCTGGCCAGCGCCATTGACACGAAATTTGGCTCATTCGACGCATTCAAGGACGAATTCAAAAAAGCGGCCGGTAGCCGTTTCGGATCGGGCTGGGCGTGGCTCATTCGGACCGAAGGTGGCGATTTATCCGTGGTTTCTACTCCCAACCAGGACAATCCGCTGATGGACCTGGCAGAGGCCAAAGGTACCCCCATCATTGGACTTGACGTATGGGAGCACGCCTACTACCTCAAATACCAGAACAAGCGTCCTGATTATGTGGATGCCTACTGGAATGTAGTGGACTGGAAAGCCGCCGAAGCCAACTACCAGGCAGCTAAATAAGGCTGGCAGTCAGAATGGTACCCTGAAGGTTTGTGGCTTGTAAAAAAATCTCTCGAGGAACATTGCAAGCTGCAAACCTTTTTCCTAATTTTGTCCCTCCAAAACGGAGATTGTAGCTCAGCCGGTTAGAGCGCCTGATTGTGGTTCAGGAGGTCGCGGGTTCGAACCCCGTCTTTCTCCCGGTTTTAAAAACCCCGCTTGTCGGGGTTTTTTTTATAGGTACCCTGTATGCCCGACCGCCTTCCACTCCCTTCGCCCACAACTCGCCGGACGGTCTTCACCGTACTGCCGCTGATGTATCTGGCAGGCCTTATCGGTCTCAACGTACCGGCCACGGCTACCCTCTTCGAGCTATTGACTCCTTTCAACCTGCTTGCTTCGCTGGGACTCTTGCTGCTTTTTCATACCGACTGGCGGCCTGCCTTCGGACTTTACTGCATCGCCGCCTTCAGCCTGGGGTTTCTGGCTGAGGTACTGGGCGTTCACACGGGATTGCTGTTTGGGGAATATTCGTACGGTACGGTGCTGGGTTGGAAGGTAGCCGAGGTACCCCTTATCATTGGCACCAACTGGCTCATGCTGACCTACCTATGCGGTAGCGTGGTCGATCGCCTCCCTTTGAGGGTACCCTTAAAA